>NZ_VSRQ01000017.1:0-2298 GCF_008121305.1 Actinomadura decatromicini | reverse complement strand
ATCCACCTCGACCTGCCCGCCCTCGGCCTCCCCGACGACCCCCACCACACCTACACCGTCACCGACCAACTCGACGGCGCCATCTACACCTGGACCGCCGCCAACTACGTCCACCTCGACCCCCACACCAAACCAGCACACATCCTGACGATCCAGCAAATGGACGAAGGAAATGTGCGGGCCGGTGAGAGCCGTGCCGCGCGGCAGCGCGTCCGGCCGGGAAATGGAAATGGCAAGAAAAACGGAAAAGGAGATGGAAAGGAGAAACGGAACCGATACCGGACGACGCGCGGCAGTTGAGCGCGTCAGGCCGGCTCGGCGCTGAGCCGGCGGTCCTGGCCGGTGCGGCAGCCGGTGAAGACCGAGCCGAGACCCTCCCGGTCGATGATCTCGCGGAGCCGGGCGGGCAGCGCGGGCAGCGACAGGCAGCCGCCGTCCGCCGCGACGCGCCAGCGGATGCCGAGCAGGATCGGCAGCGGGTCGCAGCGGACGCCGAGCCGCTCGTGCATCCGCACCATGAGATGCCGCAGGTTCCTGCCCTCGACCATCGTGGTCAGCGTCTCGCCGAGCCGCGGCACCGTGGCCTCGTCCAGCACGCCGGACAGGTGCACGACGGTGTGGTCGCCGTCACCGGCCGCGGACGTGGTGATCGTCAACTCGGACGGCGCGGGCGGGTGCGGTGTGAGCCCGGCGTCCCCCGGGTGCAGGGCGCGGATCGCGTCCAGCACGTGCGAGGGGTCGGCGTCGCCCGCCCCGCGCGCGGGGACGGGCTCGGCGGTCGCCGCCGCGACGTCCGGGAACACCGGGACGAGCCGCGCCAGCCCGGTGATCCGCAGCGCCCGCCGCACGTGCCCGGCCGGTGCGGGCACCACGGCCCGCAGCGCGCAGCCGAGCAGCTGCGCCCGGGTCTCGGCGCGGGCCAGCAGGACGAGCCCGGCCGCGTCCAGGAGCACCGCGTCGCCGAAGTCGACGACGACCCCGCGGCGCCGCCCGCCGCCGGACCCGGCGGCGAGGGACAGGGCCTTGCTCACCCCCTCCCGGATCCCCGCGTAGTTCTGCCAGCTGATCTGCGCGGGCAGGCTGAGCACGATGAACCCTCGCCGGGTCTCGATGCTCAGGCCCGGCACGGTCGTGTCCTTCATGCGTCACA
Organism: Actinomadura decatromicini; assembly: GCF_008121305.1. Classification (NCBI taxonomy): domain Bacteria; kingdom Bacillati; phylum Actinomycetota; class Actinomycetes; order Streptosporangiales; family Thermomonosporaceae; genus Actinomadura; species Actinomadura decatromicini. Next base: position 1,148 of record NZ_VSRQ01000017.1, on the reverse strand, counting down.
TCCCGATCGGGGTTCTCGTGGCCGCGCGGGCGGACCGGCGCGGCGCGGACAGGTCGGCGGGCCCGGGCGACGGCGGTCCGGCGCGCCGCACCGGCGGCGCGGCGGCGCGGGCCGCGGAGGCGTGGGAGCCGGGCGGACTCGACGCGGGCCGGGCGTCCGGGCGCCGCGCGTCCGGATACGGCGGGCGGCCGCCCCGCACGACGCCCGTCAGCCGGGACGCCGCGAGCCGTTCGATGATCCGCTCCTCGGGCCGCACCCCGAGATGGGCGCAGCAGCACCACAGGTCGTCCACGCAGCGGCGCACGCTCTCTGCCGGGACGTCGGCGAAGCGAACGCGCAGCCGCGCCACGAGGTCCTCGCGCGTCGGTACGACCGATGGCGACATCTCCCAGCGCTTCACTGTCCCTCCGATCGCTTTTGGACGGATCCGAATTTTCCGTCCGAACTGAGTAGAACCCGTCGTGATGACGGGTTCTGAGCTTGGAAGCGACCTACCCGCGGCATCCAGCGAAAAAAGCGACGAATCTAAAAACCCGGACATGACACAACCGTCGCGCGGCAAGCGTCCGGAAGCGTCCGCGCGGGCGGAATCGGCGGGATCTCCCCTGCGGCGGGGCCCGGAGCGGTCCGAGACGCTCAGCTGCGGAGACGGCGACCACGGTCACGCTCTGTACTGAATCTTTGACGGATGGTTGCCGGGCGCGAACGTCGTTCCGGCGGACGGTGGGAATCGCTGATCTAGATGTCTCCAACGCACCCGGGGTGACCGATGCAAGGCCAGCCGACGCACGACACGCGCACCACGTCCGACCAGGTCACCGCCCTGGAGACGGAGACATGCCCGCCGGACTCCTGGACGGCCCCGGCCCCGTACGGGGCGCACACCCGGAGCACGCCGCATTGGTTCAAGACGGCGGTGTTCTACGAAGTGTCGGTCCGCGGGTTCGCCGATTCCAACGGCGACGGCTACGGAGACCTCCGCGGCCTGATCAGCAAACTCGACCACCTGCAATGGCTCGGCGTCGACTGCCTCTGGCTGCTGCCGATCTACCAATCACCCCTCAAAGACGGCGGCTACGACATCTCCGGCTACACCCAGATCCTCCCCGACTTCGGCGACCTCGGAGACTTCGTCGACCTCATCGAAC
>NZ_VSRQ01000016.1:0-98728 GCF_008121305.1 Actinomadura decatromicini | reverse complement strand
CCACTGCCCTCGTGATCCACTGCCCTCGTGATCCACTGCCCTCGTGATCCACTGCCCTCGTGATCCACTGCCCTCGTGATCCACTGCCCTCGTGATCCACTGCCCTCGTGATCCACTGCCCTCGTGATCCGCCGCCCTCGTGATCCGCCGCCCTCGTGATCCGTCCGGCGTCGTGATCCGTCCGGCGTTGTGATCTGGGGGGTGTCGTGAGCCGCCGGTGCACGGAGCCGCTTGCCCACCGAGCCACCGCGATGCCGGTCCGTGGAGCTACCGAGCCACCGAGATGTCGAACTGCCGCGCCGCCGAGGTGTTGAGGTGAGGTGTCGGAGTCTTGAGGAACCGGGGAACCGGGGAACCGGGGAACCAGGGCACGGGGCATCGGGCCACCTGGATGCCGGGTGTCAAGCCGTCGGAGTGTCGAGTCACCCGGGTGAACCACCCGGGGTGCCGATCCACTGGGCCGCTGAGCCGCCGAGCGCCGAGCCGCTGGGGGGCGAGTTGTTGGAGCGCCAGACCGTTGGGCTACCGGGCTACTGGGCGCCGCGCCGCCTCGCCGCCGGGACACCGGACGCCTGGCTACCGGACTACTGGACCGCCTGGCTATCGGGCTACTGGACCGCCTGGCTATCGGGCTACTGGACCGCCTGGCTATCGGGCTACTGGACCGCCTGGCTACGGGCCACCGGGCGCCTGGCCGCCGGGCTACTGGGCCGCCGTGCGCCAGGCCACGGGACGCCTGGCCGCTGGCCCCTGGACTACCAGGCCCTTGGACTACCGGGCGCCGGGCTACCGGACGCCGGTTACCGGCCGCTGGGGTCAAGCCGCCAGGCCACGGGACGCCTGGGTGTCGGGGCGGCAGGCCTCTGGAGTGTCGAGTCGCCGGGCCACTGGCCGTCGGGTGCCGAGCCGTTGGGGTGTTGAGGTGTCGAGTCACTGCGGTGACAAGCCGCCGAGGTGGTGGGGTGCCGAGGTGGTGGGGTGCCGAGCCGGCCGATGCCGGGGTTTCCGGGCCGCCGAGGTGCTGGGAAGGGCGGGTCGCTTGAGGGCGGGGCGGGGGTGATCGTTGAATTGGTTGGCTGGGTTGTGTGGCAGGGGGTCCGTTTTTGGGTTGGTTTCCCGTTTTCAATGTCTAACTCTGACGAACTTTGTTGATCAGATCGTGGGCTTGGGAGAATGGCGCCTTGGGTATAAGCCGGGCGACACAATTCGATACCTCGCTCCGGAGTGCAGATGCGTTTCTCCCGCCCCCTTCTGGTCGCTTTCGGTGCGGTGACCGTAGCCGCCGGTTCCGTCGCCCTTCCCGGCTCGGCCTCGGCGGCCGGCCCGAACTACGTCGCCCTCGGCGACTCCTACTCGTCCGGTACCGGGGCCGGGAGCTACGACCCCGCCAGCGGGTCGTGCAACCGCAGCGCCAACGCCTACCCGAACCTGTGGGCCGCCGCGCACACCACCTCGTCCTACAAGTTCGTCGCGTGTTCGGGCGCGACGACCGCGACCGTCGCGAGCGGGCAGCTCAGCGCGCTCAGCTCATCGACGAACCTCGTCAGCGTCACGGTCGGCGGAAACGACGCGGGGTTCGCCGACGTCATGCAGACCTGCGTGCTCCAGTCGACGGCGAACTGCCAGAGCCGGGTCGCGCAGGCCGAGACGTTCATGCGCAACACCCTGCCCGGACGCCTCGACTCGATCTACGGGCAGATCCACGCGAAGGCGCCGTCCGCCCGCGTCGTCGTGCTCGGCTACCCCCGCCTCTACAAGATCGTCGACGTGTGCGTGGGGTTGAGCAACGCCAAGCGCACCGCGCTGAACCACGCCGCCGACACCCTCGACGGCGTGATCTCCAGCGCGGTGGGGCGGGCCGGGTTCACCTGGTCGGACGTCCGGGACGAGTTCGGCGGCCACGAGCTGTGCTCCGGCGACGACTGGCTCAACGCGGTCACGGTCCCGTTCGACTCGTCCTACCACCCCACCGCGCGCGGCCATAAGCTCGGCTACCTGCCCGCGCTGACCGGGTCCGCCAAGGTGGCGTCCCTGCAGAAGTCGCTGCAAGGGTGACGGCGAGCGCCATGAGCACCGCGCTCGCCCACACCGGCGAGCGGTAGCCGAGGCCCGCGCCGATCGCGGCGCCGCCGAGCCAGGGGCCGACCGCGCCGCCGACGTTGAACGCGGCGGTCGCGTACCCGCCGGCCAGCGTCGGCGCGGCGGCGCCCCGCGCGAGGACGCGCGCGATCAGCGCGGGCCCGGTGCCGAACGCGAGCATGCCCTGCGCGAACACGAGCGCGACGGTCGCCGCGACGTTCCCGGCGGCCAGCGCGAGGACGGCCCAGCCGATCGCCGCCGAACTCATTCCGACGGCGATGAGCGCGCCGGGATGACGGTCGGCGACGCGTCCGGCGATCACGACGCCCGCGAACGAGCCGGCGCCGAACAGGGCGAGCATTCCCGGCACCCATTCCGAGGCGAGCCCGGTGACCTCCGTGACGAGCGTCGCGAGGTAGGTGAAGGAGCAGAACGTCGCGCCCTGGAACAGCGCGTTGACGGCGAGGACGCGCAGCAGGCCGCGGTCGGCGAGCGCGCGGAGTTCGCCGCGGGCGCTCGGCGCGGCCGGACGGTCGTCCGGGACCGTCCGTGCGACGGCGACGACGGCGGGCACCGAGACGGCGGCGACCGCCCAGAACGCGGCCCGCCAGCCGAACTGCCCGCCGAGCAGCGCGCCCGCGGGCACCCCGGCGACGCAGGCGACGGTGACGCCGCCGACCACCACGGACGTGGCGCGGGCGCGCGACTCCGGCGGTACCAGCGCGGTCGCGGCGGCGAGCGCGACGGCCCAGAACCCGGCGTTGGCGAGCGCGGCGGCGACGCGGGTGGCGAGCAGCACCGCGTAGCTGCCGGTGAGCGCGCCCGCGACGTGGACGGCGACGAACGCGCACAGGAAGACGAGCAGGCCGCGGCGGCGGGGCCAGCGCCGGGCGGCGAGCGTCATCGACGGCGCGCCGACCACCATCCCGACGGCGAACGCGGACGTGAGCAGCCCGGCGGCGGGCACGGACACGCCGAGGTCGGCGGCGATGCCGGGGACGAGCCCGGACAGCATGAACTCCGAGGTCCCCTGGGCGAACACGGCGAGCCCGAGGACGTAGACGGCGAATGGCAAAAGAGACTCCCGAGGCGGCGAACGGTCGACTGATCGTCGGGAAATGGGGGGCTGCCGCCGGGACGGCCGTCCGGCATCGGCGCGGACGGCGATGGCGATAAACGAAGAACCCTCGTCAAAGCACGGCGCGGAAAACGTGAATGCGCGATGAACGATCAAGGGTGGGAAAACAGCCCCGCATCGGGCGGCCCGCGCCAGGGGCGGCCGCCCGGGAGTCAGCGTCTGTCGGCTTCGGGGCTCGTCACGACGACGAGAGTAGCAGCTCTTCGTGATCTACAACGTAAAGGCGCTCAGCGGCGGAGCGTCCGGCAGGTCAGCAGCCCGACCGGCACCGGCGCCCAGAAGGTGATCGCCCGGAACACCAGCACGGCGTGCAGGGCGGGCGCGGTGGCGACGCCGAGCGCGGCGAGCCCGGCCACCAGTGCGGCCTCCGTCGAGCCGAACCCGCCGGGCGCCGGCACCGCCGCGCCCGCGGTGGCGCCCACCAGGTAGGCGGCCAGCAGCGCGAGGACGTCCGCCGGCCCGGCGCCGGTGTCCGGCACGGCGAGCACGCTGAGCGCGAACGCCAGCCCGAGCGCGAGCGTGGTCGACGCGGACGCGGCGAGCGCGACCGCCACGTCGCGCGGCCTGCGGCGCAGCTCGGCCAGCCCGGCGGCGGCGCGGCGGGCGGCGGGGGAGCGCAGCGCGCGGCGGCCGCCCAGGAGCGCCGCGGGCAGCAGCACCCCGGCGGCGACGAGCAGCGGCACGGCAGGGACGAGCCCGGCGGCCTGCGCGGCGTGCCGTCCGAGGGCGTCCAGGACGCGGTCGTCGCCGCCGCTCGCCCCGAACACCGCGGCCATCAGCGTCAGGTCGGCGGGGAGGCCCGCGAGTTGCAGCAGCGTGACGGCGAGCGCGGCCCGCGACAGCGGCAGCCCCTTGCAGACGAGGTAGCGGGTGTTGACGGCGGCCGCGCCGAGCCCGCTTGGCGTGACGCGGTTGGCCGCCGCCGCGGTGAACTGCGCCAGCGTCGCCTCGAACAGGGGGAGGGACCGTCCGGCCGCGCCGCGCAGCGCGACCGCGGAGAGCACGAAGTGCAGCACCGACAGCAGGACGAGCGGCGGCAGGCAGGTCCAGCGCGTGCGGGTGAGCGCGGCCAGGGCCGGGCCCGGCGCGCCGGTGGTGAGCGCCACCGCGGCGGCGAGGGCGAGGGCCAGGGCCCAGAGGACGGCCCAACGGCCCCGGCGGGCCCTTGCAGGGGTCGCGGCGGGCCCGCCGGAGTTCGGGAGCCCGGCGGGGGCCGCGGGATCGGCCCCGGCGGTGATGGTCTCCACACCCAAGTGATCGGCCGCTTGTCTGAAGAGCACGCGACGCCCAGACCGGTTCGACGCGAACGGCGCCTGACGATTGCCGCCGCCCGCCAGGCGTCCGCCGTCGGGGCAGCTCACCGGGCGGATGAATTTCTGGACCGGTCCGCGGCTTTTGGTCCACCCCATGGATTCATTTCACCCTATGATTAGGGACCGTTACGAGCCGTGACGATTGCATGACGGGGGAGAGTGACGAGCATGACCAGCGCGCACCAGCGACTGGGCGAACGCATCAGGCACTTCCGGGGCACCAGGGGCGGCCGCCGGGCGGCCTCGCCCACCGTGCCGCCCGGCACCCGGACGATCGTCCTGACCTGCAGCGACTACCTCGCCATCGCCGAGCACCCGGCGATCGCCGACGCCATGATCGCGAGCCTGCGCGCGGCGGACGGCGCGGCCTCGGCGCCGGTCCCCGGCCCGTGCCTGCCCGACGACCACCCGCAGATCGTCCTCGGCGCGGAGTTCGCGCGGCACCTCGGCGCGCGGGCCGCGGTGCTGTGCCCGTCCGGCTGGGTGGCGAACACGGGGCTGCTCCAGGTGGTCGCCGGTCCGGACGTGCCCGTCTACCTGGACGTCCTGGCCCACATGTCGCTGTGGGAGGGGGCGCGCGGTGCGGGGGCCGAGCTGTCCTACTTCCGCCACAACGACCTCGACCACCTGCGCCGCCGGATCGAGGTGGGCGGTTCCGGGGTGATCGCGGTGGACGCCGTCTACAGCACCGACGGGACGGTGTGCCCGCTGCCCGGCCTGGTGGAGATCGCCGAGGAGCACGACTGCCTCCTCGTGGTGGACGAGTCGCACTCCCTCGGCACGCACGGCGAGCGCGGCGAGGGCCTGGTCGCCGAGCTCGGGCTGACCGGCCGCGTCGACTTCCGCACCGCGAGCCTGGCGAAGGCCCTGCCGGGGCGGGCCGGGCTGATCGCCTGCGACCGTCCCGGTTTCGCGGACTACTTCAGCCACACCGCGCTCCCGGCCGTGTTCAGCTCGACGCTGCTGCCGCACGACATCGCGGGGATCGCGGCGGCGCTGCGGGTCGTCCGGGACGAGGGGCCCCGCCGCGACCGGCTGCGCGCCGTCACCCGGCGGCTGCGCGACGGCCTGGCCGAGCTCGGCTACCGCCTCGTCGACTCCGACACGCCGATCATCGCGGTGGAGACGGGATCGGAGGCCGACGCGACGACGCTGCGGGACGCGCTGGTCACCCGGGACATCCTCAGCGCCGCCCTGTTCCCGCCGACCGCGTCGGTGGGGCGGACGCTGGTACGGCTGTCGGCGCACGCGGCCCTGTCGGACGACGACGTCCAGCGGATCCTGGCGGCGTGCCGCGACCTCCGGCCGCGGCTGGCGGTGTCGGCGCGCGGCGGGTCCGCGGTCTCGCGGCCGGGCCGCCGCTCGTCACGGCTCGGCGCCCGGCTGTCATGACCGTTCACGCGACGGCCCGGTAGCGGTCCCGGACGAGCCGCGACGGGCGGTCGCCGCTGCCGCTCGTGCGACGGCTCGGTGGTGGTCCCGGACGAGCCGCGACCGGGGGCTGTCGCCTGCCGCCGTTCGCGTTCGTCCGGGCCGTGTCATGGAGTGAGTCCGGTCGCGGCGGTCAGGCGGTCGCGGGCTTGTAGACGGCGACGGCGCAGGCGCTGCCCAGGCCGATGTTGTGCTGGAGGGCGACGCGGGCGCCGTCGACCTGGCGGGCTCCGGCCTCGCCGCGCAGTTGCCAGGTCAGCTCGGCGCACTGGGCGAGGCCGGTGGCGCCGAGCGGGTGGCCCTTGGAGATCAGGCCGCCGGACGGGTTGACGACCCACGTCCCGCCGTAGGTGGTGGCCGCGTCGTCGACGAGCTTGTGGCCTTCGCCGATCTCGGCCATGCCGAGCGCCTCGTAGGTGATGAGCTCGTTGGCGCTGAAGCAGTCGTGCAGTTCGATGACGTCGACGTCGTCGATGGAGACCTGCGCCTCGTCCATGGCGGCGCGGGCGGCGCGCTGCGAGCAGCCGAACCCGACGACCTGGATGGACGAGTGGTCGGCGAAGCTCTCGGGGGTGTCGGTGGCGATGTGGTGCCCGGCGATCTCGACGGCGCGGTCCCAGAGGTCGTGCTCGTCGACGAAGCGCTCGCTGGCGACGATCGCGGCGCCCGCCCCGTCGGAGGTGGGGGAGCACTGCAGCTTGGTCAGCGGGTCGAAGATCATCGTGGCGTTCTTGACGTCGTCGAGCGAGTACTCGGTCTGGAACTGGGCGTAGGGGTTGTTGACCGAGTGCTTGTGGTTCTTCCAGCCGATCCAGGCGTAGTGGTCGGGGGTGGAGCCGTACTTCTCCATGTGCTCGCGTCCGGCGTTGCCGAACATCTGCGGCATGGGCGCCTTGTCGAGCTCCCATTCGCGTCCGGCGGCCATGGACGTGAGGTGGTGGTCGATGATGGTGACCTTCGACTCGCCGACGCCCGCGCCGAGGGAGCCCTTCTTCATCTTCTCCATGCCGAGCGCGAGCGCGCAGTCGGCGAGGCCGCCGCGGATCGCCTGCCGGGCGAGGAACAGCGCGCTGGACCCGGTCGCGCACGCGTTCATGACGGTCATCACCGGGATGCCGGTCATGCCGGTCTCGTAGAGGGCGCGCTGGCCCATCGACCCGTACATGGACCCGGCGTAGGCCATCTCGACCTTGTCGTACTCGACGCCGGCGTCGGCGAGGGCGTTGCCGACGGCCTCCTTGGCCATGTCGGGGTACTCCCAGTCGCGGGAGCCGGGCTTCTCGAACTTGGTCATGCCCACGCCGACGACGAAGGTGCGGATGGCCATCGGTTCGCCTCCTGTACCGAATGCTGTTCGGGCCACGATAGCCCGCCGGGCGTGGAGCGTTCCGGGCGCGTCCCGATGTCCGGTATGACCGCTGGTCAGGACGGCATCTCGGCGGCCAGCGCGGCGGCGAGGGCGTCGACGTCGGCGGCGGTGGTGTCGAAGGAGCAGACCCAGCGGACCTCGCCGGTCCGCTCGTCCCAGGTGTAGAAGGGGAACCGCTTGCGCAGCCGGTCCGCCACGTCCTTCGGGACGATCGCGAACACGGTGTTCGCCTGCACCGCCTGCGTGATCCGGACGCCGGGGACGTCCCGCGCTGCCGCCTCCAGCCGCGCCGCCATGGCGTTGGCGTGCGTCGCGTTGCGCAGCCACAGGTCGCCATCCAGCAGCGCGACGAGCTGCGCGGACACGTACCGCATCTTCGACGCGAGCTGCATGCTCGACTTGCGCAGGTAGGCGAGGCCGCGCGCGGCGTCCGGGTTCAGGACGACGATCGCCTCGCCGAGCAGCAGCCCGTTCTTGGTGCCGCCGAACGACAGGACGTCCACGCCCGCGTCGGTGGTGAGGGTGCGCAGCGGGACGCCGAGGGACGCGGCGGCGTTGGCGATGCGCGCGCCGTCCATGTGCACCGCGAGGCCGCGTTCGTGCGCCGCCACCACGACGGCCGCCGTCTCCTCCGGCGTGTAGACGGTGCCGAGCTCGGTGCTCTGCGTGATCGACACGACGGCGGGTTCGCGCCGCTGGATGTTCCCGAACCCCGTCGCGTACTCCCCGACGAGCTCGGGCGTCAGCTTGCCGTCCGGCGTCGGGACGGTGACGAGCTTCAACCCGGCGATCTTCTCGGACGCGCCGCACTCGTCGGTGTTGATGTGCGCCGACTCCGGGCAGACCACCGAGCTCCACCGCTCCGACATCGCCTGCAGCGACACGACGTTCGCGCCCGTCCCGTTGAACACGGGGAACACCTCGGCGCGCGGCCCGAAGTGCTGCCGGACGACCTCGCGGAGCCGCGCGGTGACGGCGTCGTCGCCGTAGGCGGGCTGATGCCCGTCGTTGACGGCGGCGAGCGCGGCGAGCACGTCCGGGTGGATGCTCGCCTGGTTGTCGCTGGCGAAGCCCCGCGCGGCGGGCAGCGGCCCGACAGCGGCGGGGCCGGTGTTCCCGGGTTCGGTGTTCTCGGTGCCGGTGTGCTCGGTACCGGTGTTCTTGGTGCCGGTGTGCTCGGTGGGCGGCTGCGTCATGCGTCCATTCTCATGGACGGGGCGAATCGTCCCGCACGGCGCGTACCGCCGAAACGTCGTCAGGCCGGGCGGTCGGTGATGTCCCGCATCGGCGCGGGCGCGGCGTCGGCCGTGGGCTCGGCGGCGCGCAGCGCCATCCGGGCGCGCATCGCGTCGAGGTCGTCGCCGAGGCGGGCCACGTTGGCCTGGAGGTCGCGCCACAGCCCGGTCCGCTGCTCCAGTTGCGCGATCTTGGTGCGCAGGTCGCCGAGGCGGCGCTCGGCGATCTCCAGCCGGGCGCCGTTGCCCGCGGTGTCGCGGCCGGTGCGGATCAGGCTGGTGGCGACCGCGGCGAGGTCGCGCTCGGTGTCGTCCATCCGCTCGTCGATGCGCGGCAGCAGCCGGTCGTTGAGCTGCCCGACCAGCGAGTCGAGCTCGGTGCGCAAGGTGCGGAGCTCGGCGTCCTGGTCCCGGACGGTCTGCTCCAGTATCGTCAGGCGCTGGACGAGGGCGGGCAGGAGCCGTCCGAGTTCCGCCGACCGTTCCAGGTCCCGTCCGAGTCTGACGAGAAGGCCGACGCCTTCCCGCAACCGGTGCTCCGCCTCGGCGGTGGCACGGCGGACGAGACCCAGGATCACGGTCATGGCGCTCCCTCCCAGGGGCCGTGATGGACGCTCCCTAAACTCTAGGCGAACCGGCCGTGAACCCCGCCTTTACTCAGATCATTATTTCGGTGAACCGGCCGGTTTTCGGACGGGCGCCAGATGGGCGGGTCGCGGCGCCGCCGGGTTCGGCGTGCCGCACGTGCACAGCCCGCGACGGACGATGAGCCAGGCGCGTTCGGCGGTGTAGTCCGCGCGGTCGAGCGCTGGCCGGACGCGGTGGCAGGTCAAGCAGAGCATGGTGTTCCGTCCTCCCCGTTCCGCCGGGAGGCGGCGCACGTCAGGTGCGTTTCACCTGCGTGTCGACCGTCCGGCCGGGCGGCCGCGGCCCGTCGTCCCGCACGCGTTCCCCCCGGACGCGCAACGGGACGACGGGACTCCTGGACGGCCTTCCGGCTCCCAGCGGTCGTAACGGTAAGCGGCCCGAGGTTGCATGCACGTTGCGACCGGGGGATCACTCACCGTGCCGGATCCGGCCGCGCTCGAATCCCGGGAAACGGTTGCGCCGCTCCGCCGATGGGCCGATCCTCGGACGAGCCAGGTTCTCTCCGGGGGAAAGGACTGCTGGTGGTGCGCAAACCGGTGGCGGTCCGGCCGCCGATCTCCGAGTCGTGGCGCCGCTCCCGGGACGCGGGAGTCGACGCGGACGTGCGGGCCGCGCCCCTGGTCTACGACCGCGACGTGATCGCGGACGCGCGCGGCGCCCATCCCCTCGACCGGCACGTCCCCATGCTGGAGGAGCTGCTGCGGGGGGTCGCCGACGAGACCGAGCACCTCATGGTGATCACCGACGACGCCGGGCACGTGCTGTGGACGCAGGGCCCGCCCGCGGCCCGCCGCGCCGCCGACGCGATCGGGCTGACCGACGGGTTCCGCTGGTCCGAGGACGCCGTCGGGACGAACGGCATCGGCACCGCGCTCGCGTCCGGGCGGGCCGAGTTCGTGTACGCCGCCGAGCACGTCGCGCACATCCTGCACGGCTGGTCGTGCGCGGGCGCGCCGATCACCGACCCCGACTCGGGGCGGGTGATCGGCTGCATCGACGTCAGCGCGACCGTCGACGCGCTGCACCCGGCGACCGTCGCGCTCGTCGCCGCCGCGGCCCGGCTCGCCGAGGCGCGGCTGGAGAACGAGATGCGGCAGCGCGACGAGCGGCTCCGCGACCGGCTGCTCCCGCACCTTCGGGGGCTCGGCGGGTCCGGCGTCCTCGTCACCGCGACCGGCCGGGTGCTCGCCGCCGGGCCGGACGCGGCCGCGCCGGGCCCGGCGGGGTGGCGGGGGCTGCGGCTCGCCGTCCCCGAGGCGGGCGGCGCGGTGACGCTGCCCGACGGCCGCACCGCCGTCGCCGAGCCGCTCGGCGAGGCGTTCCTGCTGCGGCCGGCCGCCGTCCCCGGCCGCGCCGCCGGGGGCGAGCCGCTCCGCTCCGCGCTGCGGCCGGGCGGGCGGCGGGCCGCGGCGGCGGCGCCCGCGCGGCGGCTGCTGACGCTGTCGTTCCTCGGCGACGGCCGGCCGCAGGCCCGGTTGGACGGCCGGCCCGTCCCGCTGACGCTGCGGCACGCCGAGATCCTCGCGCTGCTCGCGCTGCACCCGCGCGGCCTGAGCGGCGACCGCCTCGCGCTGTACCTGTACGGCGACGACGGCAGCCCGGCGACGGTCCGGCCGGAGATCCACCGGCTGCGCGAGCGGCTCGACGGCGTCGTCCGCGCCCGGCCCTACCGGCTCGGCTGCGCGGTGGAGGCCGACTTCCTCACCGTCCGGCGGCTGCTGGACGACGGCGACGTCGCGGGCGTCGTCCGGCTCTACACCGGCGAGCTGCTGCCGGGCTCGGACGCGCCCGCGATCCGCGACGAGCGCGACGAGCTGGCCGTGCTGGTCCGGCGGCAGGCGCTCGACCGGGGCGGCGCCGACGCGCTGTGGACCTACGCGCAGACCGAGCCGGGCCGCGACGACCTGGAGGCGCTGGAACGGCTGCGGGCGGTCCTGCCGCCGGACGATCCGCGGCTGCCCGCCGTCGCGTCCCGCAGCGACCGCCTGCTCCACGGCCGGCTCTGAGGCGGGCCGGTCGCTAGGGGCGCGGGCCCCGGGGTTCGGGCCGCCACGCCGCGATGCCCGCCTCGATCAGGTGCGCGCAGTCGTTGTAGCAGACGGCGCGCAGGCCGGAGCCGTCCCGCCGCCAGCGGGTGAGGGACGCGTTCGCGACCGGCTCCTTCTCGATCTCCAGGATCTCCTTCTCGGACAGGCTCTCCACCAGGTAGCGGGTCACCACCACGATCGCGTCGTGCGTGACGACGAGGACCCGCCCGCCGGGGGCGTCGGCCTCCAGGTCGCGGTAGAAGCTGCGCAGCCGCAGCGCGAGGTCGGCCCACGACTCCCCGCCCGGCGGCCGGTAGTAGAACTTGCCGAGGCGGTCGAGCTGCGCGGCCTCGGCGGGGAACCGGCGGCGGACGCCGAGCGCGGTCAGCCCCTGCAGCACGCCCTGCTCGCGGTCGCGGAGCCGCTCGTCCACGCGCAGCGGCGGGACGTCCGGGTCGTCGGCCTCCTCGCCGTACGCCGCCGCGAGCGCGATCTTCGCGGTGTCCAGGGTGCGCAGGTAGGGGGACGCGACGACCAGCGTCGGGCGCTCGTCCGGGGGCAGCGCGGCGAGCCGGCGGCCGAGCGCGGCCGCCTGGGCCCGGCCGGTGTCGGACAGGGGGACGTCGGCGTCCCGCTCGGGGATGCCCGCCTCCTCCGCGTCGGTGCCGAGCACCGCCTCGTAGGCGACGTTGCCGGTGCTCTCACCGTGCCGGGTCAGGATCAGCCACTGCAGCGCGTCCACGCCCGCCATGCTGCCATGACCGGCGCGGCGGCGTCCTCTACACGGCGTAGTAGTAGCCTGGTGCGCGTGTCGAACGTCCTGGCCACAGTGATCATCGCGGTGGCGCTGCTGGCCGCCGCGTACGCCCTGGTGACGGCGCTGCGCGACCGTCCGATGGGCACCGGGCACCTGGTCGCGCTCGGCGTGCTGGAGGCGCTGCTCGTGGCGCAGGCCGTCGTCGGGTTCGTGAAGCTGTCCGGCGACGGCGGCCCCGACAGCCCGGCGACGTTCGTCGGCTACCTGCTCGGCGTGCTGCTCATCCCGGCCGCGGGCGCGGGGTGGGGGCTGCTGGAGCGCACCCGGTGGGGGCCCGGCGTGATCGTCGTCGCCGCCCTCGCCGTCGCGGTCATGATCGTCCGGCTCGACCAGTTGTGGAGCGGCACCGTTGCCTGAACCCGAGGGAATCCGGACCGGGAACCGGAGCGGTGAGGAGGCCCGCGCGGGCGGCGACGCCCGCGCCGGCGCCGTGGACGCCCGCGCGGGCGGCACGTCCCGTCCCGGGACCGGCAGCGGTCCGGGACGGCTGCTCGTCGCCGTCTACGCGATCTTCGCGCTGGCGGCGGGCGCGCGGGCGGGCGTGCAGATCGCCACCAAGTTCTCCGAGGCGCCCGTCGCCTACGCGCTGTCGGCGTTCGCGGCGGCCGTCTACGTCCTCGCGACGGTCGCGCTCGCGCGGGGTGGCCGGACGTCGCTGCGGGTCGCCGTCGCCGCCTGCGGCACCGAGCTCGCCGGGGTGCTGGTGGTGGGGACGCTCAGCGTCGCCGACTCCGCGGCGTTCCCCGACGAGACCGTCTGGTCCGGGTACGGGCGCGGCTACGGGTTCGTCCCGCTGGTGCTGCCGGTCGTCGGTCTGCTTTGGTTGCGCCGCACCGCCCGCCAGGGTGGCGGGCCCGAAGCGGGCGGTGGGCGCCCTGTGGGCGGCGGCGTGTGAGCCCTCCGGCCACAGGTGTCGGGTGATCATCGGGGTGGTCAGCCCGCGGCGTGCGGGGTGAGGCGGCCGCCGATCGGCAGCGCGTGGACCGCGGCCCTCGCGATCGCCTCGACCTCCTCCTCCGACCAGTCGGCGGACGGGTTGCGGCGCATCCAGCGGACGAGCCTGACCGGCGGGGCGAACACGATCCCGTCCGCCCGGAAGGGCGGGCGGACGATCCTGCCGCCGTGCACGGCCAGCACCGGCGTGACCTTCACGGGCACCTCCGCGACCCGTGAGATCAGCTCGGCGGCGGCGTCCGCCCGCGCGGTCAGGCCGCGCACGAGCTTGGTCTGGGTCCGCCCGTCGATGAACAGCCGCTCGCCGTGCCGGGAGATCTCCGCGTCGGGGTGCCATGCCTCGTTGTGCACGAGCCATATCCCGCCCGGTCCCACCACGAGCTCGTCGGCCGTCCCGTGACCGGGGACCGTCCGCTCGTACAGCACCCGGTGCCCGCGCCTCTCCAGCGTGTGGCGCAGCACCCGGTTCATCCGCTCCTCGCCCCGCAGCCCGCGCCGCCACACGCTGGAGGCGTGGTAGACGCGCCAATGGACCAGCGCGTCCGCGGCGGCCACCAGCACGGCCATCACGACACCGAATATGGCGTTGACCAGCAGTCCGCAGAGGAGGAGCGTCGCGCCCGCCAGAATTGCGCGGGTCCGCAATCTGGCTTTTCGGCCGCGCTGCCACAGCTCCGCGTAAACCGCCTGCGGTGAACCGCCGGTGAACGCGGCGCGGTCTCTCAGGTAGATGGAGCTGCCGATCACAACGAACCTCCCAACAGCCTGCTACAACGCTTATATTATGCAGAGGTGTGGGATTTCAAAGCTACGGTTCGCAAGGTGACGTAAATCAAACTGAAAGGCAACTCTCCGACCTGAAAAGCGTCGCCTACCTGGTCTTTCGATGGTTGGGACGCGGAATCCGGGGAAAAACTCCCGGTGCGGGCGGCGATGTTAATGAAAGGCGCGGTGCAACTATCACCGCAACCATCACGGCCTTTTTCATTTCGGGTCACATTCCTTGTCGGATCGGCCTCCGACCGGCCGGGCGGCGGCCCTTGTGCGGCCGGGTCGCGGCACCCGGCAGACTGGGCGGGTGGACCCGAGCGCCGTGGAGAGCCTGCCCGTCCGGCACGTCGTGCCCGCGCTGCGCGCCGCCCTGGCCGAGCGCGGCGCGGCCGTCCTCGCGGCGCCGCCCGGCACCGGGAAGACGACCCTCGTCCCGCTCGCGCTCGCCGGGCTCGCCCTCGGCGGGCCGCCCGCCCCCGATGGGAAGGTGCTGGTGCTGGAGCCGCGGCGGCTCGCCGCCCGCGCCGCCGCCCGCCGGATGGCGCGCACGCTCGGCGACCGCGTCGGCGGCCGGGTCGGCGTCACGGTGCGCGGCGAGTCGCGTCCGGGGGAGCGCGTCGACGTCGTCACCACGGGCGTCGTCCTGCAGCGCATCCAGGACGACCCCGAGTTGTCCGGCGTCGGCACCGTGATCCTGGACGAGTGCCACGAGCGCCACCTCGATGCCGACACCGCGCTGGCGTTCCTGCTCGACGTCCGCGACACGCTGCGTCCCGACCTGCGGATCGTCGCCGCGTCCGCGACCGCCGACACCGGGCCCTGGGCGCGGCTGCTCGGCGGCGCCGCCGGGCCCGCGCCGGTCGTGGAGACCGAGGCCGCGCTGCACCCCGTCGAGACGGTCTGGTGCCCGCCGCCGCGCCCGGTCGCGCCGCCGCACGGGATGCGCGTCGACCCGGCGTTCCTCGCGCACGTCGCCGCCACCGTCCGGCGCGCGCTGGCCGAGCGCGACGGCGACGTCCTGTGCTTCCTGCCGGGCGTCGGGGAGATCGCGCGGGTCGCCGGGCGGCTCGGCGACGTGGCCGCCGACGTCCTCCAGGTGCACGGGCGGGCGCCGCAGGCCGTGCAGGACGCCGTGCTCGCCCCCGCGTCCCGCCGCCGGGTCGTGCTCGCCACGTCGGTCGCCGAGTCGAGCCTGACCGTCCCCGGCGTCCGCGTCGTCGTCGACTCCGGGCTGGCCCGCGAGCCGCGCACCGACCACGCGCGCGGGCTGGGCGCGCTGACGACCGTCCGCGCGTCCCGCGTCACCGCCGACCAGCGCGCCGGCCGCGCCGGGCGGGAGGCCCCCGGCGCCGTCTACCGCTGCTGGACCGACGCCGAGCACGCCCGGCTGCCCGCGCGTCCCCGCCCGGAGATCGAGCTGGCCGACCTGACCGGCTTCGCGCTGCAGGCCGCCTGCTGGGGCGCCCCGGACGCGACCGGCCTCGCCCTGCCCGACCCGCCGCCGCCCGCCGCGCTGGACGCCGCCCGCGCCACCCTCCGCGCCCTCGGCGCCGTCGACGGTGCGGGGGACGGCGAGCGGGTCACCGACCGGGGACGGGCGCTCGCGCGGGTCGGGCTGCATCCCCGGCTCGCCCGCGCCCTGCTCGACGGCGCGCCCCGGGTGGGCGGGCGCCGCGCCGCCGAGATCGTCGCGCTGCTGTCGGAGCCGCCGCCGCGCTCGGCCGGGGACGACCTGACCGCCGCGTGGCGGGCGGTGCGGCGTCCCGGCCGGCCCGCCGACGCGCACGCGGCCCGCTGGCGCGACGAGGCCGCCCGCCTCCACCGCGCCCTCCCCGCCGAGGAGGGCGGCGCGCCTCCGGGGGACGACCTCGCCGCGGGCACCGTGGTGGCGCTGGCGTTCCCGGAGCGGGTCGCGCGGGCGCGGCGGGGGAGCGGGTACCTGATGGCGTCCGGGACGGGCGCGGTCCTCGCGGACGGATCGCCCCTCGCCGCCGCCTCGGCGGAGTGGCTGGCGGTCGCTGCGGCGGACCGTCCCGCCGGGTCGGCGTCGGCCCGGATTCGGCAGGCCGTGGTGATCGACGAGGACGTCGCGCGGCTTGCCGCCGCCCCGCTGCTCGCCACCGCCGACGAGGTCGCCTGGCTTGCCGGAGACGGGCGGGACGGCGACGTCGTGGCCCGCCGCGTCGAGCGCCTCGGCGCGATCGAGCTGGGCGAGCGGCCGCTCCGCGACCCCGATCCCGGCGCGGTGCGCGCCGCGCTGCTCGACGGCGTCCGCGCCGAAGGTCTCGGCCTCCTGACCTGGACGCCCGGGGCCCTCGCCCTCCGCGAGCGGCTCGCGTTCCTGCGAGCCGCGCTCGGCGACCCGTGGCCCGCCGTCGACGACGCCGCGCTGCTGGAGCACCTGTCCGACCGGCTGGCGGGGGCACGGCGGCGCGCCGACCTGGCCCGGCTCGACGTCGCGTCCCTGCTGCGCGGCCTGCTGCCGTGGGAGCAGGCCGTGCAGCTCGACGAGTACGCGCCCGAGCGGGTGGAGGTGCCGTCCGGGTCCCGGATCCGCGTCGACTACGCGCAGGAGCGGCCCGTCCTCGCGGTGAAGCTGCAGGAGCTGTTCGGCTGGGACGCCGCGCCCCGGCTCGCGGGCGGGCGGGTGCCGCTGGTCGTGCACCTGCTGTCCCCGGCCGGGCGTCCCGCCGCGGTCACCGCCGACCTCGCCTCCTTCTGGCGCGAGGGGTACCGGGCCGTGCGGGCGGAGCTGCGCGGACGCTACCCCAGGCACCCCTGGCCGGAGGACCCGGCGACCGCCGTCCCGACGCGCCGCACGAAGCGGGCTAGCGGGAGGCGATGAGGACGGCGATGCCGTCCAATATGCGGGCGAGGCCGAACTCGAACGCGCGCGCCGGGGCGATCGCCGCGTTGTACTCCTGCCCGGCGGCGGTGCCGACGCGGGTGCCGAGCGGGTAGTCGGCCTCGTCCACGAGCGTTTCGAGGAGCGGCGCGGTCGCCTCCCACCACTGCTCGTCGCTGATCCCGCTGCGCCGCTCGGCCTCGGCGGCGTTGACCGAGACGCGGGCGGCGCTCTCGGCGAAGCCGGTGACGAGCGCGACGACCGAGTCCATCTCCAGGTCGGTGAGGCCGAGGCCGTCCACGGCGCGCAGCTCGTACTCGTACTTGCCGAGCATGTTCGGGCCCATCGGCGGGCGCGCGAGCGTGACCTGCAGCAGCCACGGGTGCCGGTGGTACAGGTCCCAGTTGCCGCGCGCGATGTGCTCCAGGCGTTCGCGCCAGGTGTCCTGGACGGGCGGCGTCAGCTCGGCGACGGCGCGGTCGACCATGACGTCGATCAGTTCGGCCTTGCCGGGGACGTAGGTGTAGATCGACATGGGGGAGACGTCCAGCTCGTCGGCGATCCGGCGCATGGACAGGGCGTCCAGCCCGGCCGCGTCGGCCACCTCCACCGCGGTCCGGACGATCTGCTCGGCCGTCAGCCGCGGCTTCGGCCCGCGCTTCGGCTTCCCCCGCACCCCCCACAGCAGCTCCAGGCTGCGCCTCGGGTCGCCGCCCCCGCTGTACTCGGTCGTCACACCGCCGATCCTCTCAGGGATGAAACTCTGTACGACGTACGTTATATTGGCCGCGATGGAAAATCCGTACTGCGTACATAGTTTGGAGGTCGGGGTGACGGAACCACGGCTCGCGGTCCTCGCCGAGGGCCTGCGCAAGCGCTACGGCGGCACCGCCGCGCTCGACGGGCTCGACCTGCGCGTCCCCGCCGGGACCGTGCACGGGCTGCTCGGCCCGAACGGCGCGGGCAAGACCACCGCCGTCCGCGTGCTGGCGACCCTCACCGCGCCGGACGCCGGGACGGCCTGGGTCGCCGGGCACGACGTCGTCCGGGACGCGGCGCGGGTGCGGCGGCGGATCGGCCTCGTCGGGCAGCACGCCGCCGTCGACGAGGTGCTCGGCGGACGCCAGAACCTCGTCATGTTCGGCCGCCTCTACCACCTCGGCGCGAAGGAGGCGCGCCGCCGGGCCGACGAGCTGCTCGACCGGTTCCGGCTCGCGGACGCCGCCGACCGCCCCGCCGGGACGTACTCCGGCGGCATGCGGCGCCGCCTCGACCTGGCCGCGTCCATGATCCTCGCGCCGCCGGTGCTGTTCCTGGACGAGCCGACCACCGGCCTCGACCCGCGCGCCCGGAGCGAGGTGTGGGACGCGATCCGCGCCCTGGTCGACGGCGGCACGACCGTCCTGCTGACCACCCAGTACCTGGAGGAGGCCGACCGGCTCGCGGCCGGGATCTCGGTGATCGACCACGGCCGCGTCATCGCCGAGGGCACCCCGGAGGAACTGAAGTCAAGGCTCGGCGGCGACCGGATCGAGGTCGTCCTGGACGACCCCGGGCGCCTCACCGCCGCGGCGGAGATCGTCGGGCGGGTCGCGTCCGGCGAGGTCGACGTCGACGCGGAGACCCTGCGCGTCGGGGCCGCAGTGACCGGACGGGCCGCCGCGCTCACCGAGGCCGTCCGCGCGCTCGACGACGCGGGCGTCCGGGTCGCCGACATCGGGCTGCGCCGACCCACTCTCGACGAGGTGTTCCTGCACCTCACGGACAAGGAAGCGGAGGTGGCGCGGTGAGCGTCCAGGATCTGCGCTGGGCCGTCGCCGACGGCCGGACCCTGACCGCGCGGGCCCTCGCGCACTGGGCGCGGCGCCCCGGCGACGTCGCCGTCGCGCTGCTGTTCCCGGTCATGGTCGTGCTGATGATGGGCTACCTGTTCGGCGGCCAGATGGACGTCCCCGGCGGCGGGAGCTACCGGGAGTTCATCGTCCCCGGCATGTTCGCGCTCACGATGGCGTTCGGCGTCGAGACGACGTTCACCGCCGTCGCGAGCGACGCCGCCAAGGGCGTGACGGACCGGTTCCGCGCCATGCCGATGTCGCCGTCCGCCGTCGTCACCGGACGCGCCGCCGCCGACATGCTCCACTCGGTCGCCGGGCTCGCCGTGATGGCCGTGTGCGGCGTGCTGATCGGATGGCGCGTCCACGACGGGGCGGCGCGGGCGCTCGCCGGGCTCGGGCTCCTGCTGCTCCTGCGGTTCGCGCTGGTCTGGCTCGGCGTCTACCTCGGGCTGCTCGCGAAGGGCCCGGAGTCGGTGGCGATCGTCCAGGTCCTGGTGTGGCCGATCGGGTTCCTGTCCAGCGCGCTGGTCGCGCCGAGCACGATGCCCGGCTGGCTCGGCGCGATCGCCGAATGGAACCCGATGTCGGCGACCGTGACCGCGTGCCGCGAGCTGTTCGGCACGCCGGTGACGAGCGGGTCGTGGGCGGCCGAGCACAGCGTCCTCATGGCGGTGGTGTGGCCGCTGGCGATCGCGGCGGTGTTCGCGCCGCTGTCGGTCCGCCGGTACCGCTCCCTCGGCCGCTAGGGCAGCAGCTCGGCGCGGTGCCGGGCCAGCGCCATCACCGGGTAGCACTCCTGGGGCAGGGGCTCCGCGCCGCCTCCTCCGAGGGGGGACGACCCCCCACGCCCCCCGGGAACCGAGGGGGCGAGCGCGGCACGGAGCCGCCGCCCGACGATCGCCGCGTCGTACGGCTGGACGACGCACAGCTCGGCCTGCATCGCCTGCCGCGCCGCCGCCATCAGCGCCGGGACGTCCCCGACCAGCACCGCCTCCGACGGCACGTCGCCGTGCGAGAGCCGGACGGCCAGCGCGTGCAGGCCGCGCGTGCCCTCGTCCGCGTAGCGGAACTCGCAGACCAGGCGGTCGCCGTCGAGCGGGCCCTCCTGGATCAGCCACGCCTGGCCGGGGACGACCCGGCCGAGCGACCCCTCCCAGGGCGCCGCCGGGACGGCGTCGAGATCGTCGGCGGCCCGGCCCGCGCCCCGGCGCGCCTCGGCCGGGCCGATCGCGGCGAGCGCCCGCAGGAACCCCCGCGCGCCCGGCGTCGCGGCGGCCCGCAGGCTGGTGATCAGGTCGGCGAGCGCGGCGCGCCGGGTCCGGGCGTCCGGCGCCGCGGCCTCCAGCGCCCCGAGCCGCGCGGACGTCCACGCCTCCGCCTCCACCGGGCCGGGCAGCGCGGGCAGGGCGTCCGCCTCCCGGACGTAGGCCGCGTACACCTCGCGCAGACCCGGCAGCATCAGCGCGGGTCCGGCGGACGATCGGGGCGCGTTCACACCCCTCAGCCTAGGAGATGGGCCGGCCGGGGAGACGGGGCGGGCGGCGCGTCCCGGCGCCGGTGCGGCCGGACGTCGGGACGCGCCGCGCGCCCCTACGCGGGGACGGTGAGCAGTGTGCGCCCCTCGCGGATCGTGCGGACCTCGAACCGGGTGATCTGATCCGGCCGCAGCGCGGTCGCGCCCTGCAGCGTGAGCCGCGGCTGCGCCGACCCCGGCAGCCCGTACCCGGCGGCGGGCACCGTCCAGCCGATGACGGTGTGCCGGCGTCCCGCCCGGTCCACCGCGACCAGCTCGCACTCCTCGGGCCCGCCGACCTTGGTGAGCCGCAGGCCGACCCGGCTGCCCCACGGCTTGCGCTGCGTGACGACCGTCCCGGCGACGCCGGTCGCGGGGTCGGCGGCCGAGAGCGCGGTGCCGTCCCGCATGAGCGCGCTCGTGCCGTCGTCCCGCCGGGACGCGGTGTCGCCGCGGTCGGCGCCGAGCGTGAACCCGGCGCCGAGCGCCCCGCCGATCAGCACGACCCCGGCGGCGGCCGCGGCGACGGTCCGCGCCGCGCGCCGCCGCCGCTCCCGGCGGATCCGCCGCCGCAGCAGGTCGGAGACCACCGCGGGCTCCGGCGGCGCGGGCGCGGCGTCCGCCGGCTCGCCGATCGGGCCGATGCCGTCGAGCTGCTCGGCGATGCCGCGCAGCTCGTCGAGCTCGCCGCGGCAGGCGGCGCAGGACGCGAGGTGCGCCTCGAACGACCGCCGGTCGGGTTCCTCCAGCAGGCCGAGGGCGTAGGCGCCGACGTCCACGTGCAGCATGTCCGCGCTCATGGCGTCACGCCCCTCTCCTCCAGGGCGACGCGAAGCGCCCTGAGCGCGTAGTAGACCCGGGACTTCACGGTGCCCACGGGGATGCCGAGCCGCCGGGCCGCCTCGTTCACCGAGCTGTCCCGGAAGAAGGTCTCGTTGAGGATCTCGCGGTGGGCGGGGGACAGCGCGAGGAGGGCTTCGGACACGACGACGGAGCGCAGCAGATCCTCCAACCCGTCGGGGACGCGCATGTTCTCCAGCGGGCCCTCGCCCGCCTCCTGCGGCCTGGCGTTCTTGCGGCGCTGGTCGTCGATGACGATCCGGCGGGCGACCGTCGCGAGCCACGGCAGCAGCGACGTCGCGTTCTCGTCGAGCTGGTGGGCGCTGCGCCACGCGCGGATCATCGTCTCCTGGACGACGTCCTCCGCCCAGTGGCGGTCGCCGCCGGTGAGCCGCAGCACGAACGACAGCAGTGGACGGCCGTACACGCGGTACAGCTCGGTCACGATCACCTGGTCGTCCACGCCGTCCGCGGGCCGGGGGCCGCGGAACCAGCTCCACGGGCCCGCGGGGCGTTCTCGCGGGACGGGCACTGCGGTCGACGATCGATGGGCCATCGGGGGTCTCCGGCTGGTGCGAGGGCGGGGCGACGCGGTGGCCGTGAGCCTGGTGTCACGTCGGGAGGCAGTACGGGCGCCGCCGACCCCGGGGTTCAACCGGCCCCGCACGGTTTTCCGCCCCCCTCCTTACTAGTTCGACACCTTTTCCTTACCGTGGGCGCGGGGCCCGCCCCCGCCGCGTCGTAGTTGCCGGACACGCCCCGGACCGGCCGCGACGGCGCGGCGCACCGGCCCCGGGGGACCCCCGACACGATCCTCAGCCGGGCACGCTCACTCCACGCATTGGAGCGAATGCGGGCACCGGGCCCATTCGCCCAGAAGAGGACCGAGGGGCGGGATCGGCACAGTGAAAGGGAACGGCGAAACACAACTCAGCTACCGCCTGCTGCTGGCGGTGGACATCCAGGGATACAGCAAGCGCGACACGCGCGAGCAGCTCGCCGCGCAGCGGTCCCTGTCGGACGCGCTCGACCGCGCCGCCATGGGCGCCGGTCTCGACCGCGCCCGCTGGGACAAGCAGGTCGGCGGCGACGGCGAGCTCGCCACGCTGCCGGACGGCACCGACCCCGCGACCGTGGCCGGCGACTTCGTCATCGGCCTGGCCGCGGAACTGCGCGACCTCAACGCCGCCGCCGCGGCCGCCGAGAGCCCCGACGCCGGGAGCCTCGACGCCGGGGCCGCGGACGGAGGGAGCGCGGGTGCCGGGGGCGCGGGCGGGCGGCGGTTGCGGGTGCGGCTCTCGCTGCACCACGGCACGCTGACCGCCGGGCCGTTCGGGCCCGCGGGCGACGCGCCGATCGTCGTCCAGCGGCTGCTGGACGCCGCGCCGCTGCGCCGCCTCCTGGCGGACGACGCGGACCGCGACCTGGTCTACGCCGTCTCGGACTCCCTGTTCGAGGACGTCGTGCGCACCGGCTTCTGCGCGCTGCCGCCCGAGGCGTTCCAGCCCATCAAGGTCACCGCGAAGGGCGCGGCGTTCCGCGGCCACATCCTCACCGGCCGCGCGGCCCGCCGGGGCCGCCGCGACGGCGGCGCGGCCGGGGACTCCGGCGGGCCGGGCGACCGGCCCGCCCCGGGCGCCCGCGTCCTCGACTTCCCGGCGCTCGCCGTCCACTGACCCTCCAGCGCGGACGCCGTCCGGTGCACGCCCCGCCACCGGACGGCGGCCGCGCCCTCCGCCGCCCTCCGCCGCCCTACGGCGATTGGCCTAGGGCGATGCGCGCCGACCGGGAAGCGATCGGCGTCCCGCGCGGTTGTCGCCTGCATCACAGAACCCTTGGGAGGCGGAACATGGCGGACGACGCCGCGCTCGCGAAACTGGTGGCCGGGCAGGACCTCGGGGTGCTCGCCACCCTCAAACGGGACGGCAGGCCCCAGCTCTCCAACGTCAACTACCACTTCGACGAGGGACGCCGGCTCATCCGGATCTCCATCACCGCGAACCGGGCCAAGGCCCGCAACCTCGCCCGCGACCCGCGCGCGTCCCTGCACGTCAGCACCCCGGACGGCGGCTCGTACGCGGTCGCCGAGGGCACCGCCGAGCTGTCCGCCGTCGCCGCCGACCCCGGCGACGCCGCCGTGGAGGAGCTCGTCGAGGTGTACCGGGACATCCGCGGCGACCACCCCGACTGGGACGAGTACCGCCGCGTCATGGTCGAGGACGGGCGGCTCGTCGTCCGCCTCCACGTCGAACGCCTCTACGGCATGGCCCGCGCCTAGCCCCGCGCCAGAGCCCGCTCCGTGGGGGCCGTCGTACACGATTCTTCTACCGCGTCGAACGTTCCGCCTCCCGGGGCGGACGTTCGTCCTCCCGGGGCTAATGTGCCGCACCCTGCCGGCCGGGCGCCCGCTGGGCGGTGTGCGGGTTCCGTGTCACCCTGGCGGCGGTCCGTGCCGACCCGGCCCCGGGAGGGACGCATGCGCGAGTCCGGCGAGCCGCTCCCGCCCGCCGTGGCGCGGGCGCTGGAGGAGTACGGGGAGCTGCTCCGCGAGCACGGACCCACCTGGGGCGAGGACCCGGTCGGATACGTGCGGCAGATCGAGGCCAGCGCCTTCCTCCCGGACGAGCGCGACTACCGGGCCGCGTGCCTGCGCCTGGTCGCCGGGGAGCACCCCGGGGCGACGGACGAGGAGATCGACGCCCTGATCCCGGACCTCGACCTGCACGAGGTCGTCCGGGACGCGCTCAGGGGCCGCGTCCTGGACAACCTCGCCGCGCTGCGCGTCCTGCCGGACGGCGCGACGCTGGAGGCCGTGCCGCGCGCCGTGCTGGACGGGCAGCCCGTCCCCACCACCCTGCTGGTCGACTCGTCCAGGGACGCCCCGGTCGTCGTCCGCGTGGACGGCACGGCGCACCACGTCTCGGCCGGGGGCGCGCGGCTCATCCCGGTCACGTCGTGGAGCAGCGTGTTCGTCGACCAGATCCTCGTCCCGCTCGGCTCGCTCACCCGGCGGGCCTCCGCCGCGCGGCTCCGGCTGCGCGCCGGGTTCCCCTGCCGCTGGACGGTCGTCGGCGCCGACGGCCGCGGCTGGTACCCGGCGGGCGCGCCGCAGCGGATCGACGCGCACCGCGTCCCCTACTTCCACGGCGACGACGTCGTCCTGGACGTGCCCGCCGAGCCGCTGACCGTCCGCGTCACGCGCGGCATGGAGTACGCCGCCGCCGAGACCCGCGCCGTGCCGTGCGCCGGGGCGGAGACGCTCGTCGAGTTGGCTCCGCCGCGCCTCTACGACGCCGCCGCGACGGGCTGGTACGGCGGCGACATGCACGTCCACATGAACTGGGCGGGCGACACCGTCGGCACGCCCGCGCACGCCGCCGCCGCGCAGCACGGCGAGGACCTCCACGTCCTCAACCTCGTCGCGGGGAACGTCGCGTCCCGGCGCGTCTACGACCGGGAGGCCCTCGAACACTGGGCCGGGCGCGACCTGCCCTGGTCCGACGCCGCCCACGTCGCCCGCCTCGGCGTCGAATACCGCAACGACCTGCTCGGGCACCTGTACGCGTTCGGCGTGACCGCGCCGCCCGGACGGTTCCACACCGGCTTCGCCGGCGACCCGGACTGGCCGCCGAACGCCGAAGGCTGCCGCGAGCTGCGCGGCCTCGGCGCCGTCCTCGGGTACAGCCACCCGTTCCACCTGCCCGCCGCCGAGGACGCCCCGCCCGCCGCGCTGCTCGCGGGCGGCCGGAACTGCTCGTCCCGCGAGATCGTCGCGGACGCCGCGCTCGGCCTCATCGACTCGCTCGACGTCCTCAACCACTCCTCGATCCACGCCACCGCGGTCATGTACCGGCGGCTGCTCGGCGCGGGCAACGCCCTCGCCGCCACCGCCGGGACGGACGCGATGCTGTCGTTCCAGCGGCGCGGCAGCCAGTCCGGCCCGCCCGGCTGGGCCCGCGTCTACGCCCGGGTCGACGGCCCGCTCACCGCCGCGTCGTTCGGCGACGCGATCCGCCGCGGCCGCACGTTCGCCACCACCGGCCCCTGGCTCGACCTGGACGTCGACGGCCACGGCCCGGGGGACGTCCTCGACGCGGCCCCCGGCGACCGCGTCACCGTCACCGCCCGGACGGTCGGCCCCGAGGTCGACCGCGTCGAACTGCGCACCGCCGACGGCGTCCTCGCCGCGGGCCCGCCGGGGGAGGTCGGCGCGGAGCTCACCGTCACCGGGCCGACCTACGTCGTCGCCGTCGCGACCGGGCCGCCGCACGAGCGGTCCATGCACCACTCCGGCGCGTTCGCGCACACCAGTCCCGTCCACCTGCGCGTGGCCGGACGGCGCGTCGCCCGCGAGGCGGACCTGCGCTGGTGCCTGGACTACCTCGACCGCCTCGGCGACCTGCTCCGCCGCGCCGCCCGGCTGGAGACGCCCGAGCAGCTCGCCGCGCACCTCGACCTGCTGGACGCGGCCCGCGCCGTCTACACCGGCCGCCTCGCCGGGGCCTGACCGCACCCGGCACGTCCCGTCAAGGCGCTTGTGCCCGCCGTCCGCGGCTGGCTAGCGTTCGGGGATGCTCCAGGCCACCGCCACGACCACCGCCACGCCCGAAGACCTGTTCCGGCACCTCGTCGTCCCCGAGGCGTGGGGCGCGTGGTGCAGGCTGCCCATCCCGGCGCAGCAGACCCGCAAGGGCGACACCAGCGCCTACGGCGTCGGCGCGGTCAGGAAGCTCTGGCCCGCCGTCGAGCAGACCGTCGTCTACGAGCCGTACGGGCACTACGCCTACATCGCCCTGTCCGGGCTGCCCGTCCGCCGCTACCGGTGCGACGTGTACCTGGAGGCCCGCGACACCGGCACGCACCTGCGCTGGAAGGCCGAGTTCGAGCCGCTCGTCCCCGGCACCGGGCCGCTGCTGCGGGTCTGGTTCCGGCTGGTGGTGTCGTCGCTCACCCGCTGGCTGCCCGCGCACACCGAGCACTGCCCGCCCGACTGCCCCGCCCGCGGCGCGGGCGACATCTGACAGGTGGGAAAGGGGCCGGAGGCCGCGCGACCCCCCGCGCGACCCCCGGCGAAAAAGGGTGCAGGCCGAGAGCACCCCGCAGTTCCCTCGGCCTGCACGTTCGCGGCCCCCCGCGACGCCGCGGCCCCGGATCACCCGGAGCCGGGCCCGTACACCTCCCACAGCTCCCCGGCGAAGAACCTCCCGAAGCCGAGCAGCTTCTCCGCCCCGTCCGGACCGGACGTCCGGAACGTGGTGAGCTGGCGCGCGAAGTCCATCAGCTTGATCTGCAGCACCCCCGCCGCGACCACCCGCGCGCCGTCCTCCTCCTCCGCGCCGACGTGGCCGTCCAGCACCCGCACGTACAGCGTGGACGTGTCCGGCCAGATCCGCGTCGGCGGCCCGTGCAGGACGTTCTTCACCCCGCTGAGCGTCCGCGCGTTCCCGTCGCCGTCGGTGTAGAACAGGCGGTACTTCATCAGCCGCCGGTCCTCCGCACCGCCGGACGGATCGACGAAGAGGTTGAACGTTCCCATCTCGACCGCGCGGCGGCCCCCGTGGCCGGTCGCGTCGACCCACCCCTCGGCCCGCGCCTCGTGGCCCGAGTCGGCGAGGAACAGGTCGGTGTCGTCCGTCGTGATCGTCAGCCGGAACGACAGCGGCAGCCGCCCGTCCGCCAGCTCGCCGACCCGCGAGTCGGACTCGCCGTAGGTGACGTACCCCTTCATCTCCTCGGTGAAGGACAGCGACGTACGGCCCGGCGCCGCGACGAGTCCCCGCGCCCCGTCCCGGCCCCCTGCGACCGGGACGGGCTCCTCTTGGGCGGGCGCCCCCCCACGCCCTCCGGCGGCCGGGACGGGCTCCTTGTGGGGGGACGACCCCCCACGCCCCCCGGAAGCCGGGTCGTACGCCTCGCCGTTCACCCCGTCCAGCGGGCCGGTTCCCCCGACCGGCCCGGCCCCCGTGGCAGACGGGGCGGTAACGGACCCGCCCGTGCCCCCGGACGCGTCCCCCGACGCGCCGCTCGACGCGCCGCTCGACACGGGCACCCCGTCCAGCAGCCGCGTCGCCAGCCGGTCGGCGTGCGCGGCGATGGTGAGCGAGGGATTCGGGCCCACCGGCCCCGGCATCGCCGCCCCGTCGGCGATGTAGAGGCCCGGGAACCCGAACATCTCGCCGAAGGCGTCGCAGACGCCCTCGCCCCGATGCGCGCCCATGGGAGCCCCGCCCAGCGGATGGACGGTGACGATGCGCTTGCGGAACCACATCGGGTTGTCGGCGTAGTCGGCGCCGAGCACGTCCGCGATGCCCCGCATCGTCTTGCGGACGCGGGAGAACAGCTCCTCGCTGGTCTCGCTCGTCCAGTCCGCGGAGAGCCGCCCGTCGCGCAGCCGCAGCCGCCCGTCCGGGGTGTCGCGGCCCATGCCGAGCAGCGGCAGCGAGCTCACCGTGAGCGCGCCGTCCCCGATCAGCTCGGAGATCTCCTTGGACAGGTTCGTGTCCGGCGCCTCGCGGAACAGGTCGGTGAACCGGTCCCACAGGAACTTCACCGCGCGCTCGAAGTCGTTGCGGATGTCGAACCCGTCGACGATCCAGTCGGTGAACCCGGGGTAGCCGCCGTCCTCGATGTAGGCGCCGCGGCCCGCGCCGGGGACGCCGTCCAGCTCGTCCGGCAGCCGGATCGCCGTCGTGATCACCGGCCCGCGGCTCGCGTTCAGCGGCCGGACCCGGTTGCGGTCGGTGGCCCGCAGCAGGAACGTCAGCAGGTCGCCGTTGCCGCTGAACCGCGTGCCGAGCGCGTCGCTCAGCCCCGGGAACGCCTTCGCCGACTTCAGCAGCAGGAACGTCGTGCCGAACGTGCCCGCGCCGAGGATCAGCCGGTCGCAGGAGATCGTCCGGACGGGCAGCCGGCGCCGCTTGCGCAGCGACAGCGCGGGCGGCGGCTCGTGCTGGACGTAGTCGACCTCGTACCCGCCGCCCGGCCGCGGCCGCAGCGCCTTCACCTCGTGGGACGTGCGGATGTCCGCGCCGTGGTGCGCCGCCGCCGACAGGTAGGTGTGGTCGAGGCTGTTCTTCGAGCCCTCGTTGCAGCCGATGTCGCACTCGCCGCACAGCCGGCACGTCCGCCGCGGGGCGCCGTGGACGTTCCCGTACCCGGCGTCCACGATCGGCAGGCTCAGCCCCGGCGTGCCCCCAGGCCGGGGCGCGAAGCTGACCGCGAGCGGCGGCAGCGTGCAGTCCAGCCCGAGTTCGGCCGCCGCGTCCTGCATCGCGTGCGTCTTCGGGGTGTCGTCGAACGGGACGCGGTCCAGCGGGTACGGCGCGACGCCGATCATCTTCTCGACCGCGTCGTAGTGCGGGTCGAGGTCGGCGCGCGAGACCGGCCAGCGCCGCTTCGTCCCGTCCGGGCCGTCGTCGACGAACCAGTGCTCGTCCTTGCGGAGCAGCACGTTCGCGTAGATCAGCGAGCCGCCGCCGAGCCCGGACGACACGACCGAGTCGCAGCCCTTGAAGCTCCAGACGTCGTACATCCCGTACAGGCCGGCGTCCGGGTCCCAGAAGGCGCGCCCCATCTCCGACGGCGACCGCGGGAAGCTCCCCGGCGGGTACGGCTGCCCGCGCTCCAGCAGGACCACCGACCTTCCGGCCTCCGCCAGCCGGTAGGCGGCGACGGATCCGCCGAACCCGGACCCGACCACGACTGCGTCGACGTGCTCCATGGCGCTAGCCCGCCTTCCTCTTCAAGAAGTCGAGTACCTGCGGGAACACCTCGGTGTCGACGTACGCGCCCATGAAGGCGTCCTGGTGGCCGTACCCGGGCAGGACCGCCAGCTCGTGCAGGCCCGGCGTGACCCTTTCGAGCCGTCGGTAGCAGACGACGTTGGAGTCGGTGAACACGTGGTTGCGGTCTCCGGTGAGGAACAGGATCGGTGTCGTGACGTCCGCGGCGTTCGCGAGGTAGTCGTCCGGCAGATCCCTGTGCCGCGGGTCGCGGCGGTCGTACTTCACCGCGCGTCCGGCCCGCACCATCTTGAGGATGTGCCGGTAGTAGTTGACGTTGCATGCCCCGAACAGGTCGGGCAGCCGGCCGTGGGTGACCGGCGACATCTTCTCGTGGGAGAAGATCGGTTTTCCGCCGCCCCACATGAAGCTGAGCATGTGGCACGCGGGCTCGTCGCACGTGCGGTGGAACGGCGCGACGGACTTGGCGAGCAGCCAGCCGCGGGTCAGCAGCGGCGCCATCCCGTAGCGCGGGTCGAGGTGGCACGGTCCGACGAGGTACTCCATCAGCGGCGGCCCGTAGCCGAGCTTCATCTTCGACCAGAGCGGCGTGCGCGGCACCAGCGAGACGCTGTTGCACGTCAGGCTGGCGATTCCGGTGACCGTCTCGGCGAACACCGCCATCGAGAACGAGACCGCGCCGAGGCAGTGCGTGATCACGTGGATCCGCCGGTCGCCGACGTGGCGGCGCAGCTCCGCGAGCGCCGCCGGGTGGTCGTAGAGCGCGATGTCGTCGAGGGTGTGGCGCTGCGTCTCGGCGTTGTAGGGGTACCGCCCGCTCATCCGGTAGTCGAGCGCCCACACGTCGCCGAACCCGGCGTCGTGCAGGACGTTCACCAGGTTGGCGTGCTCCGGCATGATGTACATGTCGCTGGACGTCGTCAGGCCGTGCACCAGCAGGACGACGTCGTCGCAGTCGGCGCGGCGGTAGCGGGTCAGGTTCAGGCCGAGCCCGTCCTCGGTCGCGAAGGGATGCGAGGACATGTCGGCGTCGGCGACGCCCGCGTGTGTGAAACGCGCGATCCCCCGTTGCTGTCCCATGCTCATCCCCTCCGGCCCTCTCTGACGCCTCAACCTTGCCAAACGCGGATATCAGCGCGGCATCGTGGAGAACCCGTACTTACGAGAACATCAGGACGGCACGTAAGTACGGGACCTACGTGAGATGAGAGTCGGAATCAGCCCAGGTGGTTCACGGTGTCCGGTTCATCGCGGTCGCGACGCCCACCCGGGACGTGACGCCGATCTTCGCGAACACCCGGGAGAGGTGCGTCTCGACGGTGCGGACGCTGAGGTAGAGCCGCTCGGCGATCTGCTGGTTGCTGCATCCCTCGGCGACGAGCTGGGCGATCTCGTGCTCGCGCGGGGACAGCCCGAACGGCGTCTCCTGGCGGATCGTCTTCGCACGTGAGCCGCCCGGTGGCGGGACGCGGACGCCGAGCCGGCGCTGCTCCCGGACGGTCTGGGCGAGCAGCCCGCGCATCCCGCACGCCTCGAAGACCTCGGCGGCGGCGCGGACCCGTTCGCGGGCGGCGGTGCGGTCGCCGGCGGCGGCGTGCGCGAGCCCGGCGGCGAGTTCGGCGCGTCCGGCGTCGGGGCGGCGTCCGGTTTTGGCCAGCAGCTCGGCCGCCTCGGCGGCGCAGGCGGCGGACGCGGCGGGGTCGGCGGCGCGCAGCGCGTGCGCGCGGGCGAGCCGCGCCAGGCCGACGTCGCCGGGCAGCGCGGGGTTGGCGATGGCGTCGGCGATGTCGGCCCAGTAGGCGGCGTCGTGGCCGTCCGCGGGCGGGGCGTCCTCGGCGGCGCGGACACATGCGAGGGTCTCGGCGCAGATGACCAGGGTGCCGAAGTCGAGCCCGAGGGTGCCGTCGCCGCACGCGGCGATCAGCGCCTCGGCGCCCTCGGCGGTGCGGCCCGCGTTGATCATCGCGAGGGCGCGGGCGACATGGGCCATGTGGGTCCACCACTCGCCCGAGCCGGTGTCGTTGGCCACGGCCTCCTCGCCCGCGCGCATGGCGCGGTCGTGGTCGCCCATCCAACTCGCGGTCAGGCACTGCTGTATCAGCCCGTAGGCCAGGACCTCCTGCGAGCGCAGCTCGCGGCCCACGGCGGCGGCCTCGTCGGCGACGGCGGCGGCCTCGGCCATCCGGCCCACCGAGGCCAGGATGCGGGACTGCCCGGCCAGCATGTAGCCGAGGGTGTAGGTCTGGCCGGTCTTGCGGGTGATCGATACCAGCCGCTCGGCGTGCCGCAGCGCGCTGTCGTACATGCCGAGGAACGACTCCGCGAAGATCAGCCAGGCGAAGCTGTCGAGGCAGTCGGCGAAGTCGGTGTCGGCGGCGGCGGAGAACAGCTGGTCGGCCTTGGTCGCGTAGCCGATCGCCTCCTCCACCTCCCCGCGCCCGTAGGACACCATCGGGCGCATCGCCACGACCGCCGCCGTCAGCCCGGGGCCCCAGCCGGGGGCGCTGTCGGGGATGGTGGCGAGGACGGCCTGCGAGCCCCGGGTGTCGATCCGCTGCATCCGGTCGTTCACCAGCCGGATGCGCAGCAGCACGGCCTCGGGGGTCTGGCGGTCGGTGATGCGGCGCAGCTCGTCCAGGACCAGGGCGCGGGCCTCGTGGATGCGGCCGACCTGGCGTTCGACGATGGCGCAGAGCACGACGGCGCGGGCGCGGCGGACGGTGTCGTCCGGCGGCAGCAGCCCGAGCAGCGTGCGGGCGGTCTCGCGGCCCGCCTCGGCGTGCCCGGACACGGTCTGCACGTGCGCCAGTTCCAGAAGCAGTTCGACCCGGTCGGGATAGGCGCCGTTGGCGGCGGGGTCGGCGCCGTCCGGCATCAAGTCGAGGGCGGCCTCCAGCCAGTACGCGGCGGTGCCGGGCGCCTGGTAGGCCACGACCCGGGCCGCCTCCACCAGCGTGCGGATCGCCTCCCGGTCGCCGAACCGCGCCGACCGCACCACGTGGTGCGCGCGGACGGCGGCGGGTGCGCCCAGCTCGGCCAGCCGCGACGACACCCGCGAGTGCGCGGCGATCCGCCAGCCCGCCGCCGTGGAGGCGTAGGCGACGTGCCGCACCAGCGGATGCCGGAACCTGAACCGCCCGCCCGGCGCCGGACGTACCACGTCATGACCGGTCAGCACGTCCAGGGCGGTGAGCGCGGCGCCCTGCTCCATCTCGGCGGCGACGGCGGCGAGCGCGGGCTCGAACACGTCGGCGGCGACGGCGGCGCCGCGCGCCATCCGCAGCGCCTCCGGCGGCAGCGCGCTCAGCTCCACCTGGAGCGCGGCGCGGACGGCGGGCGGCAGCTCGGTCAGGTTCGCCACGCCCCGGCCCCAGCTCTGCCGGTCGGGGCCCGCGCCCGCGGGCATGCCCCCGTCGCCCATCTTCGACAGGGCCTCCAGGTAGAACGGGTTGCCGCCGCTGGCCTTGAACAGCGCCTCGCAGCGGGCCTGGCTCACCTCCGGGCCGAGGAACTCCTCGACCTCGCTCTGGGTGAGCGGGTCGACCGTCACCCGCACGCCCTGCGGCCCGGCCGCGTCCACCAGCGCCGCCAGCCGCGGCGACGCCTGCGCGGGCCGGTAGGCCACCGAGATCAGCACGCGGGCGCGCGGCGGATGCCGGACCAGGTGGTCGAGCAGCTCGATCGTCGCGTCGTCGGCCCAATGCAGGTCGTCCAGGATCAGCACGAGCCCGTGCGGGTCGGCGAGCTCCTCCAGCGCGTGCCGGACGGTCCGGTGCAACTGGTAGCGGGCCACCCCCGAGTCGGGCGAGGCGGCGGCCGGGGGATGGTCGGTGAGGTCGGCGAGCGCGGGGAACACGGTGCCGAGCAGCCGCAGCGCGGCGGGGGACAGGTCCGGCGTGTGCTCTTCGAGGTGGTCGTCGAGCGCGTCGACCACGGCGCCGAACGGCATCTCCTGCTCGAACTCGGCGGCACGGCCCGCGACGTACGTCAGCTTGCGCGCGCTCGCGGCGTCCGCCAGCTCGTTCAGCAGCCGGGTCTTGCCCGCGCCCGGCTCACCGACGACCGCGAGGAAGCCGTAGCCGTCCTCGGCGGCGTCCAGGACGCGGCCGATCTCCTCCAGCGCGTCCCGTCGCCCGACGAGCGGAGCGTTGCCGGGACGGGTCCCGGCGTCGCGGGCCGCACGACCCTCCATGTCCACACCCCAACAGTGACAGGCGGCCGATACGCCGTGATCATGCTTCTGTGTAACTTTTCACGAGACTTTTGGCGAAATTCACCCTATCGGGTCGAACGTCAATAGGGCGGGGGCAACACGCCCCGCGCCGTGCGTCACTCCGACGGGCGGTCTCTCCGGCACCGTGCTGACTCACCGTGTTGTTCCCTGTTATCAAGCGTCGTCGCACGCCCCATGTCAACCTCAAGAAGGTAAACCGTCCCCGTGCCGTAACACGCGTCCGCTGACCTGCGGACGGGCCTTCTCCCTCGCCAGCGCGGGGGCCGCCGGGCCCCGCCGCCGACCTCGGAGCGCGCCGACACGGCCACAGGTGGACACATGACCGCCCGGTCGTTCCGCGCCTCCCGCTCAGGGCGCCGGGACGGCGAGGAGCGCGGCGGCCGCGTCCCAGCGCGCCGCGTCGCCGGACGGGACGAAGCGGCGCAGCGGCTGCGTCGCGGCGACCAGCGCCCGCGACTCGGCGAGGCCGCCCGCCGCGCCCCGCGCGCGGGCCTGGGCGAGCACGTTGCCGAGCGCGGTCGCCTCGACCGGCCCGGCCACGACGGGCAGGCCGCTCGCGTCGGCGGTGAGCTGGCAGAGCAGCTCGTTGCGGCTGCCGCCGCCCACCAGGTGGACGACGTCGACGTCCCGTCCCGACAGCGCCGCGGCCTGCCGGATCGCGGCGCGGTGCGCGAGGGCGAGGCTGTCCAGCACGCACCGGACGGTTTCGGCGCGTCCCTCCGGCGCGGGGAGGCCCCGGCGGCGGCAGTGCGCGGCGACGCGGGCGGGCATGTCGCCCGGCGGCAGGAACCCGGGGTCGCCCGCGTCGATCAGCGAGCGCAGGCCGGGGACGCGCGCGGCCTCCGCGAGCAGCGCGGGCAGGTCGGGGTCGCCCCACGCGCGCAGGCACTCCTGGAGGAGCCAGAGGCCCATCACGTTGCGCAGGTAGCGGACCGTCCCGTCGACGCCGCCCTCGTTGGTGAAGTTGGCCTTGCGGCTCGCCTCGGTGAGGACGGGCGCGTCCAGTTCGACGCCGACCAGGGACCACGTGCCGCAGGAGATGTAGGCGAACCGGTCGGTCGCGGCGGGGACGGCGGCGACCGCCGACGCCGTGTCGTGCGACCCGACGGCGACGACCTCCAGGCCGGGGTGGCCGGTCTCGGCGGCGACGTCCGGGCGGAGGGCGCCGATCGGCGTGCCCGGGTCGCGCAGCGGCGGCAGGATCGAGGCGGGGAGGCCGAGGCGGGAGACGAGGTCGCCCGACCATGTGCCGGTGTGGACGTCGAGGAGCCCGGTCGTGGACGCGTTCGTCCGCTCGGCGCCGATCTCCCCGGTGAGCCAGTACGCGATCAGGTCGGGAATGAGGAGAAGGGTGCGCGCCCGCGACAGGTCGTCCGCGGCGAGCTGGTAGATCGTGTTGAACGGGAGGAACTGGAGGCCCGACGCCTGGTAGAGGAGGTCGTCGCCCACGTCGGCGCGGATCCGCTCCATGACCCCGTCGGTGCGGGAGTCGCGGTAGTGGACGGGGTTGCCGAGCAGCGCGCCGTTCCCGTCCAGCAGCCCGTAGTCGACGGCCCACGAGTCGACGCCGACCGAGGCGAGGCCGGACGGGGCGGAGCGCAGCCCGTCCAGGACGTTCCCGTACAGGCCGAGGACGTCCCAGTACAGGGTGCCGTTCACCCGCACCGGACGGTTGGGGAAGCGGCGGATTTCGTCCAGCTCCAGCGTGCCCGGCCCGACGCGCGCCGCCATCACCCGCCCGCTGGACGCGCCGAGGTCGACGGCCGCGAAACTCGCCTCGCTCACGCGACCACCAGCACGTCGAGCGTGCGCGGGCCGTGCACGCCCTCCACCCGGGACAGCTCGATGTCGCTCGTCGCGGACGGCCCGGACACGAACGTCAGCGGCCGGAGCGGGTCGAGCCGCGCCAGCGCGTCCGGCACGTCCGGGGCGATCTGCTCCGCCCGCACCACGATCAGGTGGTAGTCGGGGACGAGCGACAGCGCGCGCGGGCCTTGCGCGGCGCCGTGGTCCAGGACGATCGTCCCCGTCTCGGCGATCGCGGCCGCGCAGCCGGTGACCGCGCCCGCGAGACCGTCCAGCGCGGCCACCGAAGGGTCGCGGACGAGCGGCGCGCCCACCTCGGACACCCACTCCGCCGGCAGGTCGGACGGGACCCCGTACGAACCGGGCCGGGCGGCGAGCCGCGCCGCGACCGTCCCCGGCACGCCGGACGGCGCGACGCGCAGCACGGCCGCGCGGTAGTCGGCGACCCGCTCGGCGAACAGGCCGAGGACGTCGCCGTCGTGGTGCCGCCGCCGGTACGCGCGGTCGATCCGCTCGTAGGACGCGGCGACCTCGGCGGCCGGACGCGCCGGCGCCACCCGCTCGATCCGGCGGAGGATCTCCTCGCGCGCGCTCACCTTTCTCCCTCCGCCCTATCTCTCTCTGCGCCGTCTCTCTCCGCACGGCCGCCGTCCGTCCGGGCCCACCAGGCGCGGAACGACTCGGGCGGCGGGGCGGGCGCGTCCCGCGTCTCGGTCCACGCCGACAGCGGGCCGGGCAACCGCCGGATCCGCCCGCCGCGCGCCACCACCCGCCGGGACGCCGACGCCCCGCGCTGCGCCAGCGCGAGCCTGGTGGGGGAGCGCAGCGTCCACCCGGCCGCCGCCATCGCGACCCTTTCGATGGGGTGGCGCGGCCCCTTCTCCACCGCCCGCGCCCGCAGGTGGACGAGCACCTCCGGGATGTCGATCGCGACCGGGCACGCGTCGAAGCACGCCCCGCACAGCGACGACGCGTACGGGAGGGACGCGTCCACGTCCGACCCGATGCCCCTGATCTGCGGGGAAAGGATCGCCCCGATCGGCCCCGGATACGGCGACCCGTAGGCGTGGCCGCCCGCGCGCCGGTAGACCGGGCACACGTTCAGGCACGCGGAGCAGCGGATGCAGCGCAGCGCCTGCCGCCCCACCTCGTCGGCCAGGGTGGCGGTCCTGCCGTTGTCCAGCAGGACGAGATGGAAGTCGCGGGGCCCGTCGCCGGGGTGCACGCCCGTCCAGGCCGACGTGTAGGGGTTCATCCGCTCCGCCGTGGACGAGCGCGGCAGCAGTTGCAGGAACACTTCGAGGTCGCGCCACGACGGGACGATCTTCTCCACGCCCATCACCGAGATCAGCGTCTCGGGGAGCGTGAGGCACATCCGGCCGTTGCCCTCGGACTCCAGGACGACGAGCGTCCCGGTGTCGGCGACGGCGAAGTTCACCCCCGACACCGCGACCCTCGCCGACAGGAACTTCGCGCGCAGATGCCGCCGCGCCGCCTCCGCGAGCGCGGCGGGGGAGTCGGTCAGCCCCGCGGGCGCGTCGTCCATCGCGCGTAGGAAGATGTCGCGGATGTCGGACCGGTTGCGGTGGATCGCCGGGACGAGGATGTGCGACGGGCGGTCGTCTCCGAGCTGGACGATCAGCTCCGCCAGGTCGGTCTCGTAGGCGGCGATGCCCTCCCCGGCGAGGAACTCGTTCAGCCCGATCTCCTGCGTCGCCATCGACTTGACCTTGACGACCTCGGTCTCGCCGGTCGCCTTCACCAGGTCCGCGACGATGCGGTTGGCCTCGGCGGCGTCGCGCGCCCAGTGCACCGTCCCGCCGGCGTCCGCGACCTTCTCCTCCAGGACGCGGAGGTAGTGGCCGAGGTTCGCCAGGACGTGGTCCTTGATCTGCTTGCCCGCCTCGCGGAGCGCGGGCCAGTCGTCCAGCTCGGCGACCGCGTCCGCGCGCCGCGCCCGGATCGTGGTGGTCGCGTGCGCCAGGTTGGCGCGCAGCCGCGGGTCGGCCACCGCGCGCCGCGCCGCGTCCGGGAACGACGGCATCCCGACGTAGGTCGGCATCGTCACAGCGGGTCCTCCTCCGTCGACGCGAGGATCTCGGCCAGGTGGACGGTGCGGACACCGGCGCGCGTGCGGGTCAGCGCGCCGCCGATGTGCATCAGGCACGAGTTGTCGGCCGCGCAGAGCGCCTCGGCCCGCGTCTCGCGGACGGCGGTGACCTTGTCCGCGCCCATCGCCGCCGACACCTCGGAGTTCTTCAGCGCGAACGTCCCGCCGAAGCCGCAGCACTCGGCCGCGTCCGGCAGTTCGACCAGGTCGATGCCGCGGACCTCGCGCAGCAGCCGCAGCGGCCGGTCCCCGACCCGGAGCATCCGCAGCGAGTGGCACGTCG
This sequence comes from Actinomadura decatromicini, assembly GCF_008121305.1. Classification (NCBI taxonomy): domain Bacteria; kingdom Bacillati; phylum Actinomycetota; class Actinomycetes; order Streptosporangiales; family Thermomonosporaceae; genus Actinomadura; species Actinomadura decatromicini. The sequence continues at coordinate 61,738 of NZ_VSRQ01000016.1, read as the reverse complement.
GGTGGTAGGTGACCCGGTGCGGGAAGTACGCGCCGACGTCGGTGACTCCGAGCACGTCCACCAGGAACTCCGACAGCTCGTACACGCGCGAGGCGACCCCGGCGGCGCGCGGCGCGAGCCGCGGATGCCAGTCGCGGATCATCGCCCCGCACGACGCCGACGGCGTCACGACCGCGTCGTACGGCTCGAACGTCTCCGCGAACCCCTTCACCAGGGGCAGGGCCTGCCGCGGGTAGCCGGTGTTGAGGTGCATCTGCCCGCAGCACGTCTGCCCGGACGGGAACTCCACGTCGTGGCCGAGCCGCCGCAGCAGCCGCACGACCGCCCTCCCCGTCCCCGGGTAGAACGTGTCGTTCACGCACGTCAGGAACAACCCGATTCTCACGGCGCCACCCTCACGACGCGCCTCCCGCCTCGGACCGGCTCGACTCGCGGACGACCAGCTCCGGCTGGAACATCACCTGCTGGTGGGCGTGGCCCGCCGGGTCGTCGCACTCCTCCAGCAGGAGTTCGGTCGCGATCCGGCCGAGCTGGTAGGTGGGCTGCCGCACCGAGCTCAGCGGGACGGCGGCCGCCGCCGAGAACTCGATGTCGTCGTACCCGATCAGCGCGACGTCAGCCGGGACCCGGATCCCGGCCTGCAGCAGCACCCGCAGGACGCCGAGCGCGAGCAGGTCGTTCGCGCAGAAGATCGCGTCCGGCAGCGGCGGCCCCGCGTCCAGCAGCCGCCGCGCCGCCTCCTGCCCGGCCCGCGCGTTCATCGCCCCGACCGGGATCTCGCGCAGCGCCTCGCGGCCGAGCCCGGCGGCGCGCAGCGCCCGCAGCGCGCCCTTGCGCCGGTCGGCGCACTGCCGCAGCGCCGTCGGCCCGGTGACGAACGCGATCGTGCGGGCGCCCGCGTCCAGCAGCTCACCGGCGGCCAGCTCGCCGCCCGCGACGTCGTCGACGGCGACCGAGCACTGGTTCGCGCGGGGCGTCGGATGGTCGAGCAGCACCACCGGGACGTTCCGCTCGCGCAGCCGCCCGGCAGCCGCGCCGTCGTCGCCGACCGGGGTCAGCAGCACGCCGCGGACCCGCTGCTCGGCGAGCACCCGCAGGTTGCGCAGCTCCCGCTCGTCCGACTCGCCGGACGAGGACAAAATCACCGCGTAGCCGCGTTCGCTCGCGGTGTCCTCGACGCCGCGGGCCACGTCGGTGAAGAACGGGTTGGCGAGGTCGAGGACCATCAGCCCGATCGTGCTGCTGTGCCCGGCGCGCAGCGTGGACGCCGACCCGTTGCGGACGAAGCCGAGCTCCCGGATCGCGTCCTCGACCCGGATCCGGGTCGCCTCGGCGACCCGCTCCGGACGGTTGAGCACGTTGGACACGGTGCCCGGCGAGACGCCGGCGTGCGCCGCGACCTGCTTGATCCCGACCGTCCCGCGCGCCGCGCCGGGACGCCCGGCGCCGTCTGTGCTCACTCTGCTGTGCCCCCGGTCCGTCCGCCGATGTCGGCCCACTGTGGGTCATGGATTAAAACGTGTCAACCCATGGACCGGGCACCGGAGGCCGAAACACCGGTGGCCGGTGCCGGTCGCGGACGACTTCGAGAGCCCCGCGGGCCCTTATCCGGCCGGGGTTCGCAGCGATCTTAGAGGGTCCCTCCGGAAGATCGGCTCTTGACGGGTGCTCCGGCTCACATCTAGCGTCCTCCGCAACAGCTTGTTAAAACGTTTTTAACCGGAACGTCTTGGACCTGCCTCCCGAGGAGGGCCCTGATGACAGCACCCGCACAGTCGGCGCCGCCGACATTGGCGCTGGTCAACGTGAGTAAATCGTTCGGCGCCGTGCGCGCGCTCCAGGACGTGACGCTGGAACTCCACGCGGGCGAGGTGCACGCTCTGGCCGGGGAGAACGGCGCGGGCAAGTCGACGGTCGTAAAAACGTTCGCAGGCGTGCACCGCCCGGACGCGGGCGAGGTCCGCGTGGACGGCGCCGCCACGGCCTTCGGCGGGCCCGCCGACGCGCAGGCCGCCGGGGTGGCGGTCATCTACCAGGAGCCCACGCTGTTCCCCGACCTGTCGGTCGCCGAGAACATCTTCATGGGCCGCCAACCTCGCACCGGGCGGCTGTTCTCAGGGCGGGGCCGGATCGACCGCCGCGCCATGCACGCCGAGACGGCGCGGCTGTTCGAGCGGCTCGGAGTCCCGCTCGACCCGCGCCAGGCCGCCCGCGGCCTGTCCATCGCCGACCAGCAGGTCGTCGAGATCGCCAAGGCCATCTCCCGGGACGCCCGGGTACTGATCATGGACGAGCCCACCGCCGCGCTCACCGGCCAGGAGGTGGCCCGGTTGTTCGCGGTGACCCGCACGCTGCGCGAGCAGGGCTGCGCGGTGCTGTTCATCTCGCACCGGCTGGAGGAGATCTTCGAGCTGTGCCGGCGGGTCACGACGCTCCGCGACGGAGGCTTCGTCGGCACCGACCTCGTCGCCGACCTCACCCCGGACGACCTCGTCCGCCGGATGGTCGGCCGCGACCTCGACGCCCTCTACCCCAAGCAGGACGTGACGCCCGGCGAGGTCGCGCTGAAGGTGCGCAGGCTGACCCGCGAGGGAGCGTTCACCGATGTGTCCTTCGACGTCCGGCGCGGCGAGATCGTCGCACTGGCCGGGCTGGTCGGCGCCGGGCGCAGCGAGGTCGCCCGCGCGCTCTTCGGCGTGGACCGCTGGGACGCCGGGAGCGTCGAGGTCGACGGCCGCGCCCTCCCGCCCGGGAGCCCCACGGCCGCGATGGCGGCGGGGCTCGCGCTCGTCCCCGAGGACCGCCGCCAGCAGGGCCTCGTCATGGACATGTCCATCGAGCGCAACATCGGGCTCACGCAGCTCAAGACGCTGCGCCGCGAGACAGGGCGGGGCGGCCTGATCTCCCGCCGGGTCGAGCGGGACCGCGCCGCCGACTGGGGCCTGCGGCTCCAGCTCAAGTACTCCCGCCTCAGCGACGCGGTCGGCGTCCTGTCCGGCGGCAACCAGCAGAAGGTCGTCCTCGCCAAGTGGCTGGCGACCGAGCCCGCCGTCCTGATCGTGGACGAGCCGACCCGCGGCATCGACGTCGGCACCAAGGCCGAGGTGCACCGGCTGCTGTCCGGGCTGGCCGCCCGCGACCTGGCGGTGCTGATGATCTCGTCCGACCTGCCGGAGGTGCTCGGCATGGCCGACCGCGTCCTCGTCATGCACGAGGGGCGGCTCACCGCCGAGATCCCGCGCGCGGACGCGACCGAGGAGACCGTGATGGCCGCCGCGACCGGCCGCCCCGGCAGTGGAAAGGCGGCCTGACCCTCATGACCGTACTCGCGGAGTCTCCGGCGCGGCCGGGGGCGGGCGGGCCGCCGGGCGGCGGGCGGCGGCTGGTCGAGACGGCGCTGCGCGCCCGGGAGCTGAGCATCCTCGGTGCGCTCGCCGTCCTGGTCGTCGGGACCACGATCGCGAACCCGCGCTTCCTGTCCGGGCAGGGCGTGAAGGACATCTTCCTCAACGCCTCGATCCTGGTGCTGCTCGCCGTCGGGCAGAGCATGGTGGTCGTCACCCGCAACATCGACCTGTCGGTCGGGTCGGTCGTCGGGCTCGTCGCGTTCAGCACCGGGAGGTTCGCGTCCGGCGGGGACCGGAACATCGTGCTCGTGCTGCTCGTCGGCGTCGCGATCGGGCTGGCGTGCGGGCTGGTGAACGGGCTGCTCGTCAGCTTCTGCCGGGTGCCCGCCCTCGTCGTCACCCTCGGCACCCTGTACGTGATCCAGGGGCTCGACTACCGGATCGCGCACGGCGACCAGATCGGCGCGGCGGAGCTGCCGTCCGCGGTGCTGAAGCTCGGCAGCGACGGCGTGCTCGGCGTCCCCTACCTGCCGATCATCACCGTGGCCGTGATGCTGGCCGTCGGGTACTACCTGCGGTCCTACTCGTCCGGACGGGAGTTCTACGCGATCGGGTCCAGCCCGGAGGCGGCGCTGCTCGCCGGCGTCCCGATCCGCCGCCGCGTCCTCACCGCGTACCTCGTCAGCGGCGCGCTCGCCGGCCTCGCCGGGGTGCTGTGGCTCGCCCGGTTCGGCACCGTCGTCGCGGACGCCGCGCACGGCTGGGAGCTCAAGGTCGTCAGCGCGGTCGTCGTCGGCGGCATCGCCATCACCGGCGGCGTCGGCACCGTGTACGGCGCGGCGCTCGGCGCCCTGCTGCTCACCACCATCGGCAGCGTGCTGGTCGTGCTCAAGGTCGACTCGTTCTGGCAGGACGCGATCACCGGCGTCCTGCTGCTGCTCGCCATCAGCGTCGACCGGCTGCTGGCGCTGCGCGTCACCCGGGCGCTCAAGCAGCGCTCCCTGGAGTCCACCGTGCACCGGCAAGCCGAGCCCGGACAGACCGAGCCCGGAGAGTCCAAGCCCAGACAGATCGAGCACGGGCGGCGGGACGAGCCCGCGCGGGAGGGACGGTCATGAGCCGCCTCGGAGGCATGCTGCGCTGGGAGACCGCCGTCACCGCCCTGCTGGTCGCGGTGTTCGCGGGCGGCGCCGGGTTCTCGCCCGACTTCGCCAACGGCGACAACCTGTCGTTCGCTCTCGACGACCTCAGCGAGATCGCGCTGATCGCGCTGCCGATGACGCTGCTCGTCGTCTGCGGCCAGGTGGACCTGTCGGTCGCCTCGATCCTCGGCCTGTGCAGCGCCCTCACCGGCAAGCTGTGGGACGCGGGCCTCGCCATCGAGATGATCATCCCGCTGGTGCTGCTCGTCGGCGTGGTCTGCGGCCTCCTCAACGGGCTCCTGGTCACGCGGCTCGGGCTGCCGTCCCTCGCCGTCACGATCGGCACGATGACCCTCTACCGGGGCCTCGCCTACGTGACGCTCGGGACGGGCGCGATCTCCGAGTTCCCGGCCGCCTACACCGACCTCGCGACGTCGTCCGTGCCGGGCACGCCGATCCCGTACCCGATCGCGCTGTTCGCCGTGCTCGCCGCCGCGACGGGGATCGTCCTGCACGCCACCGGCGCCGGACGGGCGCTGTTCGCGATCGGCGCGCAGGAGGACGCCGCCTACTTCGCGGGCATCCGCGTGAAGCGCGCCAAGCTGGTCCTGTTCGTCGTGTCAGGGCTGGTGGCCGGGTTCGCGGGCGTCGTCTACACGCTCCGCTACGGCAGCGCCCGCGCCGACAACGGCCTCGGCCTGGAGCTCACCGTCATCGCCGCGGTGCTGCTCGGCGGCGTCGACTTCGACGGCGGCAAGGGCACCCTCGGCGGCGTGATCGCCGCCGTCCTGCTGATCGGCCTGCTCCGCAACCTGCTGATGCTCAACGACGTCTCCACCGAGGTCCAGTCGATCGTCACCGGGCTGCTGCTCATCGTCAGCGTCCTCACGCCGCGGCTGATCGCCGTGGCGCGCGAGGCACGGGGCAGGCGGCGGGGCGCGCGAACCGCGGCCCCCGCCGCCGTGCCCTGACCCGTCGACCCCGAGGACCCGTCACCCGAGGACCCGTCACCGAGGCCCCCCGCCGCGACCCACCCCCGGAAGAAAGAACCCTGAGAGGCACCCTGATGACCATTCGTCTGCGCGCCCCGCGCCGGCTGGCCGCGGTCGCCACGGCCGGAGCCCTGGCCCTGAGCCTCGCCGCCTGCGGCGGGACCACGAAGGACTCCTCGTCGGCGTCCGACAAGGGGACGTCCGGCGGGACGGCGTCGGCCGACCCGAACGCGCCGCTGAAGAAGGGCCTCAAGCTGGCGTTCCTGCCGAAGCAGGTCAACAACCCCTACGAGACGATCGTCGACGACGCGGGCATCGCGGCGGCGAAGGAGTTCGGCGGCGAGGCCAAGGAGGTCGGGCCGTCCGACGCGTCGGCGTCCTCGCAGGTCTCCTACATCAACACGCTGATCCAGCAGCGGCACGACGCGATCCTCATCGCCGCGAACGACGAGAACGCGGTGTGCGGGCCGCTGAAGCAGGCCCGGTCCAAGAACATCAAGATCGTCGCCTACGACTCCGACACCAACCCGCAGTGCCGTGACCTGTTCATCAACCAGGCGAGTTCGGAGGAGATCGGCCGCAGCGAGGTCAAGCTCCTCGCCGAGCAGATCGGCCACGAGGGCGAGATCGCGATCCTGTCGGCGACGGCGAACGCCACGAACCAGAACACCTGGATCAAGTTCATGAAGGACGAGCTCGCGAAGCCCGAGTACTCGAAGATGAAGCTCGTCAAGGTCGCCTACGGCGACGACGACGACCAGAAGTCGTTCCAGCAGACGCAGGGGCTGCTCCAGGCGTACCCGAACCTCAAGGGCATCATCTCGCCGACCACGGTCGGCATCGCGGCGGCGGCCCGATACATCTCGGCGTCCAAGTACAAGGGCAAGGTCGTGCTGACCGGCCTCGGCACGCCCGACCAGATGCGCAAGTTCGTCAAGGACGGCACCGTCAAGCAGTTCGAGCTGTGGGACCCGAAGAACCTCGGCTACCTCGCCTCGTACGCGGCGGCGGCGCTGGCGTCCGGGCAGATCACCGGCGCGCAGGGCGAGAGGTTCAAGGCGGGCAAGCTCGGCGACCGGACGATCGGCGCCAACGGCGAGGTGATCCTCGGCCCGCCGACCGTCTTCGACGCCAAGAACATCGACGAATACCACTTCTAAGAATGAGCGAAGCGAACCGGGGGGTGTGGGGGGTCGTCCCCCCACAGGGGGCACGCGGCCGGAAGCGCGTCTGCTTCCTGCTGAAGGTCAGGGCGGACCGCCTGGAGGAGTACAAGCGGCGCCACCAGGCGGTCTGGCCCGACATGCGGGACGCCCTGCGCGACAGCGGCTGGCACAACTACTCCCTCTTCCTGCGCGAGGACGGCCTCCTCGTCGGCTACCTGGAGACCGACGACTTCGAGGCCGCCCGGGCGGCGATGGCCCGCACCGAGGTCAACACGCGCTGGCAGGCGGAGATGGCGCCGTTCTTCGAGGACCTCGACGGCCGTCCCGACCAGGGGATGGCGCTGCTTCCCGAGGTCTTCCACCTGGATTGAGAGGTCACGTGACCGTGGTTGACACCAGCGCGGTGAAGGACGCCCTGCGCCGCCAGCAGATCGAGACCCCCTCGTGGGCGTACGGGAACTCGGGGACCCGGTTCAAGGTCTTCGCGCAGGAGGGCGTCCCGCGCACCCCGTGGGAGAAGATCGACGACGCCGCGCAGGTGCACCGGTTCACCGGCGTCGCGCCGAGCGTCGCCGTCCACATCCCCTGGGACAGGGTGGACGACTACGCCGCGCTCGCCGCGCACGCCAAGGAGAAAGGGGTGCGGATAGGCGCGGTCAACACCAACGTCTTCCAGGACGACGACTACAGGCTCGGCAGCGTCACCAACCCGGATCCGGCCGTCCGCCGAAAGGCGCTCGACCACCTGCTGGAAGCCGTCGACATCATGGACGCGACCGGTTCCCGCGACCTCAAGCTGTGGTTCTCCGACGGCACCAACTATCCCGGCCAGGACGACGTCCGGACCCGGCAGGACCGGCTGGCCGAGGCGCTCGCCGCCGTCTACGCGCGGCTCGGCGACGGCCAGCGGTTCCTGCTGGAGTACAAGCTGTTCGAGCCCGCGTTCTACATGACCGACCTGCCGGACTGGGGGGCGTCCTACGCGCACTGCGTGAAGCTCGGCCCGAAGGCGCAGGTCGTCGTCGACACCGGGCACCACGCGCCGGGCACGAACATCGAGTTCATCGTCGCGTTCCTGCTGCGCGAGGGGAAGCTCGGCGGGTTCGACTTCAACTCGCGCTTCTACGCCGACGACGACCTGATGGTCGGCGCGGCCGACCCGTTCCAGTTGTTCCGGATCATGTACGAGGTGGTGCGGGGCGGCGGATGCGACCCGGCCACGGGAGTCGCGTTCATGCTCGACCAGTGCCACAACATCGAGCCGAAGATCCAGGGCCAGATCCGCTCGGTGATGAACGTCCAGGAGGCGACGGCGAAGGCGCTGCTCGTGGATGCCGTCGCGCTGCGCGCCGCGCAGGACGCCGGTGACGTCCTCGAAGCGAACGCGGTGTTCATGGACGCGTACAACACCGACGTCCGGCCGCTGCTGGCGGAGCTGCGCGAGGAGATGGGCCTGCACCCGGACCCGGTCGCGGCGTACAAGGCGTCCGGCTATTTCGAGAAGGTGCGCGCCGAGCGGACGGCGGGCCAGGCGGCGGGATGGGGCGCGTGATGATCTCTCGAAGGGGCTTCCTCGGAGCGACGGCCGTGACCGGGGTGGCGCTCGGCGTGCCCGGCACGGCGCGGGCGGCGGCGCCCGGCGGCGGGATGCGGGTGACCGCGCTCGACGTCCAGGACGCCCCGAACCCGCTCGGCATGGACGAGCCCGCGCCCCGGCTCGGCTGGCGGCTGGCCTCGCCGCGCCGCGGCGACGCGCAGACCGCGTACCAGGTCGTGGTCACCTCCGGGCGGGACGTCGTCTGGGACAGCGGCCGGGTCGCCTCCGCCCAGACGCGCAACATCGTGTACGGCGGTCCGGAGCTGCTGCCCGGCCGCCGGTACGAGTGGAAGGTGCGCGCCTGGGACGCGGCGGGCGGCACGTCCGGATGGAGCGATCCAGGCTGGTGGGAGACGGGCGTCGGCGACTGGGGGACCGGCTGGATCTGGCCGGGTTCCACCGTGCCGGTCTGGGACGACTTCCGCCTGGAGGCCGACCTCACCGTCACCGAGCTGGCGTTCGGCCTGTTCTTCCGCGCGGACGGAGATGCCAACGGCTACATGTGGCAGCTCTCCGAGGGCTCGCTGCTGCGGCCGCACAAGCTGGTGAACGGCTCCTGGTCGGTCCTGAAGAGCGTGCCGATCCCCGTCGAGCGGGTGATCGGCACCCCGCTGAAGGTCGCGATCGACGCGCGCGGCGCCACCATCCGCACATATGTGAACGGCGACCTCGTGGACACGCTGTCCGACGGCACGTTCGCGTCCGGCACCGTCGGGCTGCGCACCGACGGGCGCGAGGCGGGCGTGCTGCGGCGGATCACCGTCACCGGCGGCGGCCCGCCCTTCGACGACGACCTCGTCGGCGGCGCGCCCTACCGGTGGAGCGGGGGCACGGTCGCGGACGGCGAGCTGCGGATCACCAACGCCGTCGCCTTCCCCCGGCCGTACAACCCACTGCTGCGCAAGGAGTTCACGCTGCGGGCGCGGCCGTCGCGGGCCCGCGCCTACATCTGCGGGCTCGGCTACCACGAGCTGTTCATCAACGGCGAGCGCGTCGGCGACCACGTCCTCGACCCGGCGTGGACCGACTACGCGCGGCGCGTCGGCTACGTCGTCCACGACGTCACGCGCCATCTGGCCAAGGGGCGCAACGCGGTCGGGGTGGCGCTCGGACGCGGCTGGTTCGGCGGGATGGGCGCCGGGAAGATGGGGCCCGGCGATCCCGTGCCGGAGCCCGGCACGGGCTGGGACGGCCGCCAGCGCCTCCTGTTCCGCCTCGTCGCGGACGGCGCCGCGATCGTCGGCGACGGCACCTGGCGGACCGCTCCCGGCCCGTCCTACGCGGGCGCGGTCACCCCGGACACCGAGCACCACGACGCCCGGCTCGCCGTCCCCGGCTGGTCCTCGCCCGGCTTCGACGACGCGGCCTGGACGCCCGCGAAGCCGATCCGGACCGCCGGCGTCGAGGTGCGGGCCCAGGCGATCGAGCCCATCAAGATCACCGACTCGCTCCGCCCGGTCGGGATCACCAACCCGGCGGCGGGCGTGTACGTGTACGACTTCGGCGTCAACATCGCGGGCGTCGTCCGGCTGAAGGTCCGCGGCCCGGCGGGCACCGAGGTGCGGCTGCGGCACGGCGAGCGGCTCGACGCGGACGGCACCGTCCACCCCGGCGGGCGCGACCAGACCGACACCTACGTGCTGAGCGGCAAGGGCACCGAGGTCTGGCAGCCGTCGTTCACCTACAAGGGCTTCCAGTTCGTGGAGGTGCGCGGCTACCCCGGCACGCCCGGACGCGACGCGCTCCGCGCCCTCCGCCTGCACACCGCCTTCGCGAGCACGGGCCGATTCACCTGCGCGAACGGCCTGCTGAACCAGATCCACGAGGCGGCGCGGTCCACCCTGCTCAACAACCACGTCTCCGTGCCGACCGACGGCTCGATGGAGGAGAAGCTGCCGTGGACCGGCGACGCGGGCCTCATGGAGGACTCCGCCTTCGCCAACTACGACATGCGCCGCTTCTACGCCAAGTGGCTCACCGACATCCGCGACACGCAGGGCGAGGACGGGAACATCGCCTCGTGGGCGCCGCAGCCCCGCCCGGGGTTCCGTCCGCCGTCGCCGTCCTGGGCGAACCAGTACGTCGCGACGGTGTGGAACCTGCACCGGTACTACGACGCGCCCTGGGCGCTCGCCGAGTACTACGACTCGCTCGCCCGGTACGCCGCCTACGAGGCGGGACGGCTGGACGGCAAGGGCCTCAGCACCGACGAGTGGGGCGACTACAACGCGCCGTCCGCGCAGAGCGCCGCCGTGAACGCGCTGATGGGCACCGCGTACGTGTACCGGACGCACGTCCAGCTCGCCGAGATCGCCGCCGAGCTGGGCAAGGACGCCGACGCGCGGCGCCTGCGCGGCAAAGCCGCCGAGGTGGCCCGCTCGTTCAACGCCGCCTACCTCGACGCGGGGCGCGGCCTGTACCGGGCCGACGACGCGTACCGGCAGACGCCGAACGTGCTGGCGCTGGCGTTCGGGCTCGTGCCGTCCGAGCACGTCAAAGCGGTGGTGGCGAACCTGGTCCAGGACGTGGCCGAGACGCACGACGGCCACCTCGACACCGGCGTGCTCGGCACCAAGTACCTGCTGCCGGTGCTGTGCGACCACGGCCACGCCGACCTCGCCTACCGGGTCGCGACGCAGACGACCGAGCCGAGCTGGGGGTTCTGGTTCGCCAACGGTGCGACGTCGCTGTGGGAGATGTGGCACCTCGGCTCGCGCTCGCGCGGCCACGGCTTCCTCGGCACGGTCGACGAGTGGTTCTACCGGTACGTGGCGGGGATCGAGCCGGCCGCGCCCGGCTACCGGCGGATCCTGATGCGCCCCTGCCTGCCCGCCGGGCTGGCCCGCGCGGAGGCGTCGATCGACACGGTCCGGGGCCGCGCCGCCGTGAGCTGGCGGCGGGAGGGCGGGCGGCTGGAGCTCCGCGCCGAGGTGCCGGTCGGCGCCGCGGCCGAGGTGCGCCTGCCCGCCGCCGCCGTCGCGCTGGACGGCGCGCGGCCGCTCGGCCCCGGCCGGTTCGAGGCCGGTCCGGGCACCCATCGATTCCAGGTGAGGAGAGGACGATGACGGGCAGCCCGCCCGAGGTCGGGAAGCTGATCGAGCGTGCGCGCGCGCTCGGGTCCGACCCGCGCAACACCAACTACGCCGGGGGGAACGCGTCCGCCAAGGCGGTGGTGCAGGACCCGGTGACCGCGTCGCCGGTCGAGCTGATGTGGGTGAAAGGCTCCGGCGGCGACCTGGGCACGCTCACCGAGAGCGGCCTCGCCGTCCTGCGCCTCGACCGCCTGCGCGCGCTCGCGGACGTCTACCCGGGCGTCGAGCGCGAGGACGAGATGGTCGCCGCGTTCGACTACTGCCTGCACGGGAAGGGCGGCGCCGCGCCGTCCATCGACACCGCCATGCACGGCCTCGTGGACGCCGCGCACGTCGACCACCTGCACCCCGACTCCGGCATCGCGATCGCGACGGCGGCGGACGGGGCGGAGCTGACCCGGCGGATCTTCGGCGGCCGGGTGGCCTGGGCGCCGTGGCGGCGCCCCGGTTTCCAGCTCGGCCTGGACATCGCCGCGATCAAGGAGGCGAACCCGGACGCGATCGGCGTGGTCCTCGGCGGGCACGGCATCACCGCGTGGGGCGCCACGAGCGAGGAGTGCGAGGCGAACTCGCTCGCCATCATCCGCACCGCCGAGGCGTACATCGCCGAGCACGGAAGGGCCGACCCGTTCGGCGAGGTCGTCCACCCGGCGCTTCCGGACGACGAGCGGCGGGCGAGGGCGGCGGCGCTGTTCCCGCTGCTGCGCGGGCTGGCGTCCACGGACCGGCGGCAGGTCGGGCACTTCACCGACTCCGCCGCCGTGCTCGACTTCGTCTCCCGCGCCGAGCATCCCCGGCTCGCCGCGCTCGGCACGTCCTGCCCCGACCACTTCCTGCGCACCAAGGTCGCGCCGATGGTCCTCGACCTGCCGCCGGACGCGCCGCTCGACGACGCCGAGGCCCGCCTCCGCGAACTGCACGCCGCCTACCGCGAGGAGTACGCCGCGTACTACGCGCGGCACGCCACCGCCGGCTCGCCGCCGATGCGGGGCGCGGACCCGGCGATCGTGCTCGTCCCCGGCGTCGGCATGTTCTCCTTCGGCGCCGACAAGCAGACCGCCCGCGTCGCGAGCGAGTTCTACGTCAACGCGATCAACGTGATGCGCGGCGCGGAGGCGCTGTCGTCGTACGCGCCGATCCCGGAGGCGGAGAAGTTCCGCATCGAGTACTGGGAGCTGGAGGAGGCCAAGCTGCGGCGCAGGCCGGAGCCGAAGCCGCTCGCGGGACGGGTCGCGCTGGTCACCGGCGGCGGGTCCGGGATCGGCGCGGCCACCGCCCGCCGCCTCGCCGCCGAGGGCGCCTGCGTCGTCGTCGCCGACCGGGACGCCGGGGCAGCGGAGAAGGTCGCGGCGGAGATCGGCGGGTCCGCCCACCGGCCCGCCGACGCGGCCGTGGCCGTCGCCGCCGACGTGACGTCCGAGGACGAGGTCGCCGCCGCCGTCCGGGCCGCCGTCCTCGCGTTCGGCGGCGTCGACCTCGTCGTCAACAACGCCGGGCTGTCGATCTCCCGGCCGCTGCTGGAGACCAGCGCGCGGGACTGGGACGTCCAGCACGACGTCATGGCGCGCGGCTCGTTCCTCGTCTCCCGCGAGACCGCCCGCGTCATGGTCGAGCAGGCGATGGGCGGCGACATCGTCTACATCGCGTCGAAGAACGGCGTCTTCGCGGGGCCGAACAACATCGCCTACGGCGCGGCCAAGGCCGACCAGGCGCACCAGGTGCGGCTGCTGGCCGCCGAACTCGGCGAGCACGGGATCCGCGTCAACGGCGTCAACCCGGACGGCGTCGTCCGCGGCTCCGGGATCTTCGCGGGCGGCTGGGGCGCCGAGCGCGCCGCCGTGTACGGGGTGGAGGAGGAGCGGCTCGGCGAGTTCTACGCCCAGCGGACGCTGCTGAAACGCGAGGTCTTGCCCGAGCACGTCGCCGCCGCCGTCGCCGCCCTCACCGGCGGGGACCTGACCCACACGACCGGTCTGCACGTCCCCGTGGACGCGGGCGTCGCCGCCGCGTTCCTGCGCTGACCGCGCGGAAGGGAGGCCGGTCGCCGAGGGAGACCGGTCGGCGGCCCGGACCGCGAGGCCGCGGCGCTCACATCGCCGCGTCCGCACCGTCCCCACCCGGGCCGCCGGCCGTCCCTGAAGGGCCCGCTCGACCAAAAGGAACCCGACCCGACAACGAAGGGTCGGGTCCAGAAGTTTCCCCCGATTCGACGATCCGTCCGCGAATGACGACGAGGAGAGGACATGCCGGAAAACACGCCCCGGCCGCCGGTGAAGGTCGGCCTGGTGGCAGGGGGACTCGGCGCGTACTGGCCGCAGTTCCCGGAGCTGCTGCCGCGACTGAGACGCTCCGCCGAGCGCGTCGCGGAGCGGATGCGGGGGCTCGGCGCCGACGTCGTGGACGCCGGGTTCGTCTCCGACGCGCGGGAGGGCGCGGAGGCGGCCGAACGGCTCCGCGCCGCGGGCTGCGACCTCATCGTCGGCTTCCTCACGACCTACATGACGGCGACGATGCTCGTCCCGGTCGCGCAGCGCGCGGACGCGCCGGTCCTGCTGATCAACCTCCAGCCGACCGAGTCGATGGACCACGCGACGTTCGACACCGGGCAGTGGCTCGCCTACTGCGGCGCCTGCCCGCTGCCGGAGATGGCGAACGCGTTCGCGCGCTGCGGCGTCCCGTTCCGCTCCGTCTCCGGCCACCTGGAGGACGAGCGCGCCTGGACGAGGATCGCCCGCTGGGTCCGCGCCGCCGGGGTCCGGGCCGCGCTCCGCCGCGGCAGGCACGGCCTGATGGGCCACCTCTATCCCGGCATGCTGGACGTCTCCACCGACCTCACCCTGGTCACCGCCAACTTCGGCGGCCACGTCGAGGTGCTGGAGTTCGACGACCTGCGCGTCCGGGTGGAGAAGGTCACCGACGCCGAGGCCGCCGCGAAGAAGGCCGAGGCGGAGCGGATCTTCGAGCTGGACGCCTCCGTGAACGACGACGACCTCGCCTGGGCGGCGCGCGTGTCCGTCGGCCTCGACCGCCTCGTCGAGGACTTCGCGCTGGACAGCCTCGCCTACTACCACCGCGGCCTGGACGGCGAGGTCCACGAGCGGCTCGGCGCGGGGATGATCCTCGGCGCGTCGCTGCTCACCGCGCGCGGCGTCCCGGCGGCGGGGGAGTACGAGCTGCGCACGTCCCTCGCCATGCTGGTCGCCGACCGGCTCGGCGCGGGCGGCTCGTTCACCGAGCTGCAGGCCCTCGACTTCACCCGCGGCCACGTCGAGATGGGGCACGACGGGCCCGCCCACCTCGCGATCAGCGCGAAGCGCCCGCTGCTCCGCGGGCTCGGCGTCTACCACGGCAAGCGCGGCTACGGCGTGTCCGTCGAGTTCGACGTGCGGCACGGGCCGGTCACCGCGTTCGGGGTCGTCCAGCGGCGGGACAGGACGTTCGCGTTCGCCGCGTCCGAGGGCGAGACCGTCGACGGCCCGCTGCTGCGGATCGGCAACACCACGTCCCGCGTCGACTTCGGCTGCGACCCCGGCGAATGGACCGACGCCTGGAGCGCCACCGGGATCTCCCACCACTGGGCCCTCGGCACCGGGCACATGATCGCCGACCTCGAGGCCGTCGCCGACCTCCTGGAGATCGACCTCGTCCACGTGAACCCCTGACGGACGGCCCGCTCCCGTCCCCCGCCCGCTCCCACCTTCTGACCTTCGTTCCAACCAGCGCTGAGGAGCACGTCATGAGCGAGTTGTCCAGGAGAAGGTTCGTCCAGGCGGGCGGGGTCGCCGCCGCGGCGGTCACGGCGGGCGGCGCGATCGCCGCGCCCGCGTCCGCCGCTCCCGGCGGCCCGGCGGCCCGGACGCCGCGCCCGGTCGACCTGCGCGCCGACCACCTGCGGTCGCCGCTCGGCATCGACGCGGCGCGGCCGACGCTGAGCTGGCGGTTCGCCGCCGGGCCGCGCAACGCGGTGCAGACGGCGTACCAGGTGCGGGTCGCGAGCGCGGACGACCGGCTCGCCCGTCCCGACCTGTGGGACTCGGGCAAGGTCGCGGGCGCCGCCGTGTCCGCCGGCTACGCCGGCCGGGCGCTGCGCTCGCGCGAACGGGCGTCCTGGCAGGTCAGGGTGTGGGATGGGCAGGGCCGCGCGTCCGCGTGGAGCGAGCCGTCCCACTTCGAGACGGGCCTGCTGGCCGCCGCCGACTGGACGGCCCGCTGGATCGGCCACCCGGCGTGGTCGGGCGAGCCGAGGCCGCAGTCCGCGACGGTCGCGTTCCCGGCCAGGACGGCGCGGTACGTCCGGCTGAACGTCACCCGGCTCGGCCTGCCGATCAAGGAGGGCTGGCCGTACAAGGTGTCGCGGCTCCAGCTCGCGGAGGTGGAGGTGCGGGACGGCGCGTCCGGCGCGAACGTGGCGCTGAAGGCGCAGGTGACCGCGTCCGAGAGCTACACGGTCGGCGGGCAGTGGGAGCCGAAGGCCATCACGGACGGCTCGTTGACCAGCGACGACGCCCCGTTCGGCTACACGAGCATGGAACGCAAGGACCAGGATCTCGCGAGCCCCATCTGGCTCCGGATCGACCTGGGGGAGGAGCGGCGGTTCGACCGCGTGGTGCTGTATCCGCGCACCGACGCCCTGACCGACGACGAGAAGACCCCGAACTTCCCCGAGGACTTCACCGTCGAGACGTCCGGCGACGGCACCACTTTCGACACGGCCGCCACCGTCAAGGGGCAGGAGGCGCCGCCGCCGCTGCACGGGCGGCCCGAGGCACTGCCGGTCTTCGAGCGCGGCTTCAAGCTGGGGAAGCGGGTCCGGACGGCCCGCCTCTACGCGACCGCCCTCGGCGTCCTGGACGTCACCGTGAACGGGCGTCCCGTCAGCGACGCCGTCCTGGAACCGCCGTACAGCACGTACAAGAAGCGGCTCGTCTACTCCACCTACGACGTCACCGAGCTGCTGCATCGGGGCGGCAACACGGTGCGGGTCGAGCTGGGCCCAGGGATGGCGCACGTCCCGCCGACCCCTGGACGCTACGAGAAGCTGACCCGCTCGGACGGCAAGCCGACCTTCCTCGCCCAGCTCGACGTCACCTACACCGACGGTACGCGCGAGACCGTGGCGTCGGACCCGTCCTGGCGCGCCGCGCTCGGCGCGACGACCTTCGCCAACTGGTACGGCGGCGAGGACCACGACGCCCGCCGCGTCATCGGGGACGGCGACTGGACCGGCGCGGTCGAGGTCGCGTCCCCCACCGCGAGCCTCGCCGCCCGCACGTCCCCGCCGATCGAGCCGGTCGCCGTGCTCCGCACCCGGAAGATCACGCGGCCGAAGGACGGGGTGTACGTCGTCGACCTCGGCGTGAACTTCGCCGGATGGCCGAAGCTGCGCGTCAGCGGCCCCGCCGGGACGACGGTCACGATGCGCCCCGGCGAGCTGCTCGCCGCGGACGGCACCGTCAGCCAGCACACCACCGGCTCGCCGATCTGGGACTCCTACACCCTGTCCGGGCGCGGCACCGAGACGTGGCACCCCCGGTTCGTCTACCACGGCTTCCGCTACCTCCAGCTCGAAGGGCTGCCGTCCGCGCCGGACGACGGCACGGTCACCGGGATCGTGCTGCGCGCCGCGAACGAGACGGCGGGCACGTTCACCAGCTCGCACGGCCTGCTCAACGACATCCACAAGATCATCGACCGGGCCGTGCAGAGCAACATGTACTCCGTCCTGACCGACTGCCCGCACCGGGAGAAGCTCGGCTGGCTGGAGCAGGCCAACCTCGTCTTCCCGGCTGTCGCGCGCAACTACGACGTGGCCGCCTACTACGGCGACATCGTCCGGAACATCGCCGAGGCCCAGACCGAGGACGGGCTCGTCCCCGACATCGCGCCCGAGTTCACCGTCTTCGGCGGCGGTTTCAGGGACGACCCCAACTGGGGCAACGTCATCGTGTTCGCTCCTTGGCAGATGTACCGCGCCTACGGCGACACCGCGACGCTGCGCGCCTACTACCCGAACATGGTCCGCTACGTCGACTACCTGACCCGCAAGGCGAGCGGGCACCTGCTCGACTACGGCCTCGGCGACTGGATCGCGTTCGACACCAGCACCCCGAACGGCGTCACCGCGACCTTCGGCTACCACCGGGCCGTCTCCGCCCTCGCCCGGATCGCGAAGGTCATCGGCCAAGAGGCGGACGCCGCGAAGTACCAGGCGCTCGCCAGGGACATCGGCGACGCGTTCAACGCCAAGTACGCCACCGGCGACACCTACGGGTCGGGCAGCCAGGCGTGCGACGCGTTCGCGCTGGACATGGGCGTCGTCCCGGCGGCGAAGTGGGACGCCGTCCTCGCCCACCTCGTCGACTCGATCAAGGCGAAGGGCTACCACCTCACCGTCGGCGAGATCGCGCTGCCGTCGGTGTTCCACGTGCTGTCCGCGGCGGGACGCGACGACGTCGTCCACGCCTTCGCCACCCAGACCGGCAACCCCAGTTACGGGTACCAGGTCGTCCACGGCGCGACGTCGCTGACCGAGAACTGGGACGGGCCCACGTCCGGCCTCTCGCAGAACCACTTCATGCTCGGCGCGATCGACGAATGGTTCCACGCCGGGCTCGCGGGCCTCGGGCAGACCGACGACTCGATCGGGTTCGAGACGCTGCTCGTCCGGCCGTCCGTCGTCGGCGACGTCACCCGCGCCGCCGCGACCTACGAGACGCCGCGCGGCCGGGCCGCGTCCTCGTGGCGGCGCACCGGCCGGAGGCTGCGGCTGGACGTGACCGTCCCGCCCGGCGCGAAGGCCCGCGTGGAGTTCCCGCTCCTCGGCGGGAACTCCGGGCCGAGCGCCCCCGCCGACGCCCGCCGGCTGGGCGTGGCGGGCGGACGCGCCCTCTTCGAGATCGGCTCCGGCGACTGGACGTTCGAGAACCCCGCGTCCTGACGGCGGCGGTCCCGGCGGGCCGCTTCGGCGGCGGCCCGCCGGCCGTCATGAGAGGTGGTCGAGGGAGAGGTGGGCGGAGACGATCCAGTTGGGGACGTCCACGACCTCGGAGATCTTCAGGTCGGCGGCGACGCTGGCGAGCAGGTAGGCGTCCGCGGGCGCGATCCCGGCGCGGACGGCGACCTCGGTGACGAGGGCGCGCGTCGCGTCCTTCGCCGCCTCCATGAGGTCCGGGCCGATGCCGGTGGTGGCGAGCGCCGCGCCGGTGCGCTGGGCGGCCGGGGCCGTCTCGATGATCGGCGTGACGGGGGCGCCGCCGCGCCGGACGTCCACCCGGAGCCGGACGGTCGCCTCCGTCTCGATGCCGGTGCCGCACACCTCGCCGTCGCCCATCGCGGCGTGCGCGTCGCCGAGGGACAGGAGCGCGCCTTCGACGCCGACCGGCAGGATGAGCCGCGCCCCGGGCCCGATGTGCCGGACGTCCATGTTCCCGCCCCAGCGGCGCGGCGGGACGATCGAGTGCCCGCCCGGCTCGGGGGGCGCCACCCCGATCGTCCCGATCATCGGCAGCACCGGCACGGCGAGCCCGGGCAGCAGCTCCGCCGTCCCGCCGGAGATCTTGGAGATCCGCAGGTGCGGGTCCGGGAAGTCCTCGGCGAGCAGCCCGAAGCCGGGGATGCTCGCCGTCCAGCCCCACTCGCCGGTCTCCATGCCGAGGACGTCGATGACGAGCGCGTCGCCGGGCTCGGCGCCGTCCACCCGGAAGGGGCCGGTCACCGGGTTCACGCGGCCGAAGTCGAGCGCGGCGACCGCGGCCGTGTCGGAGTCCGGGCCGAGCTGCCCGCCGCTGGCGTCGGCGGTCTCCACGGTGAGCTCGTCGCCGGGCGCGATGGTCGCGATGGGCGGGATCGCGTTGTCCCAGGTGTTGTGCACGCTGGTGCGGCGGATGTGCATCGCTCCTCCAACGGGGGTCGGGATTCCGAGACGAGCCTATGATCAACGGCGCCCCGGCGGCGCGCCGCGCCGCCCGCGATGTTCCGGCGGCGGTTTCCCGGGCACGATCGCCCGAATGGAGCGAGCGGAAGGGGGACACGTGAGCGTACCGAACGTTGATCTCATCGACGGGACCGCGATGCCGCAGCTCGGCTTCGGGGTCTTCCAGGCGTCGGACGCGGAGGCGGAGCAGGCGGTGCGGACCGCGCTGGAGCAGGGGTACCGCAGCGTCGACACCGCGTCCGCCTACGGCAACGAGGAGGGCGTCGGCCGCGCCCTGCGCGCCTCCGGCGTCCCGCGCGAGGAGCTGTTCATCACCACCAAGCTCTGGAACGACGAGCAGGGGTACGACAGCGCGCTGCGGGCGTGCGACGCGAGCCTGTCCCGGCTGGGCCTGGACTACCTGGACCTCTACCTGATCCACTGGCCGATGCCGGGCCGCGGCACCTACCTGGAGACGTGGCGGGCGCTCGAAGAGCTCAAGCGGGACGGCCGCGTCCGCGCCATCGGCGTCTCCAACTTCACCGTGGAGACGCTGGGCCGGATCATCGAGGAGGCGGACGCCGTCCCGGCCGTCAACCAGATCGAGCTGCACCCCTACTTCCAGCAGGACGGCCTCCGCGCCTTCCACCGGGACCACGGCATCCGCACCGAGGCGTGGGCGCCGCTCGGCCAGGGCCACGGGCTGCTGGACGACCCGGCGCTCGACCGCATCGGCCGCAACCACGGCCGCACCCCGGCGCAGGTCGTCCTGCGGTGGCACCTCCAGATCGGGAACGTCGTCATCCCGAAGTCGGTGACGCCCTCCAGGATCGCCGAGAACATCGACGTGTTCGGCTTCGAGCTGTCCCCGGACGACATGAAGGCGATCGGGGAGCTCGACCAGAACACCCGCTTCGGCCCCGACCCGGCGACCTTCGAGATGGCCTGACCGCCGACCCCGCTCCCATGTACGGAGAGTCACGGAGCATAACGTTCCGTGCATGGGGGACGATCAAGAAAGCTGGAGCGGGCCGGACGGCCTGCGCGTCACGGCCGTGCGCCTCAGCGGCGCGCACCGGGTGTGGGCCGAGTTCGCCGGGGTCCACGGCGAGAGCGCCTTCCTCGTGACGCGGAACGGGGCGTTCGTCGGCCGCGGCTACTACCTCTCCGTGGCCGACCTGTCCGACGTGGTCGACCTGGCCGAGCTGCGCGCCCGCTGACGAGGCCGCGACGAGGCCGGGGCCTGCTGCGAGGCTTGCGCGGACGGCCCGCCGCATGTAGTCCGTTGAACCGTGCAGACCTGCAGCGGACGGCCGGGCGGCCACGACGTGGTCGTCGTCGGATCGGTCAACGCCGACCTGGTGGTCGGCGTCGAGCGGCGGCCCGGACCGGGGGAGACCGTCCTCGGCGCGGACCTCGCCACGCACCCCGGCGGGAAGGGCGCCAACCAGGCGGTCGCGGCGGCCCGGCTCGGCGCCCGCGCCGCGCTCGTCGGTCGCGTCGGGGACGACGGCCACGGCCGCCTGCTCCGCGCCTCCCTCGCCGCCGCCGGCGTCGACCTCGCCCACCTCGCCACCACGCCCGGCGCGCCGACCGGCGTCGCCCTCATCACCGTCGGGCCGGACGGCGACAACAGCATCATCGTCTCGCCCGGCGCGAACGCCCGCGTCGGCCCGGACGACGTCGCCGCCGCCCGCGCCGCGATCACCGCCGCGTCCGTGGTGTCGTGCCAGCTGGAGGTGCCGCTGCCCGCCGTGGCGGCCGCGGCCCGGCTCGGCGCGGAGGCGGGGGCGCGGGTCGTGCTGAACCTGTCGCCGCCCGCGCTCGTCCCGGACGACCTCCTCGCCCGCTGCGACCCGCTCGTCGTCAACGAGCACGAGGCCGCGTTCCTGCTGGGCCCGGACGGCCCGCGCGACCCGGCGGCCATGGCCGAGGCCCTCCGGCGGCGCGGCCCCCGCTCGGTCGTCGTCACGCTCGGCGCGGACGGCGCCCTCGTCGCCGCCGGGCCGGAGCCGGTGCGGGTGCCGTCGCCGCGGGTGGCGGCCGTCGACACCACGGGCGCGGGCGACGCCTTCACCGCCGCGCTCTGCCTGCGCCTCGCCCGCGGCGACGCGCTCCCGGACGCCGCCCGCTACGCGGCCCGCGCGGGCGCCGCCGCCGTCCGCGCGCCGGGCGCGCAGGGCTCGTTCCCCGCCCCGGGCGACCTGCCCGGCCCCTAGTTGCGGGTGCGGGAGCGGATCCGGTACAGCTCGTCGGCCACGTCGTGGACGTCCTCGCCCAGGTCGTACGCGCTGAGCAGGTGCAGGTCGTCGGTCGTCTCGATCTCCAGCATCCGGGTGCGCAGCAGGAGGCGGCGGCGCTCGTCCACCCGGATGACCGACACCTCGTCCCACGGGACGCGGCGCCGCCCCGCGTAGCCGGTCACGACCGTGAGGCCCGCGCCGTCGGCGGCGAGCCGCACCGGCGCGACCAGGTCGCGCAGCGCGAGCGCGTTCAGGCCGACCGCCGCGGCGACCGCGAGGAAGAGGAACTGCGGGTCATGGCTGTAGAGGACGACCAGCGCCGTCACGGCCGCCGCCCCGGCGCACTTCACCGCCACCTGGCCCGGCGGCACCCGCCAGCGCCGCGCCCGCTCCGCGTCCATGCCCCGCTCTCCCCTCATGCCCGACACCGTAGCCGCAGCGGTGACTGCCCAGGCCGGTGGTACGTCCGATAGCGTCATGAATATGCGACTCGGCGTGCTGGACGTGGGATCGAACACCGTTCACCTTCTGGTGGTGGACGCCCACGAGGGAGCGAGGCCGCTTCCCGCTTTCTCCCACAAGGCCGACATGCGGCTCGCCGCCCACCTGGAGGACGGCGACCGGCTGTCCGAGGAGGGCGAGGGGCTGCTCCGCGACTTCGTCGACGACGCGCTCCAGATCGCCGAGGACAAGGGCGTCGAGGACCTCGTCGCGTTCGCCACGTCCGCCGTCCGGGACGCCGCCAACGGCGAGGCGATCCTGGCGCGGATCCGCAGCGACAAGGCGATCGACATCCGCGCGCTGTCCGGCGAGG
The DNA here is from genome assembly GCF_008121305.1 of Actinomadura decatromicini. Lineage (NCBI taxonomy): Bacteria > Bacillati > Actinomycetota > Actinomycetes > Streptosporangiales > Thermomonosporaceae > Actinomadura > Actinomadura decatromicini. The sequence continues at coordinate 39,433 of NZ_VSRQ01000016.1, read as the reverse complement.
AGGAGGCGCGGCTGACGTTCCTCGCGGTGCGGCGCTGGTTCGGCTGGTCGTCCGGGCGGCTGCTCGTGGTGGACATCGGCGGCGGCTCGCTGGAGATCGCGTCCGGGCTGGACGAGGAGCCGGACGTGGCGTTCTCGCTGCCGCTCGGCGCGGGCCGCCTCACCCGCGACTGGTTCAGCGCCGACCCGCCGCCCCCGGACGAGGTCCGCCGGCTGCGCCGGCACGTCCGCGCGGAGATCGCCCGCCGGGTCGGGGACGTCGCCCGCTACGGGCCGCCCGACCACGCGGTCGCCACGTCCAAGACGTTCAAGCAGCTCGCCCGCATCGGCGGCGCGGCGCCCACGACCGATGGACCGTACCAACGGCGGATCCTGGCGAGCGACGCGCTGACCGAGTGGGCCGACAAGCTCGCCGCGATGCCGTCCGCCGGACGGGCCGAGCTGCCCGGCGTGTCGGAGCGGCGCGCCCCCCAGTTGCCAGCGGGCGCGATCGTCGCGGACGCCGCGATGGACCTGTTCGAGCTGACCGAGCTGGAAGTGTGCCCCTGGGCGCTGCGCGAGGGCGTCATCCTGCGCCGTCTCGACATGATCACCGACCGGCGGGCACCGGACTTCGTTCGGTGACAACTGTCACGGACTGACCAGATCTGGCCTGGAAGACGCGATATGTCTTGCCGAGCCGGATTCGGCGGCGTAGAAGCGTGCATCGGGCGGTCTCATCACTGGGGGTCCTGATGTCGCGCGCGTACAGATTCGCGTCCCTGCCCTGCGGACGCTGGGGCAAATGGGTCGTGCTGGTGCTGTGGATCGTCATCCTCGGCATCTCCATGCCGCTCGCCGGGAAGCTCACCGGCGCGCAGACCAACGAGGCGTCGGCGTGGCTGCCGAAGGACGCCGAGTCGACCCGGGTGGTGGACGCGTCCGAGCGGTTCGTGCCGTCCGACACGTTCCCGGCCGTGGTCGTCTACCACCGGAACGGCGGCCCGCTCACCGCCGCCGACCGGGCCAAGGCCGCCGCCGACGTGCCGCGCCTGCAGGCCGTCATGGGCGACCCGAAGGGCTCGGCGCCGCCGCGCAAACTCGCCGTCAGCGTGCAGGGGCCGATCCCGGCCAAGGACGGCACCGCGCTGGAGACGATCGTCAACATCCGCGTCGGCAACGACGGCTGGGACCTGCTCGGACCCGCCGTCGACGACTACCGGGACATCGTCCAGAAGGGCGCTCCGGGCCTGGACGCGCACGTCACCGGGCCCGCCGGGTACGGCGGCGACTTCAGCAACGTGTTCTCCGGCTTCGACGCGACACTGCTGTACGTCACCGCCGCGATCGTCATCGGGATCCTGCTGCTCACCTACCGCAGCCCGATCCTGTGGCTCGCGCCGCTGCTCTGCGTCGGGTTCGCGCTGATGGCGGCCGAGGCGGTGATCTACCTGCTGGCCGAGCACGCCGGGCTGACCGTGAACGGGCAGGCGGCCTTCATCCTCACGGTGCTCGTGTTCGGCGCGGGCACCGACTACGCGCTGCTGCTCATCGCCCGGTATCGGGAGGAACTGCGGCGCCACGAGGACCGGCACGAGGCGATGGCGGTCGCGCTGCACCGGGCCGGACCCGCGATCGTCGCCAGCGGCTCGACGGTCGCGCTGAGCATGCTGTGCCTGCTCGTCGCCACCCTCAACTCGACCAAGAGCATGGGCCCGGTCATGGCCATCGGCGTCGCCGTCGCGCTGCTCGCGATGGTGACGCTGCTGCCCGCGCTGCTGGTGATCTGCGGCCGCTGGATGTTCTGGCCGCGCCGGCCGAGGTTCGGGACCGACGAGCCGACCGAGCGCGGCGTGTGGGCGCGGGTCGGCGGGTTCGTCGCCGTGCGCCCGCGGGTGACCTGGCTGGTCACGGCCGTGGTGCTCGGCGCGCTCGCCGCCGGGCTGTTCGGCCTGAAGACCGGCTCGCTGCCCAACAAGGACGCGTTCAGCACCGGCAAGCCCGACTCGGTCACCGGCGAGGAGGTGCTCGGCAAGCACTTCCCGGCGGGCAGCGGGTCGCCCGTCCAGGTCGTCGCGAAGGCGGGGACGCAGGACGCCGTCGCCGCCGCCCTCGCCCGCGTCCCGGACATCTCCGACGTCAAGCTGGCCGGGAGGAACCCGGGGCAGCCGTCCGGCGGGCTCGTCTACCTGGAGGGGACGCTCACCGCGCCGCCCGACAGCGACCGCGGGTTCACCGCCGTCCAGCGGGCCCGCGACGCCGTGCACGCCGTCCCCGGCGCGGACGCGGAGGTCGGCGGCGGGACGGCGGTCACGCTCGACATCAACCACGCGTCCCACCGCGACCAGAACGTCGTGATCCCGATCGTGCTGGTCGTCGTGCTGATCATCCTCGCGCTGCTGCTGCGCGCCGTCGTCGCGCCGGTGGTCCTCGTCGCGACCGTCGTGCTGTCGTACGCGGCGGCGCTCGGGGTCAGCGCGCTGATGTTCCACCACGTGTTCGGGTTCGCGGCGGCCGACCCGTCGTTCCCGCTGTGGTCGTTCGTGTTCCTCGTGGCGCTCGGCACCGACTACAACATCTTCCTCATGACCCGCGTGCACGAGGAGTCCAAGCGCGTCGGGATGCGGCGCGGCGCGCTGGTCGGGCTCGCCGCGACCGGCGGCGTGATCACCTCGGCGGGCGCGGTTCTCGCCGGGACGTTCGCCGCGCTCGGCTCGCTGCCGCTCGTGTTCGTCGCCGAGCTCGGCTTCACGGTCGCGTTCGGGGTGCTGCTGGACACGGTCGTCGTCCGGTCGGTGCTGGTCACCGCCCTGAACCTGGACGTCGGACGGCGCATGTGGTGGCCGAGCGCGCTCAGCCGCGCCGAGCCGGCGCCCGCCGCCGCCGCGCCGGAGGCGCCCGAACCGGCGGGCAGCCGCGACTAGCCGGTCGGGACCAGCCGGTCGGGACTAGCTCCAGCTCGGGTGGCCGAACGTGCTGCCGGCCGGGGTGACGACCTGGTCGCCGGTGCCGTCCGCGCGGACCGCGCGGACCACCGGCGACCCGACCGCGCCGCGCACGTAGCAGATCCAGCGGCCGTCGGCGGACCACGCCGGGTCCATGTCGTCCCCGCCGGTGGTCACGCGCAGGGGCGCCTGCCCTCCGGAGGAGTCGACCGTCCAGATCTCGCTGCCGTCCGGGCCGCCCCGCGTGTAGGCGACCCTGACCCCGCCGGGCGACCACTCCGGGTCGACCGAGCGGACGCCGTCCCTGGTCAGCCTTCGCCAGGTGCCGGGGTCGCCCGGGTCGAGGCTGTAGATCTGCTCGGGGCCGTTCCGCTTGCTCCAGAACACGATCCGCTTCGAGGGCGCCCACATCGGGTCGTCCTTGTCCGAGCCGTCGTCGGTGAGCTGCTCGACCCCGCTCCCGTCGAGGGTGACCGTGAAGATCTGCCGGACGCCGTCCTTGCGGCCCATGTAGGCGAGGCGCGTGCCGTTCGGCGACCAGGCGACGCGGCCGCCCGCGATGTCGGTGACCTTCCTGGCGCCGGTGCCGTCGGCGTTCATCACCCACGCCTCGTTCTTCCCGTCGTCCAGGCGCCGCGTGAACGCGATGCGGCGGTGGTCGGGGGACGGCTCCGGCAGGATGGCGCACGGCTGCCCGCGGTAGAGCGTCGTCAGCTTCCGGTCTGCCAGTTCGTACCGGCCGATGTCGGCGTGGCAGGACTTCGGCCAGCCGGACGCGGTGTCGACCCGGACGAGCATCGACCCCGCCGGGAAACCGGCCACCGCGCCGTCCCCGGTGCCGGCGCTGTTCCGCGGTTCGGACGCGTGGTCGAGGTAGTAGTAGACACCCGCCGCGACGAGCGCGGCGACGACGACGCCCGCCACCGACGACAGGATGAGCGTCTTGCGGCGGGACGGCCCGTCCGGCGCCATGGTCGGCGCCTGCCCGATCTGCTCGCGCTGCCAGTCCGCCGCCATCCGGGTGACGGGGCCGGGCGCGGACGGGCCCGGCGGGCCGGGCGGAGCGGGCGCGGGCATCGGCATGGGGGCGGGCGCGGTCACGTCCCGGTGCGTGACGTTCGGATCCCCGCCCGGCGGCGCCGTGGGCGTCTCGACGGGCGGCGCGGACGGCGTGCCGGGCGGCGTGACGGGCGGCACGACGGGGGCGGCGACGCGGGTCTCGGCGGGCGGGGCCGTCCACATCTCGCCGAGCTCGGAGGTGACCGCCGCCTCCCCGGCGCCGCCGACCAGGGCGAGCAGCAGGTCGCGGGCGCTCGGCCGCTGCAGCGGGTCCTTGCGCAGCGCCGCCTGGACGATCCCCGCGAGCGACGGCGGCAGCTCCCCGACCTCGGGCTCGGCGTGCACCGCCCGCGCCGCCATGACCTGGAACGAGCCCTGCCCGAACGGGTTGCGGCCGCTCGCCGCGTACGCCACGAGGCAGCCCCAGGCGAACACGTCCACGGCCGGGGTGACCTGCTGCGTCATGATCTGCTCGGGCGCGATCCAGCCGGGGGTGCCGACGACCACGCCGGTCCGGGTGTGCGCGGACGCCATGTCCAGCGCGCGGGCGATGCCGAAGTCGATCACGCGCGGCCCGGAGATGGACAGCAGCACGTTGCTCGGCTTCAGGTCGCGGTGCACCAGCCCCGCGCTGTGGATCGCGACGAGCGCCGCCGCCACCCCGACCGCGACGCCGTGCAGCATCCCCGGCGACAGCGCGCCGTTCTCGCTGACGTGGTCGAGCAGGGACGGCCCGTCGATGTACTCGGTGACCATGTAGGCGAGGCCCTGGTCCTCGCCGTGCTCCAGCACCTGCGCCGTGCAGAACGACGCGACGCGCTGCGCGTTGGCCGCCTCGTCGTGGAACCGGGCGAGGAACGTCTGGTCGCCCGCGAGCACCGACCGCACGACCTTCACCGCGACGGCCCGGCCGTCCGGGTCGCGGCCGAGGTACACCGCGCCCATCCCGCCCTCGCCGACCTTGGCCTCGATCCGGTACCGGCCGATCCGCGTGGGCTCGTCCGGGCGCAGTTCGCTCAGCGAGGCTCGCGGCCCGTCCATGGAGTTCACCTCTCCGCCCGCGTGCCGCGTCTTGGCGGCCGCCCACACGAGCGGCACGCGGCCCCGTTTCGTCCTCCATACGATGGCAGAGGAGGCGATCAGGTTCTAGCGCGTCCCGGACGTCCCGCGATCAGTGGAAGTTGCGGGCCCGCACCCGGCCGGGGACGGGCAGCCGGCGCAGCCGCGTCGCGCGGACGTTCGCGACCCCGTCGGCGCGCTCCAGCCGCCCGCTCACCAGCAGCGCCTGCGCGTCGACGGCGAGGCCGCGGTGCCGCTCGAACACCTGCGGCGGGCACACCACGTTGACGATGCCGGTCTCGTCCTCCAGCGTCATGAACACGATGCCGCCCGCGGTCGGCGGCCGCTGCCGGTGCGTGACCAGCCCCGCGACGACGACGTTCGTCTCGCCGGGCGTGGCGGCCAGCCGGGTGGACGAGAGCGCGCCGAGCTCGTCCAGCGCGTCCCGGACGTGCGCGACGGGATGCGTGCCCGACACCCCGGTCGCCCACAGGTCGGCGAGCGTCTCCTCGATCGGCGTCATCGCGGGCAGCGCGGGCGCGGACGCGCCGGGCGTCACGCCCTCCAGCCGCCCCGGACCGGAACTGGCCAGCGCGCCCGCCGCCCACAGCGCTTCGCGGCGGGTCAGCCCGGTCCGGCTCCCGGAACCGAGCGCCGGCGGAGCGGAGGAAGCCGGACCGGTCCCTGGGTTCCCCCACAAGGGCAACCCGTCGAACGCGCCCGCCGTGGCGAGCGCCTCCAGGGCGCCCGCCGACAGCGGGACGCGCCGGGCCAGGTCCTCCATGCTCGCGTAGGGGCGTCCGGCGGCGATCGCCTCCGCCGTGTCCTCGCCCAGGTTGCGGATGCCGGACAGCCCGAGCCTGATCGCGGGCTGCGGCTCGGCGGGCGCGTGCGGATGGTCGGACTCGACCTCGACCGCCTCCTCCAGCGTCGGGTGGACGCCGCTGGCGTTGACGTCCACGCCCCGGACGACGACCCCGTGCCGCCGCGCGTCGTTGAGGAGGCTCTGCGGGCTGTAGAAGCCCATCGGCTGGTTCCGCACCAGCGCGGCCGTGAACGCGGCCGGGAAATGCCGTTTCAGCCAGGCGCTCGCGTACACCAGGTGCGCGAAGCTCTGCGCGTGCGACTCGGGGAACCCGAACCCGGTGAAGCCGAGGATCTTCTCGTACACGCTCTCGGCGACGTCCGGCGGGATGCCGCGCTCGGCCATCCCGTCGAGGAGGCGGCGGCGCAGCCGCTCCACCCGCTCGGGCGCCCGCTTCGCGCCCATCGCCTGCCGGAGCGCGTCGGACTCGGCGGGCGTGAACCCGGCGCAGTCGACGGCGAGCTGCATCATCTGCTCCTGGAACAGCGGGACGCCGAGCGTCCGCGACAACGCGGGCTCCATCAGCGGGTGCGGGCAGTCGGCCGGTTCGAGCCCCTTGCGGCGCCGCAGGTACGGGTGCACGGACCCGCCCTGGATCGGCCCGGGACGGATCAGCGCCACCTCCACGACCAGGTCGTAGAACTCGCGGGGACGCAGCCGGGGCAGCGTCGCCATCTGCGCCCGCGACTCGACCTGGAACACCCCGACCGTGTCGGCGTCGCACAGCATGTCGTAGACGAGCGGGTCGTCCGGCGGGATCGACTGGAGGTCGTGGCGGCGGCCGTGGTGCTCGTCCACCAGGTCGAAGCAGTCGTGCAGGGCGGCGAGCATGCCGAGGCCGAGCAGGTCGAACTTCACCAGCCCGGCCGCCGCGCAGTCGTCCTTGTCCCATTGCAGGACGCTCCGGTTCGGCATCGTCGCCCACTCGATCGGGCAGATCTCGCCGACCGGCCGGTCCGCGATGACCATGCCGCCGGAGTGGATGCCGAGGTGCCGGGGGAGCCGCAGCATCCGGTTGGCCAGCTCCATCACCGGGCCGGGGATGTCGGTCTCCGAACCGACCGGGTCGCGCGGGTCGATGCCCTTGGACCAGGCGTCCTGCTGGCCGGGGGAGAAGCCGAGCGCGCGGGCCGCGTCCCGGACGGCCATCCGCGGCCGGTAGCTGATCACGTTCGCGACCTGCGCGGTGCACTCGCGCCCGTACTTGTCGTAGACGTACTGGATGGCCTCCTCGCGGCGGCGGTGCTCGATGTCGAGGTCGATGTCGGGCGGGCCGTCGCGGCCGGGGGACAGGAATCGCTCGAACAGCAGGCCGTGGTGGACGGCGTCCACGCCGGTGATGCCGAGCGCGTAGCAGACCGCCGAGTTGGCCGCCGACCCGCGCCCCTGGCACAGGATGCCCTTGCTCCGGCAGAACTCCACGATGTCGTGGACGATCAGGAAGTAGCCGGGGAAGCGGAGCTGCTCGATGACGTCCAGCTCCCTGGCGATCTGCTCGTACGCGCCGGACACCCGCTCCCGCTCCGGCGGCCCGTACCGCTTCAGCGCGCCCTCCGCGACCAGGCGACGCAGCCAGGTCGCCTCGGTGTACCCGTCCGGGACGGGCCAGTCGGGCAGGCGGGGCGCGACGACCTCGAAGTCGAACAGGCACTCCCGCGCCAGCGCGACCGTCCGCTCCAGGACGCCGGGGAACCGGGCCAGCCGCCGCGCCATCTCCGCGCCGCTCCGGACGTGCGCGGTGCCGCCCGCCGGGAGCCAGCCGACCATGTCGTCCAGGCCCCGGCGGGCGCGGACGGCCGCCATCGCCTGCGCCAGCCGCGCGTCCGGGCCGGGGGCGGCGAAGTGCACGTTGTTGGACGCCACGGCGTCCACGCCGACCCGGCGCGCCAGCTCGAACAGGACGTCGTTGCGGTGGTCGTCGTCCGGCTGGTCGTGGTCGACCAGTTCGACGAACACGTTGCCGCGGCCGAACATGGCGATCAGGTCCCGCAGCTCGCGTTCGGCGGCGCCCGGCCCGCCCGCCTCCAGCGCGGCGGGCACGGGGCCCTTCCGGCAGCCGGTCAGCACCGCCCAGTGCCCGCCGTGCGCGCCCGCCAGCGCGTCGAGGTCGTAGACGGGACGGCCCTTCCGCCCGCCCGCGAGCTGCGCCGCCGTGATCGACGAGCAGAGCCGCGCGTAGCCGGGCGCGCCGCGCGCGAGGACGAGCAGGTGCCGCCCGGCCGGGTCGGGCTCGCCGGTCTGCGGGCCGGGCAGGCCGAGGCTCAGCTCCGCGCCGAACACCGTCCCGATGCCCGCGTCGCCCGCCGCCTGCGCGAACTGGACCGCGCCGTACATGCCGTCGTGGTCGGTGATCGCCATCGTCCGGACGCCGAGCCGCGCGGCCTCCGCGACGAGCGACGCCGGGTCGCTGGCGCCGTCCAGGAAGCTGAACGAGGAGTGCACGTGCAGCTCCGCCCACGGCACGTCCTCCTCGGGCGGCTCGGCGGCGCGGGGCGGGACGTCGGGCGCCTCCGGCCCGTCCGCCGCCCGGCCGGACGGGCGCCACGAGAGTCGCTCCTCGAACTCCCGCCACGGGATCGGCGGGTTGTGCCAGCCGGTCATGGACGGCCCCTAGTCATAGACGGCCTCGATGTGCCAGCGCCCGCCCTCGACGGCGAGCAGGTAGGCCGCGCCGTCGTCGGTGGTGACCTGGAAGCGGGCGCGGCGGCGCGCGCGGTCGGCGTCCCACCAGCGCTCGTCGGCGGGCCACGGCCCCGTCCACCCGGTGACCGCGGACGGACGGCCCCGGAACGCCAGCGTCGCGGGCGGCGCGGACACCTCGCACCGCGCCGACACCACCACCGCCGCCCCGGAGGCGTCGGCCAGCTCCACGTCCGGCGGCACCGGCGGGACGACGGCGGGCGCGGGCCCGGTGACGCGTCCCGGCCACGGCCCCTCCGGCAGGCCGGCGGGGGCGAGGTCGCCGACCGGCACCCGGACGACCCGCTCGCCCGGCCCGCGCCCGCCGACCAGCACCGGGCGGGTGACCCCGTGGTGGCCGAGCAGCGTTTGGATCCGGTCGGCGGCCCGCGCGATCCGGTCGGTGACGGACGTGCGGCCCCACAGGCCCTCCTGCCGCCCCTCGTCCGGGACGAGCTGGTCGGGCGCCAGCTCCAGCCACGTCACGCCGCCCCAGACGGCCTCGGCGTCGGCGGGCTGATGCGCCGAGAGCTGCCAGCGCACCCGCTCCGCGACCGCCAGCGCGGACAGCCCGTCGTGCCGCCACAGCCGCCGCAGGACGCGGCCGTCCGCGAAGCCGACCGCCGCCTCCAGCCGGACGCACGCCAGCCCGCCCGCCGCGAGCCCCTCGTGCAGCTCGCCCGCCAGCCGCTTCGCGGCGAACACGACCTGCTCGGCCCGCTCGGCGGGCGGCTCGAACCCGGTGCGGACCGACAGGTCGGCGCTCGCGCGCGCGGGCGCGAGCGGGCGTGGCTCCGCACCGCGCGCCAGCCGGTGGGCGAGCCCGCCGTCCGCCCCGAACCGGCCCGCGACGTGCCCGGACGGCAGCGCCGCGAAGTCGCCGAGCGTCTTGATCCCGAGCCTGCGGAGCAGGTCGGCGAGCTCCGGGCGGTCCAGCACCGACAGCGGGTACGGGGCGAGGAACGCCGCCGCGCCGCCCGCCGGGACGACGACGCCGCCGTCCCCGGCGCGCGCCGCCAGCTCGGCGGCGAACAGGCCGTCCGCGACGCCGGCGCCGCAGTCGTGCCCGGCCTCGACCACCGTGTCCTGGACGAGGACGCGCAGCGCCTCCTCGCCGCCGTAGAACCGGGCCGGGCCGCGCGCCGCGAGCGCGCACAGCCCCGGCCGCACCACCTCGACCCGGGGCGTCAGCGCCGCGACGGCCTCGGCGACGGGCTCGAACAGCCGTCCCTCCGCGTCGGCGTCGCGCTCGCGCACCACCAGGCCGGGGCAGCGGCGCTGCGCGTCGCGGAGCCGCTGCCCGCGCCGCACGCCCGCCGCCCGCGCCGCCGCCGTGCACGCCGCGACCTGCCCGTGCTGCACCGCCGCCCCCGGCGTCGCGGCGTCGATCCCGACCGCCGTCGCGGGCCAGTCGGGGCACCAGGCCACGAGGACGCGCGTCACGCGATCCCCTCCTCGATCCGTTCCCCGGCCCGTTCCCCGACCGCCGCCCGGACCGGCCTGAGCCCCCGGGGCGGGTGGACGGGCGCGCCGTCCGCGACCGCGCCGGGCACCAGCTCCAGCGGCGGCCGGACGGCCTCGTCCGGCCGGACCGCGCCGTCGGGCGCGGGCAGCCACAGCGCGGCGCGCCGCCCCGCGCCCGGCGCGTCCCGGCCCTCGGCGACGACCTGGACGCGGCGGCCGGTGAGCCGCCCGTGCCCGTCGGCGAGGCCGTCCCAGGCGGCGTCCTCCACGTGGAGGCGGAGCCGGACGCCGGGCCACTCGCGGGCGAACGCGCCGGTCAGCGTGAGGACGCAGCCGTGCCTGCGGGCGAGCGCGGACAGCCGCCGCACGGCCGCCGCCCCCGGCCGCTCCGGCGGGCACAGCAGGACCAGCTCGACGGCCTCGCAGAGCGCGGCGACCACGTCGGGCCAGCGGTCGCCCGGGTCGTCGACGAGCAGGAGCCGCTCGGGCTCCGCGCCCATCCCGGCCGCCGCGACGACGCCGAAGCCGGGGACGCCGACCACCCCGCACCAGCCGCCCTCGCCGTCCTCCCCGCCGTGCCGGGAGACGCCCGCGACGAGCGCGAGCCCGAGCGACGCCGCACCCGGTCCGTCGAGCCCGACGACCGAGCCGGGCCGCAGCCCGCCGCCGGGGACGACGGTCCGCAGCGCGGGCAGCACGGGCACCGTGGCGGCGCTCGGGGCCGCGCCCAGAGCGGCCGCCAGGTCCCGCGGCGCGGCCTCCGGCACGGTCGTCCCTCCCCTCTCACGCCCCACCGCACAATCTCGAACACAGGTTCGACAGTTGTCAAGTTCTCGCAGGTCACGCAGCGGAGCGGGAGGCGGCGCAAAGCCCGATGCCATCGGGCTTTCCGGGCTCAACGGACATTCCGCCGGGCATCATGGGAGGCATGACGACCGATGTGCGGACCATCGAGTGGACCGGCGACGGGCTCCGCCTGCTGGACCAGACCGTCCTGCCGGGGCGGGTGGAGTACCTGACCGTCCGGGACGTGGACGCGCTCGTCGACGCGATCCGGAGACTCGCCGTCCGGGGCGCGCCCGCGCTCGGCGTGGCGGGCGCGTTCGGCGTCGCGCTCGCCGTCCGGCAGGCCGCCCGGGAGGGCTGGGACGACGCCCGCCGCGACGCCGAGATCGCCCGCGTCCGGGCGGCCCGCCCGACGGCGGTGAACCTCGCCGCCGGGGTCGACCGCGTCCTGCCGTTCGCCGCGAAGGGCGCGGACGCGGTCGCGGCGGAGGCCCAGGCCGTCCTGGACGAGGACGTCCGCGGCAACCGCGCCATCGGCGTCCTCGGCGCCGACTGGATCCTCGGCCGGACCGGCGGCGACCGGCCGCTGCGCGTCCTCACGCACTGCAACGCCGGGGCCCTCGCCACGGCCGGGTGGGGGACGGCGCTCGGCGTCGTCCGGGAACTGCATGGACGGGGCCGCGTGGAGACCGTCTACGCCGACGAGACGCGCCCCCTGCTCCAGGGGTCCCGGCTCACCGCGTGGGAACTGCGCCGGGCCGGGATCCCGTGCGTCGTCCAGGCGGACGCGGCGGCCCCGAGCACGATCCTGCGCGGCCTCGTGGACGTCGCGGTCATCGGCGCGGACCGCGTCGCCGCCAACGGCGACACCGCCAACAAGATCGGCTCACTCGGGGTGGCGCTCGCCTGCCGGGCCGCCGGGATCCCGTTCGTGGTCGCCGCGCCGTGGAGCACCGTCGACCTGGCCCTCCCGGACGGGACGGGCGTGCCGATCGAGCAGCGCCCCGCCGAGGAGATCCTCGCCTGGAACGGCGCGCCGACCGTCCCGGACGGGGTGGACGCCTTCAACCCCGCGTTCGACGTGACGCCCGCCCGCCTCGTGACCGCGCTGGTCACCGAGACGGGCGTGCTGGAGGTGTCGTCGGGCGACACCCCCCGTCACGTCAGGAGCGGCGCCTAAGAACCGAGCGTGCGGGTGGCCGCGCGCAGGCTCTCGTAGAGCAGCCCCTCGTACTTCTTCGCGGTCGGGACGTCCTTGTCGACGAACAGCGCGTCGTACAGGGCGGGCAGCCGCTGCGTCGCGTAGCCGGTGTCGATCCCGGGCGCGTAGATCTGGTGCTTGTACCAGGGGCGTCCGGGCAGGCCCGCTTCTGTCAGCAGGTCACGCTCGGCCTGCGTCAGCTTGGCGTTCAGGCTGCGGAACGCGGCCGTGTCGCCCTTGCGGAGCGCCTCGTCCGCGCGTGCCTGGAGCGCCTGCGCGGCGTCCTCCCACTTCTTCGCCTGCGCGACGCTGCGGGACACGTCCACGACGACCGACCCGAGCCGCTTGCGCTGCTCGGCGGTGAAGTCGGCGAGGTACTGCGCCGTCTCCGCCGCGTACGGCCGGTACCCGAGCTGGACCACGTCGGCGTTGGCCAGCCGCAGCGTCGTGATGCCGACCAGCCGCGACATCGCCGCGTGGTACTCCCAGGTCGGGTCGCCGAAGTGCGACATCCAGTAGAAGTCGTCGCAGGAGCAGTGGTACTGGCCGGAGCTTCCCGTGGAGGACGCGCTCAGGTCGAGGGCGGGCACGCCGTACCGCTGGAAGAACGCCTGGAAGTCGGAGCCGCCGCCGATGCGCCCGATCGGCGTCTTGCCGTTGTTCTGCGCCTTCCACGCGTCGTAGAGGGTGCCGTCCGTGCCGGGCCAGCGCACCTCCTTGGTCGCGTCGATGACGGACTGGTCGAGCGCGGGCGTCGTCGCCGGGCCGAAGTTCGAGCCCCCGGCGCCGTCCATGTTCACGTAGGCGACCGCGTTGCGGAGCCGTCCGGCCTGCTGCTCGGCGTACTCGGTGGAGCCGAACAGGCCGTACTCCTCACCGTCCCAGGTCGCGAGCACGATGGTGCGCTTCGGCCGCCACCCCTTCTTGAGGAGCGCGCCGAGGCCGCGCCCGATCTGGAGGACGTTCTCCGCGCCGGACAGGTTGTCGCTGCTCCCGTACGCCCACGAGTCGTGGTGACCGCCGAGGACGACCTCCTGCTCAGGGTGCTCGCTGCCGGGAATGCGGACGGTCACGTCCCACAGCGGACGCACCTCGAACTTATTCTCCAGATTCAGGTGGACCTTCGTCCCGCCCGGCCCGAACCGGTACGCGAACGGCAGGCCGCCCTGCCATTCCTTCGGCACTTCCGCGCCTTTCAGCGCGCGCAGCAGCGGTTCGGCGGCGCCGTAGGAGATCGGCGTCGTCGGAATGAGGCCCTTCGTCATCGGGGCCTTCGACGCCGGAATCCTGCGCGCGCCCTTCACCGACGGCCAGCCGGGCGTCTGCGGGTCGCCAGCCGCGAGCTGGATCTGCGCGATGCTGCCGCGCTGGATGCCGTCCGAAGGCCGCCACGGACCCTCCGGATACACCTTTCCCTTGGTGAATCCGTCGTCGGCCGGGTCGGAGTAGATGAGCACGCCCTTCGCGCCGTGCCGCGCCGCCTCGCGCGGCTTGATGCCGCGGAACGTCGCGCCGTACCGGATCAGCGCGATCTTCCCCTTGACGGATACTCCCTTCTCCTCAAGGAGCGCGAAATCCTGCGGGCGGCCGTAGTTGGCGTACACGACCTCGCCCCGGACGTCCCCGGACGGCGACATGCCGTTGTGCCCGGGGATGACGTCCTCGAAATGCTTCTGCCAGGGGCGCTTCTTCTCCTTGACCGGCAGCGCCAGCCGTTCCGGCGCGGTCATCTCGACCCGCACGCGCTTCGGCATCGACAGGTAGACGTAATAGGTCTTGATCTCGGGCTTGAGGCCGTACGACCGGAAATGCCGGACGATGCGCTGCACGCGCCGCCAGTCGCCGGTCGTCGTCGTGAGCCCCGGCTCGGCCGACAGCTCGGCGTCCAGATCGCGGGCCACCTCGGGGGACGGAACGGAACTGAACGCCTTCTCGTACTGCCGCTGCCATTTCGATCCGGCGGCGGTGAAGCCGGGGATTGGATCGTTCCCGTCCGGGAGGCCGGACGGGGACGCGGCGGCGGGCAGCGCGGACAGGGCGAGGGTCAGGGACACGGCCGAGGCGGACAGCGCCGCCAGGGCCGGGGTGCGGGAGCGGAGCACCAGGGATACCTCCGGGTACGCTCGGTACGGGTGCGCCCGGAACGTACGTCGCGCCCGGCCCAAGATCTAGATCACCTGCCGGATCCGGCCATCCTGTCGGCCCGATCGGACATCATGGTGATCGTGCCGACCTCCCCGCCGCCCGCCGCCACGCCGCGTCCGGCGGAGCTTGACGCGGTCTTGGAGCGGATCACGTACGCCAACGAGGACACCGGCTACACCGTGGCGCGCGTCGCGACCGCCAAGACCGGGAGCGACCTGCTGACCGTCGTCGGCGCGCTGCTCGGCGCGCAGGTCGGGGAGAGCCTGCGGCTCGTCGGCCGGTGGCGCTCGCACCCGAAGTACGGGCGGCAGTTCGAGGTCGAGTCGTACACGACCGTCCTGCCGGCGACGATCCAGGGCATCCGCCGCTACCTCGGCTCCGGCATGATCAAGGGGATCGGCCCGGTGATGGCCGACCGGATGGTGGGCCACTTCGGCACCGACATCCTGCGGGTCATCGAGGAGGAGCCGGAGCGGCTCGTCGAGGTCCCCGGCCTCGGTCCCAAGCGGACGAAGCGCATCGGCGAGGCGTGGGAGGAGCAGAAGGCCATCAAGGAGGTGATGGTCTTCCTGCAGGGCGTCGGGGTGTCGACGTCCCTGGCCGTCCGCATCTACAAGCAGTACGGGGACGCCTCCATCGACACCGTCCGCAAGGAGCCGTACCGGCTCGCGTCGGACGTGTGGGGCATCGGGTTCAAGACCGCCGACACGATCGCGCAGGCCGTCGGCATCCCGCACGACAGCCCGGAGCGGATCAAGGCGGGCCTCCAGTACACGCTGTCCGAGGCGGCCGACGACGGGCACTGCTTCCTGCCGGAGCCGAACCTCGTCACGGCGGCGGAGAAGATCCTCGGCGTCGCGCGGGAGCTGATCGTCCCGGCGCTGGACGAGCTGGCCCGCGACGAGGGCGTCGTCCGCGAGCCGATCCCCGGGGACGGGGAGGACGCCGCGACGATCCCGGCCGTGTACCTCGTCCCCTTCCACCGGGCGGAGCGGTCCCTCGCGCGCGGCCTGCTCGACCTCCTCGACGCGAAGGACGACCGGCTCAAGGCGTTCGCCGACGTCGACTGGGGCCGCGCGCTGCCGTGGCTCAGGAAGCGCACCGGGCAGGAGCTCGCGCCGGAGCAGGAGGAGGCCGTCAAGCTGGCCCTGACGTCGAAGGTCGCGGTGCTGACCGGCGGGCCCGGCTGCGGCAAGAGCTTCACCGTCCGGTCGGTGGTCGAGCTGGCCGCCGCGAAGCACGCGAAGATCGTCCTGGTGGCGCCGACCGGGCGGGCCGCCAAGCGGCTCGCCGAGCTGACCGGGCACGAGGCGGCGACCGTCCACCGGCTGCTCCAGCTCCAGCCCGGCGGCGACCCGAAGTTCGACCAGGACCACCCGCTCGACGCCGACCTCGTCGTGGTGGACGAGAGCTCCATGGTCGACCTGATCCTCGCGAACAAGCTGGTGAAGGCGATCCCGCGCGGCGCGCACCTGCTGCTCGTCGGGGACGTCGACCAGCTCCCGTCCGTCGGCGCGGGCGAGGTCCTCGCCGACCTGCTCGGCGCGGAGCCGATCCCGCGCGTCCGGCTGACGCGGATCTTCCGGCAGGCGCAGCGGTCCGGGATCGTCGTGAACGCGCACCGCGTCAACTCCGGGGAGCATCCGCAGACCAACGGCTTCCCCGACTTCTTCCTGTTCCCGTGCGAGGAGCAGGACGAGGCCGCCGAGCTGACCGTGGACGTCGTCGCGAACCGCATCCCGCGCAGGTTCGGTCTCGACCCGCGCCGCGACGTCCAGGTCCTCGCGCCCATGCACCGGGGCACCGCCGGGGCGGGCGCGCTGAACGCCCTGCTCCAGGAGGCGCTGACCCCGCACGACGAGGCGCGTCCCGAGCGCCGCTACGGCGGCCGCGTCTTCCGCGTCGGCGACAAGGTCACCCAGCTCCGCAACAATTACGACAAGGGCGAGGCGGGCGTGTTCAACGGGACGGTCGGCGTCGTGACGTCGGTGTCCCTGGAGGAGCAGTCGCTGACCGTCCTGACCGACGAGGACGAGAGCATCGACTACGCCTTCGACGAACTGGACGAGCTGGCCCACGCCTACGCCATCACCATCCACCGGTCGCAGGGCAGCGAGTACCCGGCGGTCGTGATCCCGCTGACGACCGGGGCGTGGATGATGCTGCGGCGCAACCTCCTCTACACGGGGATCACGCGGGCGAAGAAGCTGGTCGTGCTGGTGGGGTCGCGGCGGGCGCTCGCCGCCGCCGTCCGCACGGCGGGCGCGGGACGCCGCCACACCGCCCTCGCCCACCGCCTGTCCCGCCCCGCGTAGCGCGCCCCGCGAAATGTTGAATTCACGGTATTGACAGTTTATCGATCATTTTCAGAATGAGGGAATGATCAGTCTCGCTCCCTCCCGCCGGGCCCGGCTGGCCGCCGCCGCGCTCGGGACCGCCGTCGCCGTCTCCGCCGCGACCGGGTTCACCGCCGCCCCGTCCACCGCCTCCCCGAAACCCGCCCCCCACCGGTGTGCCGCCGGTTTCGTGGGCCTGACCTACGACGACGGGCCCACGACCGGATTCACCGAGAACCTGCTGTCGACGCTCCAGAAGAACGGACTCCAGGCCACGCTGTTCAACATCGGGGAGAACGCGCAGACCAACTCGTCGCTGGTCAGGGCGGAGAAGAAAGCCGAAATGCCGATCGGCAACCACAGTTGGACGCATCCCCACCTGCCCCAGATGACGCACGACGAAATGCTGTCGGAACTGCAACGCACCCAGGACGCCCTCAAGCGGATCACCGGGAGGGCGCCGAAACTTTTCCGTCCCCCGTTCGGCGAGACCAACGAGACGCTGCGAGCGGTCGAGAAGCAGCTCGGACTCACCGAGGTCCTCTGGGACGTCGACACGCAGGACTGGAACGGCGCGACCACCGAGCAGATCGTCCAGCGGGCGAGCACGCTCCAGGACGGCCAGGTCATCCTCATGCACGACGGCTACCCGACGACGATCGAGGCCATCCCGGCGATCGCCGCGAACCTCAGGAGCCGCGGCATGTGCGCCGGCGAGATCTCGCCGACCACCGGACGGGCCGGCCCGCCGGACCGTTCGGTCAGTCCTTGACGCGGAGGGCGGCGAGGCTGAGGCCGGTGAACGCGTCGGCGGCGACGCCGCGGACGCGCTCGCCCCACACCAGGTGGTCGTGCCGCGACCACAGCGGCACCGCCGGCATGTCGCGCAGCATCGCGCTCTCCGCGAGGCGCGCGGAGATCACGCCGTCCTCGGGGACGGCGGCCCGCTCCGCGTCGCGGACGAGGCCGGCCGTGTAGTCGTCGTCGAAGCCCGTCCCGGCGTCCAGCAGCGGGCTGAGCGCGGCGACCGGGGCGGGGTAGGCGGCGGTGGTGTGGACGGCGAACGGCCCGTCCACCCGGTGGTCGTCCAGGGCCTTGCGCAGGTCGGGGACGGGATGCGGGCGCGCGTCGAGCTTGAGTTCGGCGCGGAGCTGGTCCGCGACCGCCTTCACCCAGGCGTCGTCGCCCCGGCCCGTCTCGTACCAGAGGTTCAGCGGTCCGGTCGGCCCGCCCGCGTCGGCGAGCGCGGCGACGGCGGCGTCCGAGTCGTGCACGCAGAGCCGGCACTGCCCCTCGCGGTGGCCGGGACGGATGCCGGGCGCGACGAGCGAGTCGGCGGGGGAGTACTGGCGGCCGAGCGGCCCGTCGGTCACGGCGGCCCGGTCGATCGCCATCGACAGCGCGTGCCGCAGGTTCGGCGATCCGAGCCGCCGCTCCCACTCCGGGAACGCCAGGTAGGTGACGTCGCGTCCGGGCACGACGCGGTGCCGGTCGCCGAAGTCGGCCTCCATCGACTCGTGGCGCTGCGACGGCACCCGCGTCGCGACGTCCAGGTCGCCGGACTCGGCGGCGGCGTACTGCGCGGCCGCGTCCGGCATCGCCTTCACGACGACGGAGCGCCCGCCCCCGCGCGGCGCGAGGACGACCTCCCGCGCCGTCCGCGCCGTGACGCGGAACGGGCCGTTGCCGACCGGGGCGCGCCCGTACGACGCCCAGTCCCGCGAGGCGAGGACGCGCTCGGGCAGCGGGAAGAACGCCGGGTCGCCGAGCAGCGCCGGGAACCCGCCGAGCGGACGGTCGAGCGTGACGCGGAACGTCCGGTCGTCCTCGACCTTCAGGCCGGGCACCGACGCCTCTCCCTTACGCGCGCCCTTCACGCGCGCGACGTCGGTGAACAGCCGGGCCCCGGCCCAGCCCTCGCGCAGGACGGCCGTCCACGCGCCGGTGAACGAGCGGGACGTGACGGGCGTCCCGTCCTGGAACGTCGCGCCGGGACGCAGCCGCACCGTCCAGACCTTCCGGTCCGGCGTGGTGACGGACTCGGCGGCGGCGTTCACGGGCGCGCCGGTCGCCGGGTCGTAGCCGACGAGGCCCGTCCACACCGCGTTCGCGATCATCCGGCCGGTGTCGTCGCGGACGTCGCCGGGCAGCAGCGTCGCCGGGGCGGGCGCGCCGACCGAGATGCGCGGGTCGGCGTCCCCGCTCCACGCCTGGAACGCGGCGACCGGCGCGAGCAGGACCACGACGGCGCCGGTGACCAGGGCCGCGGTGCGCGTGGAGCTCTTCAACTGCCCCTCCCGGGAGCCGAGCGGTCGACCTTCGGGGAGAGTAGATCAGCTCGACAGGTCCCACCAGTCCTTACGCTGCTGAGTCCATTTCGTGACCCGAGCTCCTGTTGATCAGTCCCGGCGGCGCGGTCACACTGGCGCACGAAGATCCTTTTCCGTGGAGGGTGCGATGTTCCCCCGCACATCCGGTCCCGTCAGACGGCTGCTCCAAGGGGGCGGCGCGGTCGCGGCGTCCCTGTCCCTGATGGCGGGCGCCGCCTGGGCCTGCCCGCCCGAGCCCGAGAACGCCCAGGCCAAACAGGCGTCCACCCGGGCGGACGGCGGCGAGGGCACGAGCGGCGGCCCGCACTCCGGGCACTACCGCCGGGCGGCGCCCGCCAAGACCGACTCGGAGGCGATCAAGGGCGTCCGGCGGGTCGGCGGCGTGCCCGACGCCAAGGGCGCCATCTCGCTGATGTTCATCGACTACGGGCACGGCCGGCACAAGCGGACGATCATGTACGCGACCGGGCAGTTCGGCCTGAAGGCGTACGACGTCAGCGCCGACCCCCGCGTCCCGAAGCTGGTCGGGCAGCTCAACATGCCGGGCATGTGGGAGACCGAGGACACCGACTTCGATCCCAAGCGCAAGATCATCTACCTGTCCCGGGACCCGCGCGCGTTCGGCGGCAACACGCACACCGGCGAGTCCGGCATCTACGTCGTGGACGCGTCCAAGCCGGAGAGCCTCAAGCAGATCACCTACGTCCAGGTCCCGGCCGGGCACACCACCACCTGCGTCAACGACTGCCGGTACCTGTGGACGGGCGGCCCCGCCAAGGCCGACTGGATGCCCGCCGACTGGGGCGGCCGGCCCGTCTGGGTCACCGACGTCCGGAACCCGGCCAAGCCGAAGGTGTTCGCGGACCCGATCGACACCGGGCGCAACGACGGCAAGACCGACTACACGCACGACATCCAGGTCGACTCGGAAGGCGTCGCGTGGGCGTCCGGACGCGGCGGCGTGCGCGGCTACTACACCCGGGGCCGGCACTACGACCCGCTGGCGAAGCGGTGGCGCACGGCGACGGCGCACGACCCCGTCCCGTACGCGGGCGGCGGCCTGGACGAGGCCACCACCAACTCCACGTTCATGCACAATAGCTACCGCGCGGTCGGGCGCACCCGTGACCAGGCCGCCGACCCGCGCAGGTGGGGCAACGGCAAGCTGCTGTACATCACCGAGGAGACGTTCAACGCCGGCTGCGCCGACGACGGCCTGCTCGTCATCGCGTCGCTGAAGGGCTCCTACGGCGGCGAGGGCTGGCGCTCCACGCCGCAGGACCCGTTCCGCCTGCGCACCGTCGCCACGTGGGGCGTCGCGGGCAAGGAGGGCACCGACAACAGCGGCGACGAGCGGAGCAAGGACTGCTCGGCCCACTACTTCGACGTCCGCGACGGGATCATCGTCCAGTCGTTCTACGCACAGGGCACCCGGTTCCTGGACGTCACCGACCCGACGAACCCCCGGCAGGTCGCCTACTACCGGCCCGCGGACGCCGAGTCCTGGCAGCCGTACTGGCACGGCCGGTACGTCTACGTCGCCGACAACACGCGCGGCGTGGACGTCCTGGAGCCGACCTTCCGCTGACCAACCGCCCCACCCGCAGAGGCCCGTCTTCCCCCCAGGACGGGCCTCTGCATCTGCCCCGGAGCCGGCCCATGCCCCGGCCTACGGCCGGTGGTAGGGGCCGCCGGACTCGCGGGCGTGCCGCTCGGCCGCGTCCACGGCGGACTCGGCGGCCGACCTGGCGGCCCGCCGCAACTGGTCCCCGGCCCGCTGCACCGCGCGGACCGGGCGCGCCGGCAGGTGCCGCGTCGCGCCCCGGCTGCGCCGCCAGTGCTCGCGGGCGCGGGCCCGGTGCTCGACGCGCAGGTTCTCGATGAGCCGGTCGATGTCCATGGACACCTCGCCGTACAGCGGCCACAGGTCCCCGGACGCGGCCCGGTCGTGCAGCCGCCGGGCGAGCCGGGCGCGGCGCTCGCGCGCCACGTCCACGCGGACCTCCAGGTCGTGCTCGGCGCGGAACGGGCGGGCGTCGCGGGCGAGGTCGGAGCGGGCCAGCCGCCCGTAGGCGGAGATGCTCGCGGCGATCCCGGCGAGCGCGTCGCCGAGCTCGGCGCGCAGCGTCGGGTCGGTCATCAGCCGGCCGCGCGGGCCGAGCCGCTCGTCGTCGGCGAGCGACCGGGTGAGGCCGCGCAGCGACAGCGTGAAGTGCTCCATCGTCTCCATCGCGTTGCGCAGCGCGACCCCGGCGTCGATGAGCCGCCGCGCCCGCGTCCGCGGGTTCAGCCGGACGCTCTCCTCCGCCGCGCCGAGCTCCCGGTCGGTGCGGCCGATCTCGCGGGACAGCCGCTCGGCCTTCTCCTGCCAGCCCGCCGCCTCCCGCTCGCGCGGCTCGCCGCGCAGGCCGTCCGCGATCTCCGCGATCAGCTCGCGGAGCCGCTCGGCGACGTCCTGCACGGCCTCCTCGGCGGGACGCACCCGCACCGACGGCACGAGCAGCGTCGCCGCCAGCCCGGTCGCCGCGCCGAGCAGCGTCTCCAGGACGCGCTCGGCCGCGCCGCTCTCGCTCGCCGAGCCCAGCGCGAAGATCAGCATCGCGGAGATCGGCACCTCCAGCACGTGCTCGCCGAGGCGCAGCGCGTGCCCGATGACGAGCGCGGCGAGGATGGTGAGGCCGAGCGTCCACCAGGAGAACCCGATCGTGCTCGCCGCCATGACGGCGACCAGCACGCCCGAGGTGACGGCGGCCACCCGCAGGATGCCCGCCTTGATCGTCTGGTACACGGAGAACTGGACGACGAGCAGCGCGGTCAGCGGCGCGAGCAGCGGCCGCGGCACGCCGGCGGGCAGCACCGCGAGGGCCAGCACGTACGCGAGGACGGCGGTGGCCGTCAGCCGCGCGATGCGGTACCCGGCGGACCGCACCTCCGTCGCCACGCGCAGCGGCGACCGGCCCGGCCGGTCGGAACGGTCGGCGCTGCCGCGGAGGAAGGGCATGTACGGCATGCCCTGTGTCCTTCCCGCATGACGGCAATATCCCGGCAAAGCCGTGGATCAGGTGCGGCGGCGCGCCCGGAAGGCGGCGACGTTCGTCCGGTTCGCGCAGGACTCGGAGCAGAACCGGCGCCGCCCGGCCCGGGACGTGTCGGCGTACACCCGGTCGCAGCCGTCCGCCGCGCACACCCCGGTCCGGCCGAGGCCGTGCTCGACGATCAGCTCGGCGAGGTTCATCAGCGTCGTCGCGCGGAACCGGTGCGGGAGCCGCGCGGACGGCGGCGCGTAGTGCATGTGCAGCCCGTGCGGCTCGTGGTCGGCGAGGTGCGGGTGCATGGGGATCTCCAGCATGAGCCGGTTCAGCATGGTCATCGCGTCCTCGACCCGGGCCGCCTCGAAGAACGCGCGCAGCGTGCGCCCCCAGTCGCGGAACTCGGCGGCGTCGGCGTCCTCGAACTCCTGCCAGAAGAACTCGTTGTCGCGCAGGATGCGGCGCAGCGCGTCGGCCGAGTCGTCCCCGCCGGCGCTGGTGACGGCGTTGACCAGCGCGGCCGCGGCGGCGACCCCGTGGCTCTTGTATCCGGTGATCCGCATTGCCCCCGCCTCCGATGCCATGACATGCTGTAAACGACGTACCAGATATAACCATTACACGACACGCTGCCCTGGGGATGCGCGGTGGACGAATGCCCACGCTGTGGCTGGCCCGAGTCCGAGGTGTACGACGTCCTGTCGCGGCACCTGACGTCCGAGGGCGTGGTGACCTACACCCGCTGCGCATGCGGCGAGGTGCAGGTCCGCGTCCGGCCGTTCGCGCCGGGCGCCGCCGTCTCGTCGGGCCCCGTCGTCTCGTCCGGGCCCGACGTCTCGTCCGGTCCGGCCGAGCCGGACCCGTCCTAACGCCATCGGCTAATGCCGCCACCGCGTCACCGCGGCGACCTCCTCGGGCGTCGCGCCGTCCAGCAGGTCGATCTCGCCGCGCCGGACGGCGGACACGGTGTCCGTCACGGCCTCGCCGAGCGCGTCCCGCAGCACGTCGTCGGCCTCGAACGCGGCGACCGCCTCCTTCAGCGACGCGGGCAGCGGCCGGATGCCGCGGGCCGCGCGCTCGGCCTCCGGCAGCCCGGCCGGGTCGACCCCGACCGGCTCCGGCAGCCGCCGCTCCGCGCCGATGCCGTCGCGCCCGGCGGCGAGCAGCGCGGCCAGCAGCAGGTACGGGTTGGCGGCCGCGTCCACGCACTTGACCTCCAGGTTCGCCGCGACCGACCGCTCGCCCTCCGCGCCGGTGACGAACCGCAGCGCCGCCTCCCGGTTCTCCAGCCCCCAGCAGGCGAACGCGCCCGCCCAGTGCGACGGGACGAGCCGCAGGTAGCTCGCCACCGACGGCGCCCCGACCGCGAGCAGCGCGGGCAGCCGGGCGAGGATCCCCGCGGCGAACGCCTCCCCGGCGGCCGTCATCCCGCACGGGCCGTCCCCGCCCGCCATCGCGTTCTCGGACGTGTCCTCCCGCCACAGGCTCAGGTGGACGTGCGCGCCGTTCCCGACCGAGTCGGCCTCCACCTTCGGGGAGAACGTGGCGGCGAGCCCGTGGCCCATCGACACCGCGCGGATCGTCTCGCGCACGAGGACGGCGGTGTCGGCCGCGCCGACCGGCCCCTCGGCGGCCACCGACACCTCGTACTGCCCGGCCGCGTACTCCGGGTGCAGCTGGACGACCTTCACGCCGGTCGCCTTGAGCGCCTTGAGGAGGTCGCGCAGGTACCCGGCCAGCTCGGTGACCCGCGTCATCCCGTACGCCGGGCCGCGGCAGGCGGGGACGAAGTCGTCGCCGTCGCCCTTGGACACGGCCCACTCGATCTCGAAGGCGGCCTTGACCGTCCAGCCGGCGGAGGCGAGGCGCTCGGTCTCGCGGCGCAGCAGCGCCCGCGTGTCGAGCGGGTGGACGGAGCCGTCCTGCGCGTACCGGAGCGCGGGCGCGTGCGCCCAGCCGGGCAGCGCCGCCAGCGTGACGAGCCGGTCCAGGTCGGGGTGGAGCCGCAGGTCGCCGGACGGGCCGCCGATGTGCCGCCCGGACGTGATCGAGTCGTCCAGCAGGAACACGTCGAACACCGGGGACATCCCGACGCCCCACGTCGCCGCGTGTTCGAGCCGCTCCACCGGGACGGTCTTCGTGCGCGTGATCCCGCTGACGTCCACCCAGGTGAGGGCGACGGCCACGATGTCCTCGCCGGCCAGCCGGCGCGCCGTCTCGGCGGCGCGGGCGCCGAGCCGCGCGCGGGCGCGCGCGTCGAGCCGGTGCCCGACGGGGACGGTGTCAGGGATCTGTTCCACGTTGTTCGCTCCCGATCAGTGCTGGCTCCGGTAGGAGTGGGTGAGGACGCGGGCGCGGCCCGTAAGGGCATCGTAGGGAGCGCCCGCTCGTTTCAGGGAGGAGGCGGGCCGTGCTCGGGTACCTGGAGTCGCTGCCGCTGCTCGACCACCACTGCCACGGCGTGCTCGGCCGGGACGTCGGCCGCGCCGAGTTCGAGGCGCTGCTGACGGAGGCGGACACCGCCGCGCCCGGCGTGAGCATGTTCGACACGCAGGTGGGCTTCGCGCTGCGGCGCTGGTGCCCGCCCGTCCTCGGCCTGGACGCGCACGCCTCGCCGGACGACTACCTCGCCCGCCGGGCCGAGCTCGGCGCGGCGGAGGCGAACCGCCGCTTCCTGGAGGCCGCCGGGCTGGCCGCGCTGTGCGTGGACACCGGCTTCGCCCCCGAGGCGATCCTCGACCCGCCGGAGCTCGGCCGGCTCGCCGGGGCGCCCGCGCACGAGATCCTCCGGCTGGAGGCGGTGGCGGAGGAGGTCGCGGCGGGCGGCGGCGACGCGGCGCGGTTCGCCGCCGACGTGCGCGCCCGGATCGACGCCCGGCACGCGGGCGTCGTCGGCGCGAAGTCGATCGCCGCGTACCGGGCCGGGCTGGAGCTGGAGGGGGCGCGGCCGTCCGCCGCCGAGCTCGCCTCGGCCGCCGGACGGCTGATGCGGCAGAAGGAGCCGCGCGTCTGCGACGAGGTCCTGCACCGGTACCTCGTGTGGTGCGCGGTGGACGCGGGGCTGCCCGTCCAGTTCCACATCGGGTACGGGGACGCGGACGCCGACCTGCGCCGCGGCGACCCGCTGCTGCTCGCCGGGCTGCTGCGCGCCATCGACCCCGTCCCCGCGCTGCTGCTGCACAACTACCCGTTCCACCGGAACGCCGGGTACCTGGCCCAGGTGCTCCCGAACGTGTACGTCGACGCGGGCCTCGCCACCCACAACCTGGGCCACCGCGCGCCCGCGCTCATCGCGGAGCTCCTGGAGTTGGCGCCGTTCGGGAAGGTGCTTTACTCGTCTGATGCGTTCGGGCTGTCCGAGCTGTACTACCTGGGCGCGGTGCTGTTCCGGCGCGGCCTCGCCGCATTCCTG
Organism: Actinomadura decatromicini; assembly: GCF_008121305.1. Lineage (NCBI taxonomy): Bacteria > Bacillati > Actinomycetota > Actinomycetes > Streptosporangiales > Thermomonosporaceae > Actinomadura > Actinomadura decatromicini. The sequence goes on along the minus strand of NZ_VSRQ01000016.1, from coordinate 14,145 downwards.
GACGGCGGAGCGGCGGACGGCGCGTGGACGTCCGCGGACGCCGAGCGCGTCGCGGGGCTGGTCGCGTCCGCGAACGCGCGCCGCGTCTACGGGATCGGAGAATGACGGGAGGACCGCATGGCGGGACGTGAACGGCTGCTGGTCATCGGGGGCGACGCCGCGGGGATGAGCGCCGCGTCGCAGGCACGCAGGCGGCGCGGCCCGGACGAGCTGGAGATCCTCGTCATAGAGCGCGGCAACCGCGCGTCCTACTCGGCTTGCGGCATCCCGTACTACGTCGGCGGCGACGTCGACGAACTCGACAAGCTGATCGCCCGCACCCCGGCCGAGTTCCGGGACCGCGACATCGACCTGCGGATCCGCGCGGAGGCCGTGGAGATCGACCTGGACGGCGGCCGGGTCCGCGTCCGCGACGTCGACGGCGGCGGCGAGCGCTGGGAGCCCTACGACGACCTGATGGTCGCGACCGGCGCGGTGCCGAGGCGGCCGGAGCTGCCCGGCGCGGACGCGAAGGGCGTGCACGGCGTGCAGATCCTGGACGACGGCGTCGCCGTCCGGCGCGCCGTCGAACGGGACGACCCGCGCCGCGCGGTCGTCGTGGGCGGCGGCTACATCGGCCTGGAGATGGCCGAGGCGATGGTGAAGCGCGGCCTGGAGGTGTCCATCGTGGACGCCGCCGACCAGCCGATGAGCACCCTCGACCCCGACATGGGCGCGCTCATCGCCGACGCGATCCGCGGCATCGGCGTCGACCTGCACCTCGGCGAGGGCGTCGAGGGGTTCGACACGGCGGCGGACGGGAGCGTCACCGCCGTCCGCACGGCGGGCCGGACGCTGCCCGCCGACCTGGTCGTCCTCGGGCTGGGCGTGCGTCCGAACACCGAGCTGGCACAGGCGGCCGGGATCGAGACCGGGCCGACCGGCGGCATCGTCGTCGACCGGCGGATGCGCACCCGCTCCGACCGGGTCTGGGCGGCGGGCGACTGCGTGGAGACGCGGCACCTCGTGTCCGGCGGGCCGGTCGCGATCGCGCTCGGCACGCACGCGAACAAGCAGGGCCGGGTCGCCGGGGTCAACCTCGGCGGCGGCTACGCGACGTTCCCCGGCGTGGTCGGCACCGCCGTGTCCAAGATCTGCCGGGTGGAGGTCGCGCGGACCGGGCTGAACGAGCGGGAGGCCGCCGCGGCCGGGTTCGACGCGCTGAGCGTGGCGGTCGAGTCGACGACCCGCGCCGGATACCACCCGGGCGCCACCGTGATGACGACCAAGCTGATCGCCGAGCGGCGGTCCGGGCGGCTGCTCGGCGCGCAGATCGTCGGCGAGGAGAACGCGGCCAAGCGCGTGGACGGCCTCGCCATCGCGCTGTGGAACGGCATGACGGTCGAGGAGATGACCGGGCTCGACCTCGGCTACGCGCCGCCGTTCGCGCCCGTCTGGGACCCCGTCCTGATCGCCGCCCGCAAGGCCGCCGACGCCGTCGAGGCCGACATGCGACGGGACCGCTAGGCGAAGCGGTTGCTCGGGACGGGGCCGGGGGAGCGGAGGGCGTCCCTGGGCCCGGTCGGCCACCGGTCCGCGACCGCGCGGACGAACCCGGCGAGCGCGTCGTCGGGGTCGGGCGGCGCGCCGTCGGAGGCGTCCTCGTCCGGCTCGGGGAGGGCGCGGACGATCTCGTCCGCCAGCTCCTCGGCGGGCCGCTCGTCCGGCGGGACGGTCTCCGGCTCCCCGCCCGGCGACACCTGGAGCCGCTCGCCCCACGGCGACTTCGCGACCTGGTGCAGCAGGCCGCTGACGTCGGCGGTCACGGCCGGGGGATCGGTCCAGCAGGTGGCGCGCTCGAACAGGACCTGCCCCTCGGCGCGCTCCCACAGCCCGTCGAGGCCGGCGGCCTCGTTCAGGCCGGCCTCGTTCAGGTCGTAGGCGACGACGAGCGCGTCCGGGCGGGCCGGGTCGAACGGCTCGGCGGGCAGCCCGAACAGCCGCGCCGCCGCCAGCCCGAGGACGCGGCTCGACCGGTCGGGCAGCAGGCCCACGGACGCGGGCCGCCGTCCCGCCGCGTCCAGGACGAGCCGCAGCCGGTCCAGCGTCCGCCGGCACGTCTCGAAGGTGTCGGAGGTGTAGGCGAAGCGTCCGGTCATGCCGTCGTCGAACCCGTACGGGGAGATCGTGAGGAGGACGCCGCCGCCGAGCGTGAACTGCCAGCCGCGCAGATCCTTGAGGTCGAGCGGGCTGACGGTCCGTACCGCGCGGGCACGGTCGAGCATCCGGGCGAGCCGGTCGCGGGCGGGCGCCCAGTCGGCGTCGTCCGGCGGCGGGAGGCGCGCGGCCTCCCGCTCGGCGCGGTCGGCGTCCCCGGCGAGCAGCGCGTTGTGGGCGAGCAGGTACCGCGCGGGCCACGGGGCGAGCGCGTCCACCCTCGGCTCCAGCGCCTCGACGGCCTCGGCGTGCCGGTTCTCCCGTTCCAGCGCGGCGACCAGCTCCATCAGCAGGACGGGCTCGTCCGGGAGGAGGGCGATCGCCGCGCGCAGCGCCGGGATCGCGAGGAACGCGACGCCGCGCTCGATGCACGCGTAGCCGAAGTCGTACAGCTCCTGCGGGCCCTGCCGCGCCGCCATCGCCCCGGCCGCCTCGCGCAGGTCGTCGAACCCGGACCGGTCGGCCGCAGTCGCCATGAGCCGGGCGATCTCCCCGAGGTCCATCGACTCAGCGTTGAACCGCAGATGCCGGATCAGCCCGGCGATGTCGCCGTTCTCCAGAAGTGCCCGAGCGTCGGTCATGGGCGGCCACGTTACCGCCGCGACGGCCCGCCGATCACGGCGTTTTCCCCAGTGCCGCGTCGGCGGCGCGGACAACGTCGGCGACCAGATCCTCGGTGTTCTCGATTCCGGCGGAGAAACGGACGAAACCCGGTGGGACGGCGTCGCCGCCCCACCGTTCCCGCCGTTCCGCGGAACTGTGCACGCCGCCGAAACTCGTGGCCTGCATGACGAGGCGCAGCGCGCCGAGGAACGTCTCGGCGGCCGTCTCGTCCGGCAGCGCGAACGACAGGACGCCGCCGAACCGCCGCATCTGCCGGACGGCGGTCCCGTGCGACGGGTCGCCGGGGAGTCCGGGATAGCGGAGCCCCGAGATCCCCGGGCGGTCGCGGAGCGCCTCGGCGAGCGCGAGCGCGTTCGCGGCCTGCCGGTCCAGCCGCAGTTCCAGGGTCGCGAGCGACCGGTGCGCGAGCCACGCCTCCATCGGCCCGGGAATGGCGCCCACGGTCTTGCGCCACACCCGGACCTGCTCGGCCAGTTCGGCATTCCGGGTGGCGACGTGTCCGAGCAGCAGGTCGCCGTGCCCGGTCATCGCCTTCGTGTCGCTCGCGACGGAGAGGTCGGCGCCCAGGTCGAGCGGACGCTGCCCGAGCGGCGTCGCGAAGGTGTTGTCGACCGCCACGAGCGCGCCCGCGGCGTGCGCGGCCTCGGCGATCCGCGCGATGTCGCACACGTCGAGGTTCGGGTTGGACGGCGTCTCCAGCCACACCAGGCGCGCCCCGGCCAGCAGGCGGAGCTGCGCCTCGCCCGCCGTGGGCGCCGTCCGGACGGTGACCCCGTACGACTCCAGCCGCTCTTTCAGCGCCCGCGTCGTGTGGTAGCAGTCGTCGGGCATGACGACGACGTCCCCGGTCCGCGCCTGCGACAGCAGCACGCTCGCGACGGCCGCCATCCCGGACGAGAACGCGACGGCCTCGGCGCCGCCTTCGAGGTCGCCGATGGCGCGTTCCAGGAGCGTCCAGGTCGGGTTGGCGTCGCGGCCGTAGGCGTAGGGGCCGGTCGCCTCCCCGGCCAGGTGGTAGTGGGCGGCGAACACCGGGCCCGGCAGCCCCGGTGTGTGGTTCTCCGGCGCGGGCCGTCCCGCGCCGACGGCCAGCGTCCCGTCCCCGACCCTCACCCGGCGTCCCTTCCTCGAACCAGCAGGTCGCCCCCAGTTTCGCAGGTCAGGCTTCGCGGAGTGAATCGGAGATGCCCCGGGCGAGGTCCGCCTCCTCGGTGCGGCCGAGGCGGTCCAGCGCGTACGCCTTGTTGTAGTAGTCGTTCCAGGAGTCGAGGCCGTTGTCGATGGCGTAGTCGATGGCGGGGAGCGCCTCGGCGAAACGGCCGAGTTTCACGAGCGCCGCGCCCTTGATGCTGTGCGCGCTCGCGGCGTCGTAGGTGCTGCCGCCCCGGGTGCGGCCGGCGGCGATGAGGGCGAGGACGTGCTCGGCGGCGGCCAGCGCGTCCGCGTCGCGGTCCTCGTCGAGGATGAGGACGGCCCGGTTGAGGTGCGCGGCAGGGAAGCCGGGCTGGAGCGCGATCGTCCGGTCATAGGCGTCGATCGCCTCTTCGACGCGCTCCATTCGTGCCAAGGCCCCGGCCTTTTCATACAGCGCGGCCACGTCCGACGGATTGTGCAGGAGCGCGTTGTCGAAGGCGTCGAGCGCTTCGGCGTCCCGGTCGAGTTGGACGAGCGCGCCGCCCCGCCAGTAGTGCGCCGCCGCGTATTCGGGACGCAGCCGGATCGCCTCGCCGAGTTCGGCCAGCGCGTCCTCCGGCCGCTCGGACTCGACGAGTTCGACGCCGCGCCGGAGATGCTCCACCGCGGGCGGGCGCGGCCGTCCGCTGAGCTGTTCCAGCCGCTTCCCCGGCGCGAGCCTCCCGCCGCAGGACGCGCAGCGCGGCGCGCGGAACCGGGAGCCGGGCGCGTGGCAGCGGTCGCAGAAGTTGTCGCCGCAGTCCTCGCAGATCATGAACTCGATCGCGAAGTGCTCCGGGTCGTTCACCGCGACGGGATTGCCGCCGCGCGCCTTCGACACCGAGATCATCCGCATGCACGCCCAGCCCGAGCATTTGAGGAGCATGGTCGCCGTCCTTTCCCCGCTTACGTGTCATCCGCGAATTCGTAGTCCCAGTCGATGTCCCAGGCGCGCATGGTGCCGTCCCTGGCCTGCGACACCGCGACGGTCGCGCCGGCGCTCAGCCGCACCCGCTGGACGGGCGTCGTGTGCGCGTCGACGGTGAGCAGACGGCGGCCGGACGGGACGTCCCACATCCGGAGCGTCCCGTCGTCCTCGCCGGACAGCGCGAACCGGTCGTCGCCCGCGCACCGCGCCAGGGAGGTCGAAGACCCCGACAGCGTGTGCAGCAGGCGCCCGCCCGGCACGTCCCACACGCGGAGCGCGCCGCGCGGGCCGAGCGTGGTGGCGAGCCCGCCGTCGCCGGTCACCTCGATCGCGGACAGCTCCTCGGACGGCCCCGGGACGTAGCCGTCCGCCTCACCGGTCGCGCCGTCGGCCGTCCACAGCGTCCCGACCGTGTGGCCGCAGGCGACGATCCGCCGGCCGTCCCCGCTCGGCGCGGCGGGCGGGCGTGCCGCCGCTTGCGGTCCAGGTCCCACATGGTCGCGACCCGCTGGAAGTCGCCGACGAGAAGGGTCCGCCCGCCGGGCCCGAACCGCACCGACAGGACGAACCCGCCGTGCCCCTTCAGGACGTGTCTGCACTTGCCCCTGCGGAGGTCCCATACCCGGACGGTGCCGCGCTGGTCGCCGGACGCGGCGAGGAGGCCGTCCGGGCTGACCGCGATCGTCCGCACCTCGGCGCGGTGCCCGGCGAGCACGCGGACGCATTCGCCGGACGCCGCGTCCCACACCCTGACCTTCTCGTCGCTGGCCCCGGTGAGCAGGCGGCGGCCGTCCGGCGTGAAGACGGCGCACTCCACGGACACGCCGCCGACCCGCAACGTGTGCCGGACGTCGCCGGACGCCACGTCCACCACCCGCACGATCGGCCACCCGCCGAACGTGACCGCGAGGAGGCCGCCGCCGGGCGCGAGGTCGCAGTCCTGCACGGACATGCCGTCCGCCCCCGGCAGCTCCCGCGCCTGCCAGGCCGCGGCGGGCGCCGTCCGGCGGCCGTGCCGCCCGGTCCGCCGCCACAGGTCGAGCAGCTCGCGGTTGCGGGCGTGACCGGGGACGTTGCGCGCGGCGCGCAGTTCGGCCGCCGCCCGCGCCCACCGTCCGGCGTCGGCGAGCCCGCGCGCCCGTCCGAGGGCGAGGTCCACGGTCCCGGCGTCCCGGGTCAGGTCGGCGGCGGCGCGCGGCCTGGCGTGGCTCCACGGCGAGGGCGGGCCCGCGTGCGCGAGCCGCCACGCCCGCACCTCCGGCCCGCCGGACGCGGTGAGCGCGCGCCGTCCGTCCGCGCTGAGGACGGCCGTCCCGGAGACGGTGCCGTCGCCCGGCAGCGTGCGGATGCAGCGCCCCTCCCGCAGGTCCCAGAGCTGGAGGCCGTCCGGTCCGGTGGCGAGCGCCCAGGCGGCGTCGCCGCTGACGGCGAACCGCGTGTCGCGCGCGGCCGGGACCTCGGCGGCGCGGAGGACGCGGCCCGCGACGGCGTCCCACACGCGCAGCTCCGACTCGACCGAGGCCAGCGCGGCGCGCCCGTCCGCGCTGAACGCGACGCGGGCGCGCGGGAGCGGCGTCGAGCGGACGAGCGCGCCCGTCCCGAGGTCCCAGGCGCGCAGGCGCATGGTCGTCGGCTCCCACCGCACGACGTGCCGCCCGTCGCCGGTCACCGCGACGGCCCCGCCGAGCCGCGACGGGAGGTCCTGCTCCCGTTGCAGGGTGCGGACGCAGCGCCCGGTCGCGACGTCCCAGACGCGGACGGCGCCGCCCTCGGTGGCCGACACGAGCAGGGAGCCGTCCGGTGCGAAGGCCAGCGCGTCGACGCGGCTCGCGTGGTCGTCGGCGCGGTGCAGGAGGCGGCCGTCGCGGACGTCCCACACCAGCATGGCGCGGTCGCCGCCGCCCGAGGCGACGTGACGCGCGCTCGCCGCGACCGCCTGCACGCCGCCGTCCAGACCGGCGGCGTGCGCGGGAACGAGGGCGTGCAGGCAGCGGCCGGTGGCGAGGTCCCAGACGCGGACGGCGCCGCCCTCCGACCCGGGCTCGGGCGGTGACGCGGTGTCCGCGCTCCCGCTCACCGCGAACGCGCCGCCCGGGTCGAGCGCGATCGCGCGCACCGCGTTCGCGTGCCCCGCGAGGACGAGCGGGGGCGGCGGGACGTCCGCGCGCCCGGCGCGTTCCAGCGCGGCGGCGGGCTCCGGGGCGTCCGGCGCGCGCCGGGCGGCGGACCGCAGCAGCGGCACCGCCCCGGCCGGGTCGCCGCGCTCCAGCAGGACGAGCCCGAGCAGGTGGTCGCAGGCCCACACGTCCGGATGCGTCTCCCGGACGCGCCGCAGCTCCGCGACGAGCTGCGCGTCCGTCAGCCGGGCGGCGCGCCAGCGGTGCAGGCCCCGGTTGTAGACGGCGTGGGGGTTGTGCGGGTCGGCGGCGAGCGCCCGCTCCCACAGCGCCTCCGCGCGCTCGGCGTGGCCGAGGTCGAGCATGGACAGCGCCTGGTTCGACAGGCCGTCCGCGAGCAGCGTCGCCCGCGCCGGACGGTCCCGCGGGTACGGCTCGCGGGCCGCCTCCGCGTACACGGTGACGAGCGCGTCGGCGATCTCGCCCATCCCGGCGGGACGCGCCGCCGGGTCCGGCCGGAAGCACGCCCGCAGCAGGTCGACGAGGCCGGGCGGCGGCACGGGCAGCTCGTCCCGCGTCGCGCGGGACAGGAAGTCCTCGAACGCCTCGCGCGCCGTCTCCCCGGACCGGGTCGGCGCGCCGCCGGTGAACATCGACAGGACGCTCAGCGCCCACGACCACACGTCCGTCGCGCGGGTCAGCGCGACGTGCTCGCCCGCCGCCGCCCGCGCCTGCTCCGGCGAGCAGTACGCGGGCGTCAGGCCCGCGAAGCTGACCAGCGGATCGGGGTCGGGGCGCGGCTCGCCGCCCTCGCCCGCCCGGATCCGCGCCTTCGCCAGCCCGAAGTCGGTGACCTTGACCGTGCCGTCCGCGGCGAGCATCACGTTGGCCGGCTTCACGTCCTGGTGGACGAGCCCGGCGCCGTGCGCGTGCTCCAGCCCCCACGCGAACTGGATCGCGACGTCCAGGAACCGGGCGACCGTGCGCCGCTCGTCGGACTCGCGTAACCGTCCCTCGTGGACCGCGTCGGCGAGGCTGCCGCCGTCCACCCACTCGGCGAAAACGCCCGGCACCGACCCGATCAGGCGCACGTACGCGCATTCCACCGTGTTCGGATGCGGTCCGAGCCCGACCCACGTCTCCGCCTCGGCCGCGAACTCGCGGACGCCCCACTCGGTGCCCACCAGCTCGGGACGCGGCACCTTCATGGCCAGCTCGGCGTCCCAGCCACGGTGCCGGACCCGGTACACGAGGCCCATCCCGCCGGTCGCGATCACGTCGAGCACGTCGTAGAGGCCGAGGACGACGTCGCCGCGCCGCCACGTCCGGGAGGCGCTCGCGTCGATCACCCGGCCGATCCTACGGGCGACGCGCCCCGGCGGGCATCACGCGCGGCAGGTCAGCGGCCGCCCGCCGTTGAACTCGATCATGTCGTTGAGCGCCGCGACCAGGTCGATCGGCCCGCCGGGTTCGAGGCCGTCCAGCTCGGCGTAGGCGCGGTGCAGGTTGCCGACGAGCCGCTCGGCGTCGGTCAGCTCGGCGAACGGCCCGAGGTCGGCCTCCCGCGCCGCCTCCAGCGGGGTCAGCCCGGCCGGTTTCGCGGCGGCGGCCGTCGTCCGCACGAACCGCGCGTACTCGACGACGCGGTCGATCAGCTCGGGGCCGCCGACCGGGCCGTGCCCGGGGACGATCGTCTCCGCGCCCAGCGGCGCGACGACCTCCTCCAGGACCTTGAGCGCGCCCGCGACCGACCCCATCATGAGGAACGGCGTGCCGCCGTTGAACAGCAGGTCGCCGCAGAACAGCACCCGCCGCTCCGGGATCCACACGATCGAGTCGTTGGTGGTGTGCGCGGGCGTCCCGACGTGCCGGACGTCGCAGCGCAGGTCGTCCACCCAGAGGGTCACGCCCTCGGTGTAGGTGAGGAACGGCGGTTCGAGTTCGACGTCGCCCCAGTCGACCTTCGTCCAGAACGGCTCGTCGAACGGCCTGCCCCAGGCGAGCGCGCCCTCGCGCGTCCCCTCGTGGCCGACGACGGTCGCGCCGGGGAACAGGTAGTTGCCGAACGTGTGGTCGCCGTGGTGGTGCGTGTTGACCAGCGTCCGGACGGGACGGCTCGTCACCGACCCGATCGCGTCCAGGTAGGTGCGCGTCCTGCGCTCGGTGGAGCAGGAGTCGACGCTCGTCACGCCGCGCGAGCCGACGAGGAACCCGGTGTTGTTGATCCACCAGGTGCCGTCCGGCTGGACGTAGGCGAACACCCCGTCCGAGACCTCTTCGAGGTGCGGGCTGCCGGGCCCCTCGCGGCCGGGTGCGTCGCTCATGGAACCCGGATCCTAGCCCGTCCCGGCGGCCGGGTCAGTGCTCGAACTCGGGGACGGTCGTCAGCAGTTGCGGGCGCGGCGAGCTCTCCCGCGCGGGCGGCTCCGGCGAGCGCGCCGAGCGCAGCACCTCCCCGGCGCCGAGGACGGCGGCGTCGCCGGTGTCGTCCCCGATCCGCGCGGTGAGGCCCGTCCGCTCGCGGATCAGCCGCTCCAGGCCGGGCAGCCGGGCGCATCCGCCGGTGAGGGTGACGCCGACGCCGAGCAGGTCCCCGGCGATCTCCGGGGAGCAGCCCGCGAGCCCGGCCTGCACGGCGTCGACGATCTCCGCGACCGGCCCGGCGATCGCCCGGCCGACGTCCACGGTGGTGAGGACGATCTCGCGCGGCATCCCGGTCGCGAGGTCCCGGCCGTGCACCACGGTCTGCCGGACCGGCCGCCGCCCGAGCGGCGGCACCGCCCCGACCTCCAGCTTCGCCTGCTCCGCCGCCGACACCGACAGCGTCACGTTGTGCTCGCGGCGCACCATCGCGACGATCGCCCGGTCCAGCGTCGACCCGCCCACGTGCGCGGTGTGGGACGTGACGAGCCCGCCGAACGAGATCACCCCGACGTCGGTGACGTCCGCGCCGATGTCGGCGACGACCGCGACCTCGGGCCGCGCGGACGAGGTCAGCCCCATCCCGATCGCGGCGGCGATCGGCGTCGGCACGAGCGTGAGCCGCCGCGCGCCCGCCTGGTACGCGGAGAACTGCAGCGCGCGGTAGTGGACGGACGTCAGCCCGCTCGGCACCGTCACGACCAGCCGGGGACGCGCCGTGTAGTGCCTCCTGTGGTGCTTGCGGACGAGGTAGCGCATCAGGTACTCGGCCTCGTCGGTCTCGGTGGGCGCGCCCTCCCGGATCGGGCGGACGAGCGTGACGTCGGGGTTGCGTCCCGCCATTTCCCGGGCGGGGGAGCCGAGGGCGAGGATGCGCCCGGTGCGGCGGCACCTGGCGAGCACGGACGGTTCGCGGCAGACGACGCCGCGGTCTCGCACGTGCATGCGGACGGTGGCGCTGCCCAGGTCGATTGCGGTGTCCCGGCCCGCGAAGTCCCACATCGCGTCCCTCCCAGATCGCCCCGTAAGTCGCAAGAGCCCTGTTAATGCCCTCGCGTCCCGGGGCCGATGCCCATGGCCCGGTAAGTGAATGGCAAGGTCATTGCGATCATCGATCCGGCATGTCCGGAAGGTGAACGGGGACTCCGCGCCCGCCCGGGCCCCAGGACCGGGCGGGCGTCAAGAGATCATGTGAAAACGGTGTGGGCCGGCGGCTCGCCGGGTCGGGACGCGGTGTCGGGGCGTGGTGCTGGGGCGTGGTGCCGGGGCGCGGTGCCGGGGCGGCGTGCCGGGGCGGCGCGGACCCGCTGGAGCTCGCCGCCCGACAGAGCTCCAGCGGGACGTCCGCGAACGGCGCGGCCGCCGGCGTCGGCGCGGCACCGCGTGCCCCGGCCGCGCGGGCGCCGCGCGGCGTGCGGGACGTTTCACCCGTGCACAATGAAAACGGTTATCGTCCGCAAGATAGCACGACTCGTCCGGAACGTCCTGGCACGATCCGGCCACGCCGTCCGCCGGGGGGCAGGCGAACGCTTCCGGCGACTCGCCGGGGCCGGGGAAGATCTCGTCCACCCCGGCGAGGAACTCCTCGGACGGCTCGAACTCCGCCGCGCGCGCAGCGCCGGGTCGAGCCGTCCGCGGCTGCGCGGGCCGAGCATCCGGACCGCGCTCCAGGTCGAGCGCGCCGCCCGCCGCGCGGGCGGCGCGCGCCGCCCGGATCAGTTCGGGACGTGGCCGGGCGCCGTCAGGTCGTCCGCCGGGCCCACGTACTTCGCCCAGGCGTGCCGACTCGGGTCGGCCTTGTAGCTGGGCCTCGGCGCCGGGTTGGCGCCGTCCGGCGACGTGTCCGGGCCGGCCGCCGCACCCGCTGCCGTGCCGGGGGCGGGGTCGGGGGCGTGCTCCGATGGTTTACCGGGCGATTTGGGCAATGTATCGGTAGGTGGCGGAATATGGAGGCTCCGCTGATTATCTGGCGGTTTTTGATCGGCCTCCTCCTCTTGCGCGCTCATCCGGTCGATCTTCCGGACGAGCTCCTTCACCGACGCCGACCATTCCCTGTAGGCGGGGGCGCCCGGACGTACCGCGCCCGCGAACTGCCTTTTGCGGGTGCCGCCGAGCTTGTCGATCCGGACCCTCGCGCCCGCGTGCGGGGCGTGCAGGAAACGTCCGTTCCCGACGTACATTCCGACATGGCTGCGGCCGTGGAAGAAGATGAGGTCGCCCGGCTTGAGGTCGCTCAGGCCCACCTTCCGCCTCACCCCCCGGTACTGCGCGTACGTGACGCGGGGCAGGTGGACGCCCCCTCTCCGCCACGCGGCCATCGCGAGGCCCGAGCAGTCGTAGCCGCTGGGGCCGTCGGCGCCCCACCGGTACGGCTTGCCGATCTGCCTGCGCGCGAACGAGATCGCCCGCTTCGCGCGATGCCGCTGGCCCGCCTCGCGCGTCCGGTAGGCGTCGTAGGCCCTGACCTTCTTCAACGTGGCCGAGTCCAGATGCATGCTTCTCAGCACGGTGGGGTTGAGCTCCGCCAGCGCGTGCGAGCTCAGCGGCGCGGCGAGCACGAACCCGGTCGCCGCCGCGGTGACGGCGGCGCGGAGCGCCCTCTGTTTTCGGACGGCCGCCCGGGCCTGGCCGGTATCGCCTTCGGACACCGTGTCCGCGGCCGTCTCCCGGGCGCCTGCCCCATTGTTGCGAGGTGCGATGGACATTCGCGTGCTCTCCGTTCCGGATGTTCGGGTTTCCAGCGGCAGGTGATCTCCCGCCCTGGATTCGGGTACCCGTTGAACGCTCCGGAATTTTGCGAGCGCGCCGATTTTACATGATCATGACGCCGAATTAAGGTCGGCCTTTCGTGTCTTTGGTCAAGTGGTCAGATGGGCGAGCGAGGTCAGCGGAACGGGCAGCCACGCGGGCCGGTTCCGCGCCTCGTACCGCACCTCGTAAACGGCCTTCTCGAATTCGAAGGCGCGGATGAGCACCGCGTGCGCCGCCGGGTCGGCGCCGCCCGCGGCCGCGTAGCCGCGGCAGAACGCCGCCCGGTTGCGCGCCGCCCAGGCGTGCGCCCTGGTCTCCGGACGGCCCGGCTCGGGCGGTTTCGTCCCCGGCTTGGCGATGAGGAAGCGGGCCGCGTACTCGAAGGAGCGGAGCATCCCGGCGACGTCCCGGAGCGGGTGGGCGAGGGCGCGGCGCTCGGCGGGCGGACGGGCGGGCTCGCCCTCGAAGTCGAGCAGCGTCCAGCCGCCCTCGGTGCGCAGCACCTGGCCGAGGTGGTAGTCGCCGTGCACGCGCTGCACCGGCAGCGGCTCCGCCCGCGCCGCGAGGTCCAGGAACGCGCCGGTCAGCGCCTTCGCGTGCGGGGCGAGGCCGGGCACGTCCCGGCAGGTGCCGGTCAGCTCGGCGTTCATCCGCGCCGCCATCGCGCCCACCTCGGCGGCCGGGAGGACGGTCACCCCGAACGCGTCCGCGAGGGCCCGGTGCACCTCGGCGGTCGCCGCGCCGAGCCGCTCCGCCTCGGCCGCGAAGTCGCCGCCCGCCGCGCTCGCGTCCAGCTCGGCCCACTCGCCGTCGCCGGGCCGGGGCGTGTGCGCGAACCAGTCGCGGACGCTCGCGATCGCGAGGCTCCAGCCGTTCGCGCCGGTGTGCAGGTAGTCGGAGAGCAGCCCGAGGGTGACGGGCCCCGCGTCGGGACCGCCCGCCCGCGCGTCCGGGCCGGGCTCCAGCTCGATCCAGCCATGGACGGACGGGACGTGCGCGCACCCGCGGCGGGACAGCGCGAGGTTCACCTCGAGGTCGAGGTTGACGCCCCGGGTGAGCCGCCGGAACAGCTTGCATATGTAGACGTCGCCGAACAGCAGCGAGGTGTTGCTCTGCTCGGCGGTGATGGGCAGGCTCGCCAGGTCGGTCCGGATGGCGGCGCCCGGCGCGTGGTGGAAGCGCAGCGGGCCGCTGGACGACCCGGCGGCCAGCTCGGCGAGCAGGACCCGCGTCAGGTCGGGGTCGTGCGCCGCGTCGTACAGGCGCACGTCACGGCGGCCGGCGCGCCCGCCGATCTCGACGTGCCGCAGCCGGTCCGGCAATTCGCTCCGGACGCCGAGCAGCAATTGGTAGTGGTCGGTGACCCCGTTCTGGTGGACGTCCAGGACGAGGTGGTGGAGGGCGGGGTCGCCGGAGCGGAGTTGGGTGGCGGTGCCGATGGCGAGGTCGTCGATGGGGCCGTCCTTGCCGCCGAACCACCGCTGCCTCGGCAGCCATTCCGCGAGGTCCCGCGTGAGGGCGGGGCGCGAGGGCAGCACGGTCACAGGGCCTTGGCCGAGGCCGCCAGGGCGGGCTCCAATTCGTCGTCCGGCGGAATGAGCTGGAACCAGTAGAAACCGTGCCCGGGGAGCGTCAGCAGATACGGCAGTTCACCGATCGCCGGGAACTGGACGCCGCCCATGCATTCCACGGGGGAGTACCCCTCGAAGCGGCGGAGGTCGAGTTCGACCGGCTGCGGAAACCGGGAAAGGTTGCTGACGCACAGGACCGCGTCCATCTCGCCCCACGGGCTTTCGTCCTCGGTGATCTCTCGGGTGAAGGCGAGGACGGAGGGGTTGGAGGCGGAGAGTTCGACGTAGGAGCCGACGCCGAAGACGGGGTGGCGTTGGCGGATTTCGATCATTTTGCGGGTCCAGTGGAGCAGGGATCCGGGGT
>NZ_VSRQ01000015.1:0-104893 GCF_008121305.1 Actinomadura decatromicini | reverse complement strand
ATCAAACTCTCCATCAAGGCACAACGACCGAACAAGGGGCGAACCCTGAACGGCCAAACCTCAGGAAATAAATCCCGGCAGGCACGACCCCTCGTAGAGGGCCGTGCATTGCCTCAAAGAAATCCCCGCCACCCACAAGGAGTGGCCACGGGGACGACCAAACCAGGAAACCCGGCCTGGCCGTATAAAGGCACTGGCTTTTAACACGCTGTTGAGTTCTCAAGAAACGGACACCCACCGCGCCGACCACCCGCTCCCACGGGCCCCGGCTCCGGGGCAACCCTTCTAACTTACCCGACCCGTCCCCGTTGTCAAGAAGATCCAGGAAGATCTTTTCGACGGACGAGGGACCTGCCAGAACCCCAACCTCACGACACCACCACAAGCCAAAGAAGACCCGTGAAGATCGATTCGTAGGGGGCGCCCTGCGGGCCGGCCACCTCGCGGCGTCCTGCATCCCGGTTTTGGGCTGTGCGAGCCATCTTACACCAGTCTGGGCGGAACCCGAACCATCTTTCAGAGGACCCGGCGTCCTGAGGGCCGGCCGCACGGTGGCGTCCTGCATCCCTTGGCGCACCAGGAGACTAGAGGGCCCCGCCGGTAGAGGCAAATCGTCGTGCGGGCGGCGCGAGCCGCCTCCCCGTCCCCCCTCACGGGTACGACGCCTGCTGACCTCCTTGTTCACCTGCTAGGTGGCGTGGGTGACCGTGGGATACGGTGCGCGGACCGCACGGCCCGCGGAGCTCGACTTCGCGGTTCTGCGGCGGCTCCCGCCAGCGCAGTCTCGCCATGGTCTGGAGGACGTCCCGTGAACGTGTCCGTCGCGATTCGCGCCCCGGCGGAGCGTCTCGTGGTCGCCGCGACGATGGGGCCGACAATCCACCACCTGCACGCCTGGCGATTCACGGTGGCACCCGGTGTGATCGAGCTGCGTGCCGATCCGGTCCGGTTCCGGCCGTCCCGCGACCCCGTAGGGCGTGGTCTGCGGATCAGCAGCGGCGCCGCGCTCGTCAACCTGCGCCTGGCGGCAGCCCAACTGGGACATGAGGCCGTGGTCCGGTTGCTGCCGGACGCGGCACGTCCTTCGGTGCTCGCGTCGGTGAGGCTTGCCGGACGTCATCGGACCATCCCCGAGGAACGGCTCCTCTACGCCGCCACTCTCAAGCCCTTCCGCGCAGGCCCTACCGAGGAGGCGACGGCACCGTCCGGTCACGTGCTCAAGGTGCTGGGTGAGGCAGCGCGGCTCGAAGGGGCCGCGTTGCACATGTTGTCTTCAACGGAAGGGACGTCCGGTCAGCGTGCCGTGTTGACGACGTTCGGCGATTCGCCCATGGAATGGCTTCGCGCGGGACAGGCGCTCCAGCGCGTCCTGCTAAGCGGCATCGTGTATGCGGTGTCGGCGTCGTTCAGTTTCGCGACCCACGGCGTCCACGGCCTGGAGGAGACCATCCGACCTGGGGAGGTTCCGCAGGTAATGCTTGTCCTCACCTAGCGGAATGTGCGTCCGCGCCTACTCAAGCCGCCTGTAGGTGGACAGCACGAATGCCAGCGGCACTGGGAGCGGGTCGGCTAGCTCTACCAGCCGCTCACTGAGCTGTTCTACGGGGACGTGATGCGCGCTCGGCCCCATCCCCACCAGCGTGGTGATTTCGTCGTGGGAGAGGACGGCCTCGGTCTCCAGCTCCTGGCGCGAGTCCAGCTTGAAGTATCCGGCGAGTGCGGCGTCCATGCGTTCGGTCTTGCGCTTGTCGATCGACAGCAGGCCCAGCGCGTCCACGAGCGGGCCCAGGTGCCGTTGGGACGGTGTCACCGTGAACAGCAACCCGTCGTCGCGGAGTACGCGGTGGAACTCGGCGGCGTTGCGCGGCGCGAAGACGTTCATCACGGCGTCGGCGGCGCCGTCCCGCACCGGGAGCGGGCGCCACAGATCGGCGACGACGGCTCCGGCGCGCGGATGGGCCTTGGCGGCGCGGCGCGCGGCGTGCTTGGAGATGTCGAGGGCAAGGCCGATGGCGTCCGGGGAGCGGTCGAGCGCCGCGCTCAGGTAGTGGCCGGTTCCGGCGCCCGCGTCGAGGACGAAGGACGGCCCGGCCATCGAAACGCTCCAAGCGAGCCGGTCGGCGGGCGCGGCGAAGTGCCCGGCGCTCAGGAACTCTTCCCTGGCGCGCACCATTTCGGAGGTGTCGGCCGTCCCCGGACGGGCGTTGCCGGGCAGGAGGTTCGCGTACCCCTGGCGCGCGATGTCGAAGGTATGCCCGCCCGGGCAGCGGAGTCGGCGGTCGGCGTGTTCGAGGTCCGCTCCGCAGACGGGGCACACCAGGTGACGGACGACATCGGCGAGCACCCGTCCATCATCGACCATGCTGGACGTCCCGGGGGCCGTACCGCGCGCTTCTTTGCCGTCACGCCGCCCCCGCGCCGTCGCCGCGCCGTCCCGACGTCACGGGCGGGCAACCGGATGATTCGGGCGTTGCGCCGTCCTGGTCCGGTGTCAGCCCTGCGCGCGGCGCCGGACGTCCTCCATGTCGAGGCCGCGGACCTGCTCGATCACGTTCTCCAGCACCGGCTCGGGCAGCGCCCCCGGCTCGGCGAAGACGATCATGCCGTCGCGGATCGCCATCAGGGTCGGGATCGACCTGATCCCGAACCGCTCCGACAGCTCCGGCTCGGCGTCGGTGTCGACCTTGCCGAACGTGATGTCGTCGTGCTTCCCGGCCGACCGCTCGTACACGGGCGCGAAGCGCTTGCACGGGCCGCACCAGTCCGCCCAGAAGTCGACCAGCACGATGCCGTCGGACTGCGCGACCTGATCGAAGTTCTCCGCGGTAAGCGTGACCGTCGCCATGTCGGTTTCTCCTCAGTCGGGGTATCAGAGCGTAGAGCGGCTAACAGCCTCGCAGTATTCCCGCCCGGGAATCACAGAGCGGTAATTAGCGTTCTCCTCTTAGGGAGATCGCACCGGAGAAGGGTCAGGATGGCTGCAACCCGTACCAAGGGCGACAGGGTCGAAGTCCCCGACAAGGACCTTGTCGGGGCGTACCTGGACCGGATCGGCCGCACCCCCCTGCTCGACGCGCAGGAGGAGGTCGATCTGGCCAAGGCGATCGAGGGGGGCCTGTACGCCGAACAGTTGCTCGACGAGGACGACGTGCCCGAGGGCGTGTCCCGCGAGGAGCTGGAGGAGGTCGCCGCGGCGGGGCTGCGCGCCAAACAGCGCTTCGTCGAGGCGAACCTGCGGCTGGTGGTCTCGATCGCCCGGAAGTACCCGACCGACTCGTTGCCCCTGATAGACCTCATCCAGGAGGGGAACCTGGGCCTGATGCGCGCGGTGGAGAAGTTCGACTACCGGCGCGGGTTCAAGTTCTCCACGTACGCCACATGGTGGATCAGGCAGGCGATCGGCCGCGGGCTGAGCCACACGGCCCGCACGATCAGGCTGCCGGTCCACGTCGAGGAGGAGCTGTCGCGGCTGCGCCGCGCGGAGCGCCAGCTCGGCCGTGAGCTGGGCCGGGAGCCGTCCCGGGACGAGCTCGCGGGCGTGCTCGGCGCGGACGTCGAGCACGTCGACGAGCTGCTGCGCTGGCGGCGCGACCCGGCCAGCCTGGACGCGACGGTCGACGACGCCGGCGAGACGCCGATGGGCGACCTGCTGGAGGATCCGGACGCCGTCACCCCGGAGGCCGAGATCCTCGCGCTGGACGACATCGAGGGCCTCGCGCGGCTGCTCGACCGGCTGCCCGAGCGCGAGTCCGCGATCCTGCGGGCCCGGTTCGGGATGGACAGCGGCCAGCCGCTCTCGTACGCGCAGATCGGCGCCCGGTACGGCCTGAGCCACAACCGGGTCAGGCAGATCACCGACCGGTCGCTGCGGCGGCTGCGGCAGCTCGCGAGCGAGGCCGACCTGAGCGGCCGCCGGACGGTGGCGGGCGGCGCGGCGCCGGAACCGGTGCGCGCCACCGCCGGAAGCCGCGCCGCCTGACGGGCGCGGCCCGGCGCGCCACGCCCCGGCGCGGCCCGTCCGCGAGCGCGATCCAGCATGTCCGGAAATGCCGCGGATGACGTTAGTTGGCCCGAGAACGAGCTTTCGGCTCTTCCGTCCCATGACCATGGAAACGGGCGGCCCCACCGGCGAGGCCGCCCGTTTCGCGCGTCCGGCCCGGATCCTGACCGCGCCCACTCAGACCCGCGCGGCGGCAGGCAGGGCCGGGAGTGCCATAGCCTTTTCACCGTGAGTACCTCCGCCACCGGGGATCTCGACGCCTGGCGCGAGCTCCCCGCCCTGCAGCAGCCCGATTGGGACGACCCGGACGAGCTTCGGGCCGTCGCCGCCGAACTGGCCGCCCAGCCGCCGCTGGTCTTCGCCGGCGAGTGCGACCAGCTCAAGGCCCAGCTCGCCGACGTCGCGCGCGGCGAGGCGTTCGTCCTGCAGGGCGGCGACTGCGCCGAGACCTTCACCGGCGCGAACGCCGACGCGGTGAAGAACAAGCTGAAGACGCTCCTGCAGATGGCGGTCGTGCTCACCTACGCCGCCAGCGTGCCGGTGGTGAAGATCGGCCGGATGGCCGGGCAGTACGCGAAGCCGCGGTCCAAGCCCGTCGAGGTGCGGGGCGACCTTGAGCTGCCCGCCTACCGGGGCGACGCGGTGAACGGCCTCGACTTCGACGCGGAGTCCCGCCGGAACGACCCGCACCGGCTGCTGAAGGCGTACCACTGCTCGGCCGTGACGCTGAACCTGTGCCGGGCCTTCACCAAGGGCGGCTACGCCGACCTCCGGCAGGTCCACGCCTGGAACCAGGACTTCGTGGCCCACAGCAAGGCCGGCCGCCGCTACGAGCGGCTGGCGGGCGAGATCGACCGGGCGCTGACGTTCATGAAGGCGTGCGGGGTGAGCCCGGACGAGTTCCACGGCGTGGAGTTCTACTCCAGCCACGAGGCGCTGCTGCTGGAGTACGAGCGGGCGCTGACCCGCATCGACAGCCTCAGCGGCCTGCCGTACGACGTGTCGGCGCACTTCCTGTGGATCGGCGAGCGCACCCGGCAGCTCGACGGCGCGCACGTGGAGTTCCTGCGGCACATCCGCAACCCGATCGGGGTGAAGCTCGGCCCGGGGACGTCCGCCGACGACGCGCTGGCGCTGATGAAGCGGCTGAACCCCGAGGAGGAGCCGGGGCGGCTGACGTTCGTCACCCGGATGGGCGCGGGCAAGATCAGGGAGGCGCTGCCCCCGCTGATCGAGAAGGTGCACCAGAGCGGCGCCCCGGTGGCGTGGGTGTGCGACCCGATGCACGGCAACACGTTCGAGGCGCCGAGCGGGCACAAGACCCGGCGGCTGGACGACGTCCTGGACGAGGTCGCCGGCTTCTTCGAGGTCCACCGCGCGCTCGGCACGCACCCCGGCGGCATCCACATCGAGTTCACCGGCGACGACGTCACCGAGTGCGTCGGCGGCGCGGAGGGCCTCGCCGAGGGCGACCTGCACCAGCGCTACGAGACGGCGTGCGACCCGCGCCTCAACCGCGGGCAGTCGCTCGACCTCGCGTTCCTGGTGGCCGAGCTGTACCGCAAGTCGGTCTGACCGCCCGCACGGTCCCGGGCCGCGCGCCCGGGGCCGCCGGGGTGGACGCGCTCCCACAGGAGATCTTCCAAAACGTTACGTTCCAGGCGCGCGAAGCGACGTCCGGACCCGGTCAGATATCGACCTCTGCCCAGACGACCTTGCCTCCGGTGACCGGGTCGGCGCCCCAGGAGTTGGCGAACCGGTCGACGATGAACAGGCCGCGGTGCGACTCGTCCAGCGGGCCGGGGACGGTCAGCCGCGGCAGTTGGGCGGCGCGGTCGCGGACCTCGACCCGGATGCGTCCGGCCCCGCGCAGCAGCCGCAGTTCGAGCGCGGTGCCCGCGTGCCGGACGGCGTTCGCGACCAGCTCGGCCACGATCGCCGTGACGAGCTCCTCGCGGTCCATCAGGGCCCAGGTGCGCATCGTGCGGGCGGCGAGGCGCCGCGCGTACTCGACCGCCTCGGTCTGGGGGGCCGCGCGCAGGGTGGTCTCGGTCATGGGGTCGGTCACTCCGCCCGCTCGCCGTTCTTCATCGTGCCCTACCTTTCGGAGAGGCCGTCGCCGGACCGCCCGGGAGCCCCGGAGATCCTCGCTTCACTGCCGGTCATCCGGGGCCTCAGCGTCCCTCGGCCGGGGTCTCCTCGGGATCGTCGATCAGGAACCGGTCGAGGCCGGTGGTGCGCAGCACGTTCTCGACCCGGCCGTAGGCGCCGGTGACGGTGAGCGTGGCGTTCTGCGCACGCGCGTGCTTGTACGCCCGGACGAGGACGTTCAGACCGGAGGAGTCGCAGAAGTCGACGGCCGTGAGGTCGACGACGACCGCCCGCTCACCGGCGTCCACCAGCTCGGTCAACCGGGACCGCAGCTCGTCGGAGGAGTGCAGGTCTATGGAGCCGCGCGCGGCGATCGTCGCGCGGCCGTCCTGTCGTGTCGTGTGCAAGGCAAGCCCCACGCCACCCCACCTTACCGATTGTTGGTCTCCATCATGACGCCCGCAGAACGATGAGGGCAACGTCGTCGTTTGACGGCTCCGGGCCGAAGTCCCGCACGGCTCGCTGGATGCGCGCGGCGACGGCGCCCGCGCTCAGCCCCGTGCAGTCGGCGAGGAGGCGTTCGAGGCCGCGCCCGTCGCCGAGCAGCCGGTGTCCGGAACGCCGCTCGGTGACGCCGTCGGTCACGCACAGCAGGACCTCGCCGCGGCGCAGCTCGACGGTGTCGGTGTGGAACTCGACGCCGTCGAACACGCCGAGCAGCGGCTGCGGCGACGCGACCTCCCGTACCTCACCGTCGGGGTCGAGCACCAGCGGGGGCGGGTGGCCCGCACTGGTCAGACTGATCGTCACGCCGTCGCGGCGGCGCCGCGCCGCGATCTCGCCGTGCAGGAGGGTGAGCAGGCGCCCCCGCTCCCCCTCGCCGAGGATGAGCCGGTTGAGGCGGCCGAGCACGGCGGGGACGGACATGTCCTCGGCGGCGAGGATGCGGAGCGCGTGGCGGGCGAGGCCGGTCACGGCCGCGGCCTCCGGGCCGGTGCCGCACACGTCGCCGATCGCGAACCGCCAGCGGGACGCGGGCGCGGCCCCGCCGGGCCGCTGCCCGCTCTCGAAGACGTCGTAGAAGTCGCCGCCGACCTCGCTGCCCTCCCCCGCCGGCTCGTAGACGACGGCGACCTCCAGGCCCGGGATCTCGGGGATGCCGGGCGGCAGCAGGCTGCGCTGGAGCGCGCTGCTCATGGCGGTCTGCGCGGAGAACAGCCGCGCGTTGTCGACGGCGAGGGCGGCGCGGCGGCTGAGCTCCTCGGCCAGCTCGACCGCGCTGCGCGGGAAGCGGTCGCCCGCCGGGCGGCCGATGACGATGGTGCCGATGCGGCGCCCGCGGGCGACCAGCGGGAAGGCGTAGACCTGGTCGGCGGCGGTGTCGCCGGCGGCGGCGCGGACGTCGGCCGGGGCGGCGGCGAACCCGTTCCACGGTCCGGGGACGTCCACCGGCGGGGCGGCGCCCGCCTGTTCGAGCAGCTCGCGGAGCCCGTCGGCGCGGTTCTCGTCGGCGTGCCAGACGTAGGCGAGCCGGTCGGGCTCGGCCTCGGTGACGGTGTAGACGGCGCACCAGGTGGCGAGGCGGGGCACGACGAGCTGGGCGACGAGCGCCATCGTCCGCTCCTGGTCGAGCGTGCCCGCGAGGAGGTCGCTGGCCTCGGCGACGAAGCTGAGCCAACCGCGCCAGGACCGTTCCAACTCGCCGACCCTGGCCTTCTCCAGGGAGAGCGACATCTCGTCCGCCAGGCGGCCGAGCCGGACGCCGTCGGCCTCGGCGAAACGGCCGGATGCGGACGAGACCGCGACGACCAGCCCGGTGAGGCGGCCCTGCGACTCCAGCGGCGCCGCGGCCAGGGACCGCGCCTTCAACGCCGTCGCCGCCGGGTCGGACGCGTCGGCGGCGACCCAGGGCGCGCCGGTGCGGGCCGCGGGGCCGAGCCCGGCGATGGACAGCTCGCCGAGCGGCAGCTCCGCGGCGGTCCCGGCGGACGCGCCCATGACCAGGCGGCCGTCGCGCTCGGTCAGCAGCACGGCCGCGCCGTCCGCGCCGAGCACCTCGCGGACGGTGACGACGCCGTCCTCCATGGACTCCAGGGCGGCGGGGGAACGCAGCAGCCGGTCACCCGCGACGGGGACCTCCCCGACGCCCTCGCCGATCCTGCCGTCCCGCGCGGGGCCCGCGCCGTCGCGCTCGGCCGCCGCGTCGCGTCCCGCGCGCTCCAGGGCGCGGTCGCGGGCGGCCTCGCGCCGCGCTTCGCTCCGGGCGGCGGACGAGGGCCGCTCGCCCGCGGGCTCCTCCTCGTACGATCCGGGCGGCGCGGACGGGGTCGCGCCGTTCGCCGCGCCGGGCCGGGCCAGCCGGAACCAGACGCCCTTGGTGCGGCGGTCGTAGGACACCCCCCAGGACTCGGCGAGCCGCGCGATCGACGGCAGCCCGCGCCCGCTGGACGCGGTGACCCCCGGCATCTCGATGCCGCGGGTGGGGTGCCGGTCGCGGACCTCGACCCGGACGTCGCCCGCCTCCAGGTGGCAGGACACCTCGAAGGACGTCCCGGCGTAGGCGATCGCGTTGGTGGCGAGCTCGCTGGTGGCGAGGACGGCGTCGTCCGCGACGTCGTCCAGGCCCCAGTCGGCGAGGACCTTGCGGACGAACCGGCGCGCGTCCGCCACCGCCGCCGCGGCGGACGGGAACGTCGCCGACGCCGTCTGCCGATCCAAGAGTCGCCCTTCGCTCAAGCTCTTTCGTTACCCGGTTCCGGCCATCGTGACAGACCGGGCGTCCGCCCGGCCACGCGAGGCGGGGATCCGGGTGCGGAAGCCCCGGGCGGGGGACCCCGCCGCGGCACGACAGACCGTAACACGAAGACTACAAGGGCGGATCCACGGCATGACCGCCCGTTCACAGGCTGGGCCGGAACGGACTCCACGGCGGCCCGGCGACGTAGAGTTGGGGGCGGCCGGGAGTAGAGGCCAGAGCCAGGAGTCCGCGCCGTCCGGATGCCCCGCCGCCCGGGACGCCCGGCGGCGGCCGGACCCTCGACGACCGCGGGCCAGGAGGATTGAGAGCATGCCGCGTACCGCGACTCGCGCCCGCTCCGGCGGCGGGTACCGCGACACCGCCCCCCGCTACAGCGACGCCGACCTCGAACCGCTGCTGAAGGCGCTCATCGCCGTCCGGGACGGCAAGGCGAGGACGGAGCTGAAGGTGCCGGGCGAGGGCGCCGTGGCGGAGGCCGCGGCGGTCCTGGAGGAGATCCGGCAGAACGCCGACGAGCTGTCGTCCGGGCTGTCCCGGGTGCGGCGCGAGATCGGCCGGGAGGGGCAGCTGCGGGGCCGGCTGACGCCGGGCACGCTGCGCGGCACCTGGGCCACGGCCGTGGAGGACTCCAACGCCATCATCGACAAGCTGACCGACCTCGCGACCGGCATGAGCCAGGTCGTCGAGGCGGTGGCGGCGGGCGACCTGAGCCAGCGGGTCGAGCTGCGGGTGCGCGGAAGGCCGATGCGCGGCGAGCTGCTGCGCATGGCGAAGTCGGTGAACGGCATGGTGGAGCTGCTCGACCAGTTCACCTGGGAGGTCACCCAGTTCGCCCGCGAGGTCGGCACCGAGGGGCGGCTCGGCGGCCAGGCCCCGGCGCGCGGCATGACGGGCCGCTGGCGGGACGTCACCGCGTCGGTGAACGTGATGGCGTCCCGGCTGACGTCCCAGGTCCGCGACATCGCGGAGGTCACCACGGCGGTCGCGAAGGGCGACCTGACCCGCAAGGTGACGGTGGAGGCGACCGGCGAGCTGCAGGAGCTGAAGCTCACCGTGAACACCATGGTCGACCAGCTGTCGGCGTTCGCCGACGAGGTGACCCGCGTCGCCCGCGAGGTCGGCACCGAGGGGCAGCTCGGCGGGCAGGCGAACGTCCCGGGCGTCAGCGGCGTCTGGAAGAACCTGACCGACAACGTCAACGCGATGGCCGACAACCTGACCTACCAGGTGCGCGGCATCGCGCAGGTCACGACGGCGGTCGCCGAGGGCGACCTGGCCAAGAAGATCACCGTGGACGCGCAGGGCGAGATCGCCCAGCTCAAGGACACGGTGAACACGATGGTCGACACGCTGTCCGCGTTCGCCGACGAGGTGACCCGCGTCGCCCGCGAGGTCGGCACGGAGGGACGGCTCGGCGGCCAGGCCCGGGTGCCCGGCGTGAGCGGCGTGTGGAAGGACCTGACCAACAACGTCAACGGCATGGCGTCCAACCTGACGTTCCAGGTGCGGAACATCGCGCAGGTGACGACGGCGGTCGCCGAGGGCGACCTGGGCAAGAAGATCACGGTCGACGCGCAGGGCGAGATCCTGGAGCTCAAGGACACCGTGAACGCGATGGTCGACACGCTGTCGGCGTTCGCGTCCGAGGTCACGCGTGTCGCCCGGGAGGTCGGCACCGAGGGGCGGCTCGGCGGGCAGGCGATCGTCCCCGGCGCGGGCGGCGTCTGGAAGGACCTGACCGACAACGTCAACTCGATGGCGAACAACCTGACGTCCCAGGTCCGCGGGATCGCCCAGGTGACGACGGCGGTCGCCAAGGGCGACCTGACCCGCAAGATCGAGGTGGACGCGCAGGGCGAGATCCTCCAGTTGAAGGACACCCTGAACACCATGGTCGACACGCTGTCGGCCTTCGCGGACGAGGTCAGCCGCGTCGCCCGCGAGGTCGGCACCGAGGGCCGCCTCGGCGGCCAGGCGCGCGTGCCGGGCGCGGGCGGCATGTGGAAGGACCTGACCGACAACGTCAACGGGATGGCGTCCAACCTGACCTACCAGGTCCGCAACATCGCGCAGGTCGCGACGGCGGTCGCGCACGGCGACCTGACGCGCCGGATCGACGTCAACGCGCAGGGCGAGATCCTGGAGCTGAAGACGACGCTGAACAAGATGGTCGACACGCTGTCGTCGTTCGCGTCCGAGGTGACGCGGGTGGCGCGGGAGGTCGGCATCGAGGGACGGCTCGGCGGCCAGGCCGAGGTCGAGGGCGTGTCCGGCACCTGGAAGCGGCTGACCGAGAGCGTCAATGAGCTGGCCGGGAACCTGACCACGCAGGTCCGCGCGATCGGCGAGGTGGCGAGCGCGGTCGCCACCGGCGACCTGACCCGGACGATCACCGTGGAGGCGCGCGGCGAGGTCGCGGAGCTGTCCGACAACGTGAACCTGATGGTCGCGACGCTGCGCGAGACGACCCGCGCCAACGAGGAGCAGGACTGGCTCAAGACCAACCTCGCGCGGATCGGCGGGCTCATGCAGGGCCACCGCGACCTCATGCAGGTCGCGGAGTTGATCATGCGGGAGCTGACCCCGACCGCGAGCGCCCAGTACGGCGCGTTCTACCTGGCGGAGAGCGTCGGCGACGAGACGGAGCTCGCGCTGATCGCCGGGTACGGGACGGCGCGCGGCCGGGCGGGCCGCGGCGGCGGGTCCGGCGAGGTCCGGTTCGCGCTCGGCGAGGGCCTGGTCGGGCAGGCGGCGCAGGAGCGGCGCCCGCTGCTGATCGCGGACGCGCCCGCCGACTACGTGAAGATCGGCTCGGGGCTCGGCGAGGCGTCCCCGGTCAACATCATCGTGCTGCCGATCGTGTTCGAGGACGAGGTGCTCGGCGCGATCGAGCTGGCCTCCTTCGGCCGGTTCACCGACGTCCACCTGGCGTTCTTCAGCCAGCTCATCGAGACGATCGGGGTGACGCTGAACGCGATCCGCGCGAACACCCGCACCGAGCAGCTGCTCGGCGAGTCGCAGCGGCTCGCGCAGGAGCTCCAGGAGCGGTCGGACGAGCTGCAGCGCCAGCAGGGCGAGCTGCGGCACTCCAACACCGAGCTGGAGGAGAAGGCGGCGCTGCTGGCCCAGCAGAACCGCGCGATCGAGATCCAGAACTTCCAGATCGAGCAGGCCCGGCGGACCCTGGAGGAGCGCGCCGAGCAGCTCGCGATCTCGTCCCGGTACAAGTCGGAGTTCCTGGCGAACATGTCGCACGAGCTGCGCACGCCGCTGAACAGCCTGCTCGTGCTGGCGAAGCTGCTGTCGGAGAACCAGGAGGGCAACCTCACCGGCAAGCAGGTCGAGTTCTCCCAGACGATCCACGACTCCGGCACCGACCTGCTGGAGCTGATCAACGACATCCTCGACCTGGCGAAGGTCGAGGCCGGGAAGATGGAGGCGCATCCGCAGCGGATCGCGGTGTCGGCGCTGGTCGACTACGTCGAGGCGACGTTCCGGCCGCTGTCGGTCGACAAGGGGCTCCAGTTCGGCGTGGAGGTCGCGCAGGACGTCCCGTCCACGCTGCACACCGACGAGCAGCGGCTGCAGCAGGTGCTGCGGAACCTGCTGTCCAACGCGGTGAAGTTCACCGCGGAGGGCGAGGTGCGGCTCGTGATCGAGCGGGCGGGCGACATCGACTTCGCGCTGCCCGCGCTGTGGAACACCCCGGACGTCATCGCGTTCCGGGTAATCGACACCGGCATCGGGGTCAGCGCGGACAAGCTGCAGGAGATCTTCGAGCCGTTCCAGCAGGCCGACGGGACGACCAGCCGCCGCTACGGCGGCACCGGGCTCGGCCTGTCGATCAGCCGGAACATCGCGCGGCTGCTCGGCGGGGAGATCCACGCCGAGAGCAGGCCGGGCCAGGGCAGCGTGTTCACGCTGTACCTGCCCGCGCAGTACAGCGAGCGCGACGGACGGCGGCGGGCCGCGGCGCCGGACGAGGCGACCTCGCCGGACGGCGTGCCGGTCGTGCCGCCCATGCCCGGCGCGGGGCAGGGCGCCGGGATGCCCGGGAACGGCGGCGGGCCGCACGCGCTGCCCGGGGGCGTGTCCGCGCCGGCCGGGGAGAACGGGCTGCCGGCCGAGCAGCGCCCGCCCGGCGGAGAGCGGCCGGGCGAAGGGGACGCCGCGCTGAACGGCCTGCTTGAGGAGCCGCCCGCCGACTTCCTCGACACCGTCCTGTCGGGCCGCAAGGTGCTGATCGTCGACGACGACGTCCGGAACGTGTTCGCGCTGACCAGCGTCCTGGAGGGGTACGGGATGGAGGTCCTGTACGCCGAGGACGGGCAGGCCGGGATCGACGTCCTGCACCGCAACCCGGACGTCGCGATCGTCCTGATGGACGTGATGATGCCGGGTCTCGACGGCTACGCCACGACGGCCGCGATCCGGGAGATGCCGCAGTTCGCCGAGCTGCCCATTATCGTGATCACGGCGAAGGTGATGCGGGGCGACCGGGAGCGGAGCCTGGAGTCCGGCGCGTCGGACTATGTGCCGAAGCCGGTCGACGTGGACCATCTTCTTGACGTCATGAGGAACTGGCTGCAACCCTCCATCGTCCGCTGAGGAGAGGAGTCGCCTGGCAGGCGGGGGCCGCCGTGCGCGCCGGCGCGGTCGGCGGCGGCGGGGACCGGATCGGAGAGAGGGCGCGTGGACGACAAGGCCAAGATCCTGCTCGTGGACGACCGGGAGGAGAACCTGATCGCGCTGGAGGCGATCCTCAGCTCGCTCGATCAGGATCTCGTCCGGGCCCGGTCCGGTGAGGAGGCGCTGAAGGCGCTCCTCACCGACGAGTACGCGGTCATCCTGCTGGACGTCGTCATGCCGGGAATGGACGGGTTCGAGACGGCCCGCGACATCAAGCGCCGCAAGAAGACCCGCGACCTGCCGATCATCTTCCTGACCGCGGTGAACAGCGACCCCGACTACGCGTTCCGCGGGTACGCGGCGGGCGCGGTCGACTTCATCTCCAAGCCGTTCGACCCGTGGGTGCTGCGCGCGAAGGTGTCAGTGTTCGTGGAGCTGCACAACAAGAACAAGCAGCTCCGCGACCAGACGAACCTGCTGCGCGAGCAGGCGGCGCTCCTCCGCGAGCAGGCGACGCTGCTGCGGGGGCGTCCGCTGGACGACCCGCAGGCCGGCCGGCGGATCACCGACCGGCTGGTCTCGCTGGAGGAGCAGGCGGAGCTGGTCGGCAAGCGCGTCCCCATCACGCTGCGCGACGACTTCGCCGAGCTGGACCGCCGCCTGGCCGAACTGCGCCGGGCCCTCGACGGCGAGGACCCGGCGGCGTCCTGATCGGCCCCGCTGCGCGAGGTCAGCCCCGCTGCGCGAGGCGCGCGCGGGCGGTGGCGATGCGGGCGAGGGTACGGTCGCGGCCGAGGATCTCCAGCGACTCGAACAGCGGGAGGCCGACGGTGCGGCCGGTGACGGCCACCCGGACGGGCGCCTGCGTCTTGCCGAGCTTGAGCCCGTGCTCGGCGCCGATGCGCTCCAGCCGCTCCTTCAGCTCGTCGGCGTGCCAGGGGGCGTCGAGGTAGGCGGCCTCGGCGGCGGCGAGGATCTCGGCGGCGGGGCCCTTCATCGCCTTGTTCCAGGACTGCTCGTCGGACGGCGGCTCGTCCAGGAACACGAAGTCGATCATCGGGACGATCTCCGACAGCAGCGCCACCCGGGTCTGCGCCAGCGGCGCCAGCTCGGCGAACACGGCGACGTCGACGTCGAACGGGGCCCGCTCCAGGAACGGCAGGCATTCGGCGATGAACTTCTCCACCGGCAGGGCGCGGATGTACTCGCCGTTGAACGCGCGGAGCTTCTTCTCGTCGAAGAACGCGGGCGAGGTGTTGACGTCCTCGATGCGGAACTCCTCGACGACCACGTCCCACGGGACGATCTCGCGGTCGCCGGACGGGGCCCAGCCGAGCAGCATCAGGTAGTTGCGCATGGCCTCGGCGAGGTAGCCCTCGGCCTGGTAGTCCTCCAGCGCGACCTTGTCGCGGCGCTTGGACAGCTTCTGCCGCTTCTCGTTGACGACGACGGGCACGTGCGCCCAGACGGGCGGCTCCGCGCCGAGCGCCTCCCAGAGGAGCTGCTGCTTGGGCGCGTTCGACAGGTGCTCCTCGGCGCGTACCACGTGCGTGATGCCCTGGGTCATGTCGTCGACCACGTTGGCCAGCAGGAACGTGACGGACCCGTCCGCGCGGGCGATGACGAAGTCCTCAAGGACGGCGTTCTCGAACACCGGCTTGCCGCGCAGCAGGTCGACGACGGTGGTCTGGCCGTCGTCGGGGGTGCGGAAGCGGAGGGCGCGGCCGGGGCCGGGCTCCAGGCCGCGGTCGCGGCAGAAGCCGTCGTAGCCCTTGTGCTGGTCGCCGGTGCGGGCGATGACGGCCTCGCGGGTGCAGTCGCAGTAGTAGGCGCGGCCCGCGTCCTTGAGCGTCCGGACGGCCTCGGCGTGCCGGTCGGCGTTCGCGGACTGGAAGTAGGGGCCCTCGTACTGCTCGCCGTCGATGCCGAGCCAGGCGAGGGCGCGGATGATGCCCTCGGTCCATTCGGGGCTGTTGCGGGAGGCGTCGGTGTCCTCGATCCGGAGCACGAGCGTCCCGCCGGACTGCACGGCCATCACCCAGTTGAACAGCGCCGAGCGGGCGCCGCCGACATGGAACATGCCGGTCGGGGACGGGGCGAACCGGACGCGGATCGAAGAGCTCGAAGACATGCCCCCAAGGGTAGAACGCGCGGGCCCCCGCTCGCGCCGGGACCCGCGCGGGGCCCGCTACGGCTTCCAGCGCGGGTCGCGGCCCGCCATGCCGAGGACGCGGTCGAGCAGCGGCGCGTCGGCGGGCACCGGCACCTCGGGCCCGAACACGCCGTACTGGCGGCTCATCTCCGCCGCCGGGACGATCTGCTCCCACGCCGCCTCCACGACGGCGGGCGGGAAGGACGGCTCGCGGCCGGTGGCGACGGCGAGGTCCCAGCCGTGCACGACGCACTCCCCGAAGAGGATCCCGGCGATGAACGGGGCGGGCATGCCCTCCTTGTTGCCGGTCAGGCTGGTGTTGCCCTCCCACGCCGCCGGGTCCTGCCACGCCTCGGCGGTCCGGCGGGCCTGGTCGGCGTACCGCTCCGCCCAGCCGGGCTCGGCGGTGAAGTCGTGGTCCTCCCCCGGCCCGGCGGGCGGCTGCCTGCGCGCGGCCGTCTCGCCCCGGGCGGACCAGACGATCAGGTGGTTGACCAGGGCGCGCACGTCCCAGTCGGCGCACGGGGTCGGCGCGTCCAGCCGCTCCTCCGGCGTCTCCAGGACGATCTTCGCCGCGGCCTCGGCGGCGGGGACCATCTGAGTCCGGATATCCATCACGCTTTCCTCGCTCATCCGTTCGAACACGTCGTCAACGCTAGGCGGGGGCTCGGGCGCGCGTCTTGCAAAAACGCGACATCTCCCCGGCACGGGCCGCTTAGCCTGGGGCGATGGGACGTCCCCTACCCGATGGGACGCGCGGCATCCTGCGCCCGCGGACGGCCCTCGACAGCTTCCGGGTCGAGCGGATCGCGCCGCCGCCGGAGCTGGCCCCCTTCGTGGCGCACCTGTGGGTGCTCCGCTGGGATCTGCGGGGGCGGCCACCGCACCGGCAGCAGGTGCTCACGCGGCCGTCCGTGCATGTGACGTTCACGAGCTACCTGACGTCCGGGACGACCCGGGCCCGCGTCGTCGGCGTCGTCCGCGACGACTTCACCGAGGAGATCGCGGGCGAGGGGCGGGTGGTCGGCGCGGCGTTCCGGCCGGGCGGTTTCCGGCCGTTCGCGGGCGGCCCGGTCGCCACGCTCACCGGCCGGTTCGCCGGGGTGGACGAGGTGTTCGGCGCGCCCGGCCGGGCGCTCGCCGACGAGGTCTTCGCGACCGCCGACGACGGCGCGGCCGTCGCGCGGCTGGCGTCGTTCCTGATCGGGCTGCGGCCGGAGCCCGACCCGTCCATCGAGCGGGCGGCGCGGATCGTGGAGCGGATCGCGGCGTCGCCAGGCCTGGTCCGAGTGGACCGGCTCGCCGAGGAGGCGGGGCTCAGCGCCCGCACCCTGCAACGGCTGTTCCGCGAGTACGTGGGCATCGGCCCGAAGTGGGTGATCCGCCGGTTCCGGATGCAGGAGGCCGCCGAGCGGGCCGCGTCCGGGTCGCCGCCCGACTGGGCCGCGCTGGCGGCCGAGCTGGGTTACGCCGACCAGGCGCATTTCGTCCGCGACTTCACGGCGGCGGTCGGGACGTCCCCCGCGAGGTACGCGCGCGAAAGCGGCCCTGGCAGTATCGACGCATGACGGACGCCCCCCTCGGCCACCCGGACTCCCCCGACCCGTTCGACGATCTCGCCGCGTTCCGCACGCTCGCCGCCGCGCGGCTCGGCGCGTTCGCGCACACGACCGTCCCGGACGCGCCCGGGCTGCGCCGCGCCGGGGTCGTGCTGTGCGCGGTGGAGCACGCGGGCGTCCCGTCGGTGATCCTGATCAGGCGCGCGTACCGGGGCCGGAACGCCGGGCAGTGGGGCCTGCCCGGTGGCGGGCTCGAGGACGGCGAGACGCCCGAGGAGGCCGCGCTGCGGGAGCTGCGCGAGGAGATCGGCCTCGCCGCCGCGCCGGGCGACGTGCTCGGACGGCTCGACGACTTCCCCGCCACGTCCGGTTTCTCGATCACGCCGATCGTGCTGGCGCTGGACGATCCGGGCCCGCTCGCGCCGAGCCCGGACGAGGTCCACTCCGTCCACCATGTGAGCCTGCGGCGGCTCGCCGCCGACGACACGCCGCGGTGGGTGCCGCGGCCGGACGGCGGCCGCCTGCTCCAGATGCGGCTCGGCCCCGACTGGCGCGTCCATGCCCCGACCGGGGCGATGCTGTGGCAGTTCCGTGAGGTGGTCCTGCTCGGCCGGCGGGTGCGGGTCGCCGACTTCGTCCAGCCCGACTGGACGCGCAACTGACGGTCACCCGGCGGGGCGCGCCTCGATGACGTGGTATCCGGCGGGCGGCAGCGGTCCGGTGAGCGCGACGTCCGCGAACCCGGCGCCTTCCAGCAGGCCCCGGAACTCGGCCTCGGTGCGCTCCCGGCCGCCGGTCGAGACGAGCATGTTGAGGTCGTTGCGCACGACGCCCCGCGTCTCCTCGGTGACGAACTCCGGCATGACCTGCTCCAGGACGAGCAGCCGCGCGTCCGGGCGCATCGCGGCACGGCAGGTCCGCAGGATCGCGGCGGCCTTCGCGTCGTCCCAGTCGTGGAGCACGCTCTTCATGACGTAGGCGTCCGCGCCCTCGGGGACGGACTCGAAGAAGTCGCCCGCGACGATCTCGATCCGGTCGGCGGTTTCGCCGAGGTTCGCGGCCGCCCCGGCGAGGCCGGGCGGCAGGTCGAACAGGACGCCGCGCAGCCCCGGGTTCGCGCGCAGGATCTCGGCGATGAGGGTGCCGTCGCCGCCGCCGAGGTCGGCGACCGTCCGGTAGCGGGCGAAGTCGTGGGCCACGACGATGTCCGGCGCGACGGCCCGCGTGTGCTCGGCCATCGCGGCGTTGAACGTCTCGGACAGTTCGCCATTTCTCTGGAAGAACTCGAATGGCGTCGTTCCGGTGACGCGTTTCCACGCGTACTCGCCGGTGCGCAGGGTCTCGGTCATGTCGCCCCACGCCCGCCAGACCTCGGGGCCGCAGAACAGCCGGATCAGTGAGCGGACCGAGTCGGGGTCGTCGGCGCGCAGCCGCCGCCCCTCCTCGGTGAGGGCGAAGAGGTCGCGCTCCTTCTGCTCGACGACGCCGAACCCCGCGAGGCCGCGCAGCAGCCGGTACAGGGACGGCGCGTGGGTCCCGGTGTCCGCCGCCAGCTGCGCGCTGGACCGCGGCCCGGCGGACAGGGCGTCGGCTACGCCGATCTCGGCGGCGGTGTGGATGAGCTGCGCCGGCATGTAGCCGAACGCGAGGTCCAGCAGCGGTGATCTCGACGGCGTCCGTGCCATGGACGGCTCCCTTCCTCGGCTTTCGTGAGCATCCGCGACGTTACGTGCGTCCCCGAGGAAGTGTCTTGGACGAATGCGACCTGACCCATGACCTGATCACGATCTTCAATTTGATTCGGCTATTCGAGACTGACGGCGTTTATGCTCCCGAGCGAAAAGGAGCTTCCCGTGAAACGCACGGGGATCACCGTCACCGCCGTCACCCTGTTCACCGCTGCCCTGGTCGCGCCCGCCACCGCCGCCGATGCCGCGCCGCCGCCACCGCCGGACGCGGGCACGGCGTCCCAGCACCTCGCCGCCCTGACCGTCCAGGCCGAAGGCTCGATGGACGGATACACCCGCGAGAAATTCCCGCACTGGATCGACCAGGGCAACAACTGCAATACCCGGGAAGTCGTCCTGAAACGGGACGGCGAGAACGTCCAGGTCAATTCCGAATGCCAGGCCGTCTCGGGCACGTGGCGCAGCCCCTACGACGGCGCCGTCTGGACGCAGCGCGACGACCTCGACATCGACCACATGGTCCCGCTCGCACAAGCGTGGCGGTCGGGCGCCAACACCTGGACGACCGCGCGCCGCCGCCAGTTCGCCAACGACCTGAACAGTTCGCAACTGTGGGCGGTCACCGACAACGTCAACCAGGCCAAGGGCGACAAGGACCCGGCCGTGTGGACGCCGCCGCTGGCCTCGTTCCGCTGCATGTACGCCAGGTCGTGGATCGACGTGAAGTACCGCTACGAACTGACCGTCGACTCCGCGGAGAAGGCGGCGCTCGGGCGCCTGCTCGGCACCTGCTGATCCGGGTGGGCACCGGCGGGGTTCACGGCTCGGAGGCCGCGAGCCCCGCCGTTCACCGCTGGAGGGCGCGCAGCCAGTCGGCGGCGGTCTCGATGTGCGCGTCGGTCAGGCCGGTGAGCGGATCGATCTCCACGAGGAGGTGGTCGGCGACGTCCGGCTCGGCCGCGATACAGGCGGTGGCGTCGGGCTCGTCCTCGAACCAGACGAACGGGCGGCCCTCCGTCCACGCGGCGACGTGCCGGGCCTTCCACGCGCCGAGCGTCCGGCCCTCCTCGACCCCGGGGAACCGCGGGATCGGGACGAACGGCAGTTCCGGCAGCCCGATGCGGGGCGATATCCACTCGTTGGCGTTGTCGCACCAGTAGCTCGCCCACGCGAGCTCCGCGCCCGACGACTCGGCCAGGCCGAGCAGCGACGGCCCGTGCGCCGCGTTGAGCCAGAGTTTGAACGTCATGCCGTTCGGCGAGCATCTGTGCCGCTTGTAACCGCGGTGCGGCCTTTCAAATGGATTCAGAACCCCGTCCACGTCGAGCAGAATCACCGGCGACCCCATACCCGGACCGTACGACATCCGGGGCCCACCGTCGAAGGTCGTTTTTCGCGGACGGGAGTAATAGTCGGCGTCCGCCGGGGCATCGTCCGGACATGTGCCGACTGTTCGGGATGACGACCGGCGGGCCCCGCGTCCACGCGACGTTCTGGCTGGTGGACGCCCCCGACAGCCTCAGCGCGCAGAGCCGCCGCATGCCCGACGGGACGGGCCTCGGCTGGTTCTCGCTCGGCGAGGAGCCCGTCCGCGACCGCGCTCCCCTGGCCGCCTACAAGGACGCGGACTTCAATTCCGAGGCGCGCGCGGTCGCGTCGCACACGTTCGTCTCGCACGTCCGTTACGCCTCCACGGGAGCGCCCGACGTCCACAATTCGCACCCGTTCGTCATGGACGACCGCCTTTTCGCGCACAACGGCGTGGTGCGCGGGCTCGACGTCCTCGACTCCTGGCTCACCGACGTGGATCGCGCGCGGGTCCGGGGGCAGACCGACTCCGAGCTCGTGTTCGCCTACGTCACGGCGGAGATCCGACGGAACGGCGACACGACGGCCGGGCTGATCTCGGCCGTCCGGCGGATCGCCGCCGAGCTTCCGGTGTTCGCGCTGAACGTCCTGCTGGCCGAGGCGGGGCGGATCTGGGCGCTGCGCTACCCCGCCTCGCACGAGCTGTGGGTGCTGCGGCCCGAACTGCGCGAGTCGGGCGCGGCCCGGCACCTCGGCGCGGGCCGCGAGCCCGGCGTCGTCCGTGTCGCCGCGCACCGGGAGCCGGCGCCCGCCTGCGTCCTCGCCAGCGAGCGCCTCGACGACGACCCGGGCTGGCGGCTCCTCGACCCCGGCGAGCTGCTCGTCGTGGACGGCCGGGCGACGTCGTCGGTGCGCCCGTTCGACGCGCCCGCGCACCCGCTGACCGTGGCCGACCTGTCGGAGACGGAGTCCACGTCCCAGACGTGATCACCGGACATGATCGATTGTCGGCGGCGCGACGTAGGGTGGACCGCCGGACGAGCAAGCCCCTTCTAGGAGCCCGGATGACGCGCGAACGAACACTGATGGCGGTCCACGCCCACCCCGACGACGAGGTCCTCGGGACCGGCGGCCTGCTCGCCCGCAGCGCCGCCGAGGGCATCCGAACCGTCCTTGTGACCTGCACGAACGGCGAGCAGGGCGACGACTCGGGCGGGCTGAAGCCGGGCGACCCCGGGCACGACGCCGCAGGCGTCGCGCAGCGGCGGCTCGCGGAGCTTCGCGAGTCGGTCGGGCTGCTCGACATCACCCACCTCGAACTGCTCGGCTACCGCGACTCGGGCATGGTCGGCTGGTCCACCAACGACGACCCGAGGGCGTTCGCGAACATCCCGCTGGACGAGTCCGCCGGGCGGCTCGCCGAGCTGATGGAGCGTTACCGGCCGCAGGTCGTCGTGACCTATGACGAGAACGGCGGCTACGGGCATCCCGACCACATCCAGGCGCACCGCATCGCGCTGGCCGCCGCCGAGCGCACCGGCATCCCCGACAAGCTGTACTACACGGCCATGCCGCGCTCCGGCATCCGGCGGATGTTCGAGGCGGCGACCGCCGCCGGCGTGGAGATCGGCTTCGAGCCGCCGGACGACTTCGGCACCCCGGACGAGCTGGTCACCAGCGTCCTGGACGTGTCCGCGCACGTCGAGGCCAAGCGCAAGGCGCTGGAGGCGCACGCCAGCCAGGGCGAGAACATCTTCTTCCTGAAGATGTCGGAGGAGCTGCAGCACATGGCGTTCTCGTCGGAGGCGTTCGTCCGGCGCTTCTGCCGCGTCGAGGCCCCCGACCACGAGGACGACCTGTTCGCGGGCCTGCGCTGACCGACTCCGCCTTTACTCATTCGTCCCGGCATTACGGGTAAGTCACCGATAGCACCGAAAGTACGATCGTTCATTCGGGGGAACCATGTCCTCAAGGCTGAATCCCTATCTGACCTTCGACGGCGACGCGCGCCAGGCGATGGAGTTCTACGCCGACGTGTTCGGCGGCGAGCTGGTCGTCAACACCGTCGGCGAGGTCGGCGGCGCCGACTCGCCGGACGCCGACCGTGTCATGCACGCGATGCTGGAGACCGCCGACGGCTACACGATCATGGCGGGCGACGTCGTCGGCGACATGCCGTACCAGCCCATGGCGGGCTGCTCGGTCAGCGTCAGCGGCGACGACGGCGACGTGCTGCGCGGCTACTGGGCCAGGCTCTCCGAGGGTGGGACGGTCACCGTCCCGATGGAGAAGCAGGTCTGGGGCGACGAGTTCGGCATGTGCGTCGACAGGTTCGGCGTGCCGTGGATGGTCAACATCAGCCCGCCGCAGGGCTGATCTCCGGGACCGTCGGCGGCGCGGGCTACGGTAGCCCCGTGACGACGGACGACGCGCGCCGCGACCGGGTGATCGCCGAATGCCTGGCCAAGCGGGGCTCAGCGGAGGACTACCCGTTCGGCGACGGGGTCGCCGTGTTCAAGGTGGCGGGGCGCATGTTCGCGCTGGTCTCGCTCGGCGACGCGCCGGGGAGCGTCAGCCTCAAGTGCGACCCCGACCTCGCCGACGAGCTGCGCGCCCGGCACGCCGCGATCACGCCCGGCTACCACCTCAACAAGCGGCACTGGAACACGGTGGTCCTCGACGGCTCGGTGCCCGACGACGAGCTGCTGGAGCTGATCGACCAGTCCTACGACCTGGTCGTGGCCCGGCTGCCCAAGGCCCGGCGCGCCGAACTGCCGAACTGACGGGCTGACCGGCAGTCCCCTGGGCGGCGGATCCGGTGCCGGGACGCCGCCGGGCTCAGGGGCGGTAGGTGCCGAAGTACCACTCGTTGCCGTCCAGGTCATGGGCCGCGTAGTCGCGGGAGCCGTAGTCCTGGTCGGCGAGTTCGCGGAAGACGTCGGCCCCGGCGGCCAGGGCCTTGTCGTGGTGGGCGTCCGGGTCGTCGACCGCGACGTAGACGGCCGACGTGCCCGGCGTGCCCTTGCCGAACATGAGCAGGCCGGTGTCGTACCTCATCTCGGCGTGGACGATCTCCCCGGCGTCGTCCCGGTGCACGGCGACCGGCTCGAAGCCGAACGCCTTCTCCATCCATTCCATGGACGCGGCGGGGTCAGCGCAGTTGATCAGGGGGTAGAACGTCCGGCGGATCTCACTGGTCATGGTGTCCTCCCTCGTCGTGGTCGGCATGCCCAGTCTGGTCGCCCGGGACCCCGCGGGTCTTGGACGAATGTGAACCGCGCGCGGCGGGTCGCGGGCGGGTGTCCGCCCCCGGCACGGGGAATGGTCCGACTGTTACTGTCCGGTACTCCCCGTCTCGAAAGGGAACCTCGCGTCGTGCAGCCTGAGCAGATCGACCGCGCCCTCGTGGACTTCGAGGTCCTCTCCGGTTGGATGGACGGGCAGGGCCTGCCGGGCGGCCCGTTCGAGGACGTCCGGCCCCTCGCCGGGGGCACGCAGAACACGCTGATCCGGTTCGGCCGGGGCGGGCGCGACTACGTGCTGCGGCGCGGGCCCGCCCACCTGCGGGCGCGGACGAACGACGTCCTGCGCCGCGAGGCCCGCGTGCTGGCGGCGCTCGACGGCACCGGCGTCCCCGCGCCGCGCCTCATCGCCGCCTGCCCCGACGAGTCCGTCATGAACGGCGCGGTCTTCTACCTCATGACTCCCGTGGACGGATTCAACCCGACGGTGACCTTGCCGGAATCGCACGCGGGCGACAAGGCGATCCAGCGCGGGATGGGGCTGAACGCGGCCCGCGCGCTGTCGGCGTTGGGCGCGGTCGACCACGAGGCGGTCGGGCTCGGCGGCTTCGGCAGACCCGAGGGCTTCCTCGAACGCCAGGTGAGCCGCTGGCTGTCCGAGCTCGACTCCTACCGCGCGCTGGACGGCTACCCCGGGCC
Organism: Actinomadura decatromicini; assembly: GCF_008121305.1. NCBI lineage: Bacteria > Bacillati > Actinomycetota > Actinomycetes > Streptosporangiales > Thermomonosporaceae > Actinomadura > Actinomadura decatromicini. Next base: position 80,767 of record NZ_VSRQ01000015.1, on the reverse strand, counting down.
CGACATCCCCGGCCTGGACGACGTCGCCCGCTGGCTGGAGGAGCACCGCCCGCACCGGTGGCGTCCGGGCATCCTGCACGGCGACTACCACCTCGCCAACCTCATGTACTCGTTCGACGGGCCGGAGGTCGCCGCGATCGTCGACTGGGAGATGTGCACGATCGGCGACCCGCTGCTCGACCTCGGCTGGCTGCTCGCCACCTGGCCGGACCGCGACGATCCGGGCGCGGCGCTCGCCGGGCCGCTCGGCGCGACCGGCGCCCTGCCCGCGACGGACGACCTGGTCGCGACCTACGCGGAGCGCTCGGACGCCGTGGCGGGACGCGACCTGTCGTCCATCACCTGGTACGCGGTGCTGGCCTGCTTCAAGCTCGGGATCGTCCTGGAGGGGACGAACGCCCGCGCCCACGCGGGAAAGGCGCCCAGGGAGACGGGCGACCTCCTCCACACGATCACTTTGGGCCTGTTTACACGCGCGCAGGGGTTCATCGGCGGCTGAGTCCCGCCCCAGCGTGTCGGTGGTCCGCGGCCCGGACGGTGACGCGCGGTATCCGGACGGGTTGCATTTCCAGATCGCGCGACGCAGCCTGGATATGACCGGTGAGAGCGGGGCAGTCGGTGACGCCCTTACGCCGCAAGCAGGCGGCGATCGAGCCACTCGCCCCGTTCCACCGGTCGAAACGCGGCCGGTGGTCCCCGGAACCCGATGTCGGATTCCCGCCAGCGACGAGGCGCCTCAGCCGGGCATGCTCACGCCATGAACAGGAATTTCCGTTTCGGCGTCGTGGGCGAGTCGATCCGTTCCGGCGCCGGGCTGGCCGATACGGCGCGGCGCGCGGAGGAGCTCGGCTACGACGTCCTGGTCCTGCGCGACCATTTCGTCGCGGAGCCGTTCGGCGAGCAGCTCGCGCCGATGGTGGCGCTGGCGTCGGCGGCGTCCGTAACGAGCACGCTGCGGCTGGGGACGATGGTGCTGGCCAACGACTACCGGCATCCGGTGATGCTGGCGAAGGAGGCCGCCACGCTCGATCACCTGTCCGGGGGGCGTTTCGAGCTGGGCGTCGGGGCGGGCTGGCTGCGCGACGAGTACGAGGCCGCCGGGATGCCGTTCGACGACGCCGGTGTCCGGGTCGGCCGCCTGGAGGAGTCGCTGCGGATCCTGCGGAGCCTGCTCTCCGGCCAGAAGACGACGTTCGCGGGCGACCACTACCGCGTCGACGGCCTGACGGTCTTCCCGACGCCGGAGCGGCGCCCGCCGCTGGTCGTCGGCGCGGGCAGCCGCCGCATGCTCGGCATCGCCGGGCGGCACGCCGACACGGTCGGCATCCTGCCCCGCGCCCGCCCCGACGGGACGATCTCCGACGAGATCACCGAGCGGCTCCCCGACACCATCGCCCGCAAGGTCGAGTGGGTGCGCGAGGCCGCCGGGGACCGGGACGTCGAGCTCAGCATGATGGTCACGCCCGCGTTCGGCCCCGACCCGCGGCGGACGGCGGCGAAGGTCGCCGTCCTGCGCGGCTGGGGGACGTCGGCCGCCGAACTCGTGCTGGACATGCCGTCCCAGTTCGTCGGCCCGCCCGAGCACGTCGCCGAGCAGATGCTCGCCCGCCGCGACCGCTACGGGTTCAGCTACTACCAGGTGCCGGACGCGATGATGGAGGAGTTCGCCCCCGTCGTCCCGCTGCTCACCTGACGCCGGGAACAGACCTGCGGGCGGCCGTGTGACAGACGCCACGCCCCCATCAGGACGCTGTTCCAATGAATGAAAAGGCCGTCTTGTCGGGCCCGGCGAACGTGCCGCAGGCTGCAGGCCATGAGCGAGACACCGTCCACGGACGCCCCCACGAACGCGAAGCAGCGGGTCGCACTCGTCACCGGCGCGGCGGGCGGGCTCGGGCGGGAGTTCGCGATCGCCCTCGCCCGGCGCGGCCACCTCGTCGCCGGACTCGACCTCGCCGACCAGTCCGGCACCGCGGAACTGGTCGGCGAGTCCTTCCACCCCGTCCGCGCGGACGTGACCGACCCGGACGAGGTCCAGGCCGCGGTCGAGGAGGTCGCGGCCCGGTTCGGCGGCCTGCACATCCTCGTCAACAACGCCGGGGTGTACCCGCCGCTGGAGTTCGAGGAGACGACGCTGGAGGACTGGCGCCGGATCATGCGGGTCAACCTCGACGGGCCGTTCCTCGTGACCCGGGCCGCGCTGCCGCACATGAAGGCCGCCGGCTGGGGACGGGTCGTCAACATCGTGTCCGCGGTCGTGTTCCTCGGGCCGCCCGACCTGGTCGCGTACACGACGTCCAAGGCGGGGCTCGTCGGGTTCACGCGGGCCCTGTCGAGCGCGGTCGGCGGGCACGGGATCACGGTGAACGCGATCTCCCCCGGCCTCACCCGCACCGAGACCGCCGCCCGCACGACCGGCGCGGACGGCGGCTTCGAGCGGGTGCGCGACCTGCAGGTGATCCGGGCGGTGGAGGAGCCGCGCGACCTCGTGTCCACGCTGCTGTACGTGTGCGACGAGGGCAGCGGGTTCCTCACCGGCCAGACGATCAACATCGACGGCGGCTCGGCGAAGCACTGAGCCGCCGTCCGGAACACGCGCGAACCGCCCCGGACGGGGCGTGGAAAGGCAGGACATGAGGCCGATCGAGGCGCTGCTGGAGATCGCCCGGGACGAGGGCGTGACCCGGATCTTCGGCAACCCCGGCACGACCGAACTCCCCCTGATGGACGCCCTGGTGGACGCCCCCGACCTGGAGTACGTCCTGGGCCTCCAGGAATGCTCCGTCGTGGCGATGGCCGACGGGTACGCGCGGGCGACCGGGCGGACGTCCCTCGTCAGCCTGCACGTCGCGGCGGGCGTCGCGAACGGGCTGATCGGGATGCTGAACGCGCTGCGCTCCCGCACCCCGATGGTGATCGTCGCCGGGCAGCAGGACCGGCGGCACCTCATCCAGGACCCGATGCTGTCCGGCGACCTGGTGGGGCTCGCGGCCGCCGCGACCAAGCAGGCGATCGAGGTGCAGCACGCCTACGACCTGCCGATCGTGCTGCGCCGCGCGTTCGCGCTGGCGGCCCGGCCGCCCGCCGGCCCCGTCCTCGTCTCGGTCCCCATGGACCTGCTGGACGAGGCGATGGACGTCGCCCTCCCGGCGCGGTCCCCGGTGACCGGCCCCGGCCCGGCCGACGTCTCGGCGGCGGCCGAGCTGCTCGCGGCGGCGGAGCGCCCGGTGATCATCGCGGGCGACGCGGTCGGCCGCACCGGCGCGGTCGCCGACCTCGTCGCCCTCGCCGAGCGGCTCGGCGCGGCCGTCCACCACCAGCCGATGAACGACGGGATCGACTTCCCCACCGGGCATCCGCTGTACGCGGGGATGCTCGTGCCGCGCAACGCCGCCATCCGCGAGACCCTCGCCCAGTACGACGCGGCGCTGATCGTGGGCTGCCACGCCTTCATGGCGCACCACTACACGCCCGGGCCCGCCGTGCCGGAAGCGCTGCCGATCGTCCAGCTCGACGAGGACCCGGCGGAGATCGGCCGGAACTTCGCCGTCCGGGAGGGCCTGACCGGCGACCTGCCGGGCACGCTGCGGGCGCTCGCCGACCGGCTGGACGGCCGCGTCCCCGACGCGCGGGAACGCGCCGCGCGGCTCGCCGAGCGGCACGCCCGGCTGCGGGAGGAGCCCGAGTCGGCCGCGCTGGCGGCCTACGGGCCGTCCCCGATGGACCCGGGGGCCGCCGCGCACGCCGTCGCCGCCGGGCTCCCGGACGACGCGATCGTCGTCGAGGAGGCGATCACCACCGGCCTGAAGCTGCGCGCCGTCCTGCGCCAGGACCGTCCCGGCTCGTACGTGCACACGGTCGGCGGCGGGCTCGGCTGGGGCATCGGCGCGGCGGTCGGCACCCGGCTCGGCAGCGGGGACCGCCCGGTCGTCGCCGTCCTCGGCGACGGCTGCGCCATGTTCGGCCTCCAGGGCCTGTGGAGCGCCGCCCGCTACGAGACGCCCGTCGCGTTCGTCGTCATGAACAACGGCGAATACCGCACGTTGAAGAACACTCTCGACGAAGGCGGCGGCGCATCCGCCAAACACGGGCAGTATGTGGGCATGGACCTCGCCCCTCCCGCGCTCGACTGGCAGAGCGCCGCGCGGCTGTTCGGCATCCGCTCCGTCCGCCCCGGCTCGGCGGACGAGCTGCGCGACGCCGTCGCCGCCGTCAAGGACCTGGACGCCCCCCTCCTCATCGAGGCCCCGATCACCGGCCACGAGCCCCGGTGACCGCTGCGAGGCGAGCATCCCCGAGCCCCCTTTCCGGGGGCCCGGGGGTCGTTCCCTGGAGAGGTAGGGCCTGGTGAGGGGCCCGGCGCTCGGATTTCCGGCCCTTGCCGACGGGCGCGATCACCGCGACCATCGAGAGATGGAGATCCAGGACCCGGACGGGGAGCCGCCGCGCTCGGTGCTCGCCCGCGGCCTCAGCCTGCTGGACGCGTTCGGGTCCGCCGACACCGAGCTGAACCTGACCGAGCTCGCCGCCCGCACCGGGCTGCCGAAGCCGACCGCGCACCGGCTGCTCAGCGAGCTGGTGCGGTGGGGCGGCGTCGAGCGGACCCCGACCGGCTACCGGCTGAGCATGCGGCTGTTCGTGCTCGGCCAGCGCGCCCCCCGGCCGCGGGGGCTGCGCGAGGCCGCCCTCCCCTACCTGGAGGACCTGTACGAGGCGACGCACGAGAACATCCACCTCGCCGTCCTCGACGGGACGGACACGCTCTTCCTGGAGAAGGTCAGCGGCCGCCGCTCCATGCCCATCGTGTCCCGGGTGGGCGGGCGGCTGCCCGCGTACTGCACGGCGACGGGCAAGCTGTTCCTCGCGCTCGGCCCGCCGGACCGGCTGCAACGCGTCCTGGACGCCGGGCTCGTCCGGTACACGCCGCACACGATCATCATGCCGGGCCTGCTCCAGCGGGAGCTGGCCCGGACCGCCGAGCGCGGCTACGCCGTGAACCGGGAGGAGTCGGAGGCCGGGGTGTCCGCCGTGGCGGCCCCGGTCCTCGACCACCGGCGCCGCGCGATCGCCGCGATCTCGATCACCGGGAACGTGTGCCGGCTCGACCTCGACCGGCTGGCGCCCGCCGTCCGCACGGCTGCGCTGGCGCTGTCCAGGGAGATCGCGCGGGAGAGCGCCGCTGAGATGAAAATGGGGATTCCCCGGTGAGGTGACACCGGGGAATCCCCGTTTTCCATGCACCGGCAGCCCTGTGCCGGGTCTGGGCGAGACCTGGCGGTCGCGTCCCCTGGGACGGCGCGGGCTCGGCGATCACGCTCTTTCGTCACGCTCAGTGGTCGAGAGCCTCCGCACGGGCTGCTTCACGCCGCCCTCGGGAACACGTCCGCGTACGGCCTCAGGTCATGAGCCGAACGGCTTGGGCGCGCCCTTCTTGCCGGCGCCGGAGCCCCACTTGAGGACCTCCCACTTGACGCCCTTGATGTGGCCCTCGCCGGTGCCGGCGTTGTACTTGCTGTCGGGCTTCTTGCCGTCGAGCAGGTACCGGAAGGTGTAGGTGTCGAGGTCGAGCATGACGCCCCGGTGGGACGGCTTGCCCGGACCGCGGTCGCCGACGAAGCCGGTGATGCTGCGGCCCTTGTAGCTGACCTTCACCTTGGTGTGCATCGGCCAGCTCGGGCTGGCGAACAGGCCCTTCTGCATCGGCTTCCCGCCGGCGGGGGCGCCGGTGTCGCCGTTCACGCCGGAGCCGTCGTCCCAGAAGTAGGACGCGGTGGTCTTGCCGCTCAGCAGGACCCTCGGGTCCTTCTTCGCGCTCTTGGCGTCCGGCGCGGAGTCACGCTTGGAGCCCGCCTTGGAGCCGGCCTTCGGCAGGCCCAGGTCGGACTTGCCGAGCGCCTGCTTGTCGGGCGTCCTGTGCTGCTGGGAGGCCACGGCCTCCTGGGTCAGGAACTGCTTCTTGCTGGGAGCGGAGTCATCGCTGGCGGCGGCTACGCCTGCCACGAGCATGCCCGCGAGGGCGGTGCCGGTGACGCCGGTGAGGATGACGTTGATCGCTCGCTGCTGCATGAAAGTCCTTTGTTCGGGGTACAGGGCTGCCGTTCCGCACCGGGCGGCCTGAGGCCGGGTATCCGGGCAGGGGGAAACGGCTTCCGAGACTTCGAGACTCGGGATGAACCCGCCGCGAGAAATCCGCTGGAACGATCCGCGGGCATGGCGGACCGCGCTCGCGCGCATAGGCACACGGCCGTCATTGGACGTGCGTGTCACGCGGGCTTCGATGAAGCGGAAGGAATGCCGACCGGGGGCTCATTGGCTCGGCCCGGTGCACGGCCGGTGCATGGTGCGACCGTGTTCGGCTGAGTGGATCCCGCCTGGCGGGCGGGAAGCGACGGTTCTGCGTTCAGCCAGGTCAACGGTTCATTGACCCTGACCTGACGTCGACTATATACGGCATTACCGTACTTTCGCCAAACCGGGGTTTTCTTTACCTTTGACTAGGTAGATCTTTTCCTCCGGTGGCGACCTGAACGCCTTTCCCATAAGGCTTCCGGGCCAGTCACCGGGTGTCTCCGGCAACGAAAAGGATCTTTAAGTCGGCTTGACGAAGGGTGTTTCCGATGTGACCCAGGTCTCGGCTCTCTGGGACGCGCTATGGCACTATGGCCCACGTCACAAGGTGCTCGGCATAAACAGAGCCGGAAACGCTGAACGGGCCCGCTACAGGCCCGCGAAGGGTCAAGGCCAGGTAAGCCTCAGGGATAGGAACCGGGGGCGGCCGCGGGATGTTCCCACGGCGCGGAGCCGGGTCCGATCGCGCGCGGCATCGCGCGCGGCCAGGAGCGCGCCGAGGCGGGTTCGGGCCAAGGGGTAGGCCAAGCGGGCACGCCGAGGCGAAGGGGCCGAGGCAGGGGTGTGGGCCGAACCGGATTCGCGCCGAGGGCGGGTGCAGGGCGAGGCGGGGCTGCGTGCGTAGAGGGGCGTGGGCCGCCTCGGCCGGGTCAGCGCGTCGGGTAGACGGACGGCAGGAGCGGCGTGGGGCCCGTCCCGCCGGGGAACATCCGGCCGGCCTGCTGCGGCTGGACGAACGGCGTCTCCGCGTACGGGGCCTGCGCGTACCCGGGCTCCGCGTACGCGGGCCGGTCGTACGCGGGCTCCGCGTAGGCGGACTCGGCGTACCCGGGCTCCACGTAGCCGGGCTCGGCGTAGGTGGGTTGCCCGAACGGCGACACGGCGGTCACCACGGGGCCCTGCGCGGCCGGGACGGCCTGGGCCGTGGGCGGCGGCGGGCTGGACGTGCCGGACGGCGGCACGTGCGTGCCCTCGACCCGGAACGGCTCCGCGGCGGGCGCGGCTCCCCGCTCCATGCGGCGCTCGGCCAGCAGGGCCATGAGCGCGTGGGCGGTGTCGGCGTCCATGCGCAAAAGGACGCTGGGCCTTCCCGCCTGGTCGACGAACGGGGAGACCGATGGGGCTGCCGACAGCTGCGGCAGTGCCGCGCGCATCTCCTCACGGAGATCCTGGGCAAGCCTCAGCGCCTGTCGGTCGCTGTCACTCAAGTGTGCGTTCATCGCGATCTCCGCGGGAGTTCACGTGCGGGGGCCGGGCCTCATCCTGCTAGGAATGGCGTGCAGGTGCAAGAGCTGATGCACGTGCATTTTCACGGATTCGCCCCGTAACCCGGGTAGCGATCGATCGTTCCGAGCCGCTCCAGGACGCGCCCGCCCGGCGTCCACAACGACTTGACCTGCACGAATCCGCCACGTCCCCGACCCGCGCCGCGCCGCGCGCGCTTTCCCGCCGCGTGCCCGCGGCCCCGGCGGCGAACTCCAGGGCACGGGCGCGCCGCCAAGGCTCATCCGGCATGCTGGGCCCCGTGACAGAGACCCTGAGCATCCGCGCGCTGAACCGCGCGACGCTGGCCCGGCAGCTCCTCCTCGCGCGCGAGGCCGTCTCGGTCGCCGAGGCCGTGGGACGGCTGTGCGGCATGCAGGCGCAGGAGCCCAAGCCCCCGTTCCTGGGGCTGTGGACGCGGCTCGACGGCTTCGCCGCGTCCGACCTCCACGCGGCCTTGCACGACCGGTCGTTGGTCCGCGCGACGATGATGCGGGCCACGCTGCACCTCATGACGGACGCCGACTACACGGCGTTCCGCACCGCGATGCAACCGATGCTGGACGGGGCCCTCCGCGTCCTGGGCGACCGCGCGAAGGGCCTGGACCTCGATGTGGTCGTCCCGGCGGCACGCTCCCTCTTGCAGGAGGGCCCTCGCACGTTCAACGAGATGCGCGCCCTGCTTCAGGAGCAGTTCCCAGACGTCAACGACCGGGCGCTCGGATACGCCGTCCGCCTCTGCGTGCCCCTCGTGATGGTGCCCACCGAGGACAGGTGGGGCTTTCCACGCACATCGCAGTTCACTCTGGCCGACACCTGGCTGGGCACACCTCCGGCCGCCGACGCCGCGATGGACGAACTCATGCTCCGCTACCTGGCGGCCTACGGTCCGGCGTCCGCCGCCGACGCTCAGACGTGGTCCGGACTACCCGGAACAGGCGAGGCGCTGGATCGGCTCCGTCCAAGCCTCCGGCCCTTCGCCGACGACAAGGGCCGGGAGCTGTTCGACCTGCCCGACGCGCCGCGGCCAGATGAGGACACCCCGGCCCCGGCTCGTTTCCTGCCCGAGTTCGACAGCCTCGTCCTGGCGCACGCGGACCGAAGGCGCGTCATCGCCGACGAGCACCGGCCTTCCTTGACGACCAAGAACCTTCGCGTCCGGGCCGTGTTCCTCTGGGACGGATTCGCCCGCGGGATATGGGAGACCGAGTACAAGCGCAAGGTGGCGACGCTGCGGCTTCGTCCCTTCGAGCCGCTCCCCCGCGACGCCGTAGAGTCGCTCACGGTCGAGGGAGAGGCTCTGCTGCGGTTCCTCGAACCGGACGCCAAGGAGACGGTCGTCGCGGTCGCCGACGAGGGCTGACATGCCGGACGGAGGTCACCGGTGGTTGACGCGACCGGGACGAGCGCGGATCCTCGTCGAAAGCGACGAATCCTATCCAGCCCGGCATGCGGGATGGAAGGCTCCAAAGCTCACCACATGCACACATGACGCTACGAGCGTGGACAACTTCGAATAGTGATCCATCCGAGATCTGGACTGATTGAAAGATCCACCAATTGGGTTCAAGCTGTCTCCGACGTCAGGAATGCCCCGCCCTGTTCCTAGCCCGTTCCTACCGACCGACCGACCGCCGACAGGACACGATCAATGTTCGAGATCTGGGAGACGAGTGAGCCGGCCCGGCTCATCAGCGACGCGGGGAGCCTGAAGGTGGCGCTGGAGAAGGTCGACACGATGTGTCGGCTGCGGCACGACCAGGCGGTGGCGCACGTGGGCGAGGCCCGCGAGGGCTACCAGTTCGAGATCAGGGACCACCGCGGCAAGGCTCTCGCACGGCTCAGCTACGTCCCCGACACGTCGCGTGCGTATCAGAGCGTGGTGGTCGAAGAGATGCGCGGCGAGGACGACGACTAGAGCCTCCCCCGCATCCGCGCAGCCCCTGGCCTGACCGGCCGGGGGCTTTCGCATGCGGGACGCCTGCCGGCCTTCCGCGCATGGCGAACCCGTCCCTCCTGATGGGGTGGGTGTCCGTTGCCGGTGGCAGGATGCGTCCTGGCCCTGTGACATGACGGACGGCGGGAGTGACGGTGCGGGAGGCGGGACGGCTCACGACGGAGGCCGTGCGGTCGCTCTCGCGCGGGCACGCCGCCGCGTTCCAGCGGCTCGTGGCGGAACTGGCCGGACGACCCGATGATCCCGGTCGGGCGCTCGCCGCCGACCGCCGCCTGTCCGCACGGCTGCGGGAGGGCGTCACCGCCGCCTGGGAACGCGGATGGGAACCGGCCGACGTGGTGAGGTACACGTCCAGGCGGCTCACTCCCCGGCACGGACGTCTGGTCACGGACGCCATCGCAAGCGAGATGCGCGCCTATGCCGGCGCGGCCGTGGACCACCGCTGGCGGGAGCAGCTCGCCACTCTCGGAGCCGAGGTCTGGTGGGAGGACGACGACGCGCACCCGTCCGCGTGGCGTGAGCGTGAAGGGGTGGACCGCAGGGTCTATGTCGCTTGCGCGGTCGAAGTCGTCCATCTGCTGGAGTTCTTGCCGAGCCTTCCTGGGCTGGGGCCGTGTCCGGGCACCTACGCCCAAGGCGAGGACGCCTCGGCCTCGTTCAGTTCAGCGCGGGCCTGGCGCGAACGGGCCAATGAAGTCGACCAGCGGATGCTGGGCAAGGTCAGGGCCCTCCTCGCCAAGGCGGAGTCGACCGAGTTCCCAGAGGAAGCGGAGGCGCTCAGCGCGCGCGCACAGCAGCTCATGGCGCGGCACAGCATCGACCGTGCTCTGCTCGCCGTGGAGACAGGTGACACGGAGGGAACGTCCGGACGGCGCATAGCCGTCGACAACCCCTACGACGCGCCAAAGGCGGTGTTGCTGACGGTGGTGTCCGACGCCAACGGCTGCAGGGCGGTGTGGCATCGGGAACTGGGGTTCGCCACGGTCCTGGGTTTCCCGGCCGATCTGGCGGCGGTGGAGATGCTGTTCACATCGCTTCTGGTTCAGGCGACGTCCGCCATGGTGCACGCGGGTCCCAGGCGCGACGCGCGGGGACGCTCACGGACGCGGTCGTTCAGACACGCCTTCCTGAACGCGTACGCCGCCCGCGTCGGGGAGCGGCTCCGGGAGGCGGCGGGCCGGGCTGCCGCGGACGCCGGCGGGAAGGATCTGCTTCCCGTGCTGGCCGCGCGCGACCGGGCCGTCGAACGGGCCGTCGCCTCGATGTTCCCGAACCTGGCCAAGGGACGGGCAGGTTCGGTGTCCAACCACGAGGGCTGGGTGGCCGGGCGCGCCGCCGCGGACCTCGCCAGCCTGAACGGGCGCCACGAGGTCACCGGGGCGTCTCGCCGTTCCTAGCGCACGGCGTCCCCCCGGGGGGCGAGGGGGACATCCGGTCATTCGCCGTACCTTCCTTCCAGAATCTCGGGAGCGGGTCAGGTCCTCTTACGCCGTGTGTTGCCGCCGCGGCCGCGCAGCGGCACGCCCGCCTCCTTCAGGACGTTGTAGATGAACCCGTAGGAACGGCCGGTCTCGGCGGCCAGGTCGCGGATGCTCTCACCCGACGCGTAGCGCGGGGCCAGTTCCGCGGCCAGCCGCGTTCTCTCGGCACCGGTGACACGGGTGCCTCTCGACAGTGTTCGGGCCACGAGGACCTCCTGTTCGCAATGCTGGGCGGCGGGGCCCGTCCCCGCAGCTCACAGCAGTGTTGATCTCCCCAACGTACACATTCCCCTGATTACACCGTCGATGCCGCGCGAATCACCGCGAATTCGGCCGAAGCTGGTCTTTTTCATGGTGAACGGCGTGTCGCGGCGCTGCGTACAACCCGGAGCGACGCTGCTCCGCGCGTCCCGTGACCTGCGACGGGTGGACGTCCGGCGCTCGCGCGACCCGGTCTCCTGACGGGGCGCACCAGTCAGTCGGCCGACTGGCCGCGCACCGGCCGACCGTCCATTCGAAGACCCTAGCGCCGCCGGAGGACCCGCACGGCCCGGCCGCCGGGCGCCGCCGGACGCCGCCGGGCGGCCCGCTCGCGCGAGCGGGCCGCCTGGCTTGGTGCGATGGCCGCGACGAGGCGCGACGGGGTGTCCTCAATGGGGCATCGGTCCGGAATCGGCCATCTCGTCCGGCTGCCGTGGGGCATCGGTGTCGCCAGGGTGGCGGCACGCGCCGCTCACGGCCTGCTTGGCCGCGGTTCCGGCGGACGGGGCCATCTGCATGGACGGGCCCACCTGCTGGGACGCGGCCTCGCGGAGGGAGAGCTCCGATCGGCGGACCGGATGGCTCAGAGGCGCGAACGGGAAATGCGACGTCTCCGCCAACCCTTCGACGACGAGGAGTTCACCTGGGTCGAGGAGCCTCCAGCCCGGACGGTCGTCCATGGGCTCACTGGCTATGACGACTGCTGGTAACGAGCCCTCATTCTTGGATGTCGAAGCCTCACCGGTGGTCGCCGTGCCCTGGACGCTCGTCACACCGCCTTCGTCCGGCGAGAGGACCCAGAGCTCGTTGCTCTCCGGGTAGCGCAACGCCCACAGCCGGCCGGATTCGGCGATGAGGAGGTTGAGGGAGAAGACGGGAAGCTCGGCCCCGATGCGCTGGACCGCTTCGACCAGCCCGGCCGTCGTGTCGCGATGGCGGCGGATCTCGGCGGTCACATAGGCGAAGACCAGTTCGGAGTCTGTCTCACCGGCGATGCGGGCACGCTCGACCTCCGTCAGCCATCGCGCGAGCGTGTTGAGCCCCTTGACGACCCCGTTGTGCGCGAACAGGCGGTCCTCCATCACGAAGGGGTGGCAGTTGCGCACGGTCAGCCCGCCCACTGAGGCGTCCCGCACGTGCGCCACGAACGTGTGGGACGGGATGTTGCGGGCGTGCATGTCGAAGTCCGCGTTCTCGAAGGCGGCCAGGGGCGAGCGGTCGCGGACGGGCTCGCCGCCCAGCGAGAACCAGCCGAGACCGGCCCCGTGCCGCATTCGGTGGCTCTGGGCGCGAAGACTCCGCGGCGCGTCCAGCAGCCAGTGGGAGGCCCGCACCCGCGGACCTCCCGTACTCATACCGAACAGTCGGCACATGCCGTCACCCTTCAGGACGTTTTAACTCTACGTGACGACTACATTACCGAAGGTCGCCGACAACGTGCGGAAGATGCCATCGAACCGGCGCGAGTATCTGCACCAGGCCATCCGAAGGACAGCCCCGGGCAAGACACCGTCTCCAGGGGGCGGTCGTCGGCCCGGGTCGCGCGGCGGCGCTGTGGCGCGGCGGCGCGGCTCCGCCAGCCACGCGGCGGGCTTATCCACAGAATTGAGTTCTGGTGCGGGGCTCTTCCGCGGCGGAACAAGCTGGTCATGTCCGTTCAGGCAGGGAAGGAGCGGCTCTCATGACCATGATCACGTTTCCGGTTCCGTCCACCACGACCTCTCGGTTCGTGGTCGCCGCCGAACGCATCCCGGACGACCTCGCCGCAGTGCTCCACCGACTCCCGGCCACGCCCTACCAGGCCCACGTCGCCGGACGCCTCGGCTCGCCCCAGCTCCAACTCACCCGTGAGGAGCTCCCCACCCTCCGCTGGGACCCGACGCACATAAAGGCGGCACGTCCCGAGCACCGGCGAGCGGCACATGCGTTCAGCAACGCCCCGGAGTTCGCCGTCGTCACCGCGTTCGCACCGATCACCGACCAGCCCCGCGCCGTCCAGGTGGCCCGCGCGGCGGCGAACGCCATCGCCCGCGCCGTCGACGGCGTCGCCGCGGATCTCGTCACCGGCCGCGTCCTCCGAACGCACGCCCCCGAAAGGACACGCTTCGTGCTGGCCGACGACTGGATAGACGACGTCCTGCCACCGTTCCGCGCCAACGGCCGCTGTATCGCCGCAGAGCCCGAGTTGGACCCGGAGGGCGTGAACGGCTGCTCCTGCGTCCAGCTCCGAACCCGCGGCCTCCGCCGTTTCGGCCTCCCCGAAGTCCAGATCGGCGACGTGGCCTGCCCGCATGACCTGGCCGCCCTCAACGTCCTCCGCGCCACCGCCCGCCACCTGCTGACCGACCACTGGTCCTGGCTGGCCACAGGCCCCACCGACCCGGCCCGGACGATCGCCACTGCCGTCGACATCACGCAAGGTGACTTCAACGACTTCTGGGGGACGACCCGGCGCGTCCACCTGACCCCATCGCCCCCGTTCAGACTGCAACTCTCTCCGTTGACCCCACACCTCCTCGCAATCACCCCACCGACCGACTTCGACGGCACCATCAACGACTGGCTATGGGACGACACCCTGCCACTGGGCATGTACGACCTGACCCAACCCCCCACAGCCGCCTAACCACCAACAGAAACCACTCCCCCATCAGATGCGGCCACCCCCTATGCCCGGGCCACGCCAGCGAAAACCGCCCAACGACATACAACAAACCCCACAGCCCACGACGCCCTCAGACAAACCACGACGCCAGGAACAGCCATAACAGTTATCGATCAAGATCCTGAAACTCCTCTGCCACATAAGTCGCCGATAAACACACAACAACGGACCAACTAGCCCACGTCGAGACCAATTCGGACGCACAATGTGCGCCGATATTGGACCGCCCCCAGGCCCACCGGACCCACGCCAACGGGCACCGGGCAACGGGCAACGGGCAACGGGCAACGGGCAACGGGCAACGGGCAACGCGGCGGGGACCACACGCGTTACATCCTCAGGACCGACCCACGTCAGTGTTCTGTGTGCGGATCTTCGAGGCCCACATGGTCCGGAGTCAGCCACGCGCATAATCGAGCCAAGCTTCGCCCCTCCCATGAACTGAGGGCGACCGGGAGCTTCCTGCACCACCTCAACTCACTCACCGAGCCCCAGCCATCGGGGGTGATACTTGTAATACCGTCCCGCCAGGGCAAGCGCGCCCGGCCACGTTTCGACGAAATAGCCCGAATGCATTTGGTTTGCCGATGAACCATGCCACGCGACCGACGGGGATTTGTGCCGGGCAAATTCGCCGCGACCAGCGAGAAGACAGCCATGGCACGCCTCACCGCCGCCAAACGCCCGAAATATCCCGCCATTAGGGGGTCGACCTGCATCCACCGGGCACATCGCTCCCGTCGGTCACGGTCCGCAAGCGAACGTTCATCTGCACGACTGTGAGCAATGTTCAACGCTGAGTAGCCGGATTGACTACGATCGGCATTCGCACGGTGACCGACGCGATCCCCCGGGGCGAAGATGATCCGTTTCCTGGCACACCCCACACCCGCCGTCCTGATCGGCGACTTCATCCGCTGCACATGCGGGCTGTTGGGATGTACCGCAGTGGCCGGGGCCATCTGCCTCGGCGCGGTCGCACCCGCCGACGCGGCCGTCTACGGCGACCCCGAGCCGCGCAGATCCCTCCCACCGGCCTGCCGTTACGCGTTGAGCGGCGGTGACCGGCACACCGCGCACAAGTGCAAGGAGGCATGGCTGGCGATGAAGTACGAGCGGTCCCGCAAGAGATCCGCACGCGGCCGGGAGTTCCCCCGCTGGATGGAGAGGTTCGACAGGAAGCCCGCGGTCAGGGACCGTCCCCCTGCTCCGGGCGACCTTGAGGAGCCCGCCGCCACGCCCACGACGCGGAGCCCGCGCAGGCACGTGCAGTCATCGCCGCCGAGGGCGGAGCTCCCGACGCCGCGCGATCCGTCCCCGACTCCGGCCCGCACGAGTAAGCGGGCGGACGAGCTGGACTCCCGCCCCTCGTCGCTTCAGCCCGTACTTCTCCTCGGCCTGCTCCTGCCCGCCGCCGCGGCGATCTGCTACCCGTTCCGGCACCGCCTGTACGCGGCCGCCGGTTGGCCCGCGCCCACGGATCCCCCGACGGCGTCACCTCCGCCGCTCGTCTACCGGCCCGTGCTCGATCCCTTCACAATCTCGGCGGCGGGGCTAACCGGACCGGGCGCCGTCGCCAGCGCGCGCGTGCTGGCGTTGACGGCGTTGGACGATCACGGCGACAGCTCTCTCGTCGTGATCCCGCGTCCCGACGCCACCGTCCTCTTCGGTCTCGGAGAAGACGAACTCCTCGACGACGACACCGCCGGGCTCTTCATCCCCGGCAACCTCGACGCAGCGCTCGCCTACCTCGAGACCGAACTCGCCATCCGCGAGAACACCGGCGCCAACGGACGACGCCTCCTTCTCGTCGCCGACTGCGGGACGGAGGCCGAAAGGATCAAGGCCCTCCTCGTCCGGCACCCTGGCGCCGTCAACGTGATCGTCCTAGGCACCTGGACGGACGAGCACGTCACGGTCGACGACGACGGCCTGGTCGACGCACCCAAGGCGCTCGCCTCCGCACTCCCCAAGCGCCTGCCCGCGATGTCCCGCACCGAAGCCCGAGACCGACTCCTCTCCGCACTGGCCCGCCAGCAACAGGACCAGAAACCGCCCCCCAAACGCCGCTCCAACCCCCGCCGCCCCTAACCCATCCCCACTCCAACTGGCCATAGCGTCACTCAACTCCGCCCAACCACGAAACACCCAACTCTCCGAATCCGCATCGCACAGCCGCCGCCCCAACCACGCCACCCACCCCTGCCCCGCCACAGCCCGCACACTGCAACGGCCCTCGCGCCACGGCAGCCACCTCCACCGAGGCCGCCACCCGCCCGGCCACGCGAAACCCGCATCGAGCAGTTGCCACCCCTGCCCCCCTCACGCCCCAACTCGCCATGACCCGCGCGCCCGGCAGCCAGTTCCACCGAACCGGCACTGCCCGGCCACGCGATAGCCGGACCGAGCAGTTGCCCTCAGGACCCGACCCACCACTCGCGCTGCGGTTGTTTCAGTCGGTTCCCGCCATGGCCGCGAGGCGCGTGGCCAGGGCGGCGGCCGCCTTGCGTAGTTCTGGGGGTTCCAGGATCTCTGCCTCGAAGCCCAGGCGGGCCACGTGGACGGCGAGCCAGTCGAGGTCCTCCCCGCCGACCACGAGTACGCTCCACCCGTCTCGGTCGTCCTCGACACGTCCCACCTGGGGCGGGATCAGCTCTCGCACCCGGTCGGACGAGGCGTGCAGCCGTACGCGGGCGAGGTGCCGGTACGGCGCCTCGGTCACGGAGCGCTGGACGTAGGCGACGGGATCGGGATGCTCCCGCACCCGGAAACGCCAGGTCGTCGCCACCGCTTCGCGCATCCGGTCCAGCCGGAAGGTGCGCCAGTCGTCCCGGTCGACGTCCCACGCCATCAGGTACCAGCGGCGGCCGGTGGCGACCATCCGCACCGGTTCGACCGTGCGCTCGCGTTCGCCGCCGTCTCGGGCCGCATATCGGAACCGGACCCGAACGGCGTCACGGCACGCCCGTGCGAGCGTCACCAGCAGCTCCGCGTCGATCTCGACGCCCGGGTCGGCCATGGTCTCGGTGGCGCCGTGCACCGCTCTCACTTCGGCGCGCAGGCGGGGCGGCATCACCTGGTCGAGCTTCGCGAGCGCCCGCAGGGCCGCCTCGCCCGAACCGGCGACCGTGCCACCCGAGGCCAGCCGCAGGGACACCGCCGTCGCGATCGCCTCCTCGTCGTCGAGGAGCAGCGGCGGCAGCCGCGTCCCCGCGCCGAGCTGGTAGCCGCCGCCGACGCCCGCCGTCGCGTGGACGGGGTAGCCGAGCGCGCGCAGCCGCTCCACGTCCCGCCGGACAGAACGATCGGTTACGCCTAGCTCGGTGGCGAGTTCGGCGGCGGTCCAGGACGGTCGGCGCTGCAGCAGAGCCAGCAGCCGCAGCACTCGCTCGGTGGTCGCCTCGACGCTCACGCGACCATCGTTCCACGAAACACGGAACGATCCTGTCCGCTATTCGCGGAAGGCTTGGCCCATGACCGACCAGACCTGGAACCCTCGGCTCCGAGATCAGCTCACCTGGCACTGGTCCCGGCAGTTGCGCCCTCGGCTCGACGGACTCACCAACGAGGAGTACTTCTGGGAGCCGGTGCCCGGCTGCTGGAGCGTGCGACCGCGCGAGACGGGCGACGCGCCGGTCCAGGGCGGGCCCGGCGCGATGGCCATCGACTTCGCGGTGCCGGAGCCGGATCCGCCGCCGTTCACGACGATCGCCTGGCGTCTCGGACACGTGATCGTGGGCGTGCTCGCGATGCGCAACGCAGCGCATTTCGGTCGCGCGTCCACTGACTACAACTCGTTTGAGTACGCGACGACCGCGTCCACGGCGCTGGCGCAGCTCGATACGGAATACGCCAGGTGGCTGACCGGCGTCGAGTCCCTCGACGAGACCGGCCTCGAACGACCGTGTGGGGAGGCGGAAGGACCGTACGCCGATCGTCCGCTGGCGGCGTTGGTACTCCACATCAATCGCGAGCTGATCCATCATCTGGCTGAGGTGTGCCTGCTTCGCGACCTCTACCTGCACACTCACCGGCGGACCCGACGGGAGACGACCTGACATGACGCGCGAAATCCAGATCACCTTCGACTGCGGCGACCCGGCCGCCTTGGCCGCGTTCTGGGCCGAGGCGCTCGGCTACCGGTTGCAGGCCCCGCCTCAGGGCTTCGAGTCGTGGGAGCAGGCGCTTGACGCCATGGGTGTGCCGCCCGAGAGGCGCAACGACGCTTCAGCGGTGGTCGATCCGGAGGGCTCCGGACCACGGCTGTTCTTCCAGCGAGTGCTGGAGGGCAAACAGGCGAAGAACCGGGTGCACCTCGACGTGCGGGCCGCTCCCGGCCTTGCGGGCGACTCGCGGATGGCGGCGCTGGAGGCGGAGGCCGAGCGGCTCGTCTCGCGTGGCGCCGTCCGGGTCCAGCGGCACGAGCCCGCTCCCCCGCTGGGAGCCGGTCACATCGTGATGACCGACCCCGAGGGCAACGAGTTCTGCCTCGACTGACCACGCGCCTGCCTTCTGGCACCACTGACGGGGGCGTTGGCGTCTTGATGGAATCAAGGCATCTGGAATCTCCCATCTCACAGGTTGGCGGGGTTCGCGGACTGACCGGTTGGCGAACTGACCGGTTGGCAGGCAGGCCCCGGTTGGCAGCCAGGCCGGTTGGTGATGGAGCGGGCGGCCGAAATGACTCGCTGGGCGGATGCTCGCTTAAGGCTGGTGGGTGCGTTCGTCGCGGGGCTCCGTCACCTTGGCGTGAGGCGGATCACCGGGTATACGCGGTCGGACTTGCTCTGGTATTTCGCCAGGCGGGGCTGGGCGGCCGCGATGCGCTGCCAAGCCTCGTCGCGGTCGGCACCGTCGAGCCGATGCGGCGTCACTCCGACGGCGTCGCGGCCAGGCAGCTCGATCGATGCCTGTTCGGGGTGCGCCATGAGGTTGGCGTACCAGTCCGGGTTCTGGCTCCCACCGCCCGACGCGACGATCAACCGCGCGTCATCGGTGTCCGAGAACCATGCCACCGGCGTCTGCCGGGGCTGTCCGCTTCGGCGGCCTACCGTGTTCAAGATCAAGACGTCCATCCCCATGAACTTGCCGCGGCCGCGGCGGATCTTGCGGTTCATGCGGGCGTTCATCGTCTGCTGCATCCATCGGGACACCGGCCCGGGCGTCCCGGGCTTGCGTGCGCCTCGATCGCCGCCGTGCTGCTTCCGTGCCATTGGCCTACCTCCTCACTCTCCGCCGGGCCTCAACGCAGCTCGTTGATGCGGACCATGTTCCCCGCGGGGTCGCGGAAGGCGCAGTCGCGGATCCCGTAGGGCTGCTCGGTCGGCTCCTGGACGACTTCGGCCGCGTCGCTGGCCTGCAGCCGCTCGAACGTGCCGTCGAGATCGGCCGTGGCCAGGGTGATGATCCCGTAGGTGCCCTTGGCCATCATCTCGGCGATCGTGCGGCGCTCCTCTTCGGTGATGCCGGGATCGGCGGCCGGTGGGTGCAGGACGATGGAGGTCCCGGGCTGGCCGGGCGGTCCGACCGTGATCCAGCGCATCCCTTCGTATCCGACGTCGTTGCGCACCTCGAACCCGAGGGCGTCGCGGTAGAAGGCCAGGGCCGCCTCCGGGTCGTCGTGCGGCAGGAAAGTGGAGTGAATGGTGACGTCCATGGAGGTCACGCTAGCTACGGCTGGTCGACCGACGCTTCTCGATTCCTGATCGGTCTGGTCACCTCTTTCCCACGAGCCCCGGGCTGGGAGATGGCCGAGCCCACGTCGCCCATGGCCGCATCGCCAGTCGCCGCGTCGGCCATGCGCGCGTCAGCCATGCCCGCGTCGCCCGTCGCCGCGTCGGTCGTGGACACGTCGGCGGACGAATGGGCGTCCTCATTGGCCTCAGGAGAGCGGTCAGTCGAGGCACGGGACGGTTCTGGAGGCGGCCGTGGAGGTTGTCCCGCCCCGTTGACCCCGGTCGGCTCGGTTCGTCGCTCAGCGGACATCTTCTTCGTTGAAGGCTGTTGCGGGTTGCCGTCGGTTGATGCCAGTCCTGCTCGTAAATAGGTGAGGAGCAGGGCGGTCGGCTGACATGCGGAAGATGGGGGGCAGGAATCCAGGGGCGAGTTGGGCACGAGGAAGGATTCGCCTACGCGGTCCTTCGTTCATGTCTCGCGAGCTCCGTCCTGATGTTCGTCAGGTTGCGGAGCGCCCGGTTGAGGAGGGCTGTGTCCGGCGGTTCCTCGGCGTCGCGGTCGAGGTAGGCGGAGCAGCGCAGAATCCAGCCGCGCACGACGTCCTCGACCCTGATCTCGGAACGGCGCGTCTTGGTGAGAGCCAGTTGGCGCTTCTCCTCGTCGACTCCGCGCATGAGGTTGTCGTCCGCCCTCAGGGCCTGGACGTCGGCGAGCGCGTACCGGCCGAGCCGGTCCATCGGGAGGTCGCGCTCGCCGGCGATGCGGTCGAACGTCCTGCGCGGCCAGCCGAGGATCGTCGCCGCGCCGCCGGCGTCCACCGTCTCCATCAGCGGCCCCTTCCGGGCGGCGACGACCGACCGGACGGAGGCCGGGTCGAGCCGGTCCAGGTCCTTCAGGAGGTAGACCGGGTGCCCGCGGAAGGTGCTGATGACGTTGAGCTCGCCTTGGGCGGCGAGCACCTCGACGTCCCGCCGCTCGACGTCGAGCCCCACCCGCTCTGCCAGCCGGATGGCCGCCTTGGCGGAACCGATCGGCGGGATCTCGCCGAAGGCGGCGATGACCTGCTCGCCGCGCCCGCGGCCCCGGCACTCGTCGGCGAGGGCCGCCGACCAGCGCTCGCCGTCGAGGTCGGGACGCGGGAGGATGCCGTGCTCCTGGGCGACGCGCAGTTGCCATCGGGTGATTCCCAGGTAACCCGCGAACTGGTGTGCCCCATATTGGGCACGGACGATCTGTACGGGCATTGTCGTGCCTTTCTTGCCGCGATGAGATGGTGACGCGATTCAGCCTCGCGGACGGGACCCGACCACAGCATTAGAATTCGATTCTGTGGATAACCCGATGAGAATTACCCGGCAATTCAGACAAGTCGGTCTGGGGTGAGCCTGATGACGGGCCATGTCAGGCTGGAGGAATGAACGCGATACAGCGACTTGGGATCGGCCTAGCGGCCCTGGGGCGGCCCGCGTACATCAACGTGGGCCGCGCGGCCGCGCTACCGAACAGCCGGAGCGTGCCGCAGATGTGTGACGCGACCTGGAACGTCCTGGACGCGGCCTACGCCGCCGGCATCCGATGGGTGGACGCGGCTCGATCGTACGGCCGGGCCGAAGAGTTCCTCGGCGGCTGGCTGAGCGCACGCGCCCCTGACGGAGTGACCGTGTCGAGCAAATGGGGTTACACCTACGTCGGCGAATGGAAGATGGACGCTCCTGTGCACGAGGTCAAGGAGCACAGCCTTGAGCGCTACCAGGCCCAGTACAAGGAGACCCGCGCATTTCTCAACGGCCACCTGTCCGTCTACCAAGTGCATTCGCTCACCGAGGACAGTCCGTTGTTCGAGGACACGCGGCTCCAAGGAGCCCTAGCGGAGGCCGCCGCAGAGGGTGTCCGCGTCGGTTTCTCAACATCGGGTCCAGGGCAGCGCGACACGATCCGGCGGGCGGTGGCGCTGGAAGTGTCCGGACAACGACTCTTCAGCACTGTTCAATCGACGTGGAACGTCCTTGAGCCGTCCGCTGAGGATGCTCTGCGCGACGCCCATGACGCGGGCCTACATGTGCTGCTCAAGGAGGTGCTGGCCAACGGACGGCTCGCAACGCGACCACCCGAGACTGTGCGGTCTGTGGCGTCCCAGAAGGGAGTCGGACCGGACGCCGTCGCGCTGGCCGCCGCACTCGCCAGGCCGTGGGCGGGCACGGTTCTCATCGGTGCGGTCAGTCCCGCGCAACTGCAAGCGAATCTGTCCGCCGCGCAGGTGGCCCTCGATGAGGAAGACCTTGCGTTGATGGACGACCTGAGCGTCCCACCTGACGTCTACTGGGCCGAGCGGAGCGAACTCCCCTGGGTGTGAGCCTTTCCTGTAAGGAGATCAGCCGAGGGCATGGCACGATTAGGCGCGGCCCCACCATGATCGGATATCCGTGCCCATGCAGTCAGACCTTCCGCAGATGATCGGCCCGTATCGCGTGGTCGCCCGGCTCGGTTCCGGAGGGATGGGCGAGGTCTTCCTAGGGGCGTCTCCCAGCAGACGACTTGTGGCCGTGAAGGTCATCCGCCCGGAACTACTGGACGACCCCAGGTGGCGTGCCAGATTCCGCCGCGAGGTCACCTCCGCCCAGTCGGTCAGTGGCTTCTACACCGCTCCCGTCGTCGACGCCGCCCCCGACGCAGACCAGCCCTGGCTGGCAACGCAGTACATCCGTGGTGTGAGCCTCTCCAAGGTGGTCCGGGAAAAGGGGCCGCTGCGCGAACAGACCGCCTGCCGACTGGGCGCGGGACTAGCGGAGGCTCTGCTGGCGATCCATCGCGCGGGGATCGTGCATAGGGATTTGAAGCCGTCGAACGTCCTGCTTGCGTCCGACGGACCGCGGGTCATCGACTTCGGCATCGCACGGCCGCTGAACGCGCTGCCACTGTCGCGCACGGAGATCCTCGGGACTCCCGCGTACATGTCGCCAGAGCAGGCCCTGGGTGAACCCGTCAGTTCGGAGAGCGACGTGTTCTCCCTTGGCGCGACCCTCGTCTTCGCAGCGACCGGTGCGGCGCCCTTCGGGACGGACCACAAGGTCCGCGCGCGAATCGTCCACGGCGCACCTGACCTCACCCGGTTGCCGGATCCCATGCGCGGGCTGGTGACGCGCTGCCTGGTGAAGGAACCCGCTGAGCGTCCCTCCCCTGAGCAGGTCCTGGTAGCGCTGTCCACGCTGCTGGACGCTCACTACGGCGAGGAGTGGCCGCCCGTGGATGTGGAACATCTGATCGGCGTCCAAGAGAAGACACTGGTCGAAGTCACCGCGGAGTTGCCGACGCTACGCGAGCCGCCGCAGTGAAGGGCTAAGAGAGTCCTTCGGCAAGGGCCTCCCAGAAGGCGGTCTCGTAAGCGTGCAGCAGGCGGGCCGCGCGGGCCGCCTCCTCTGGGTCGTCGCCAGCCGCGAGACCGGATTCGACGACGCTCAGCGCCTGCTCCTCGAAACCGGGCGGCGACTCGGAGAAGAACTTGAAAAAGCCCACTGCCTCCTCATCGAGGTCGTAGTTGGCTTGGAGGGCCCGTGCCGTGCGGGAGCAGTACGACCCCCACTCTTCGAGGTTGGCCAGCATGGCGAGGGCGACTTCACTGGCGGTCCCGAACGCCGCCCTCTGGGCGAGGTAGGCCGGGTATGCCTGAGCGAACGGTTTCGGCTCGTACTCCCTGAGATTCTTCTCACTCTCGCCGAGTGCGGCCGCGAAGTGGCCGAGGAGCCTCAACGCCTGTCCTTCGCCCTGTGCGAGTCCGAGGAAGAACTCACCCGCCGGCTCTGCGGGAAAGCGTGCGGCCAGGAGCGCGAAACTCCGCCGGTCACTGCCGACGATGCGGTACTCCTCGCAGGCCAACCAGGCAAGGCGTTCTCTCGGGATGTCGCCCGATTCGAGCATGTCGACGAAGCGGTTCGCGGTCGTCGCGCGGGCGAGTTCCCCGCGGACACGCGCGGCGAGTTCCGCGGCGCTGGGATGGGTCATGACTCCACCGGAGCACCCTCGCCGTCCGCCGTCAACGAGGCAGGCCCAGATCGGCGTCTGTGATCACGTGGATACGATGATGAGCGGAACGTCTATGCAGGTGTGGACCCAGTTGGGAGTGAGCGAGTATGTCGGATTTCGAGCTCGGCCACGCGGGCGGCCGGATGCCCCTGGAAGTGACCGAGTCGACCGAGGGCCCCTCGGGTCTGGTCGTCGGCAGCCTCCTCAAAGAGACAGGGCACGTCACCCTCGATCCGGGTTTCACCAACACCGCGTCCACCACGTCGGCCATCACCTACATCGACGGTGAGGCGGGCATCCTGCGCTACCGGGGTTATCCGATCGAGGAGCTGGCGGAGAAATCGTCCTTCCTCGAAGTCGCCTACCTCCTGATCTACGGCGAGCTCCCGTCGTCCGACCAGCTCTCCGAGTTCACGGGCAGCATCCGTAACCACACTCTCCTGGACGAGAAGTTCCGCGCGTTCTTCTCCGCCTTCCCGCGTAGGGCGCACCCCATGGCGGTCTTGTCGTCCGCGGTCAGCGCACTGTCGACGTTCTACCAGGACAGCCTCGACCCGTTCGACCCTGAACAGGTCGACCAGTCCAGCATCCGGCTCATCGCCAAGCTCCCGACCCTCGCGGCGTACGCGTACAAGACGTCCAACGGCCAGCCTCTGCTCTACCCGGACAACTCTCTCGGGTACGTGGAGAACTTCATGCGCATGACGTTCGGCCTCCCGACGCAGCCGTACGAGATCGACCCCGAGATCGTGCGCGTCTTGGACATGCTTTTCGTCCTGCACGCCGACCACGAGCAGAACTGTTCCACCTCGACCGTGCGGCTGGTGGGGTCCAGCCAGGCGAATCTGTTCTCTTCGGTGTCCGCAGGGGTGGACGCCCTGTTCGGCCCTCTGCACGGGGGCGCGAACCAGGCCGTGCTGGAGATGCTGGAGCGCATCCATGAGAACGGCGACAACATCGACTCGTTCGTCGAGCGCGTCAAGAACAAGGAGCCCGGCGTCAAGCTGATGGGCTTCGGGCACCGCGTCTACCGCAACTACGACCCGCGCGCGGCGGTCGTGAAGAAGGCGACGGGCAAGGTCCTGGACGCGCTCGGCAAGTCGGACCCGCTGCTGGACCTGGCGATGCGCCTGGAGGAGGTCGCCCTCAGCGACGACTACTTCGTCGAGCGCAAGCTCTACCCGAACGTCGACTTCTACACCGGCGTCATCTACAAGGCGATGGGCTTCCCCACCAACATGTTCACCGTCCTGTTCGCCCTGGGCCGGCTCCCGGGGTGGATCGCGCAGTGGCGGGAGATGATGAACGACTCGTCCACCAAGATCGGGCGTCCGCGTCAGGTCTACGTGGGCCCGGTCGAGCGCCACTATGTGGAGCCCACCGCGCGCTGACCGGTTTTCTTCTTTTCGACGGCTGGAGCAAGCGGAAATAGCACGCTGGTTAGAGCGGGCGGGTCTCGGTGCCCGCCCGCTTTTGATCGCGTTCCGTGGACGCCGGAGTTAGCCTGAGGACGGCGACTCCCAACGGAAGGCGGCTCCCACACATGCCCTCCCTTGTAGAGCAGAAGCTGTCGAACCTTGATTTCTGGGCGAAATCACAAGCCGAGCGGGACGAGTTGTTCGCCTCGCTCCGGGCCACGCAGGAGCGCATCTTCTGCCCCGTCCCGGGCGAACCCGGCTTTTATGCCCTGACCCGGTACGAGCAGGTAGCCGAGGCCAGCCGCAATCCAGGGGTGTTCAGCTCCCAACCCACCGCGGTCAGCCCGATCGACCCGTCCACGCAAATGGCCGAGTACAGCGGCTCCCTGATCAGCATGGACGATCCGCGACACGCACGGCTGCGGCGGATCGTCTCCCGTTCCTTCACCCCGCGTCTGATCGAGCGGGTCTCCGGAGACGTCGCGTCACTCGCACGCCACATCGTGGAGGATCTCGCCGAGCGGGGCCCGTGCGACTTCGTGGAGCACGTCGCGACGCCGATGCCCCTCCAGATCATCTGCTCCATGATGGGCATCCCCGAGTCCGAGTTCGACGACGTCATCGACGCCACGAACCTCATCCTCGCCGTCGGCGACCCCGACCACCGCGACGGGGACGGCAAGAACCGCGCGACGAGCCTGGCCGAGAAGTTCTCCTACCTGCACGGGCTCATGGCCGACCTCGGCAGGCTCCGTCGCGAGCAACCGGCCGACGACCTCGTCACCGCGCTGACCCACGCGAACGTGGACGGCGAGGCCCTCGACGACCGTGACCTTGGACGGTTCTTCTCCCTGCTCGTCATCGCCGGCAACGAGACCACTCGCAACGCGCTCTCGCACGCCCTCGTCCTGCTCACCGAGCACCCCGTCCAGAGGGACCTGCTCCTGGCCGACTTGGACGCACGCCTGCCCGGCGCCGTCGAGGAGATCGTCCGCTACGCCACACCGGTGACCTGGATGCGCCGAACCCTGACCCGCGACTACGAACTGCAGGGCCAGGTGTACCGGACGGGTGATCGCGTCATCCTTTACTACAACTCGGCCAACCGGGACGAGAACGTCTTCAAGGACCCGTACGTATTCGACATCACACGCTCCCCGAACCCACACCTCGGTTTCGGAGCACCGGGACCGCATTTCTGCCTCGGCGCGCACCTCGCACGCCGTGAGGTGACAGTCCTGCTGCGAGAGCTGTACACGCGCCTGCCGAATCTCCACGCGACGGACGCCCCGGTCAGGCAACGCACCAGCTTCATCCACGGCATCCGATCGGTGCCCTGCGCGTTCTAATCACCTCAAGTCCGACATTCGCCGCCATTTCTCGGGCGGTTATCCACAGGCGGCGAATGTGTGGCCGCCGCGGGCGGCGCTCCTCGATGCTTGTCGACACCTGCCGGTTCAAGGCCCGAGGAGGCCGCAATGCCCGTCACCATCACGGTTCCCGAGGAGACGACCACCGGCTTCGTCGTCGCCGCCGACCGGGACCTCGACGACCTGCGCACCACGATCCGGCGTCGGCTTCCCGCGCCGTTCGCCGAGGCGGTCTCGCTGCGCCTCGGCACTCCCGGCCTCGTCGTGACCAGCCACCGCGCCGCCGACTCGCCATGGAACCTCGACGACGTGGCCGCCGAGGAGGACGACGACGCGGAGCGGGCCGAGGCCGCCACGCGGCACATCGGCGTGACGTCCGTCCTGCCGGTCGGGGACCTTCCGTCCGGTCCGCACCTCGCCCGCGCCACGGCGACGGTGATCGCCGAATCGGTGTGCGGCGTCCTGGTGGACCTCGCCTCCAACGAGGTCTCGCCGATCGCCCCCTTCGGACGCTTCGACGAGTTCATCTTGGCGGACAACTGGATCGGCGCCTCGTTACCGCCCTACCGCGACTCCGGCAGGTGCGCCGCCGACGAGGACGACATCGACGGCTGCGCCTGCGTCGATCTGGCGAGCCGCGGCCTGCGCCAATTCGGCCTGCCCGAACTGGAGATCACGGGAGCGGCCTGCCCGCACGGGATCGCAGCGCTCAACCTCGTCCGGACGACCGCGCAGCGGCTGCTGCCCCTGGCCCGGCATCCGGGTGTGCACACCGTCCCGGACGAGCTGCTCCTCACGAGCCTGGACTTCGCCGCGTACTGGGGAAGCCTCGACCCGGTCTGGGACGACGGGCCCGTCCTCGTCCGCCTGACCGAACCCGCGCCGGGGCGACTGGGCATCGCCCCGCCCGCGGGCTTCCCCGGCACGCTGAACGAGTGGCTATGGGACGAAGTCCCGCCGATCCTGCACGAAGTCCTCACCCACGACCCCGACCAGCCGTTCCCCACCTGACTCATCTCACCCTGACCAGCCCACCCTGATGAATCAACTCGGCCGACTGGGTGATGTCGGGGTCATGCGTGGGTCGCGCGGCGGCGGTGGGCCTTCTGGCGGCAGGACGGGCTGCAGTAGCGGGGTGGGCGGCCGGTGGAGGCGCGGGTGATGGGGGTCTCGCACATTTCGCAGCGAGTTTCGTTACGGGGCTCTGGTTCAGTTTCGTTTTGTTTCGTTACGGGGCGGAGGGCGTCGAAGGCGAGGGAGGTCATGCGGCCGGGCGGGGAGTCCTGGCGGCGCAGGCGCTCCATCAGCATGGTGCCGACCATGAGGGCTCGTACATCGCGGACGTCCACGTCCGCACGTACGGCTCCGGCTTCTTGGGCACGGCGCAGGAGGACGTCTAGGGCCGCGGTGAACCTCTCGTCCAGGCCGTTCACGTTGAAGGTGCCGATGTCGGCTGCGAGGGCGTCGCAGAGCGCGTGGTTGAACATCGCGCGTTCGACGGCCCACAGCAGAAAGCCCTGAAAGGCGTCTGCGGGATCGTCCGCGTCGGCTAGGGCCTGGGCCTCGTCCACCATCTGGGCGATGCGCTCGGTGATGACGGTGTGGAAGAGGGCTTCCTTGGTGGGGAAGTTTCGGTAGACCGTCCCAGGCCCGACTCCGGCTCGGCGGGCTATGTCGTCCAGCGGGACGAGGTGTCCGTCGGCGGCGAACGCCTCGAACGCGGCCTGGAGGATCCGCTCGCGGTTGCGGCGCGCGTCGGCGCGCCGGGGCTGTCCGCTCATCGGGTCTCCTCGGGTTTGACAAACGGGGCGATCGTTCCGGTAACGTCGCTAAGCGGGTTGTCCGTTCCGAGTATAGGAGGACCGATGACGGTCACGGCGGTTGACGAGATGCGAAGCAGGCTGGGCAGGGTCGGTGCCACGCTCACCACACCGATCGCACCGGCGGAGGAGTGGCGGCGCGCCGCCCGGCGGGTGGAGGACGCCGGTTACGGATCGATCTGGGTGAACGAGGCGATCGGGGGGCGGGAGGTGTTCACCCAGTTGAGCGTGATGCTGGCGGCGACCGACAGCATCGTGTTCGGATCGTCCATCGCGAATCTGTGGGCGCGGCATCCCGCCGCCATGCAGGGCGCCGCCTCCGTGCTGGCCGACGCGTATCCGGGACGACTCGCGCTCGGAATCGGCGTCAGCATGGGCGCGCTCGTCGAGCAGAGCGGGCAGGAATGGACGAGTCCGCTCAACCGAATGCGTGAATACCTCGACGGAATGGACGCTGCGGTCGACGCGGCGCCCGTCCCGGAGACTCCGTTCCCGCGGCTGCTGGCGGCCCTCGGGCCGAAGATGCAGGGCCTGGCCAGGGACCGCGCCGACGGCGCGCTGCCCGCCGCCATGCCGGTCGAGCACACCAGGCTGGCGAGAGAAAGGCTCGGAGATGACAAGCTGCTGATCGTTCTTCAGGGCGTGATTCTTGAGACGGATCCGGAGAAGGCACGCGGGGCGGCACGGCAGACGCGGATGCTCGAAATGCCGGGCTCACCGTACACACGCGCGCTCAAGGGCCTCGGCTACTCGGACGAAGCACTGGCCGGCGGCGGTTCGGACGAAGTCATCGACGCCTGCTACGGCTGGGGCGACGAAGCCGCGATCGCCAAGCGAATCCAGGACCACCTGGACGCCGGGGCCGACCATGTGTGCCTCAGCGTCTTCGCACCCGACCCGAGCTCGTCCGCCGACCAATTCGAGCGCCTAGCCCCCGCTGTTCTTTCATAGCCCGAGCCGTGATCGCATTTTCGCACCCCGTGCCTCCGACCTCCTTTGATAGCTCGGCCCTTCGCCCTCCTCTCGCAGCCCGAGCCTCCGCCCCCTACCGCGGCCCGCGGACCCTACTGTCCCTTCACAGCCCGAACCTGCGCCGTCTTCTCAGGGCACGAGCATTCGCTTTCCTTCCGCAGCCCGGGCCATCGCCCTCCCCTCGTGGCCAGCGAGCTTGGCCGTCCATTCGCAGCCTGAACCTTCGCCGTCCTTTTCATAGCTCGAACCGTCGTCGGCCCTTCACAGGCCAAACCCTCTCAAACCTCTCATAAGCCAGCCTTCGTCCTCCTAGAGCACGTCAGAATTCGCCCTCTTCTCACAGGCTAGCCTTTGCCGTCCTATCAGAAGCTGGACCTCCGGAGTCCAAAGTCCGCCGCTCTTCAGGACAGACCACCTCCTTAGTCCATCGGCCTTTCCATGATGGAGCCTCGCCGTCGACTCATAGGCCAGCTCTAACTGTCCGCCTATGAGTCACTATCTCTTCCCATAGGGCCGGGCCCTGTCGTCCTTTTGCAGGGCGGACTCGACCAGTTGTTCATAGCCTGCGGAACTGGCGTTTTCCGTGGCTCGGGACTCTGCTGTCCCTCGGGGCTGGGCTGTCCTGCGGAGGCTGGTTCGCGGGTGGTTACCGCGGGTGGATTAGGCGGGATTCGTAGGCGGCTATCACCAGTTGGGCGCGGTCGCGGGCCTGGAGTTTGGACAGGAGGTGGCCGATGTGCGTCTTCACGGTCGCCGGGCTCAGGTGCAGATGCGCGGCGAGTTCGGTGTTGGAGAGGCCGCGGGCGATGAGCGTGAGGACCTCGCGTTCGCGGTCCGTCAGGGCGCCGAGGTCGGGCGGCGCGTCCGGAGCCGGTCCGGGGCGCCGGACGAACTCGGCGATCAGCCGCCGGGTCACCGAGGGAGCGAGGAGCGACTCGCCGGAGGCAACGACGCGGACGGCGGAGAGGAGGTCGGCGGGCGGGGTGTCCTTGAGGAGGAAGCCGCTGGCCCCGGCGCGGAGCGCGGAGTAGACGTAGGCGTCCAGGTCGAAGGTGGTGAGGATCAGGACGCGGACGCCGGGCACGTCGGAGCAGATGCGCCGGGTCGCCTCGATGCCGTCCATCTCGGGCATCCGGACGTCCATGAGGACGACGTCGGGCCGTTCGCGTTCGGCGAGCCGGACGGCATCTGCCCCGGTCCCGGCCTCACCGACGGTGCGCAGCCCGGGCGCGGTGTCGACGAGGACGCGGAAGCTGCCCCGCACGAGTGCCTGGTCATCGGCGACGAGGACGCGCAGATCCACGGGGCTCCTAGGGCTCGTAGGCGAAGGCGGCGGACACGGCGAAGCCTCCCTCGGGACGCGGCCCGGCGGTGAAGTCGCCGCCGTACATCATGACGCGCTCGCGCATCCCGATGAGTCCATGCCCGTCCCCACCGGGGAGGACGCGGACGCCCGGCCCGTCGTCGGTCACGTCGATCCGCACCCGCAGCCCGTCCACCCGGACGCGGACGCGGCAACGGGCGGGGGCGGCGTGCTTGACGACGTTGGTGACGGCCTCCTGCACGATCCGGTAGGCGGACAGTTCGACGCCTTCGGGGAGGCCGGCCGCGTCCACCTCCAGGTCGACGTGCACACCGGCCATCGCGGCGCGCTCCGCGAGGCCCGGCAGGCCGGACAGGCCCGGGGACGGCGCGAGGTCGGGCTCGCCGGTCCGGAGCACGCCGAGCAGGTGGCGCATCTCGGCGAGGGACGCGCGGCTCGTCGTCTCGATCACCCGGAGGGCGTCGACGGCCTCCTCCGGCCGGGCCTCTGCGACGTGCACCGCGACCCCGGCTTTGACCGCGATGAGGCTCATGCTGTGCGCGACGACGTCGTGGAGTTCGCGGGCGATGCGGAGCCGTTCGTCCGAGACGGCCTGGTCGGCGAGCTGGCGGGCGGACCGCGCGGTCTGCGCGCGGCGCTCGCGGACGACCCGTCCGAGCGTCCAGGACGCGCCGAGCACCGCGAGCCCCATCAGCACCCGGCCGGCGGTCTCCGCGTGCCAGTCGGCGGGCCCGGCGATCCCGCCGGCGAAGATGAGGACTGCACTGACGATTCCGATGAGCGGCGTCGGGATCCAGCGCCGCCGGCGGCGGGTGAGCGCGACCGGGTAGAGGGCGAACCCGGCGGCGACGTAGGAGTCCCACGGCAGGTCGAGCGGCAGCGACGCGGTCGAGGCGGCGAGCACGACGGCGAACACCGGAACCGGCCACACCCGCCGCGCCGCGAGCGGCAGCCCGGTCGCCGCCGCGACGGGAAGGGCGACGAGCGCCGAAACGCCCGTCTCGCCGGGGAGGACCAGCAGCGCGAGGGTGCACAGCACTGCGGCGACCGCGTCCAGGCCGATCAGCGGACGCTCGTCCGGCCACGGGGCGAAGGAGCGCGGGTCGGGTTCGTCCACGTCACGACGTTATCCGGACGCCCGGAACCGCCGCCTCATACCAGGGTCCGACGCGGGCGGGACGGTCTCGGAGCATGCTCCGACGGGCGAGTCCCGCCCCCGATCCGATGTGCGGCGAAGGCGTCCCGTACGAGGGTCGACCGCATGATCGAAGTACGCGAGCTGACCAAGCGCTACGGCGCGACGACGGCGGTGGACCGGCTGTCCTTCGCCGTCAGGCCCGGGACGGTGACCGGCTTCCTCGGTCCGAACGGCGCGGGGAAGTCGACGACGATGCGCGTCCTGCTCGGGCTGGACGCGGCGACGTCCGGAGAGGCGCTGGTGAACGGCGGCCGGTACGCGGCGCTGCGGCGGCCGATGCGGGAGGTCGGCGCGCTGCTGGACGCGGGCGCCGTGCACGGCGGGCGCCGGGCGTTCGACCATCTCGGCTGGCTGGCGCGCAGCAACGGCATCCCGGCGCGGCGGGTGGCGGAGGTCCTCGAACAGGTCGGCCTGGCGGGCGTGGCGCGCAAGCGTGTCGCCGGGTTCTCGCTCGGCATGCGGCAGCGGCTCGGGATCGCGGCGGCCCTGCTCGGCGACCCCGGCGTGCTCATGTTCGACGAGCCGGTGAACGGCCTCGACCCGGACGGCGTCCGCTGGATCCGGGAGCTGATGCGGGCGCTCGCCGCCGAGGGCCGGACCGTGCTGATCTCCAGCCATCTGATGAGCGAGATGGAGCTGACCGCAGACCGGCTGATCGTCATCGGCCGCGGACGCCTGATCGCGGACACGTCCGTGCGCGAGCTGGCGGAGCGGTTCGGGCGCGGGGTGCTCGTCCGGACGCCGCGTCCGGCGGAGCTGACCGAGGTGCTGGAGGCGGCGGGCGGCAGCGTCGAGCCCGCCCCCGGCGGCCCGGCGGACGGCGGCAGGCTGACGGTCGGCGGGCTGGACGTCGCCGCCATCGGCGACATGGCCGCCGCGAAGGGCATCCCACTGCACGAGGTGACGCCGCACAGCGCCTCGCTGGAGGAGGCGTACATGGAGCTGACCTCCGGCGACGCCGAGTTCACCGCCGCAGCCGAAACGAAGCCCACCACCGAGGCCACCGCAAGGAGGACGTCATGATCGACGCGCTCGCGGCGGAGTGGTACAAGCTCCGGACGGTCCGTTCGACCGCGGCCGTCTTCGGTGCGGTCGGGGCGTTCATGCTGCTCTGCGTCCT
This sequence comes from Actinomadura decatromicini, assembly GCF_008121305.1. Classification (NCBI taxonomy): domain Bacteria; kingdom Bacillati; phylum Actinomycetota; class Actinomycetes; order Streptosporangiales; family Thermomonosporaceae; genus Actinomadura; species Actinomadura decatromicini. The sequence continues at coordinate 47,874 of NZ_VSRQ01000015.1, read as the reverse complement.
CTACTCCTGGTACGTGGGGCACTACTGGGACGGCCTGCCGGCGGCCGAGCGATCGCGTGCCGAGGCGGCTCCCCCGGACCAACCGCTGGCCGTCACGCTGCCGGTGTGCGCCGTGGTCCTCGGGGCGCTGACGCTGACGTCGGAGTATGCGACCGGCTTGCACCGGACGAGCCTCACCGCGCTGCCGCGCCGGCTGCCCCTGTTCACCGCGAAGGCGGGGGTGGCCGGAGGCACCATGCTCGCGGCGGCGCTGACGAGCCTCGCCGCCGGGTTCCTCGGCGGGAAGGCGGTCGTGGGCGACCGGGCGCCGGCCACGTTCCACGGTCCGGCGGGCGCGACGGCGGCGCATCTGCTGTGGGTCGGGCTGGCGGCGGCGTCGCTGACGCTGATCACGTACGGGGTGGGCGCGGTGCTCCGGTCGACCGCGGCGACGATCGCGTCCATGCTGGGGCTGCTGATCGCGGTGCCGGTCCTGACGCGGCTGCTGCCGTCGCCATGGGACGACCGCGCCTGGTCGTTGCTGCCGGAGGCGCTGCCCGGCCAGATCGCGGCGGCGCCCGGGACGTCCGGCGGCGACGGCGTCCTCTCGGCGCCGGTCGCGGCCGTGCTGATGGCGGTGTACGCGGCGGTCGCGCTGGCGGTGGGCGCGTTCTCGTTCGTGCGCAGGGACGCTTGAACGGGCGCGGGGCGGCGGACGCCGTCGCGGCCGAATGGTGGAAGCTCCGTTCGGTCCGGTCGACGTACTGGGTGCTGACGGCGACGGCCCTGACGCTCGGGCTCGTCCTGCTGCTGAGCGTCCAGGTGGCGCACGCATGGGACGGCCTGTCCGCCGCGGATCGGGCGAGGTTCGAGCTGCGTCCCCTGCAGGAGACGGGCGGCTGGGCGGCGGGCCCGGGCGTCGGTGTCCTCGGCGTGCTGGCGATCACGCCCGAGTACCGGACCGGCATGATCCGCACCACGTTCACGGCGGTGCCGCCGCGCGGCGTGCTCCTCGCCGCCAAGGCCGTCGTCGTCGGGACGGTCGCGCTGGTCGCGGGCGAGGCGGTGACCGTCGGCTCGCTCGCCGGGACGCGGCTCGTCGTCGGCGACCGGCGGTTCGCGGACCAGGGCGCGTCCCTCGCGCACGAGCTGCCCGGCTTCGCCGTCGTCGGCGCGACGCCGGCGGTGTACGCGCTGCTCGGCCTCGCGCTCGGCGCGCTGCTGCGCTCGGCCGCGGGCTCGATCGTCTCGCTGGTGTTCGCGTGGCACGTCCTGCCGCTGCTGGTGTACCACCTGCCGGGACCGTGGAACGAGCGGCTCGGCTCGGTGATGATCGGCGGCCTGCCCGCGCGGATCGCCGGACGCGACGCGGAGGACTCCATCTACGGCGACCTGCTCCCGCCGGGAGCGGCGGCGGCGCTGCTCGCGGCGTACGCGGTCGTGCCGCTCGTCCTGGCGGCCGCCGTCCTGCGCCGCCGCGACGCCTGAGCCGAGCGCTGGGACGCGAGTCCCGTCCTGGTCCGGGCTGGAGCGTGAGGCCCGCCCGCGGAACGGAAAGACGGCGGCGTCCCGGGATCGGGGCGCCGCCGTCGGACGTGTCGTGCCGGGTCAGCCGGTGCGCAGCGCGTACGTCCGGATCGCCAGGCGTTCACGGAGCATGTCGATGGCCTCGTCGATGCGCCGCGCGGCGGCCTGGGCGCGGACGCGGCGGCCGTCGAGGTCGACGACGGCCTGGGCGAGCGCCGGGCGCGGCAGCGACGGGTCGGCCACGACGCTGAGCGTGACCTTGACGGACGTGACGTTGCGCGCTCCGGCCAGCGCGTCCCGGACGGCGCGCTCCGCCGCCCCGCGCTCGTGCGCCGTGACGTCCCCCGAGGTGAGGAACCGGATCTCCGGTCGCTCTCGGGTCGCGTTCATGATCCCCCCAGTGCTGTTCGCTTCGTTGCGTGAGCGGCGGCGGCGGTCGGTCCCCGCCGCGGCGGCGGCCCGTCACCGATCGCCCCTCTGCCTTATCAACGCCACGCGCGTCCCGAACATCACCCCGATCCGACGAGAGCTTCGTCACGAAGATCCGGGACAACCCCGGCGGCGCCGAACCGCGAATTCACCGGAATGCCCGGCGGCCGTCATTCGCGGGCCATACCGACCGGCGGGAATGTTCCGTCCGATTGGCCGCGCCGGCGCGGTGGAACCGTCCCCAATTGGCCCGCCGACGGCGGTGCGGCCCGGCCCGGAATTGACACCGGGAGGTACTCACGCATAGTGACCGAACCACGCTGCGGAGCCATTACGCCACCGACAGCACTGGTCATCGGCCGTCTCCGCGATCGCCGCGCCGCCCTTCGCCCGGGAACGGCCGACGATCACCACACCAACACCACGCGAACCTCACCCGGCCGACCCGTACCGGATGTTTTCATGCGGAAGCATTTTCCGCGCTTCCCAAAAACGGTGCGGGATCCTCTAACATGGGTCGGTGCCTCTCCGTCCTACGAGCAGACCCTTCGACTGGCTGGTGACCCCTTGGCCCAGGATTCCGCTGCCCCAACACCTCCGTCCGAAGGTGATCCGGCCGGACGGCTGATCGATTATCCCCGGCGCGGCGGTCCGACCGTCCTGCGCATTCTGCTCGGCGCCCAGCTGCGTCGGCTGCGCGAGGCGCGCGGCATCTCCACCGAGCAGGCCGGCTACGAGATCCGCGGCTCGCACTCCAAGATCAGCCGGATGGAGCTCGGCCGGGTCGGTTTCAAGGAGCGCGACGTCTCCGACCTCCTGACGCTGTACGGGGTGTCCGACCCCGCCGAGCGGGCGCCGCTGCTGCAGCTCGCGAAGGAGGCCAACACCCCCGGCTGGTGGCACCGGTACGGCGACGTGCTGCCGAGCTGGTTCGAGGTCTACCTCGGCTTGGAGGAGGCGGCGTCCCTGCTGCGCACCTACGAGCTGCAGTTCGTCCCCGGGCTGCTCCAGACCGAGGACTACGCCCGCGCCGTCGTGCGCCTGGGCTTCCCGGACGCCTCCGAGGAGGAGGTCGAGCGGCGCGTCCTGCTCCGCCGGACCCGGCAGGAGCGGTTCACCTCCCCCGGCGCGCCGACGCTGTGGGCCGTCGTGGACGAGGCCGTCATCCGCCGCCCCCTCGGCGGGCGGGCCGTGCTGCGCCGCCAGATCGAGCACCTCATCGAGGTGTCGGAGCTGCCCAACGTGACGCTGCAGATCGTGCCGTTCGGCGCGGGCGGGCACGCCGCCGCGGGCGGGCCGTTCACGATCCTGCGCTTCGCCGAGCCGGGCCTGTCCGACGTCGTGTACCTGGAGCAGCTCACCAGCGCGCTCTACCTCGACAAGCCGACCGACGTCGACACCTACATGCGCGCCATGAACAACCTGTGCGTCACGGCGGCGCGCCCCGACGCCACCGCCGACCACCTGACCCGCGCCCTCCGCGACCTCTGACCCGCCGCCCGTGACGCCCGCCCGTACGGCGGGCGTCAACCTCGCCCGAGCGTGCGGCGTCAGTCCCGCGCGGGCGCCTGGGGTTCGTCGAGGACGCGCTGGTCGCGGCTGCGGCCGCCGCCGCGGAACTCCGCGATGACCGCGCCGTCCGGAACGCGCCGCACCGTCACGTCGTAGATCCCGCTGCGGCCGTAGCGGACGCGCTCGACGGCGGTCGCCTCCAGGACGTCCCCCGCGCGGGCGGGCGCGACGAACACGATGTCGGCGGACGCGGCGACCGTCACGCTGTCATGGGTGTTGCACGCGTAGGCGAACGCGGAGTCGGCCAGCAGGAACACGTACCCGCCGTGCGCGATGTCGTGGCCGTTCACCATGGCGTCGCCGACCGTCATCCGCAGGGACGCCCGTCCGGGCGCTATCTCGGTCACCCGCATGGACAGGTCCTGCGCCACCTTGTCCCGCGCGTACATCGTCTCGGCGCATCGCCGCGCCGTCTCTGCCGCGTCCACGCGCCCAGGGTAATGACGGCCCGGAATCAGCGGCGCTCGGCGGGGAAGGTCATCGGGCGTCCGGAGGTTATGCGGACGGCCGCCGCGTCGCGCGGCCGGCCCCGAGCCGGGCCAACGTCAACGCCGAGGAGAGACCGATGCTGTACGGGAAAGAGCACGTCGCGCGCTACCAGGAGACCGACGGCGCGGAGGGGCACGACTGGAACGGGACGGTGACGCTGCTGCTCACCACCAAGGGACGCCGCACCGGCAAGGAGCACACGACCCCGCTCATCTACCAGCCGGACGGCGACGCCTACGTCATCGTGGCGTCCAAGGGCGGCGCCGAGGACGACCCGCTCTGGTTCAAGAACATCGAGGCCGACCCGCAGGTGAAGGTCCAGGTGAAGGACGACCGGTTCACGGCCCACGCGCGGGTCGCGGGACCTGACGAGAAGCCCGCGCTGTGGCGGAAGATGGCCGCGGTCTGGCCCGACTACGACGAATACCAGAAGAAGACGGACCGGCAGATTCCCGTGGTCATCCTCGAAAGGGTCTGACCGAGCGCCGGCCCCTTTCGCGATTCCCTTTTGCGGTGCGGGACGGGACGTGTAGCGTCGACGTAGAACATCCTTTCGACCATCGTCCGTCCGACGCAGCCGAGGTGCCGAGGTGCCGACGTCACACAGCGCCGAAGAGCGGGGCGCGGAGCAGAGCGCCGACACCGGACCGCCGCCGCGGCTGCTCGGGCGCTGGGAGATCGGCGCGGCCGGCGGCGCGGACCCGCTGCACGGCGGGTCCGGCCGCCGGTCCTGGCGCGTCCGGACGGCGACCGGGGAGTACTTCCTGCGCGAGCACGACCGGCCCGACCGCCGCCGCGTCCTGTTCCAGCACGCCGTCACGGCGGCGCTGGACGAGGAGGGCCTGCCCGTCCTCGCGCCGCTGCCCGCGCGCGTCGGCCGGACGCTGGTCACCGCCGCCGGGCGCGGGTACGTCCTGTACCCGTGGGTCGGCGGGCGCGGGCGCGGCGGCCTGGAGCTGACGTTCGGCCAGTGCGAGGCGCTCGGCGAGCTGCTCGGCCGCCTGCACGAGGCCCTCGACCGGCTGACGCCGCCGGTGCAGCAGAGCCTGCTCGTGCCGACGCCGCGCGCCGCGGCCGCGGCCGCCGCCGTCGAGGAGATGCTGCGGGACGTCCCCGGCGCCGGCGACGGCACCGACTTCGACGCGCTCACCGCGCGGCGGCTGCGGGAGCGGCGCGCCCTGCTCGCCGAGTTCGCCGGGCACCAGCCGCCGGAGATCGAGGTCAGCACGGTCGGGCATCTGCACGGCGCGTTCGACGCGGGGCACCTGCGCTACGGCGGGTCCGGCAACGTGACGGCCGTCCTCGGCTGGGACGGGCTGACCACCGGCCCGGTCGCGGGCGAGGTGGTGCGGTCGGCGGCGCGGCTGTTCGCGTGCGACGACGAGCGGGGCCTCGACCTCGACCGGGTGGCGGCGTTCGTCCGCGGGCACCGGTCGGCGTTCCCGCTGGACACCGGGCAGATCCAGGCGGCGGTGCACCGCGAGTGGTGGGAGCGGCTGTGCGACGTGGCGGCGCTGCGGAACCGCTACCTCGGGGACGGCGGCGAGCACGGCGACGACGGCGAGCGCGGTTCCGCCGCCCTCGTCGCGTGGTGGTCGGCGAATCTCGACCGCACCCTCGACGCGTTCGCCGCGCCGTACACGGCCGCGTTCACCGACGCTCCCGGCGACAGCCCCGCCTACGGCTAGGGGCGAACCCTGGCGTGCACGGAGCTGTAACGAGTCCAGGCGGGTTCCGAGATCAAGGCGAGTCCCGGCGGTCCGGAGGCCGCGGCGAGTCCAGGCGCGCTCGGAGGCAAGGAGGACACGTTCGCTGGGTAGGCGTTGAGGGGCGGAGTGTTTCTGTACCATACGATCCAAAAGGAGGGTGATCATGACGGAAGTGGCCGTTCTCGGCACCGGGATCATGGGCGCGGCGATGGCCCGCAACCTGCTCAAGCACGGGAACCAGGTGACGGTGTGGAACCGCACGCGGTCGCGGGCCGAGCCCCTGGCCGCCGACGGCGCGGCGGTGGCGGACTCCCCCGGCGAGGCGGTGGTCGACGCCGACGTCGTCATCACGATGCTGAACGACGGCGACACGGCGCTGTCCGTCCTCGGCGACGCGGCGGGGGCGCTGCGCCGCGGCCAGGTGTGGGCTCAGATGGGGACGGTCGGCGTCGCGTCCGTGCCGGTGCTCGCCGAGTTCGCCGCCGAGCACGGGGTGGTGTTCGTCGACGCGCCCGTCCAGGGGACGCGGCAGCCCGCCGAGCAGGGGAAGCTGATCGTCCTCGCGGCCGGGCCGCCGGACGCGCGCGCCGTCCTCGACCCGCTGTTCGACGCGGTCGGCTCCCGGACCCTCTGGCTGGACGGCGACGGCGCGTCCGGCGCGGGCACCAAGCTGAAGCTCGCCGCGGTGAGCTACGCGATCTCGCTGACCGCCGTGGTGGCCGAGTCGGTCGCGCTGGCGAAGGGCCTCGGGCTCGACCCGTCGCTGCTCGGGGACGTCCTCACCGGCGGCCCGCTCGACAGCGTCTACCTGCAGATGAAGATGAAGGCGATGCTCGCCGGGGACTTCTCGCCGAGCTTCGCCGTCGACAACGCGGAGAAGAACACGCGGCTGATCCACGACGCGGCCGAGAGCGCGGGCATCCGGGTGGACGTCAACGACGCGGCGGGCGAGCGGTTCCGCCGCGTCATCGAGCAGGGGCACGGCGACGAGGACATGGCGGCCACCTACCGCGCGAGCTTCCCCGCGTGACCGGCACGCGAGGCGCGGCCGTCCGGCGGCGCATGCGAGGGTGGCGGGCATGGACGTACTGAGCAGCCGCATCCTGCTGCGTCCCGCCGACGCGGCGCGCACGCAACGCTTCTACCGCGACGTGCTGGGCCTCGCGGTGTACCGCGAGTTCGGCCCGGCCGACTCGCCCGGCCTCGTGTTCTTCCTCGGGCCCGGCTTCCTGGAGGTGTCGGGGCACGGGACGGGCGAGACGGGATCGTCCCCGATGATCTGGTTGCAGGTCAGGGACGTCCGCGCGGAGCACGTGCGGCTCGCCGCGGCGGGGGCGCGCGTCACGCGGGAGCCGAAGCTGGAGCCGTGGGGGCTCGTCGAGATGTGGACCGAGGACCCGGACGGCGTGCGCATCGTTATCGTGGAGGTTCCGGACGACCATCCCATGCGTCGCGATCCACGCTCCTGACCCGGCGGAGACGATGACCGACTACTGGAACCACAACACCCACTACCACGGCATCGTCCTGCGCGGCATGCCGCGCGGCTGCGGTGAGGCGCTGGACGTCGGCTGCGGCGACGGCCTGCTCGTCCGCCGGATGGCGCCGCGCGCCGCGCACGTCACCGGGATCGACCGGTCGCCGGACATGATCCTCAAGGCGAAGACGCTGAGCGCCGGGATCGGCAACGTCGACTTCGTCGAGTCCGGGCTCCTGGAGTACGACCTGCCCGAAGACCACTACGACTTCGTGTGCAGCGTCGCCGCGATCCACCACATGGACTTCGCGAAGGGCCTGTCGGCGATGCGGGACGCGGTCGCGCCCGGCGGCACGCTCGTGGTCATCAGCCTGGCGAACAACAAAGGCGCCCGCGACTGGGCGTACGCGGTGGCGGGCGTCCCGGCGCACCATTTCCACCGGCTGCGGAACCGGCGGCGGGCGGGCAGCCCGGACGCCCCGGTCGCCGATCCGGACATGACGTGGCGCGAGGTCCGCGAGGAGGCGCTGCGGCTCCTGCCGGGCGCCGTCTTCCAGAAGCATCTGCTCTGGCGCTATTCCATCGTGTGGCGCAAACCGCGCTGACTCCGGCGGGACGTCCCGAATGGCGGCCCTTTCGGCCGCCGGGGCGTCGCGAAACTGGAGAACCCTGGAATTGTCTGGAAGCTCCGGTACTGTCTGCCGCATGTTCCGCTCCCCCGGCGTTCCGACCCCCGACGAGCTGGAGGCGCGCATCACCGAGCTGCGCGCCGCGGTGCGCCGGGCGATGGCGGCGGGCGACCGGGACGAGGCGCGCGGGCTGCGCGCCGCGCTCCGCGACGCCGAGCGCGCGTGGGACGACGCCGTCCTCGGCGACGCCCCCGCGACCGCCCCCGCCCCCGCCCCCGCACTGGCGACCGCACCGGCCGCCGCGTCCCGGAACGAGGACCGGCGCGGGCTGCAGCCCGTCCGCGAGCAGGTGCACCAGGCGCTGACGCTGCTCGGCGCCCCGGCCGCGCCGAAGCTCATCGGGACGGTGTACGCCGCGTTCTTCCCCGGCGAGATCCCCGGGCACCGGCTGGCGAGCCTGCGCCGCGACGAGGAGCGCTCGTTCCGCACCGCGCCCTACGCCCGCCCGTACTACCTGTGCGCCGCGCTCACCGCCGACATGCTCGCGCCCGCGCGCGGGCTGCTCACCGTGAGCACGTGGCCGCTGGAGCGGCGGATCGTCGGGCCGCTGAGCCCGCGCGCCGACTTCCTGACGTCCGCGATCCGGCTCGCGGAGCACGCGGAGCGCGGGACGCCGTCGCCCGACGCGCGGCGGCTGCTGTGGCGGTTCGCGTCCACGATCCCCGGCGCCGCGACCGGTACGGTCGGTACGGTCGACCCGGCGGCGCTCGCCGCGGCGGCCCGCGCCGAACTGGACGTGCACCGCGACCGCGACCTGCGCCGCCGCGAGTCCGCCGCGCGCCGCGCCCGCGACCGGCTGGACGACGCGGAACGGCTGTTCGGCAGCCGCCTGCGGGCCGTCCGCGAGTCCGGGCGTCCCGCCGCCCGCAACGCAGCACCCGACACGGCCCACGACAGAGAGACCGACGGATGACCGAGACCGCGCCGGACCTGTCCCGGCTGCGCGGCGGCGCGCCCCCGCGCAACCACGACGCCCGCACGATCGCCGCGCTGACGTCCAACCCCGGCTGCGCGCGGCGCGGCGTCATGGACGCGGCGGCCGTCGACAAGGACGCGGTGGCGCGGGCGCTCGGCTTCCCGGCGCCGTTCGGCCAGTCGCAGTTCGCGATCACCCGCGGGAACGCGTTCGAGGCGCAGGTCAAGGCCGACGGCTGCGCCGAGCTGCTGGCGCTGCTGCGCGACCGGCTCGGCCTCACCGTCCCCGAGGTCGCCTACGACGACCTGGAGTCGGTCGCGGGCAACGACGCCCGCGAGCTGCGCCACTCGCGCACGCGGCGGCTCGTCGCCCAGGCGCTGGAGTCCGGCGACGGGACGCTGTTCGACCATCCGCTGCTCCGGCTGGAGATCGCCGGGCATCCCGCCTACCTGGAGCCCGACGTCCTCGCGTTCCAGCTCGCCGGACGGCTGCACGTCATCGAGATCAAGTCGTTCGCGGTCGTGGACGGGCAGGCCGAGCCGGAGCAGGTCGCCGCGGCGGCCCGGCAGTCGGCGGTGTACGTGCTGGCGCTGCGCCGCCTGGTCGCCGACCTGGGGCACGACCCGGCGCGCGTCTCGCACGACGTGTTCCTCGTCTGCCCGGAGAACTTCTCCAACCGTCCGACCGCGACGCCGCTGGACGTGCGGCCGCAGCTCGCCGTCCTGGAGCGGCAGCTCGCGCGGCTGGTCCGCGTCGACGACATCCTCGCGGAGCTGCCCGCCGACCTGTCGTTCGAGCCGGGCGAGGAGCTGGCGGCGTCGGTCCGCGCGGTCGAGGCCCGGTACGCGCCCGACTGCATGTCCGGCTGCGAGATGGCGCTGTTCTGCCGGGACGAGGCGCGCGCCTGCGGCCGGACGGGCGCGCTCGGCCGGTCCGTCCGCGACGACCTCGGCGGCGTCGACACGATCGGCGCCGCGCTCGCGCTGGCCGACGGGTCGCTGCCGCCGTCCGACGACCTGGCGGAGACGGCCGAGCAGCTCCGGGCGGCGGCGCGGCTGCGCGCCGAAGCCCTCGGCGGGAAGCTGGGCGGGGTCGCGTGATCGGCCGATGAGCGCGCTGTCCTCGCTGGCCCGGGTGCAGGCGGCGGCCGCCGGGATCGCGCAGCCGCTCGCCACCGTGCGGCACTGCCGTCTCGCGGACGCGCCGCTGGTGCTCGTCCCGCTGAAGCTCGCCGGGGAGGCCGCGGCGCCGCTCGCGGTCATGGTCGGCAGCGGTCCCGGCGACCCGACCCTGCTGGCGGTGCCGCAGCCGCGCAACCGCGACCTGCGGTTCGCGTTCGCCGCGTCGCTCGCGACGATCGTCCTGAAGCACGTCGAGACGAGCCGGGGCGCGGTGGAGGAGCTGCCGCCCGGCAAGGACGGCGACGAGCGGATCCGGTACGGGGACGCGCCGCAGCTGCTCGTCCCGAACCGGGGCGGCGTCGCGTTCCTGCGCCTGATGGGACGTTCCACGCGCTTCCGCAGCACGGAGGGCCAGTACGCGGTCGACCCGGCCGTCCCCGTGCTCGGACGCTGGCTGACCTGGTTCGCCGACCGCTTCGACCATCCCGGCTCGTCGCTGCTGGGCGCGACGACGGAGCTGCTGCGCCTGCACTGGGCGACCGGACAGAGCTCCCTTGAAGACGGCAACCTAGCCGCGCTGGTCGGCTGGATCGACCCGCCGGACGGCCTGGACGGCCCGTCCGCCGCCGCCCGTGCCGAGGACCCGGTGCTCTGCCCGCCCGCGGGCCCGACGACCGACCCGACGTTCGACAACGAGGTGCTCGCCCCGGCGATCGCCGCCTACGACCGGTCGGGCGGCGACCCGCGCGCCGAGGAGCGGCTGCGCGCCGTCCTCGCCGACCAGCTCACCCCGACCTGGGAGCTGATGTGGCGGGCCGTCGGCCTGCTGCGCGGGCTGCCGGAGGGCGCGAGCGTCGCGAAGCGGTGGGAGCGCGACCGGGACGCGTTCACCCACTACCACCAGACGTTCGGCGAGGCGTATCCGCAGGCGCGCCGGGACGCGCCCGTCCGCGCGGCGCGGCGGCTGCACGACCTGGAACGCGCCCAGGACGCCTACGACGCGCAGCGCGCGTTCGACGACCCGCTCGTCATGGCCGAGTACCGGCTCGGCGGGCAGGCGTTCGGCGGGACGGTCACCGACGCCGACCCGACCCGCCTGGACGAGACCGGCAAGCGCCCGAAGCTGCGTCCTCTCATCCGGGTCGCGACGCAGGACCCGGTGCGCCTCGACGAGGGCACGACCGTCTGCAACGCGGCCCGACCCGGCCTGAAAGGCAAGATCGTGGAGATCGGCGACGGGACCGTCCTGCTGGAGCTGACCGGCGGGATGGGCCGCAAGCTCACGCCGGAGCCGGGCGCGGTCCCCGAGGTGGGCGACCGGGTGTGCTTCACCTCCCTCACCGAGGGCTCGTTCGGCGTCGCGAAGTTCCCCGACCGGGAGGACACGCCGTGGACGCACGGCGGCCCGCCCGGCGAGTACGCGCCGACCGCCGAGGACGCCGAGGAGGCATGGTCGTGACCGCGTCCGACGAGGCCGCGAAGGTCGTCGGCGCCGTCATCGCCGACCTGGACGGCGGGCACCGCGGCGTCGTGGTCGACTCCCCGCCGGGCGCGGGCAAGTCGACGCTCGTCGTGCGGGCCGCCGCGCACCTGGCCGAGTCCGGCGAGCGGCTGATGATCGTCGCGCAGACCAACGAGCAGGTCGACGACCTGATCGACCGGATCGCGGGCAAGCACCCCGGGATCACCCTCGGGCGGCTGTCGGCGTCGGGGTACGCGCCGTCCGAGCGCGTCCTCGCGCATCCGGCGGTGCGGGTCGCGCAGAAGGCCGACGACCTCGCCGAGCACACCGTCGTGATCGCGACCGCCGCGAAGTGGGCCACGCTCTCGGACGGCACGTGGCCGTGGGCGATCGTCGACGAGGCGTACCAGATGCGCTCCGACATGCTGCTGCGCATCGCCGGGCGGTTCGAGCGGGCGCTGTTCGTCGGCGACCCCGGCCAGCTCGACCCGTTCTCCACGGTCGAGGTGGAGCGCTGGGCCGGGCTCACCTGGGACCCGATGCGCAGCGCCGTGTCGGTGCTCCTCGCGCACAACCCGGAGCTGCCCGTCCACCGGTTGCCGGTGTCGTGGCGGCTGCCCGCGTCGGCCGCGCCCGTCGTGTCCGAGGCGTTCTACCCGTTCACCGGCTTCCGTGCCGGGACGGGCCCCGGCGACCGCCGCCTGGAGTTCGGGACGCGCGGCATGGACACCTCCTACGACCGCGCGATCGAGGAGGCCGCCGCGACCGGCTGGGCCCTCTACGAGCTGCCCGCGCGGCACACGCTGCGCACCGACTCCGAGGCCGTCCGGGCGACGGCGGCGCTCGCCGTCCGGCTGCTGCAGCGCGGGCCGGTCGCGCATTCCGAACTGGGCTCGCGGCCCGTCGACGCGACCCGCGTCGCGATCGGCGCGGCGCACCGCGACCAGGTCGCCGCGATCCGTGCCGCGCTCGGCCCGCACGGCGGCGACGTCACCGTCGACACGGCGAACCGGCTCCAGGGACGCGAGTACGACGTGACGGTCGTCCTGCACCCGCTGTCGGGACGCCGCGACGCCACCGCCTTCCACCTGGAGTCGGGACGGCTGTGCGTGCTCGCGTCCCGGCACCGGCACGCCTGCGTGGTCGTCGCGCGGGCGGGGATTCCCGAACTGCTGGACGCGCACCCGTCCGCCGAGCCGGTGCACCTCGGCGTGCCGGTGAAGTTCCCGGACGGCTGGGAGGCGAACCAGTCGGTGCTGGCCCACCTGTCCACGCACCGCGTGGCGGCGGGTTAGGCGGGTCCGGCGGTCGCGGCCCAGCGGCCGTTGTTCCGGCTGATCGTGATCGGATGGTCGAAGCAGGCGCTGACCAGCTCCGTCGTCAGCACCTCGGCCGCCGGGCCGGACGCGAGCACCTGCCCCTCCCGCAGCAGCAGGGCGTGGCTGGTGCTGATCGGCAGCTCCTCCAGATGGTGCGTCACCAGCACGGTCGTCAGGTCGGGACGCTCGGCGCGGAGCTGGTCGATGCTGGCGAGGAGGCGCTCGCGAGCCGCGACGTCCAGGCCGGTGGCGGGCTCGTCGAGGAGGAGCAGCGGCGGGTCGGGCATCAGCGCACGCGCGATCAGCGTCCGGCCCCGCTCGCCCTGCGACAGGTTCGGCCAGCGCGCGTCCGCCCGGTGCGTCAGGCCGAGCAGGCCGATCAGCTCGTCCGCGCGGCGGACGTCGGCGTCGGACGGCGTCCAGCGCGGGACGAGCTCGATCGTCCCCGTCACCCCGGTCAGCACGACCTCCCGGACGGTCCGCGCCGACTCCAGCGGATGCCGCGGGTTCACCTGCCCGATCAGCCTGCGCAGCTCCTGGACGTCCACCCGGCCGAGCCGCCGCCCGAGGATCTCCGCCGTGCCGCGCGTCGGATGCGTGTACGCGCCGAGGATGCCGAGCAGCGTGCTCTTGCCCGCCCCGTTCGGGCCGATCAGCGCCCAGTGCTCGCCGCGGAGCACGGTCAGCGTGACCCGGTCGAGCAGCGGCCGCCGCTCCCGGACGAGATCGATCTTGTCGGCGTTGAGGACGACGTCGGACACGGAAACCTCCCGTTCGGCTGCAGAAGGCGCCGGGATGGGACGCACGAGGGGCGCGGACGGCCGGGATCGCCGGGGACCGCCCGCGAAAGAGAATGGATCTTCAATTTAGCCGAGATCGCGCCGCCGGTACGCGTCGGGGCCCCGGCCGGATACTGTGAGTTCCGGTGCCTCAGCGATCAGGGGAGGGGGACATGGAGGACATCGGCTTCATGTGCGCCCGCTGCGGCGGCGAAGTGCACGACGTCACGCACAACCGCGAGGGCTCCCTCGACGGCGTCGGGTACCGCCACAACCGCCGGGTGGAACCCTGGGACCACGAACTCGAACTCGCCGTCGGCGAACCCGCCCAGCAGGACCCGTGCTGCGACTTCTGCGGCGCAGACGGCCCGAGCTGGCTCTACTACCCCACGCTCGACCCCGACGACACCGACATGTTCGAGGTCGAGCTCGACACGACCCACCTGTCCGACGACGACACGGCGGTCGCCGTCCTCAACATGCTCTACCCCTGGTACGCGTGCGACACGTGCTCCGTCCTCGTCGCCGACCGCAACGTCGACGTCCTCATCGACCGCGCCCTGGACGTGACTCCCGTCCCCGCCGAGGGCCCCGTCGACGAGACCACCGCCCGCGCCCGCCTCCAAGGCTCCTTCTCCGTCTTCTTCACCACCCGCCCCGGCCGCCCCCAACCCTCCAGAGCTGTATAGCGAATCCCCCGCCTCGGTCTTGCTTTGGGCAGGTGGAGGCGGTGGGTGTCGGTGGCGCGCATTATGATCGGTGCCGCTTTTGTGTGGTGCGTGTGAGTGCGGGGGGGACACGAGTGATCATCGACAAGCGGTTCCACGGGCCGGACGATTCGGGGAACGGCGGCTACGTGGCCGGACGGCTCGCCGGGCGGGTGCCGGTCGACACGGTGACGGTGACGCTGCGGCGGCCGCCGCCGCTCGACACCGAGCTGGCCGTCACGGCGGCGGACGAGCGCGGCAACGCCGTCCGGCTCTGGGACGGCGACCTGCTGATCGCCGAGGCGCTGGCGGGGGCGATCGTGGTGCCGCCCGTCCCGCCGGTCCCGTTCGAGGACGCGCTGGCCGCGGCGGAGAAGTACCGGGCGGCGGGCGAGCACCCGTTCCCGCGCTGCTTCGTCTGCGGTCCGGAGCGGGAGGCGGGCGACGGGCTGCGGCTCGAACCGGGCCCGGTCGCCGAGGGCACGGTCGCCGCGCCGTGGACGCCCGAGCAGGTGCCCGGACGCGAGCTCGTGTGGGCGGCGCTCGACTGCCCCGGCGGCTGGTCGTTCGACGTGGGGGGCCGTCCGGCCGTGCTGGGCACGATGACCGCGCAGGTCATGGACGTGCCGGACGCCGGGGAGCGGTGCGTGGTGATGGGTTACGCGCGCAGCCGCGAGGGCCGCAAGATGCACGCCGCCACCGCCCTCTACGGAGCGGACGGGCGCCTCCTCGGCCGCGCCGAGCAGATCTGGATCGAGATCGACCTGGAGCGGTTCGGAGGCTGAGCCGGGCCCGGCCACAGTCGGCCGGGCCCGCGTCAAGTTCGGAAATGTGTCGCCGGACGTGGTGCGGACGTCCGGTTCCGCTGTTCAATCGAGCTTCCGCGGCAACGGAGGCGGGTCTGATGAGCGGAGACGGATTACTGATCCTGGGCATCATCGCCCTGGCGATCTTCACGGGCGTGCACTGGGGGCGCGCCCGCCGCGCGGTGACCGACACGCGGTCGAGCCGACAGCGGATGAGCGACCTGCGGCAGGCGGTCGCGCGCGAGCGCGCCCAGAGCGCGATGGTCACCGTGGTGGCGGTGGTGGCGATGTTCGTGCTGGTCACATACCGCTAGCGGGTGCGTCCGCCGGTCAGGGGCCGGTGAACAGGGGGTCCTCCCGGTCCGCGCCGTTCAGCGGACGACCGCGGTGCGGGCCGCCGACCCCGGGCCGCGAGTGGCCGCCCGTGCCGGACCCGAGCGGATCGTCCAGCGGCCCCGGCGCGCCCGGCTGCCCCTGCGCCCCGGCCGGAACGGGCGCGCCGGGCTGGCCGTTCGGCCCGTTCTGAGCCGGTTGGCCCTGTGCTCCGGGCTGGATTGGTGCGCCTGGCTGGCCGTTCGTCGCCGTCGGGATGGGGGCGCCGGGCTGGCCCTGTGCTCCTGCCGGAGCGGGAGCGCTCGGCTGGCCGTTCATTCCGGGCGGGATCGGTGCGCCCTGCGGTCCGGCGGGGCCGCCGATCGGCGGGGGGCCGCCGGGCGGGACGGGCGGCTGCGGGCCCTGCTGGTGCTGGGCCGCGGGGCCGCCGCCGGGCATCCGGCCGCCGGGTGGGAAGTTCGACGACAGCGTGTGGTGCGTGAACTGGTCGATCTGGCGGCGGGCGCGGTCGGCCTCGGCGCGGGCGGCGTCGCGCTCCTCGGCGAGGGCGGTGAGCGCGGCCTGCTGCTCGGCGACCGACTGCGACAACTGGCGGAGCTGCACGCCCTGGTCGTTGACCTTCGCGGTGAGCTCGTCGCGCTCGGCGATCGCGGCCTTCGCCCGGGCCTGCGCGGCGTCCCGCTCCTTGGCGGCCTCCTCCACGCGGGCGTTGGCGCGGACGACCTCGGCCTCCGCCTCCGACTGGGCGCGCAGCGCGGCGGTCCGCTCGGCCTCGGCCTTGCTGGCGGCCTGCATCGCGCGCTGCCGCTGCGCCTCGGTGTCGCGCATGGCGTTGCGCAGGTCCTCGGCGCCCTGCTTGGCGACGGCGGCCTCGACCCGCTGCGACTCTGCGGCGCCCTCGGCCTCCGCAAGCTTGGAGCGGGCGGCGACGAGCTCGGCGCGGGTGCTCTCCAGCGCGGCGAGCAGCTCGGTCTCGCGGGCGGCGATGCGGTCGCGCTCGCTCTCGGCGGCGAGCTTCGCGGTCATCGACTGCTGCGCGACCTGGTGCGCCTCCTCCCACGCCTGCTGGGCGGCGTCGCGCTTGGCGGTCGCGAGCTTCGCCTCCTCGCGGGCGCGGGACGACTCGCGCTCCGCGGTCTCGGCGCGCTGCCGGGCGGACGACGCCTCGTGCCACGCCTCCTCCGCCTTGCGCTGCGACGCGTCGCGCTCGCTCTGCGCGATGGCCAGCTCGCGGGCGGCCTCGGCCCGCACCTCGGCGACGCGCCGCTCCACCCCGGCGACGCTCAGCTCGGAGGTGAGCGAGTCGGCCAGCAGGTCGGCGGCCTTCTCCAGCCGCTCCACCATCTCCCACGTCGACGCGACCTGGCCGGTGAGGCCCGGCGCGTCCCGGCCGCGCTCGCGGCGCTCGCGCGCCTCGCGGGCGCACGCGCCGTCGTTGTCCTGGCAGTACCGGACGGTCCGGACGGCGCCCACCGGCTGCGGGACGGGACGCCCGCAGTTCGCGCACGGCCACACCGTCACCGGCTCCCCGAGCCGGGCGACCGCCGTCTCGCCGGACTCCGCGGGCCGCGCGGCGGCGCCGCCCTCGGGCCCGTCCGCCGTGCCTTCGGCGACGTCCCCCGCGCCTTCGGCGACCGCGCTCTGGGGAGCCGCGGCCGCCTCCGGGCCGCTATTGTCGCGCTCTTCGCTGTTAGGCATGGAATGAACCATACGCACTGTTCCTCGATGTCGCAGTGAGTTGTGAGGGACATGTGGGGACGGTCATGCCGTAGCGGAGCGAGCCTGAGAATCACCGAAGAAGAGAGGCCCGCCGGGCGGTGCCTCCCTCGATGTCACCGATCGCGGAACCGGTCGGTCGCGCTGATGAGGTGGTCGCGGATCCCCGGTTCGGAGCCGCCGTGGCCCGCGTCCTCGACGATGTGGAACTCCGCCTCGGGCCACGCGCGGTGCAGGTCCCACGCCTGGTCGGGCGGGGTCTTCATGTCGTAGCGGCCGTTGACGATGACGGCCGGGATCGACCGGACGCGGTCGACTCCCGCGAGCAGTCCGCCCTCGGGCAGGAACCCGCCGTTCACGATGTAGTGGTGCAGGATGCGGGTGAACGCGAGGACGGTGGCGTCGTCCAGGTCGGGCGGCGGGACGGGCAGCAGCGTGTTCGCCGCGAGCTCCCAGTCCATGAACGCGCGGGCGGCGGGGACGCGCACCGCCGGGTCCGGGTCGTTGATGCGGCGGCCGTAGGCGGTGAGGAGGTCGTGCCGCTCGGCGGCGGGGATCGCGCCGCTGAACGCCTCCCACTCGGCCGGGAAGAGGTGGGCGAGGCCGGTCGGGGCGAAGCCCCATTCCTCGTCCGCCGGGCGGATCAGGTAGATGCCGCGCAGCACCAGCTCCGTGACGCGGCCGGGGTGCGCCTGCGCGTAGGAGAGGGCGAGGGTGCTCCCCCAGCTCCCGCCGAACACGAGCCACCGGTCGACGGCGAGGTGCTCGCGCAGCCGCTCGATGTCGGCCACCAGATGCCGCGTCGTGTTGTGCTCCAGCGACACGCCCGGGTCGCCGGCGTGCGGCCGGCTCCGTCCGCACCCCCGCTGGTCGAACAGGACGATCCGGTAGGCGGTCGGGTCGAAGAAGCGCCGGTTGTCCGGCAGCACCCCGCCGCCGGGCCCGCCGTGCAGGAAGACGGCGGGCTTGCCGTCCGGATTCCCGCACGTCTCCCAGTAGATCTCGTTGCCGTCGCCGACGTCGAGCAGCCCCGACTCGTACGGCTCGATCGGTGGATAGAACTCCCGTAGACCCATGCGACCCAGTAGTACCGCATAAACGATCATGGTTGGACCGCACTAATCTCCTCGGCGTGACCGTGGTGACATGCACGCAGTGCGGCGGCGAGGACATGGAGCCGGGCTTCGTCGAGGACACCGGCGACCACTCGCGCGGGTACGCGCGCTGGATCGCCGGAGCGCTGGAGCGCGGCGTCTTCGGCGGCGCGAAGCGGCTGGGCAGGCCCCGCTGGCAGATCGACGCCTGGCGGTGCCGCCGGTGCGGGCACCTCGAGCTGTACGCGCGCAACCCGGTGTGAGCGGGCGCTAGAGCTGGGCCAGGGCCTTGCGGATGCGTTTGTCCGACACGGGGTAGCGCGTCCCGAGCTGCTGCGCGAACAGGCTGACCCGCAGTTCCTCCAGCATCCAGCGGACCTGCCGGACGGGCTCGTCGTCGCGGCGGGCCGGGGGCAGCCGCCGCACCGCCTGCTCGTACTCCTGGTTGAGGACGTCCACCTGGTGCGCGAGCATCCGGTCGCGGCCCGGGTTCTCGGGGAGCTTGTCGAGCCTGACCTGGAGGGCGCGCAGGTAGCGCGGCAGGTCGGACAGGCGCGCCCAGCCGGTGGCGGTGACGAATCCGGGACGGATCAGCCCGTTGAGCTGCCCGCGGATGTCGGTGAGCGCCGGGACGAGCGTCAGGCTCGTCGTCCCGCGCAAGCGGCGGTCGACCTCGTGCGCCTCGGCGAGGACGCGCTCGACCAGCGCGACGACCTCGGCGGTCGCGTCGTGGAGGTCGGCGCGGACGCGGTCGTACAGGACGCGGAAGCCGTCCTCGTCCCAGGCCGGGCCGCCCGCCGCCGCGATGAGCCGGTCGGCGGCGGCGGTCACGCAGTCGTCGAACAGCGCCGCGATCGACCCGTGCGGATTGTGGCTGAGCGCGAGTTTGCCCTTGTTGGTGAGACGGCCCTGGATGAGTTTCACCGGGGAAGGCGCGTTCAGCAGGATGAGCCGCCGGGTGCCGAGCCACATCGCGCGAGCCTGCTCGGCCTCCGTCTCGTACATTCGGACGGCGACGCTGCCGCCTTCGTCGGTGAGCGCCGGATATGCCTTGACGTCGTATCCGGCCTGGTTCCGCTCGTAGGTGCGGGGCAGTTCGCCGATCGTCCATTCGGTGAGGCCGGAGCGTTCGATGGTGGACGCGGCCTTTGACAACGTGCCGCGCACCTTCCCCGCGAGGCGGCGTTTCAGTTCGTCGAGGTCGGGGCCCTCGCCGAGAGTGCGGCCCTTGTCGTCGACGACGCGGAACGTGATGTGCAGATGCGCGGGCAGCCGGGACGTGTCCCACGCCTCCCGCGCGACCGGCACGCCCGTCATCGCGGTCAGTTCGCGTTCGAGGGCGTCCAGCAGCGGCTCGCTGCGCGGCGCGACCCTTTCGAGCACCTTGCGCGCGTAGTCGGGCGCCGGGACGAAATTGACGCGCAACTGCTTCGGCAGCGACCGGATCAACTCGGTGACCAGTTCGCCGCGCAGGCCCGGGACCTGCCATTCGAATCCGTCCGGCCGCACCTGGTTGAGCACCTGGACCGGGACGTGGACCGTCACGCCGTCGGCGTCGGCGCCCGGCTCGAACTGGTAGGTGAGGCGGAGCCGAAGCGCGCCCTGTTTCCACACGTCCGGGTAGTCGGCCTCGCTGACGCCGCCCGCGGTCTCGTTGATGAGCATCGACTTCTCGAACCCGAGCAGGTCGGGATCGGACCGGCGGGCGTTCTTCCACCAGGCGTCGAAATGGCGGCCGGAGACGACGTCCTCGGGAATGCGCTCGTCGTAGAAGTCGAAGAGGGTCTCGTCGTCGACGAGGATGTCGCGGCGGCGGGCGCGGTGCTCCAGTTCTTCGACCTCGTCCAGCAGGGCGCGGTTCTCGTGGAAGAACCGGTGGTGCGTCTCCCAGTCGCCTTCGACCAGCGCGTGCCGGATGAACAGTTCACGCGACGTCGCCGGGTCGATGCCCCCGTAGTTCACGCGGCGGTCGGCGACGATCGGCACCCCGTACAGCGTCACCTTCTCGTGCGCCATGACGGCGGCCTGCTTCTTCGACCAGTGCGGCTCGCTGTAATTGCGCTTGACGAGGTGCCCGGCCAGCGGCTCGATCCAGTCGGGCTCGATCTTGGCGTTGATGCGCCCCCACAGCCGGGACGTCTCGACCAGTTCCGCCGACATCACCCAGCGCGGCGGCTTCTTGAACAGCGCCGAGCCGGGGAACACGGCGAACCTCGCGCCCCGCGCGCCGAGGTATTCCTGGCCCCGCCGCTGCGGTTTGCCGTCCTTCTTGTCGGCGTCGGCGAGGCCGATGTGCGACAGCAGGCCGGAGAGAAGCGCCACGTGGACGCGATCGGGCGCGGCGTCGGCGTCATTGAGCGTCACGCCGAGCGACTTCGCGACCTGCTTGAGCTGGCCGTGCAGGTCCTGCCATTCGCGGACGCGCAGGAAATGCAGGAACTCGTTCTTGCACATCCGCCGGAACGCGCTGCCCGACAGTTCCCGCTGCTGCTCGCGCAGGTAGTTCCACAGGTTCAGGTAGGCCAGGAAGTCGGACGTCGGGTCGGCAAAACGCCGGTGCTTCTCGTCGGCGGCCTGCTGCTGCTCGGCGGGACGCTCGCGCGGGTCCTGAATGGACAGCGCCGCCGTGATGATGAGCACTTCCCGGACGCAGCCGTTCTTGTCGGCCTCCAGGATCATCCGTCCGAGGCGCGGGTCGACGGGGAGCTGCGCGAGGCTGCGGCCGAGCGGGGTGAGGCGCTTGCGCGGGTCCTTCTGCGCCGGGTCGATCGCGCCCAGCTCGTGCAGGAGGTCGACTCCGGCCTTGACGTTGCGGCGGTCCGGGGGCTCGACGAACGGGAACGCGGCGATGTCGCCGAGGCCGAGCGACGTCATCTGCAGAATGACGGAGGCGAGGTTCGTGCGCAGGATCTCCGGGTCGGTGAACTCGGGACGCGACTCGAAATCGTCCTCCGAATACAGGCGGATGCAGACGCCCTCCGACACGCGGCCGCATCGTCCCTTGCGCTGGTTCGCCGACGCCTGCGACACGGGCTCGATCGGCAGCCGCTGGACCTTCAACCGGTGGCTGTAACGAGAAATGCGCGCGGTTCCGGGATCGACGACGTACTTGATTCCGGGAACGGTCAGCGACGTCTCCGCGACGTTCGTCGCGAGCACGATCCGCCGCCCGCGATGCGCCTGGAACACCCGGTGCTGCTCGGCCGACGAAAGGCGGGCGTAGAGCGGCAGCACCTCCGCCGATTCCCGCCGCCGGGTGAAGTGCTTCGTCAGGGCGTCGGCCGTGTCGCGGATCTCGCGCTCGCCGCTGAGGAAGACGAGCACGTCGCCGGGGCCTTCGCGGGACAGCTCGTCCACCGCGTCCAGGATCGCCTGGATCGGGTCGCGGTCCGGGTCGGCGGACGGGTCGTCCGGGTCCACGACCGGCCGGTACCGCACCTCGACCGGATACGTCCGCCCGGACACCTCGACGATCGGCGCGTTCCCGAAGTGCTCGGAGAACCGCTCCGGGTCGATCGTCGCCGACGTGATGATCACCTTGAGGTCGGGGCGGCGCGGCAGGATCTCCTTGAGGTAGCCGAGCAGGAAGTCGATGTTCAGGCTGCGCTCGTGCGCCTCGTCGATGATCAGCGTGTCGTACCGGCGGAGCAGCCGGTCGGTCTGGATCTCGGCGAGCAGGATGCCGTCCGTCATCAGCTTGACCAGCGTGTCGTCGCTGGACCTGTCGGTGAACCGCACCTTGTACCCGACGGCGTCGCCCAGCTCGGTGCCGAGCTCGGAGGCGATCCGGTCGGCGACGGTGCGGGCCGCGAGCCGCCGCGGCTGGGTGTGCCCGACCGAGCCGAGCACGCCGCGTCCGAGCTCGAGGCAGATCTTCGGGATCTGGGTCGTCTTCCCGGATCCGGTCTCGCCCGCGACGATCACGACCTGGTGGTCGCGGATCGCGGCGAGGATGTCGTCCTTCTTCTGCGAGACCGGGAGCTGCTCGGGGTAGCTGATCGCGGGCACGGCGGCGCGCCGCCGCTCGACCCTGCGCTCCGCGGCGTCGACGTCGGCGGCGATCTCCGCGAAGACGGCGGCGCGGCGGGCCGCGTCGCTCATCTTGCGGGCTCCGTCGATCCGGCGGCGCAGCCGGTGCTGGTCGCGCAGCATGAGCTGCGGCAGGCGCGCGCGCAGGTCGGCGAGCGGCGTTCTCACACTCGTCCTTAGGGGTAGCGATGGGGCGGCGGGCCGTCCGGCGGTTCCAGGCCCACCGGTCCCGCTCACCCCGCAAACCTTCGCACCGTAACCGGAACGCCCGGCGAAGGCGATCCATTTTCCGGTGCCTTCACCGTAGAACGCCGGGTCCGAAGGGGGCATTCCGCCCCCTGGCGGCCACGGAGCGTGGCGGGTCGTTCGCGGTAAGGGTGCGCCGTGCCGCCCCGTCGTCCATCATTGGGAGGCGTGGACAAGCCGAGTGCCGCCGGCCGCTACCGGATCGACCGCCTCCTCGGCACGGGCGGGTTCGCCTCGGTGTGGCTCGGGCACGATCCCGAGCTCGACTCCCCCGTGGCGATCAAGATCCTGGGCGAGCACTGGACGCTCCGGACCGACGTGCGGGAGCGGTTCGTCCGCGAGGCCCGCCTGCTGCGCCGGGCCGACTCGCACCGCGTGGTGCAGGTCTTCGACATAGGCGAGCTGCCGGACGGACGTCCCTACTTCGTCATGTCCTACGCCGACCGGGGCACCCTCGCCGAGCGGCTCGCGGACGGCCCGCTCCCGCTGAACGAGGCGGTGCGCACCGCCCGGGAGATCATCCTGGGCGTCGCGGAGCTGCACGAGCTCGGCGTGGTGCACCGCGACCTCAAGCCGTCGAACGTGCTGCTGCGGTCCGCGACGGGCGGCGGCGAGCGGCTGATGATCTCCGATCTCGGGATCGCCCGCACCGAGGACCACCTGTCCAGCCTGACGCTGCCCGCCGGCTCGCCCGGCTACATGTCCCCCGAGCAGACGCAGGTCGACGGCGCGCCGGACCGCCGCTCGGACGTGTACGGCCTGGGCGCGCTCACCTACCACCTGCTGACCGGGAAGCCGCCCGCGTCCCCGGCCCGGCCCCCGTCCGAACTACGCCCCGGCGTCCCCGCCCGCGTAGACGCGGCTGTGCTCCGAGCCCTGGAACCCGACCGGGAGAAACGCTGGCAATCCGCGGCGGCGTTCGAGGCGGCGCTGTCCGAGGTCGCCAGCGACATCGACACCGACCCGCTGCCCGACGCCCCGCCCGCCGCTCCCCCGCCGTCCCGTCGGCGTTCCTGGACGAAGCGCCGCGTCACGTTGGCCGCCGGGGCCGGCGCGACGGTCGCCGCGATGGCCGCCGCGGGCGCGGTCTGGGCGCTCACCGGCGGCGGCGACGCCGAGCAGGGCCGAGCGGACGACCGCTGGCTCCGCGCCGACTCCGACATCCCCGCCCAGTACCGCGACCTGATCGTCCGGGCAGGGACGTGGTGCGAGATGCGCGGCCTGTCCCCCGCCCTGATCGCCGCGATGCTGAAGGCGGAGAGCGGCTTCGACCCGCACCTCGCCGACCCGGCGAAGAACGAGTACGGAATCGCCCGCTGGACGCCGAGCGTCCTGGTGTTCTGGCAGCCGGGCGGCCTCAACAACCCCGAACCGAAACCGCAGCAGATCACACCCGAACTGTCCATCCCAGCGATGGGCCGTTTCCTCTGCTACTGGGGCAAGGACCTGAAAAACGTCCCGGGCGACCCGGCCCTGAACCTGGCGGCGACCTACCGCAGCTCGTCCAAGACGATAGTGAAGGCAGGCGGCGTCCCCGCCAGATTCAAGCCCTACACCGACAAGGTCCACCAATACCTGGAAACCTACCGCCCACACTGACGGACAGCATGGCTGTTCCCCGCCTCGACACCCGCCGGGCTCCCTGAGCCTTGGAAGGTGGCGAGTGGGTTAGAGGCATTCCTTCCAGATGAGGTGGTACGTCGTTTGGTAGGCGCCGTCGGGAGAGTTCATGGAGATGGAGCTGACCTTTGTGTGGTCCGAGGTTCCTGTGGCGACTCGTAGTTCCGTGTAGATGCCGATGGGGCGCGGGTCCCCGCATACCTTCCACACGAGGTCGGTTATCGGCACCGTCTCGGTGATCTGGTATGGGCCGTTAAAGGGGCCCGACATGTTGAACGTCCTGACATCGCTCCGGTCGCTGCCCAGGAAGTTGTGTTCGGCCTTCAAGGCGGCCGTCGCACCGGCCTGCAGGTTGAGGTTTAGACGGTAGTCCACCTGCGAGATCGCGTAGGTCAGGTTCTCCCGGGCGGTTACCTTCACGGCGAGCTGGCAGTTCTTGCGAGCGTCGATCGGCTCCCAGGAGCCGCCCGTTTGGGCCGTGTAGTCACGGTAGTCGATGACGAAGGCGTCCTTGCCCCACTTCAGGCTCGCCGCGGTCTTGTCGGGCGCGCATCCGGAGCCGTGTACGGCCGTGATCTCGACCATGTCGTCGGCCGGGCCGCCGGTGATCGGCGGCGCGGACGCCGCGGCCGGCGCGACGGACGCGGCGGTCAGGGCGAGCGCGGCGGCGGCCGCCGCGGAAAGTGCGATCCCCCTACGCATACGGTTCCCTCCACGGAATTGGACGGTCTTGTCAATGAATATTGAACCAAGATCTTTTACCGGGAAAGTAATCGAGTATGCGAGGGCTGTCAATCAGCGAATTTCAACTCGGTGGCCGAACTGTTGAAAGTCGAGCCAGAATTGACAAGGACCGTTCCATTCCGGAGCCCGGTCCCGGTGAGCCGATATCTCGATATCGGCTTCTGATCGAAAGGCCGGGCTACGTCCGGTCGCGGCCCCAGGCGGCCAGAGGCTCCAGCGCGGCGTTGAGGCGTATACCGTCCTCGGTCAGGGAGTACTCGACGCGGGGCGGCACCTCGTCGTAGGAGACGCGGCGCACGACGCCGTCCGACTCCAGCTCACGCAGATGGGAGGCCAGCACCTTCTCGGTGATCCCCGGAAGCAGCCGGCGCAGCTCGCCGAAGCGGCGGCAGGGGTGCTCGTGGAGCGCCCAGAGGATCAGCACCTTCCACTTGCCGCCGATCACCTCCATCGCGGTGTCGATCCCGCAGACGTGTCCGTCTGGGGTGACCGGCCGGTTCAACGTCGTCATGCCCCGCCCTTCCGACGTGCTCGCTCACCTCGGAGTAACCACCCACCACAAAGTGCGTACTTGATCAGCTCCGCGGCTGTGACCAGCCTAATCGGCATGGCACAGAACACCGCTGAGAAGACTCCCGTCACGATGCTGGGCCTCGGTGCGATGGGCACCGCGCTGGCCCGCGCCTGGCTTGCCGCCGGTCACCCGCTCACGGTCTGGAACCGCAACCCGGCCCGCGCTGAGGCACTCGCCGCCGAGGGGGCGGAGGTCGCGGACACCGTCGCCGAGGCGGTCGCCGCGAACACCCTGATCGTCGTCTGCCTGCTGGACGATGACTCCGTCGAGGAGGTGTTGGGAGGCGCCGACCTGGCCGACCGGGACGTCGTCAACCTGACCACCGGCACCCCCGCCCAGGCCCGCGCCCGAGCCGGGTGGGCCCGCGAGCGCGGCGCCCGCTACCTGGACGGAGGGATCATGGCCGTCCCTCCGATGATCGGCGTCCCGGAAGCGGGCGGCTACGTCTTCTACAGCGGGTCGCGGGAGTTGTTCGAGCGGCATCAGGAGACCTTGAGCGTCCCGGTCGGCACCGACTACGTCGGCGAGGACGCGGGCTTCGCGGCCCTCCACGACGTGGCCCTGCTCAGCGCCATGTACGGGATGTTCGCCGGTGCCGCGCACGCCTTCGCCCTGATCCGCAAGGAGGACATCGACCCCACCGCACTCGCCCCGCTGCTCGCCGACTGGCTCGTCGCGATGGCCCCGGCAGTGCACAAGACCGCCGAACAACTGCGGAGCGGCGACTACACCAAGGGCGTCGTCTCCAACCTGGCCATGCAGGTGGCCGGTACACCGACCTTCCTGAGCACTGCCGAGCAACAGGGTGTGAGCCCAGAACTGCTCAGCCCCTACTTCGCGTTGATGCGCCGCCGTCTGGCCGAGGGCAGCGGCGAGGAGGACCTGACGGGCGTGATCGACCTACTGGTGAACGACAGGGCTTAGAGCCCGGCACGGGGACGAGGTGACGGGTCGCGGAGCGGGCGGCGGCGTCCCGTCCCGGCGTTCATGGGAAAGGCCCGGACGCGCACGACGCTCGGCCCTCGCGCAGGTCAGGATCGGCCGAGGCCCGCGTCTCTGGCGCGGACGATCGCTTCGGCGCGGTCGGCGACCTGCATCTTGGTGAAGATGCTGGAGATGTGGTTGGCGACCGTCTTCGGGGCGATGCCGAGGCGGTGCGCGATCTCGCTGTTCGGACGCCCCGCCGCGATGAGGTCGAGGACGTCGCGCTCCCGGGCGGTGAGGCCGGGGAAGGGGTGGTGCGGCGCGGGCGGGTCCGCGAAGAAGCCGAGCACCCGGCGGGCCACGCCGGGGCCGAAGACGGCCTGGCCGGCGGCGACGGCGCGGATGGCGTGCGCGATGTCGTCCTGCTGGGCGCCCTTGAGCAGGTAGCCGCGGGCGCCCGCGCGCATCGCGGAGAAGACCGAGTCGTCGTCCTCGTACATGGTGAGCATGAGCACCGCGGTGTCGGGCGCCGCCCGGACGATCTGGCGGGTGGCCTCGATGCCGTCCAGGCCGGGCATCTGGATGTCCATGACGAGGACGTCCGGCCGGTGCTCGACCGCCAGCCGGACGGCGGCGCGGCCATCGGCGGCCTCGGCGACCACGGTGAAGCCGTCGATGGAGTCGAGCAGCGCCCGCAGCCCGCTGCGCACCACGGGATGGTCGTCGGCCAGCACGATCGTGATCATGATTCTCCCAGCGGTAGCGCGGCGGTCACCCGGCCGCCGTCCGGGCCGGGGCCCGCGGCGCAGGTGCCGCCCAGCTCGGCGGCGCGTTCGCGCATCGACCGTATGCCGACGCCGGGCCGCCACGCGCGGTCGGGCCCGGTCCCGTCGTCGGCCACCTCCACGTGCAGGCGCCCGTCGGCGCGGACGCGCACATCCACCCGGGACGCGCCGGAGTGCCGGACGGCGTTGGTGAGGGCCTCCACCGCGATCCGGTACGCCGCCGCCTCGACCGCGGCGGGTAGAGCGGGCAGCCCGTCGGCCTCGACCCGGACGGCGAGGTCCGGACGTTCGAGCTGGGCGGCGCGCCGCCGGATCGCCCCGGCGAGGCCGAAGTCGTCCAGGGCGGGCGGCCGCAGGTCGTAGACCAGCCGCCGGATGTCGTCGATGGCCTCGGCGGTCTCGGCGCGCAGTTCGGCGAGGAGCGCGCGGGCGGAGGCGGGGTCGGAGTCCAGCAGGTTGCCCGCGGCGTCGGCCTTGAACGCGACGCCGGTCAGCACCGGGCCCAGGCCGTCGTGCAGATCGCGGCGCAGCCGCCGCCGCTCCTCCTCGCGGGCGGTCACGAGGGCTTGGCGGGAGCGCTGTACCTGCTCGGAGAGCGCGACCGAGCGCACCGCGACCGCGAGCGGCGCCGCCAGCAGTTCGAGGACGGCGTGATCGCGGCCGCCGAGCCGGCGTTCCCCGGCGCGCAGTCCGATGACCAGCTCGCCCACCCGGTCGCCGCCATAGGTGAGCGGGATGGTGTGCAGCGACTCCGGCGCGGTGCCGGACGCGGCGAGCTCGGCGTCGTGGCCGCGCAGCGCCGCGAACGGGAGCCGCAGGGCCTGCCTGACGGCCTCCGGGACGGCGGGCAGCCCGGTGTCCAGCCGGGCCCCGACCCGCGACACGGCCCGGACGGGGTCCGCGCGGTCCCCGTACATGACGCGGTCGACGACGCGCTGCAGCCGCAGGCGCACCGGGTTGAAGCCCACGGCGATCAGCACGGTCGCCGCCGCCGAGCTGCCCAGCCCGACCTCCTGCCGCATCACCCGGTCGAGCAGGGCCACCAGGCCGATGTACGAGGCGACCACGGCGGTGGTGAGCAGCCCGTACAGCACCGTCCGGGACACGACGAGGCGGATGTCCAGGAGGTGGTGGCGCAGGATCGCCACCGTCATCGCCGCGGGCACCAGCGGGATGGCGAACAGCACGTACACGGGCGCGTTCTCCAGGACACCCCAGGGCACCATCACGATGAGGACGAGCAGCACCGCCTGCGTCAGCCACAGCAACTGGCGTCGCTGCCGGTCGTCCCCG
This sequence comes from Actinomadura decatromicini, assembly GCF_008121305.1. Taxonomy (NCBI): domain Bacteria; kingdom Bacillati; phylum Actinomycetota; class Actinomycetes; order Streptosporangiales; family Thermomonosporaceae; genus Actinomadura; species Actinomadura decatromicini. The sequence continues at coordinate 19,535 of NZ_VSRQ01000015.1, read as the reverse complement.
CGCCGGTACCGCACCACGAGGGCGACCAGGCCAATCGCCGTCGCGACGAGGCCGCGGATTTCGACCGCCGTCCACACCGGGGCGAGGTCGGCGTGGACGGTCAGGTAGCCGGAGACGTCGCCGACCAGGGGGCCGGGTTCGGTCCCCATCTCCAGGGCGAACAGCGGAGCGGTCAGCACGGTCGCCCACAGCAGCCGCCGGAACACCGGACGCCCGTCCGGGAACAGTTGCAGCACCACCGGCAGGCACAGCCCGATCGACCACGGCCACGACCACCGGGCGACCGTGGTGAGCGCGCGCAGCAGCGGGGTCGGCCATCCGTCGCGCACGCCGACCTCGACGAGCGGGGCCAGCGCGGCCGTCGTGGCGTACCCGACGCCCGCGGCCAGCAGCAGCCAGCCGATCGGGTTGCGCGGACGGTGCCAGGCCAGCAGCACGCCGCAGACCGGGAACGACAGGCCGATCACCGAGTTGGTCACCACGAACAGGTCCAGCGCCTCGGCCCAGCTCATCCGGGCCGCGACGGCGCCGCTCACCGCGACGGCGACCTCGGCGACCGCCAGGCAGAAGAGCCCGGCCGCCGCCATCGCGGACCGGCGCCCCGGCGCGGCGAGCGGGCGCCCCGGCGCAGCGGACGCAGTCATGGCCTCATGATGAGGCGCGCCGCCCCGGTTTGTCCTGGGTGCGTGCTCCCAGGACGGCCGGGAGTTCCTCCCGGCCCGGCGGCGGCCTCGGCCCATGCGCTCCGGAACGGCGCGGCCGGACACTTCCGGCGTCAGGCAACGACCCACCCATTCCGGAGGCTCTCCATGACCGCCACCACGGCGGCGGCGCCGCGGGCGACCGTCCCGTTGAACCGCGCCGCGCTCGCGCTGCTCGTCCCCGTCGGTCCGCTGGCCGTCGCGGTGCTGCGCGCCGTCCTGCCCTACTCCACGACCGACGGCTCCGCCGAGCTCGCCGCCAAGACGTCCGCCCACCAGGGCGCGCAGGGCGCCGTGCTCTGGCTCGGCCTCATCGCGCTCCTCACCCTGGTGCCGGGGACGATCGCCATCGGCCTGCAGGCCGTCCGGCGCTCGCCACGGCTGGGCACGGCCGGGCTGGTCCTGGCCGTCGCCGGGTTCTCCTCGCTCTACGCCGTCGGGCTCAGCGACCACGTCGCGTTGTCGGCGGCGCGCAGCGGGCTCGCGTCCGCCGACACGGCGCGCCTGCTGGACGACCTGCAGAGCCTGCCCCCCGTCGCGGTGGGGAGCGTTCTGTTCGTCGCCGGCCACATCCTCGGCGTGGTGCTCCTCGGGGTCGCGCTGTGGCGCGGCCGGGTCGTCCCGGCCTGGGCGGGCATCGCGCTGATCGCCTCCCAACCCCTGCACGCGGTCTTCGCCGTCGCCCTGCCCAACGCCACCCTGGACGGGCTGGCCTGGGGCCTCACCGCCGTCGGCTTCGCGGCCGCCGCCCCGGCCGTCGTCCGCGGCACGGACGGGGGCTCGCGATGAGATCCGGCACCGTCACCGCCGGGCTCGTGCTGGCGGGCCTGCTGGGCCTGGCGGACCTCGCCACCGCCGGGACGCCGGACGTCCCCGCTCCGGCCATCGTGATCGCGGTCGCGCTCGGCCTGGCGACGCTGGCCGCGCTGGTCCCCGCCTGGCGGCGGGGGAACCGCCGCGCCGTCCTCGCCGTCGCGGCCACCCGGGCGCTGTCGGCCCTCGCCGCGGTGCCGGGCCTCACTACGCAGGACACCTCTGGAACCACCAAGGGCATCATCGTCACCGCGCTCGCGGTCACCATCCTCGCGATCGCGCTGCTCGCCCCGGCGCTGCGCCGCACCTCCGTCCCGTCCTGAACCGCGACACCGCCCATCGGCACACACAGGGGCGCGCGGCTGCGAGACCTCCACCCGGAGGGCCTCGCAGCCGCGCGTGCCGCTTTCGCGGCTGGTAGGCCGGGTTCAGCGGACGCGTGGGACGAGGCGCAGAGCCAGGCCGGGGCACATGGCCACGGCGCGGCGTGCGTCCGATTCCAGGCGGTCGGGGATCGGCTCGGACGGGATCACCGGATAGTCGTGTTCGTCCATCCGGACGGTGCCGCGCAGGATGTCCGCGCACAGGCCGTGGCCGTCGCAGCGGCTCCAGTCGACCTCCAGGCTCAGCCGCGCGTCGGTTCCGGCGGGGAGGACGCCCCGGACGGGACGCCCGCAGCCGCCGTCCTCGATGTGGCGGGCGACGTCGTCCGCGAACACGTCCAGGGCGGACAGGACGAACCGGGCCGAGCCGTCGGGGTGGGCGCACGCGCCGCGTCCGGCGGCCATCCGGGCGGCGCGGCGGACGGTGTCGCGGGCGGCGGCGGCGTCGCGTCCGGCGGCGAGGTCGGCGAAGGCCCCGGCGACGTCGGGCAGGCCGAGGCGGCAGGGGCCGCACTGCCCGGCGGACTCGGCGGCGAGGTAGCGGGCGACCCGGGCGCATTCGCCGAGCGGGCAGGTGCCGCGGCCGAGCGGCATGACGATCCCGGCGCCGAGGACGCCGCCGGACTCGGCGAGACCGGCCCGGGAGACGCGGGTCCGGGACGCGCGCTCGCCGGTCAGCCACGCGCCGTGGTACCCGCCGACCAGCACGCCCTCCCCCGCGCGGGCCCCGCACAGGTCGAGCAGGTGGCCGAGCGGCGCCCCGGCCGCCGTCTCGACGACGGCGGGGAACCGGGCCGCGCCGGTCACGGTGAGCAGGACGGTGCCGGGCTCGTCCGGCGTCCCGGCGCGGGCGTAGGCGCGGGGGCCGAGCCCGGCGAGGACGGCGAGCTGCGCGTAGGTCTCGGCGTTGGAGAGGAGGGTGGGCAGGCCGTCGACGCCGCTGGTCGAGGCGCGGCCCTTGCGTCCGGGCGGGATCGGTCGGCTGCCGTTGATGCCGCGGATCACCGAGCCGCTCTCGCCGGTCACGAAGTGCTCGGGCAGCCGGACGGTCCGGGCGCGGGCGCCGAGGCCGCGTTCGGCGATCGCGTCGTCGAGCGAGCGGGCCGCCTCCTCGTCGGTGACCGCGAGGATGATCTCGACGGAGCCGAGCGCGGTGGCGGCGAGGGCCGCGCCGTCCAGGACGAGGTGCGGGGCGCGTTGGAGGAGCACCTTGTCCTTGGCGCTGCCGGGTTCGCCCTCGGTGCCGTTGACGACGACGACCGTGCGCTTGCGGCGGCGGACGGCGCTGTCGGCGGTCGCCTTCACCTTGCGTGCGAAGGGGAAAGCGGCGCCGCCGCGGCCGTGCAGGCGTCCCGCCTCGCACAGGGCGATGAGCTGGGCCGCCGTGAGCGGGCGGGGGTGCGGGTGGAGGGCGCGATGGGCGTCCCAGCCGAGGCGGGCGCCGCCTTCGAGGCCCTTGGTGAGGCGCGGCGGGCCGATGTGCCGGACCGCGACGCGCGCGGGCGCGAGGGTCGTCACGACGTCCTCCCGGCGCGCCGCCGCAGGACCGGGCGGGCCGCGACGGCGAGCGCGACCCCGGCGAGGCAGAGCAGGTATCCGGCGGTGACCCAGGCCGCGGGCGGACGGCCGGACGTCAGCCCGTGCAGGACGCCGACCGGCCAGGCCGCGTACGCGGTGAGGTGCAGGGCCCGCCACGTCCAGGGACGGCGGGCGGCGGCGAACCGGCCGCGCGCGATCCCGCCCGCGAACGCGACGATCATCAGGTAGAGCGCGAGGGTGCCGAGGCCGTAGTCGGTCAGGTGGTCGGCGGAGAGCGGGAGGAACGCCTGCGCCGCGCCGATCCGGTGCCGGGCGATCTGCGAGGCGATGTGCAGGACGAGGGTCGCGACGGCGAGGAAGGCGAGCGCGCGGTGCGCGGCCTGCGCCCGGACGCGCCGGCCCGGCGCGAGGATCGCCTGGTCGGTGGCCAGCACCCCGACCATGACCGTCAGCGAGAGGGAGACCAGCGCGAAGACGCCGCAGTAGAAGTCGACGAACGATCCGACGGCCCGCAGCTCGGGCAGCAGGACGCCGGTCGAGACGCCGAGCCCGAGGAGCAGCCCGGCGCACCCCGCGACGGCCGCGCGGACCGCGAGCCGGAGCCGGGGCCTGGCCCGGCTGCGGCGGCCTCGCGGTTCGCTGCGGTGGAAGCCGTCCGGTGCTATGAGGAACGCTTGCGTTCCCTCGTGGGCGAGGCCCTGCGGCCCCGGACGTTCCCGTCCCCTTCTCATCAACGCCCCCTTGTCGCGTGAACCGGCGACAAGTACGACGTGTGATCAAGCCCTCTCAGTTCAGTGACATTTGTGTCAACCGGCCCCATAAACGGGTTCGGGCGCGGGCGATCTCGCGAGCAGGTCCGCGACCACGCCGCCGACCTCGGACGGGTCCCAGCGGGCGCCCTTGTCGGCGGCGGGGCCGTGGCGGAAGGCGTCCATGACGCAGATCCTTCCGGCCTCCGCCTCGAAGACCCGTCCGGTGACGTCGCGGGAGGCGGCCGAGCCCAGCCAGACGACCAGCGGCGAGACGTTCTCGGGCGCCATCGTGTCGAACCCGCCTTCGGCGGGGGCCGCCATCGTCCGCGCGAACACCTCTTCGGTCATGCGGGTGCGGGCGGCGGGCGCGATCGCGTTGACCGTCACGCCGTAGCGGGCCAACTCGGCGGACGCGACGAGCGTCAGCCCGACGATGCCCGCCTTCGCCGCCGAATAGTTGCCCTGGCCCACGCTGCCGAGCAGGCCCGCGCCGGACGAGGTGTTGACGACCCGGGCGTCCACCGGGCGGCCCGCCTTGCTCTCGGCGCGCCAATGGCGTCCTGCGTGCTTGAGCGGGAGGAAATGGCCTTTGAGGTGGACGCGCAGGACGGCGTCCCATTCGTCCTCGCCGAGGTTGATCAGCATGCGGTCGCGGAGGAAGCCGGCGTTGTTGACGAGGGTGTCGAGGCGGCCGAAGGCGTCGAGGGCGGCGGCGACCAGGGCGGCGGCGCCCGCCTCGGTGGCGATGTCGTCGGTGTTCGCGACGGCCCGTCCGCCGAGGGCCTCGATCTCGCGGACGACGTCGTGCGCCGGGCCCGCCGACGCCCCGCCCGTGCCGTCGCGGGCGACGCCCAGGTCGTTGACGACGACGAGCGCGCCCTGCCGGGCGAACTCCAGGGCGTGGGCGCGGCCGAGGCCCCGCCCGGCTCCGGTGACGGCGACCACCCGGTCCCTGCAGATCATTTCTCCTTCTTGCGGGGGGACGACCTCCCGCACCCCCGGGTTCGCTCCGCTCATCACTGCTCCTTGTTCACGGTCGCGGCGTCCAGGAAGGCGGGGCGTTCTCCGCCGCCGTGCAGCAGCAGCGACGACCCCGTTATGTAGGCGGCCCGGTCGGACGCCAGGAAGACGCAGGCCGTGCCGACCTCGTACGGGTCGGCGAGACGGCCCATCGGGACGGTCCGCTCCACCGCCGCGATGCCCTCCTCGTCCCCGTAGTGGAGGTGCGACTGCTCGGTGCGGACCATTCCGAGCGTCAGGAGGTTCACCCGGATGTCGGGCGCCCATTCGACGGCGAGCGACTGCGTGAGGCTCTGCAGCCCGGCCTTGGCCGCGCCGTAGGCGGCGGTGCCGGGCGACGGCCGGATCCCGCTGACGCTGCCGATGTTGATCACCGAGCCGCCGCCGTGCTCCAGCAGCCGGGGCCGGAGCGCCCGCGCCATGATCAGCGCGGTGGTCAGGTTCAGTTCGAGGATCTTCACGTGGGTGCGCAGCGGGCCGTCGGCGACCGGCAGGAACGGGGCGCCGCCCGCGTTGTTGACCAGGATGTCGGCGCGGTCGAGGCCGTCCGCGAACGCCTCCGCGGCGTCGGGGTCGCGGGCGTCCAGGGAGACGAACCGGGGCGTCCGGCCGCCGGACCCGGGCAGCGTCTCCGGTTCGCGCCGGGCCACCGCGACGACGTCGGCGCCCGCGTCCAGGAGGGCGCGGGTGATCCCCGCCCCGACCCCGCGCACGCCGCCCGTCACCACGGCGGTCCGGCCGTCCAGATCGAGCGTCAGTGACATCCCGTCTCCTCTGCGAGCCCGTGTTCCGCCTCTGCTACCTTCTGTTCTAACAAATGTTTGGTGGAAAGGTAGCGCATGGGAGTCTCCACCACGACCCGGGACGGGGTCGCCGAGATCGTCGTGGCCGCCCCGCCGGTCAACGCGCTGACCGTCGCGGGCTGGTACGAGCTGGCCGACGCGGTCCTCGCGGCGGGCCGTGATCAGCGGGTCGGAGCGGTCGTGCTGCGCGCCGAGGGACGCGGCTTCAACGCGGGCGTCGACATCAAGGAGATGCAGCGCACCGACGGCCACACCGCCCTGGTCGGCGCCAACCGCGGTTGTTTCGCGGCGTTCGCCGCCGTCTACGACTGCGAGGTGCCGGTGGTCGCGGCCGTCCACGGCTTCTGCCTCGGCGGCGGGATCGGCCTGGTCGGCAACGCGGACATCGTGATCGCCTCCGACGACGCCTACTTCGGCCTGCCGGAGGTCGACCGGGGCGCGCTCGGGGCGGCGACGCACCTGGCGCGGCTCGTCCCGCAGCACCTGATGCGCGCGATGGTCTACACGTGCCGCAACGTCACGGCGGACGAGCTCCACCGGCACGGGTCGGTCCTTGAGGTCGTCCCGGCGGACGGACTGCGGGCGAAGGCGATGGAGGTCGCCGCGTCGATCGCCGCCAAGGACCGGTACGTGATCCGCCGCGCCAAGGAGTCGCTGAACGGGATCGACCCGGTCGACGTCAAGCGCAGCTACCGCTACGAGCAGGGTTTCACCTTCGAGCTGAACCTCGTCGGCGCGGGCGACGAGCACCGCGACGCCTTCGTCGCCAAGGGGGCCGAATGAGTTCCAAGGTGCTTTCGATCGAGGAGGTCGTCGGGTCGCTGGAGAGCGGCATGACGCTCGGGATCGGCGGCTGGGGGTCGCGGCGCAAGCCGATGGCGCTGGTCCGGGCGATCTGCCGGTCCCCGATCACGGATCTGACGGTGGTGACGTACGGCGGGCCGGACGTCGGGCTGCTGTGCGCGGCGGGCAAGGTGCGGCGGCTCGTCACCGCGTTCGTGACGATGGACTCGATTCCGCTCGAGCCGCATTTCCGGCAGGCGCGCCAGTCCGGGACGATCGAGCTGACCGAGTACGACGAGGGCATGTTCATGTTCGGGCTCTACGCGGCGGCGCACCGGCTGCCGTTCCTGCCCACGCCGGTCGGGCTCGGCTCGGACGTCCTGCGGATCAACCCGGAATTGAAGACGATCCGCTCGCCCTATGAGGACGGTCGGGAACTCGTCGCCGTCCCCGCATTGACGATGGACGCGGCGCTCGTCCACATGAACCGCGCCGACGCGCGCGGCAACGCCCAGTACCTCGGCCCCGACCCGTACATGGACGACCTCTTCGCGAAAGCCGCCGACCGCACGTACGTGTCATGCGAACGGCTCGTCGACACCGAGGACTTCGCCAAGGAAGGGCCGGTGCAGTCCTTGTTGATCAGCCGGGCGCACGTGACCGGCGTGGTGGAGACGCCGAACGGCGCGCATTTCACCGACTGCGCCCCCGACTTCGGACGGGACGAGAAGTTCCAGAAGCTCTACGCCCAGTCGGCGGCCGACCCGGAGAAATGGGCGGAGTTCAGCGACCGGTTCCTGTCCGGCGACGAGGCCGCCTATCAGAACGCGGTCCGGGTGTGGCGGGAGGAGAACCGATGAGCGACGTGACACGGGCCGAAGTGTGCGCGGCGGCGTGCGCGGACCTTTTCCGCGGTGACGGCGAGATCGTCGCGGCGGCGGTGGCCGGATTCGTGCCGATGCTGGGTTCGCGGCTGGCGCGGTCGACGTTCGCGCCCGACCTGCTGACCACGGACGGCGGGCCCGCGCTGAGCGGCGAGCCCGTCCCGCTCGGGGCGTCCGCGACGACGGTCGAAGGATGGCTGCCGTTCCGCGACCATTTGTGGCTGGTGCTGAACGGGCGGCGGCACGTGGTGATGGGGCCGAGCCAGATCGACGCGCACGGCAACACGAACATCTCGTGCATCGGAGATTGGGAGCGTCCGACGCGGCAATTGCTCGGGGTGCGCGGCGGGCCCGGGAACACGCTGCTGAATCCGACGAGCTACTGGGTGCCGAAGCATTCGGCGCGGGTGTTCACCGAGAAGGTCGACATGGTGAGCGGCGTCGGCTGGGACCGGGGCGCGCACGAGATCCGCCGGGTCGTGAGCGATCTCGCCGTGCTCGATTTCGACACCCCGGATCGGCGGATGCGGCTCCGCTCCGTCCATCCAGGAGTGAGCGTCGCGGATGTCGTGGCGGCGACCGGGTTCGAGCTGGTCGTCCCGGACGAGGTGCCCGAGACCCGCCTTCCTGACGCCGAAGAACTGCGGATCATGCGCGAGGAACTCGACCCGAAGGGGCTGCGGGAGCGCGAGGTCCCGTCGTGAGCGAAAGGGTGAGCGAACAACGGCTCGACACGCCGCTGACACGGCTGGCCGGCGTCAAGCATCCGGTCGTGCAGACGGGAATGGGCTGGGTCGCCGGGCCAAAGCTCGTCACGGCGGTCGCCAACGCGGGCGGGCTCGGAATCCTGGCGTCCGCGACGATGACGCTCGACCAGCTCGCCAACGCCGTCCACGAAGTCAAGGACCGGACGGGCGCGCCATTCGGCGTCAATCTCCGCGCGGACGCCGGTGACGCGGGCGACCGCATCGACCTCCTCATCAAAGAAGACGTGAAAGTCGCGTCCTTCGCGCTCGCGCCCAAGCAGGAACTGATCGGGAAACTGAAGGACGCGGGCGTCGTCGTGATCCCGTCCGTCGGCGCGCGGCGGCACGCGGAGAAGGTCGCGGCGTGGGGCGCGGACGCCGTGCTCGTGCAGGGCGGCGAGGGCGGCGGGCACACCGGCGCCGTCGCCACGACGCTGCTCCTCCCCCAGGTCGTGGACGCCGTCGACATCCCGGTGATCGCGGCGGGCGGCTTCTTCGACGGGCGCGGGCTCGCCGCCGCGCTCGCGTACGGCGCGGCGGGCGTCGCGATGGGCACGCGGTTCCTGCTGACGTCGGACAGCTCCGTCCCGGACGCGGTCAAGCGGGTCTACCTGAAGACCGGCGAGACCGTCGTGACCCGGCAGGTGGACGGCATGCCGCACCGCGTGCTGCGCAGCGAGCTGGTCGACACGCTGGAGCGGTCGGGACGGCTCGGCGGCCTGGTCCGCGCGGTGCGCAACGGGGCCCGGTTCAAGAGGCTGTCCGGGATGTCGTGGCGCGCGATGATCGCGGACGGGAAGGCCATGAAGCACGGCAAGGACCTGTCGTGGTCGCAGGTCCTGATGGCCGCGAACACGCCGATGCTGCTGAAGGCGGCGATGGTGGACGGCCGTCCCGATCTCGGCGTGATGGCGTCCGGGCAGGTCGTCGGCATGATCGACGACCTGCCCGGCTGCGCCGAGCTGATCGAGGCGATCGTGGCGAGGGCGGCGGAGGCCATCGCGGCGCAGCAGGCCCTCCTGGTCCGCTAGCCGCGCACGGCGAGGACGAGCTTGCCGGTCGTGGTGCCCGACTCGATGCGCCGGTGCGCCTCGGCGGCCTTCTCCAGCGGCAGTTCCTCGACCCCGACCCGCAGGCCGCCGGAGGCGGCGGCGGTGACGGCGCGGCGCAGCGCCCGGCCCGCCTCCTGCGGGAACGTTCCAGCGAACGCGGCCAGGTTGAACCCCGACACGGTCTTGTTGCCGAACCACAGCTCGTTCGCCGGGACGCCCACGTCGTCCGCGCCGGACGCGTTGCCCATCACGACCATCCGGCCCATGGGCGCGAGGGCGTCGAGGCTCGCGCGGCGGGCCGGGCCGCCGACCATGTCCACGACGACGTCGAACCCGCGTCCGCCGGTCAGGGCGGAGACGGCGCCGGGCAGGTCGGCGCGGAGCACGACGTCGTCGTAGCCGAACCCGCGCGCGGCCTCGATCTTGGCCGGGGAGCCGACCGTCCCGGCGACCCGGCCGGCGCCGAGCAGCCGGGCGGCCTGGCCGAGCAGGCCGCCCACTCCCCCGGCCGCCGCGTGGACGAGCACGCTCTCGCCCGGCTCGATGCGGGCGACGCGGTCCAGGACGAGGAACGCCGTCGTCCCGTTGGACGGCACGGCCGCCGCGACGTCCAGGCCGAGCCCGGCGAGCGGGCCGTCGAGCGGGACGACGAGGTCCGCCGAGGTCACGGCGACCTCGGCGTAGCCGCCGCCGTCCACGATCGTCAGCGCCGCGACGGGCAGGCCCCCGCGCAGCCCCTCGACGCCGGGGCCCACGGCCCGCACGTGCCCGGACACCTCGATGCCCGGGACGAACGGCAGCGGCACGTCCACGACGCCGCGCCGGTAGAGGATCTCGGCGAAGTTCGCCCCCGCGTACGCCACGTCGACGGAGACCTGACCCGGCCCGGGCTCGGGGACGCCGACGTCCGTCACGCGCAGGACGTCGGCGCCGCCGAACCCGGGGATGGCGACCGCCCTCATCAGTACCGTGTCCCGACCGGATCGGGGACGCCGTCCAGCTCGGCAAGGTCGGCGGCCGTCAGGTCGAGGTCGGCGGCGGCCGCGTTGTCGAGCAGGTAGTGCCGCTTCTTCGTGCCCGGGATCGGGATGACGTGGTCGCCCTGGGCGAGCGTCCAGGCGATGGCGACCTGCGCCGGGGTCGCGTCGTGCCGCTCCGCGACCGTCCGCACCACGTCGACGATCGCCATGTTGGCCTTGAGCGCGTCCCCCTGGAAGCGGGGGTTGCCGCCGCGGAAGTCGGAGGACTCGAAGTCGGCGGACGTGACCGTCCCGGTCAGGTAGCCCCGGCCGAGCGGCGAGTACGGCACGAACGCCGCGCCGTTCGCGGCGCACCAGCCGACCACGTCGCCCATCTCCTCCCCCTCCGCGCCGCCGGGGACGGACCCCGCGCGCGCCCCGGGCACGCCCAGCGGGTCGCGCGTCCACAGCGACAGCTCCGACTGGATCGCCGCGACCGGATGGATCGCGTGCGCCTCCGCCGCCTGCGCCGCGCTGACCTCCGACAGGCCGAGCCTGCGCACCTTGCCCGCCGCGACCAGTTCGGACATCGCCCCCCACGTTTCGGCGAGCGGGCACCCCGGGTCGACCCTGTGCAGGTAGTACAGGTCGATCACGTCGGTGCCGAGGCGGCGCAGGCTCTCCTCGGCGGACGCGGTGACGAACTCCGGGCTCCCGTTCCGGGTGATCTTCCAGGTGGGCGTCGTCTCGATGATCAGGCCCGTCTTGGTGGCGACGACCGCCTCGTCCCGGCGGCCCGCGAGCGCCCGGCCGACCAGCGTCTCGTTGTGGCCGGCGCCGTACGCCTGCGCCGTGTCCAGGAACGTCACGCCGTGGTCGAGGGCCTCGCGGATCAGCGCGACCGACGCCTCGTCGTCCGCCGCCTCTCCGTACACGCCGCTCATCCCCATGCAGCCGAGCCCGACGGCGCCGACCCGCGTCCCCGCGAAATCACGCTTCCTCATGCAGTTCCCTCCGTGGTCATCGCTACGGGAACGATCCTGCGGCACGGAAGGGGGATGAGACAGACGCTGCTCATACTGGGTGTGGCACCACCACCCTCGGACGCCGGTCAGTTCGCGGCGATCAGCCCACGGCGGGCCATCAGCGCTTCGAGCCGCTCCTGCGTGCCGGTGCCGGGGCGCGGGTTGTTCAGCACCAGGATCTGCCCCGGACGGTCGGCGAGCGGCAGCAGCGTCCCCTCGAAGACGAGCTCGCCCGCCTCCGGATGCCTGATCGCCTTGACCGCCTGCGCGGGCGCGCTCACCTCGTGCCGCGGCCACAGCTCGGCGAACTCCGGGCTGACCGCGAGGAGGTCGTCGACGATCCGGGCGAACTCGGGGTCGTCGGGGAAGCGCGCGGCGTCGGCGCGGAACCGGGCGACGACGCCCGGCGCCGCCGCGACCCAGTGCGCGTGCACCGACCGGTACCGGACGTTGGTGAAGAACGTGACGAGGCAGTTGTGGTCGACGTCGCCGTACCCGAACACCTCGCGCGCCGCGTCGTTGATCGCGACGAAGTTCCAGTGCCGGTCGCGGACGTAGGCGGGGCGCGGCGACCAGGCGTCCAGGATCCGGCGCAGCTCCGGCGTGATCGGGACGGCCGGGCCGGCCTCCGCCTGCGGCGGGTTCAGCCCGGCGAGCAGGTACAGGTGCTCGCGCTCGGCGCGGTCGAGGCGGAGGGCGCGGGCGATCGCGTCCAGCACCTCCCCGGACACCTTGATGTCGCGGCCCTGCTCCAGCCACGTGTACCAGGACACCCCGACCCCGGCGAGCACCGCGACCTCCTCGCGGCGCAGCCCGGGCGTCCGGCGGCGGCCGCCGTCCGGCATGCCGACGTCGGCGGGGGCGAGCCGGGCGCGGCGGGTCCGCAGGAAGTCGCGCAGTTCCTCGTGGCGGCGGCCGGGAGCGGGGGCTGAGGCGGGACTGGCCATGCCGTCCACGATAACCGCCGCTCCCGGACGACCGCGGTCACCGGACGGCGGCCTCTGCCCGGAGGAGGTCCGTGACGCGGATGAAGCCGTCCGTGCCGTGGCCCGTCCCGATGACGCGGCGGGCCAGGCCCTCGACGGCGCGCATCACGCCCGAGTCGATCCCGTGCCCCTCGGAGGTGTCGATGATGTGCGCCATGGACGATGCCGCCGAGGTGATCGGGTTGCTCTCGCCGGAGTAGTTCCCGGTGTCCACGCCGTCCGCGAGCTCCTCGAAGATCGGCGGGAGGATCGCGCCGATGCCCGTGGCGAACGGGGCCAGCTCGCGGGCGGTGATCCCCTCCGCCCGCGCCACCGCGAGGGCGTGCGCGTAGCCCGCCATCGCGGTCCAGAAGACGTCCAGCAGCGCGATCTCGTACGCGGCGGCGCGGCCGGGGTCCTCGCCCAGGTGGGTGTGGGTGCCGCCGAGCGCCTCCAGCACAGGGAGGTGCTCCTGGTAGAGGTCCTTCGGGCCGCTGTGGAGGAGCACGGCGGTCGGCGTCCCGATGGTGCCGATCGGCGTCATGATCGCGCCGTCCAGGTAGCGGACGCCGTGGACGGACGCCCACTCGGCGGTGTCACGGGCCTTCGCGGGCGTGCTCGCGGAGAGGTTCACCACCGTGCGTCCCTTGAGCGCGCTGGTGACCGCCTCGCGCCGGAGCACGGAGCCCACCGCCTCCTGGTCCACGACGCACACCACGGTCAGCCCGCTCGCGGCGACCGCCTCCTCCGGCGATCCGGCGCGGATCGCGCCGAGTTCGACGAGTTCGCCGTCCCGGCCCGGGGTGCGGTTCCAGACGGTGGTCCGCAGCCCGGCGCGGACGAAGGCGCCCGCCAAGGCGCGTCCCATCGGGCCGAGGCCGATCACGGTGACGGCAGACTGATCGGACATCGATTAACCTCCACAAAAGAATCGACGAAGTGGCAAATGGGAATTCGATGACGCGCAAGCAGGCTCAGGAGACCGGCGTCTGCGGGGTGACCGCCGCGATCGCCGTGATCGACGGCAAATGGAAGACCGCCCTGCTCTGGCTGCTGGAGGACCGCCCGTACCGTCCCGGCGAACTGCGCCGGAGGCTTCCGGGGCTCAGCGAGAAGGTGCTGACCCAGGCGCTCCGCGAAATGGAGGACGACGGCCTCGTGCACCGCGAGGTGCACGAGGGGCTGCCGCTGAAGACGGTGTACTCCCTGACGGGGTTCGGCCGCGACCTCTCCGAGGCGTTGGCCCCGCTGTCCGACTGGGGTCACCGGCGGCTGGACAAACTGACCGCCGCCCAGCCGGTCAATTAAGCGCGCCACCTCCGTTCTCCCTGGTGGGCGGCCGGTCGACCGCCCACCACCCACCTTCGCCCCATCGACGCGTCCAGCCAAGTACCCACAAAAAAGTGGGTATCGGGGAGGGGCCGTCAGCCCTCCAGGAGGCGGCGACCGATGATCATTTTCTGGATGTCGGCGGTGCCCTCGCCGATCAGCAGCATCGGCGCCTCGCGGTAGAGGCGCTCGATCTCGTACTCCTTGGAGTAGGCGTAGCCGCCGTGGATGCGGAACGCGTCCTCGACGACCTCCTTGCAATATTCGCTCGCCAGGTACTTCGCCATCCCGGCCTCCAGGTCGTTGCGCTCGCCCGCGTCCTTGCGGCGCGCCGCCATCACCGTCATCTGGTGCGCGGCCTCGACCTTCGTCGCCATCTCGGCGAGGCGGAACAGCACGGCCTGGTGGTCGGCGATCGGGCGGCCGAACGTCTCGCGCTGCCGCGCGTAGCCGAGGGCCAGCTCGTAGGCGCGGCGGGCGACCCCGCAGGCGCGGGCGGCGACGTTGACGCGGCCGACCTCGACGCCGTCCATCATCTGGTAGAAGCCGCGGCCGGGCGTCCCGCCGAGTATCCGCGCTGATGGGACGCGGTGGCCGTCGAAGATCAGCTCGGTGGTGTCGACGCCCTTGTAGCCCATCTTCTCGATCTTGCCGGGGACGGTCAGCCCCGGCGCGACCTCCCCGAACCCGGGCGTCTTGTCGACGAGGAACGTGGTCATGCCGCGGTGCCCGGCGTCCGGGTCGGTCTTGACGAGGACGGCGACCAGGTTCGCCGACCCGCCGTTCGTCACCCACATCTTCTGGCCGTCGATCACGTGGTGGTCGCCGTCCGGGACGGCGCGCGTCGTGATGGCGGAGACGTCCGAGCCGCAGCCCGGCTCCGACATCGAGAACGCGCCCCGGATATCACCGGCGGCCATTCTCGGCAGGTAATGCGATTTCTGCTCGGCGGTGCCGTGCTGGGCGATCATCCACGCGACGATGAAATGGGTGTTGACGATTCCGGAAACGCTCATCCAGCCGCGCGCCAGTTCCTCGACGACGAGGGCGTAGGTCAGCAGGGACTCGCCGAGCCCGCCGTGCTCCTCGCCGATCATCAGGCCGAACAGCCCGAGGTCGCGCATCCCGTCCACGATCGCGTGCGGATACTCGTCGGCACGTTCCAATTCGGCGGCGACCGGGATGATCTCCTTCTCGGCGAACGCCCGGACGGTCGCGACGATCTCGCGCTGCTCGTCCGTCAGCCCGTGCGTCTGCTGAAGCCTGCTCACTCGAATTCCCCTTCGCGAAGCGCACAACGCGCCGCTGTTACGGCCGCGCGGCCGGGTCCTCGCCCGCGCGGATCCAGTCGAACGTGCGCTCCACGGCGCGTTTCCAGTTGCCGTACTCGGCGGCGCGCCGCGCGGGCTCCATCGCCGGGACCCAGCGGGCCGCGCGGTGCCAGTTGCGGCGCAGCCCCTCCAGCCCCGCCCAGTAGCCGACCGCGAGCCCGGCCGCGTAGGCGGCGCCGAGCGACACCGTCTCCACCACCATGGGACGCTCCACCGGCACGTTCAGCATGTCCGCGACCATCTGCATGGCGAGGTTGTCGGACGTCATCCCCCCGTCGGCCTTCAGCTCCTTCAGGCCGAGGCCGGAGTCGGCGTTCATCGCGTCCACGACCTCGCGGGTCTGCCAGCCGGTCGCCTCCAGCACGGCCCGCGCCAGGTGGCCCTTCGTGATGTAGGACGTGAGCCCGACGATGATCCCGCGCGCCTCGCTGCGCCAGTGCGGCGCGAACAGCCCGGAGAACGCGGGGACGATGTAGCAGCCGCCGTTGTCCTCGACGGAGCGGGCGAGCGTCTCGATCTCCGGCGCGGTGCTGATCAGGCCGAGACCGTCCCGGAACCACTGGACGAGCGCGCCGGTGATCGCGATCGAGCCCTCCAGCGCGTACACGGCGGGCTCGTCGCCGATCCTGTAGCCGACCGTGGTGAGCAGCCCGTTGTCGGACCTGACCGGCGTCGTGCCGGTGTTCATCAGCAGGAACGCGCCCGTCCCGTAGGTGCACTTCGTGTCGCCCGGGGAGAAGCAGGTCTGGCCGAACAGCGCGGCCTGCTGGTCGCCGAGCGCCGCGCCGACCAGGACGCCGGGGATCACGCGGCGGGCCGTCCCGTACGTCTCGGTGGACGACCTGATCTCCGGCAGCATCGCGCGCGGTACGCCGAAGAAGTCGAGGAGGCCGTCGTCCCAGCTCAGGGTGCGCAGGTCCATGAGCAGGGTGCGGCCGGCGTTCGTCACGTCCGTGACGTGCACGCCGCCGTCGACGCCGCCGCTCAGGTTCCAGATCAGCCAGCTCTCCATCGTGCCGAACAGCACCTCGCCGCGCTCGGCCCGCGCCCGCAAGCCGGGCGTGTGGTCGAGCAGCCAGCGGACGCGCGGCGCCGAGAAGTACGTCGCGATCGGCAGGCCGCTGCGCTCGGTGACCATCGCCGCGCCGGGGGCGCGGTTCAGCTCGTCGACGAGCGCGCCGGTGCGCATGTCCTGCCAGACGATAGCGCGGCCGATCGGGACGCCGGTCAGCCGGTCCCACAGGACGGTCGTCTCGCGCTGGTTGGCGATCCCCACCGCCGCTATCTGCGACGTCGTCGCGCCCGCCCGCGCGAGCGCCTCCGGCGCGACGCGCTCCAGGTTGCGCCAGATCTCCAGCGGGTCGTGCTCGACCCAGCCGGGCTTCGGGAAGTGCTGGCGGTGCTCACGCCGCGCGACCGACACGAGCCGCCCGGCGTGGTCGAACAGGATGCAGCGGGTGGACGTGGTGCCCTGGTCGATCGACATTACGAACCGCTCGGTCACGTCCGGTCCCCTCCCCGGGCGGGACGCGCGTCACCAGCGGGAGCCGCCGAGGTCGCGGGAGACGGCGCGGGCCGCGTCCCGCACGAACGCGACGAGCCTCGGCTCCGGGACGCGCCGGGAGTCGCAGATCCGCTCGACGGCGCCGGAGATCCCGATCGCGCCGACGACGAGCCCGCCGTGCCCGCGGATCGGCGCGGCGATCCCCGCCTCCCCGATGGACAGCTCCTCGACCTCCGCGGCCCATCCGTTCTCCCGGACGCGGGCGGCGGCCCGTGCGAGCTCGCGCGGATCGGTGATCGTGCGCCGGCAGTAGGACTCCGGCTCCGCGTCGCGGACGGCCGCCATGGCGTTCGCGTCGTAGGCCAGCAGCGCCTTGCCGAGCGCGGTGGCGTGCAGGGGCAGCAGGCTGCCGACGTCCATCGCCTGGAGGGTGTCGTCGGGACGGAACACGTGGTGCACGACCAGGACCTCGCCGTCCAGGAGCGTCCCGATGCGGACGGCCTCGCCGCTGCGGGACGCGAGCGCGTCGGCCCAGTTGATCGCGCGCGAGCGCAGCTCGTTGACGTCCAGGTAGCTGGTGCCGAGGTGCAGTAGGGCGGCGCCGAGCTGGTACTTGCCGGTGCCGTCGTCCCGCTCGACGAAGCCGACGCGCTCCAGCGTGCGGAGGAGGCCGTGCGCGGTGCCGCGGGCGAGGCCGAGGGACGCGGCGACCTCGCCGGCGCCGAGGCGTCCCGGACCGGCGGCGAGGAGGCGCAGGATGGCCGCGGCCCGCTCGATCGACTGCACGGGTCCGGGCATGGGCCGCATGCTAGTTCCGCGGACGATCCGCCGACAATGTCGGCACCCGCCGCGATCCCCGTGCCGTGCGCCCCGAACTGCCCGGATTCGGTGATCTGGTGCACACCGGGGAGGGTAACCGCCGCCGGGCGGCGGGGAAAGTGGCCGACATTGTCGGCACGCGCCTGTTGTCGGACGTTCCGTCCCGGCCTAGCGTCCGGGGCAGCCTCCCGGGGCCAGCTTCCACCCCAGCAGCACGAGGAGTGCCCATGGCGGAACGTCCGAGAATCCCCGCGCTCGCCGGCGAGCTCGCAGCCGAGTTCGCCGGCACCCTGATCCTCATCCTGTTCGGCGTCGGCGTCGTCGCGCAGGTCGCCGGCGCGGACATCGGAGACCACGACAGCATCGCCTGGGCCTGGGGCATCGGCGTGACGCTCGGCGTCTACGTCGCGGCCCGGATCAGCGGCGCGCACCTGAACCCGGCGGTGACCGTCGCGCTCGCCGTGTTCCGGGAGTTCGCGTGGCGGAAGACCGTCCCGTACATCGCGGCGCAGACGGCGGGCGCGTTCCTGGCGGCGCTGATCGTCCGGTGGAACTACAGCGAGGTGCTCGCCAAGGCCGACCCCGGGCACACGATCAAGACGCAGGGCGTGTTCTCCACCCTGCCGGGCAACGGGACGCTGCCGGTCGGGACCTGGGGCGCGTTCCGCGACCAGGTGATCGGCACCGCCATCCTGCTCTTCGTGATCAAGGCGCTGACCGACGCGCGGAACGCGCCGCCGCTCGCCAACCTCGCCCCGTTCCTCATCGGGCTGCTGGTCGTGGCGATCGGGATGTCGTTCGGCACCGACGCGGGCTATGCGATCAATCCCGCCCGCGACTTCGGTCCCCGGCTCGCGTCGTTCCTGACCGGCTACGACACCGCCTGGCGGGACCAGCACGGGAATCTGTACTTCTGGGTGCCGATCGTGGGGCCGCTGATCGGCGGCCCGCTCGGCGCCGGTCTCTACAAGCTCCTGGTCGGCCGGTTCCTGCCGCCCGCCGACGAGAGCCCGTCGGTCCCCACCGAGCCCGAGCCCGAGTACGAGACGGCCTGACCGCACACCCTCAGGAGAACCCACGCATGGCTGACTTCGTCGGAGCGCTCGACCAGGGCACCACCAGCACACGTTTCATGGTCTTCGACCACGGCGGGAACGAGATCGCCCGCCACCAGCTCGAACACGAGCAGATCCTGCCGCGGGCGGGCTGGGTGGAGCACAATCCCACCGAGATCTGGGAGCGGACGCGCGCCGTCATCCAAAGCACGCTGCACAAGAGGAATCTCGATTACACGGATCTGGCCGCGTTCGGAATCACCAATCAGCGCGAGACGACCGTGGTATGGAACCGGCGGACGGGACGCCCGTACTACAACGCGATCGTCTGGCAGGACACCCGCACCGACCGCATCGCCGCCGCCCTGGAGCGCGACGGGCGCGGCGACATCATCCGCCAAAAGGCGGGCCTTCCTCCGGCCACGTATTTCTCCGGCGGCAAGATTCAATGGATTCTGGAGAACGTCGACGGGGTACGCGAGGCGGCAGAGAACGGCGACGCCATTTTCGGGACGACCGACACCTGGGTTCTCTGGAACCTGACGGGCGGCGTCGACGGCGGTGTGCACGTCACCGATCCGACCAACGCCAGCCGCACCATGCTCATGGACCTGGAGACCCTCGACTGGGACGATGAACTCCTGTCGTTCTTCGGGATCCCGCGCTCGATGCTGCCGCAGATCAAGCCATCCTCCGCGCCCGAGCCCTATGGCGTAACGCGCCGCGACGGGCCGCTCGGCGGCGAGATCCCGCTCACCGCCGCGCTCGGCGACCAGCAGGCGGCGACGGTCGGGCAGGTGTGCTTCGCACCGGGCGAGGCCAAGAACACCTACGGCACCGGCAACTTCCTGCTGCTCAACACCGGACACGAGCCGGTCCGGTCGTCGCAGGGATTGCTGACCACGGTGTGCTACCAATTCGGCCGCGAGAAACCCGTCTATGCCTTGGAGGGGTCGATCGCGGTGACGGGCTCGGCGGTGCAATGGCTGCGCGACCAACTGGGCATCATCTCCGGCGCCGCGCAAAGCGAATCGCTGGCCCGCCAGGTCGACGACAACGGCGGCGTCTACTT
>NZ_VSRQ01000014.1:0-139585 GCF_008121305.1 Actinomadura decatromicini | reverse complement strand
GTTCGGTGGTTTTGGCGGAGGGGAAACACCCGGTCCCATCCCGAACCCGGAAGTTAAGCCCTTCAGCGCCGATGGTACTGCATGGGAGACTGTGTGGGAGAGTAGGACACCGCCGGACACATATTAATGAGAAAGGCCCCGCCGATACCGGCGGGGCCTTTCTCATTTATGAGGCTTGTTACTTATCCAGCAGCGCTTTCGCATAGTTGGAGAGTGAGCGGTTGTAGCGCGGCAGATGGCGGGAGAGCGCACCGAGCGTCAGGGAGACCGCCTCGCGGTCGCGTCCGAGATCGGTGAGCGCCAGCGCCAGGAACGCGGTGACCGCGTCGTCGAGTTCGTCGGAGGCGGCGTCTCGTTCCGCGGTGAGGAGAGCGACGCTTTCCTCCGCCTGGCCGAGATTCCGGAGAGTGCTGGCGAACTGGATGGTCGCCTGGCGCCGGCGGGGGCCGGTCAGACCGGCGGCGAACGCCTGCCGGTAATGAATGGCGGCCTCGGCCTCGTTGCCGATCGAGTCGTGAGCCGAGGCAAGTTCGTACTGGGCCGTCGCGTCTCCGTCCGGGAGCTCGCCGGCCAGTTCCTTGACCTTGGCGAGGAACTCATCGGGCTCGTATTCGTCGAAGGTGTCCCAGAGTTCGTCGATCCGACGTTCCCAGTCCGGCGCCGCGTTGATCATCGCACCAGGATAGGTGCCCCGCGCGAAGCGGCGTCCGTGGGAGCCGGTGCCGCACAGGGGATTCCGCTCAGGTGCCCCGACGTGCGCACTTTCCGTTGAAGCGGGGGTACAACGATCATGCAACGTGCGATGGTGGAGAATTGGACCGCTCGACGAACGTCGAGCGCATGGTCGCGCCGGTGCCAACCCACACACCTCGCACCGGCGCGGCCACCATCGCGACGAAGGCTCAGACCTTCGCCTTCCGGGCATCGGTGCTTCGCCGCCGGGCGGGATCGGGGACGGACCGTCCGGCCAGCGCGGAGAAGGCCAGAGCGGAGAGAGCGCAGGCCGCCGCGGCGACGGGGAGCGGCCCGGAGCCGAATGCGTCCAGGAGCCAGCCGCCGAGACCGGCACCCAGCGCCGCGCCCAGGTACACCGAGCTGCTGACCAGCGCCAGCGCTTGCGGCCCGGCGTCGTCCCCGGCGAAGGCGAGGGCGCGTGCCTGCACGGGCGGCGGCACTCCCCACGCGGCGGCCGACCACAGCACGAGCGGTACGACGACGAGTGCCACGTGCACGGGACGCACCGTCCAGAACAGGGCGAGGCCCGCCATGGCCGTGGTGAAGACGGAGATCGCCAGCGTGAACGTCCGCGCGGGCCCGATGCGGTCGACGAGCGTGCCGCTGAACCGCGCTCCGGCGATGCCCCCGGCCCCGGCGAGCAGGAGGAGGCCGCCGAGACCGGTCGCGCCGACGCCCGCCGCGTCCGCCAGGAACGGGCCCAGATAGGTCTGGAACAGCAGGTTCCCGAGCACCGCGACGACGGCGGCGAGCAGCACGAACAGTAGCCCGGGACGTGCGAGGGGACGCAGCCGCTCCGCCACCCCGGCCGCGGGCGGGGACGGGACGTCCGGCACCGCGACCCGCAGGAAGGCCAGCGCGGCGACGCCCAGCAGGCCGCCCGCGACGAACGTCGCGCGCCAGCCGAACGCGGCGCCGATCCACGTCCCGGACGGGACCCCGGCGACGACCGCGCCGGTCAGCCCGGCCATCACGGTGGCGAGGTCGCGGCCCTGCCGTCCGGGCGGGGCGAGGGCGGCCGTGGTCGCGAACACCGCCGGGAGGACGACCGCCGCGGCGAGCGCCGCCAGCACGCGCAGCCCCATCAGCGCGCCGTAGGACGAGGCGAACGGCACCGCGAGGTTGGCCGCGCAGAACAGCGCCATCCCGGCGAGGAGCAGGCGGCGGCGCGGCCACGACGCGGTGGCGACCGCCGCGACCGGGGCGACGACGGCGCAGATCACGGAGAAGACGGTGACGAGCTGCCCGGCGGCCGCCTCGCCGACCGACAGGCCGCGCGCGATGGACGGCAGCACGCCGACGATCACGAAGTCGTCCGTCTGGAGGGTGAAGGCGGTCAGCGCGAGCGCGGCCAGGCGGAGCCCGCCCGTGGGAGATCGGGTGAGGAGGCGCATGGCCATTAAGGTAACACTCGTTTCCCTATAGGATGGTCGTCCCGGACCCGAAGGAGACGCCAGCCGTGGCCAGGCCGCGCGACCCGAACCGCCGCACCGAGATCCTCGACGCGGTGCTCGACCATCTCGCCGAGCACGGGATGTCCGGCCTGTCGATGCGGCCCATCGCGCAGGCGCTCGGACAGAGCACGCGCGTCCTGACCCACCACTTCGCCGACAAGGACGACCTGCTCGCCGCGCTGCTGAAACGCCTGGACGAGGTCCAGCACGAGCAGTTGCGCGCGACCGAGGGCTGGGACGACACGTCCCGGGGGATCGGCGCGATCGTCCGCGACTCGTGGCGCCGCCACCTCGCGCCCGAGAGCATCGCGCGCACCCGGCTCCTCCGCGAGATCGAGGGGCTCGCGGCGGCCGGGCGGCTCGGCGACCGGGTTCCGGCGTTCCTGACCGATCGGGCCGAGTTCGTCGCCGGCGCCCTGGTCGCGAGGGGACTCGACCCCGAGCGGGCCCGCGTCCACGCCACCTACCTCAACGGCGCGTACGGCGGACTGCAGACCGACTTCCTCGCCACCGGCGACCGGGAGCGCGTCGAGGCGGCGCTCGACGAACTGTGCGCGCTCGCCGACTCATGGACGGAAAACGCCCCCGCGTCCTGACCTCCCCGCCTTGGGTGGAGGCGTCCGATTCGGAGAATGGCTGTTTAGGGTCCAATGTGGCGAAACGCACAGACGCCGGGGCGCGGTGCTGAAAAACTGTCGCGGGCGCGGGGTGCGGGACGCGGGGGGACAGCGCGTCGACGACGACCGCCACGGCGCCGGACGGGCACGCCTGAACCGCGAGGAGTCGAAGCGATGGCGGAGCGGAAATCGGCGGTCCCGTGGCAGCGCGGTCGGCTCGTGTTCGGCGGTCTTTTGTCGATCGTCCTCGGAAGCGTGACGCTGGTCGCGGGAGCGGGCGGCACCAATGGGCGCCTCGCCCTGATCGTCACCCTCGCGAGCGTCAATCTCACCCTGGTCATCGACGCCTTCTTCCGGCGCGAGGAGAGCATCCACCAGGACCGGAAAAGCCTTGAGGAGATATCCGCCGCCCTCGCCATCACGAAATCGCTGGCCGACGCGCCGCCCGCCTGCCACGCCTTCATCCGCGAGATCGCCGAGCAGTGGACGCTCATCGACCGGCGCAACAGCGCGATCCTGCTGAAGCTCCGCGAGGCGCGGCAGCGCGCGTTCACCGAGGAGATGCGCGACCTCGCCAACGGCCAGTCGCCGCTCGGACGGCGGCAGGAGTTCCGTCCCGGAATCCTGCCCGCGCTGATCGAGATGACGGCGCTCAGCGCCACCGGAAACGACTATTGGTGGACCGGCCGCGACACCACCTACCTCGCCACCGAGCGGGCCGCGATCGCCCGGAACGACCTCGTGCTCAACCGGATTCTGGTGCTGTCGGAAAGCGAGGTCGACGCGGCCATGGTGGACGTTCTCCGCGAGCAGCTCGACGCGGGAATCGTCCTGCACGTGGTCATCGCGGAAACGGTGCCGCCGCTGCACCAGAAATGCCTGACGAGCGACCGCGCCCTCGTCACCGACAAGGGCGGGATCGTCGGCGTCGTCATTCCCGGAAACGACCAGGAGGACGCGGTCGCGGACGCCGGTCATTTCACCATCAACGAGGACCGTATCCAGAACACCCGCGACATCCTGGACGCCCTCGCCCCCTACCAGGTCGCCGCCACCGAATTCCTCGAGAAGGTCGCCGCGAAAGAGATCGGCGACGAGGACACCCCGCCGGCGATCCAGGAGGCGCGGAGTTCGTCCCGTTCGCGATGAATGTTCGTCTCGTTCGCGGTGAGTTCGGGCGGGACGCCGTAGGCTGCTCGGGTGGCTGAGAAGTTGTGGCAGATCGAGCCGTCCGGGCCGCTGCGCGGGGACGTGACCGTCCGCGGCGCCAAGAACGCGGTCAGCAAGCACATGGTCGCGGCCATGCTCGGCGAGGGGCCGAGCACGATCGGGAACGCGCCCGACGTCGGCGAGGTCGGCATCACGGCGGGCATGCTGGAGCACGTCGGGATGGGCGTCGAGCGGTCCGACGGGGAGGTCGTCGTCGTCCCGGAGGCGGTGTCCGACCCGAGCATCGACAAGGCGTTCACCGGCCTGAACCGCATCCCGATCCTGATGCTCGGGCCGCTGCTGCACCGGGCGGGGGAGGCGTTCGTCCCGCTGGTCGGCGGCGACCCGATCGGGCGGCGCCCGGTCGACTTCCACGTGGACGCGCTCCGCGCGTTCGGCGCCGAGGTGACGATCGCCGCGGACGGCATCCACGCCCGCGCGTCCCGGCTGGTCGGGACGAAGATCGAGCTGCCCTACCCGAGCGTCGGCGCGACGGAGACGGTGCTGCTCGCGGCCGTCCGGGCGGCGGGCAAGACCGTCATCCGGAACGCGGCCACCGAGCCGGAGATCATCGAGCTGGCGCTGTTCCTGCAGCGGATGGGCGCGCGGATCTCGTTCGCCCCGGACCGGCGGATCGTCGTGGAGGGCGTCGAGCGGCTGAGCGGCGCGCAGACCCGGCTCGACGGCGACCGCATCGAGGCGTTCTCCTACCTGGTCGCGGGCCTGGTGACGGGCGGCGAGGTGCGGGTGCACGGCTGCCCGCAGGACCGGCTCGTCACGGCGATCACGACGCTGGCCCGGATGGGCGCCGAGTTCGAGATCACCGATGACTGGATCATGGCGTCGGCGCCGGACGGGCTTCGTCCCGCCGCCGTCCAGACCGACACGCACCCCGGGTTCGCGACGGACTGGCAGACGCCGCTGATGGTGCTGTTCACGCAGGCGGACGGGATGTCGGTGCTGCACGAGACCGTGTACGAGAACCGGCTCGCGTACGTCCCGGCGCTGCAGAGCATGGGCGCGGAGATCGAGGTCTACGACACGTGCCTGGGCGGTCCGGCGTGCCGGTACCACGACACGGCGGCGCTGCACTCGGCGGTGGTCCGGGGCGTGACGAAGCTGCGCGGCGGCGACGTGACGATGCCCGACATCCGCGCCGGGTTCTCGGCGGTGCTGGCGGCGGCGGTGGCCGAGGGGCCGTCGACGCTGCGCGGCGTGCACCACATCGAGCGCGGCTACCACCGTCCGGTGGAGCAGTTCCGCGCGCTCGGGCTGCCCCTGCGCGCGTCCGCCGCCTGACCGCGGCCGCGTCTCCCGCCGCGCATTTCACCTGGCCATGGCCGAAAGCTACAAGACCGCCGGGGCTCCGGCGGCCACGCTGGAGGGATGAACCTCACTAAGGCCATCGACTTCATGTCCACGCACGCCCGCATGCTCGACCGGCGGCGGTTCGAGCTGCTGACCGGCGAGGGCGACAGGGACGCGCTGCGCGCCGCGCTGAACGCCTACCGCAACCCCGACGGCGGCTACGGCAACGGCCTCGAACCCGACCTCCGGTCGAGGACGAGCCAGCCCGGCTCCGCGCTGCACGCGTTCGAGGTGTTCGAGGAACTGGCGCCGGTCACCGTCCCCGAGGCGGTCGCGCTCTGCGACTGGCTCGAGTCGGTGTCGCTGCCGGACGGCGGCGTGCCGTTCGCGCTGCCCATCCCCGACCCCGCCGGATGCGCGCCGTTCTGGGCGAACGCCGACACTGAGACGTCCTCGCTGCAGATCACCTCGATCGTCGCGGCGACGGCGCACCGGGTCGCGGTCCACGACACGGCGGTCGCGGCGCATCCCTGGCTCGACCGCGCGACGCGCTACTGCCTCGACACCGTCCGGACGAAGAAGAAGCTGCACGCCCTGGAGTTGGCGTTCGCGCTCCTGCTGGCCGACGCCGTCGAGGACGTCGAGACCGTCGAGCTGCTGGGCGCGCACATGCCGGAGGACGGGCGCGTCCACGTCGAGGGCGGGCTTGAGGACGAGATGATGCGCCCCCTGGACTTCGCCCCGTATCCGGGACGCCCGGCCAGGTCCCTGTTCAAGGACGGCGTCATCGCCGCCGAACTCGAACGCCTCGACCGGCAGCAGGGCGAGGACGGCGGCTGGCGCGTCGACTTCGCGAGCTATTCGCCCGCCGCCGAGCTGGAATGGAGCGGATACGCGACCGTGCGGGCCGTCTCGCTCCTGACACGCAACTGACCTGCGACGCCCGGAGCGCGGCGGCGGGCCGTGCGATCCTTGGGACGCAGGGCACACCCGCGCCGAGGGCGCCCGCGCGCGAGGCGCGCGCGCCCCGGCCGACGGCACGGAGGCTCCCGATGGAGAACGGCCCGGGCTATACGGCGCTCACGCCGCTCGCGTTCCTCGAACGGTCGGCGGAGGTGTTCCCCGGCAAGACGGCCTTCGTCCACGGGGACCGCCGCACCACCTACGCGGAGTTCGCGGCGGAGGCGACCCGGCTCGCGAACGCGCTGCGGGCGTCCGGGATCGGGCCGGGCGACCGGGTGGCCTACCTGGCGCCGAACGTGCCGGAGCTGCTCGTCGCGCACTTCGGCGTGCCGCTGGCCGGGGCCGTCCTCGTCGCGATCAACACGCGGCTGGCCCCGGACGAGATCCGCTACATCGTCGCCCACTCGGGCGCGAAGGCGCTGGTCGTGGACGCTGGGCTGCACCCGTCCGTCGCGCCGCTCGCGGGGGGCCTGCCGGAGGTCGTCACGATCCCGGCGGCCGGGGCCGGCCCCGACCCGGCGGTCGGCGGCATCGCCTACGCCGACCTGCTGGCGCGCGGCTCGGACGACCCGCCGTACTGGGGCGTCCAGGACGAGAACGCCGCCATCTCCATCAACTACACGTCCGGCACGACGGGACACCCGAAGGGCGTCGTCTACACCCACCGCGGCGCGTACCTGAACGCGCTCGGCGAGGTGCTCCACTCGCGGCACACGCCCGGCAGCGTCTACCTGTGGACGCTCCCCATGTTCCACTGCAACGGCTGGTGCACGCCGTGGGCGCTCGCCGCCGTCGGCGGGACGCAGATCTGCCTGCGCGCCGTTGACGCCGGGGAGGTGTGGCGGCTGATCGACGCCGAGGGCGTCACGCACCTGAACGGAGCGCCGACCGTCCTCGTGACGATCGCGAACGCGCCCGAGGCGCATCCGCTGCCCCGGCCGCTGACCGTCACGACGGCGGCCGCGCCGCCCAGCCCGAAGATCATCGCGCGGATGGAGGATCTCGGCGCGGAGATCGTCCACGTATACGGGCTGACGGAGACGTACGGGCCGTACTCGGTGTGCGAGCCGCAGCCCGGCTGGCCCGGCCTGGACGGCGCCGAGCGCGCCCGGCTGCTCGCCCGGCAGGGCGTCGGCATGGTCCAGACGGACGGCCTGCGCGTCGTCGACGCCGACATGCGCGACGTCCCCGCCGACGGCGAGACGCTCGGCGAGATCGTCATGCGCGGCAACAACGTCATGAAGGGCTACCACCGGGACGAGGAGGCCACCGCGCAGGCGTTCCGCGGCGGCTGGTTCCACTCCGGCGACCTCGGCGTCCGCCACCCGGACGGCTACGTCGAGCTGCGCGACCGGTCCAAGGACATCATCGTCTCCGGCGGCGAGAACATCTCCACCGTGGAGGTGGAGCGGGCCATCGACTCGCATCCGGCCGTGCTGGAGGTCGCGGTGGTGGCCGTCCCGGACGACAAGTGGGGCGAGCGCCCGAAGGCGTTCGTCGTGTTGCGCGACGGACACGCGGCGACGGAGGCGGAGCTGGTCGGGCACGTCCGCGAGAGCCTCGCCCGGTTCAAGGCGCCCGACCGGGTCGAGTTCGTGGCCGAGCTGCCGAAGACGTCCACCGGGAAGATCCAGAAGTTCCAGCTCCGCGAGAAGGAGTGGGCCGGCCGCGACCGGCGCGTCCAGGGCTGACGCGGGGCGCCGCGCGCGGGGCCGCCGAACCCGTTGCGGCGCGGGCCTTCCGGCATGTGAGGACCGCCGGTTCTCGGGAAGTGTTCCCACCGCCAGGGGCCGGACCCGCCGCCGAGGCCGAGAGGGGACCGCGATGCCGCCCACCGGCAAGCCGACCGGGAAGCCCGCCGGGGACGTGCTGATCGTCGGGGCGGGTCCCACCGGGCTCCTCCTCGCCGGGGACCTCGCCGCCGCCGGGATCCGCTGCACGGTGTTGGAGCGGCGCGCGGCGGCGGAGTCGAACCTGACGCGGGCGGTCGCCGTCCACGCCCGGACGCTCGAACTCCTCGACACGCGCGGCGTCGCCGATGCGCTGATCGCGACCGGCACGCGCGCCGACGTCCTGCGGGTGCTCGGCAGGACCGGCCTCGACCTGCGGCGGCTCCCCGGACGGTTCCCGTTCATGCTGGTCACGCCGCAGTACGAGACGGAGCGGGTGCTGCGCGAACGCGTCCTCGCGGCGGGCGCGGACATCGCGCACGGCGCGGAGGCGGTCGCGCTCCGCCAGGACGCGGCGGGCGTCGAGGTCGACGTCCGGACCGCGGACGGCGGCATCGCGACGCGCCGCGCGTCCTACGTCGTCGGCGCGGACGGCGTGCACAGCACGGTCCGCCGCGAGCTGGGGCTGCCGTTCCCGGGGCGCGCGGTCGTCCGGTCGGTGATGCTCGCCGACGTCCGGCTCCGCGACGCGCCCGCCGCCCCGCTGTTCGGGAACGCGGTCGGGGACGCGTTCGCGTTCCTCGTCTCGTTCGGGGACGGCCGCCACCGCGTCATCGCCTGGAACCGCCGCCACCAGCCGCCCGACTCCGAGCCGGTCGACGTGGGCGAGCTGCGCGACACGGTCCGCCGGGCGCTCGGCTCCGACCACGGCGTCCACGACGTGGTCTGGACGTCCCGGTTCCACAGCGACGAGCGGCAGGTCCCGCGCTACCGGGTGGGACGGGTGTTCCTCGCGGGCGACGCGGCGCACGTCCACTCCCCGGCGGGCGGGCAGGGAATGAACACCGGGCTGCAGGACGCCGCGAACCTCGGCTGGAAGCTCGCCGCGGAGCTGTGGGGCTGGGCGCCGTCGTGGCTGCTCGACAGCTACGACGAGGAGCGGCGCCCGGTCGGGCGGCAGGTCCTGCGCGGCAGCGGCGCGATGCTGAACGCCATGCTCGTCGAGCCGCGCTGGCTGCGTCTCGCCCGGACGGCCGGCGCGTGGGCGGCGGTGCGCGTCCCGCCGGTGGCGCGGCGGCTGGCGGGCGCGGTCTCCGGCATCGACATCGCCTACCCGGCGCCGCGCGGCGCGCACCGCCTCGCCGGGCGGCGGGCGCCCGACGTCGTCCTCGCGGGCAGCCCCGGACGGCTCTGCAAGCTGCTCGGCGACGGGCAGTTCGTGCTGGTCGTCGCGGCGAACGACCCGGCGGTGACCTACCTGGCGACCAAGCGGTGGGCGGGCCGCGTGCACTGTGCGCTCGCGGGCGCCGCGACCCGCACGACGGCGCTCGTCCGCCCGGACGGCCACATCGCGTGGGCGACCGACGAGACCGCGCCCGACCGGCGGGCCGCGGCGATCAGGGACGCGCTGAGCCACTGGTGCGGGCGTCCCACCGAACGGCCCGTGCGGGGGCCGGAGCACATCGGGAGCGTCCCCGGGGACGCCGCGGCCCGGGAGGAGCGGAGGACACGACCATGACGGACGGCACGGGGGGCCGGAACGTCGCGCGCGACGACAGGGGCGGCGGGGATAACGTCGCGCGGAAGCTGATCGCCGCGCATCTGGTGAGCGGCGAGATGGCGGCGGGGGCCGAGATCGGGCTGCGCGTCGACCAGACCCTGACCCAGGACGCGACCGGCACGATGGTGATGCTGGAGCTGGAGGCGCTCGACCTGGACCGCGTCCGCACGGACGTGTCCGTCCAGTACGTCGACCACAACCTGCTCCAGGCCGACGAGCGGAACATGGCCGACCACATCTTCCTGCGGTCGGCGTGCCGCCGGTACGGGCTCTGGTACTCGCGGCCGGGCAACGGCGTCTCGCATCCGACGCACATGCAGCGGTTCGGCGTGCCGGGCGCGACGCTCGCGGGCTCGGACTCGCACACCTGCGCCGCCGGGTCGCTCGGCATGCTCGCGATCGGCGTCGGCGGGCTGGAGACGGCGCTCGCGATGGCGGGGGAGCCGCTGCACCTGACGATGCCGGAGATCTGGGGCGTCCGGCTGACCGGGGAGCTGCCGCCCTGGCTGAGCGCGAAGGACGTGATCCTGGAGATGCTGCGGCGGCACGGCGTGCGCGGCGGCGTCAACCGGATCATCGAGTACCACGGGCCGGGGCTCGCGTCCCTGACCGCGATGGACCGGCACGTCATCGCGAACATGGGCGCCGAGCTGGGCGCGACGACGTCGGTGTTCCCGGCCGACGGGCGGGTGCTCGACTTCCTGCGCGGCGAGGGGCGCGCCGACGACTTCACCGAGATCACCGCCGATCCGGGCGCGTCCTACGACGTCGAGGACGAGATCGACCTGTCGGAGCTGGTGCCGCTGATCGCGCGTCCCGGCTCGCCGGGCGACGTGGTGCCGGTCCGGGACGTGGCGGGCGAGGACGTCCACCAGGTGGTCGTCGGGTCGTCGGCGAACCCGGGGCTGCGCGACTTCGCCGCCGTCGCCGCGATCGTCCGGGGCCGCCAGGTGGTCCCGGAGGTGTCGCTGGACGTGAACCCGACGTCCCGGCAGATCCTGCTCGACCTGACCCGGATGGGCGCGTCCGCCGACCTGATCCAGGCGGGCGCCCGCATCCACCAGGCCGGGTGCCTCGGCTGCATCGGCATGGGCCAGGCGCCCGCGATCGGCCGCAACAGCCTGCGGACGTTCCCGCGCAACTTCCCCGGACGCTCCGGCACCGCCGACGACCGGGTCTGGCTCTGCTCGCCGGAGACCGCCGCGGCCGCCGCGCTCACGGGCCGGATCACCGACCCGCGCGACCTCGGCGCGGCCCCGCCCGCCGTGGACCTGCCGGAGCGGTCGAGTCCCGGCCGCGACCTGCTGGAGGCCCCGCCGCCGGAGGACGAGGCGCGCCGCGTCGAGCTGGAGCGGGCGCCGAGCATCGGCGTCCTGCCCGAGCTGGACCCGCTGCCCGACGACCTCGAGGTCCCCGTCGTCATCAAGGTCGGGGACGACGTGTCGACCGACGAGATCCTCCAGGCGGGCGCCCGCGCCCTGCCGTTCCGCAGCGACATCGCGCGGCTCGCCGACTTCGCGTTCACCCGGCTCGACGAGGACTACCCGCGCCGGGCGCGGGAGGCCGGGCCGCACGCCGTCGTCGGCGGGCGCAACTACGGGCAGGGGTCGTCGCGGGAGCACGCCGCGATCGCGCCCCGCCACCTGGGGCTGCGGCTCGTCCTCGCCCGCGCCTACGCGCGGATCCACTGGCAGAACCTCGTCAACTTCGGCGTCCTGCCGCTGGAGTTCG
Source organism: Actinomadura decatromicini (assembly GCF_008121305.1). Lineage (NCBI taxonomy): Bacteria > Bacillati > Actinomycetota > Actinomycetes > Streptosporangiales > Thermomonosporaceae > Actinomadura > Actinomadura decatromicini. Next base: position 128,118 of record NZ_VSRQ01000014.1, on the reverse strand, counting down.
CCGACGAGGGCGACTACGGCCGGGTCGGGCAGGGGGACGTGCTGCGCGTGGCGGGCGTCCGCGACGCGCTGGAGTCCGGCGCGGAGATCGAGGTCCGCAACGTCACCCGGGACGAGGCGTACCGGGCGCGGCACCGCCTCTCGCCCCGCCAGCGGGAGCTGGTCGCCGCCGGAGGCCAGATCCCGCTGCTGCGCGAACGCGCCGCCAGGAAGCGCTCAGGGCGTCAGTAGCGGCGTTCCTCGCGGCCGTAGCCGAGCTCCTCGGCCACGTCGGCGACGTTCTCGTACTCCCGCTTCGGCAGCCCCCGCAGCTCGTCGAGGGCGTCGCCCGGCGCGCCCGCCTCGGCCGCGTGCCGGACGAGCTCGTTCGGCCGCGCCGGATACCGGACGCCGGTGAGCATCCGGGCGAGGGCGCTGCGGCGCTCCACGTCCTGGGCGCTCATACCGGGCGGGGAGCCCTCGCGGTCGGACGCGGTGGCCGTCTCCGGATCGGCGGGGTAGTCGTCGGAGTACGGCTCGGTCTCCTTGAACTCCTCGGCGTGCGTCGGGTGGCCGCCGGTGACCATGCCCTGCGTCTCGCGGCCGATCTCGTCGTCCAGCCTCGGGCTGTGCTTGTCGCTCTGGTCGCTCTGGTCTCGCATCGTCCGTCCTCCGTGGCGCGTAGGGGACAGGCCATTCCCGGGCGGACGCCCCCAAACATCCGCCCGGGCGCGAGCCGTCAGGACTGGGACAGGCGGATCAACCGCAGGACGCGCCGGACCAGCGACTCCTGCCGCGTCCCGTCGCCGGAGGCGGCGGGCTCGGCCCGCTCCGCCTCCGCGGCGGGCGGCACGGGCTGGTCGGCGCCCAGCTCGTAGGTGACCGGAAGCGACCGCAGCCCCCGCATGATCGGCGACGACCGCCACGGCAGCTGGTCGGGCGGCAGCGCGAGCCGAAGCCCGGCGAACCGCTCGAACAGCCGCTCCACCGCGATCGTCGTGATGGACGTCGCGAGGTCGCGGCCGAGGCAGGCGTGCCCGCCCGCGCTCCACGCGAGGTGCGCGCGGGAGCTGTAGATCGAGTCGGGCCCGGCGCCGCCGGTGAACGCCGGGTCGAGGTGCGCGGCGGCGGGCGACACCATCACCGCGTCCCCGGCCGCGATCTGGAACCGGCCGACGCGCACGTCGACCTTGGGCCAGCGGGGCAGCAGGTTCGCGAACGGCGGGTGGGCCGCGGCGGCGCGGTTGATCGCCTCCTGGATCATGCCCGCCGACAGGCTGTCCCGGGCGCCGGTCTCGCCGATCAGCACCTCGGTGATGGTGTTGCAGATGAGCGTGCCGGTGACGTCGCCGACGACGCCCGCCATCAGCGCCATCTCGCGGGTCAGCTCCTCGACCGTCAGGTCCGGGACGGCGGCCAGCATGAACGACGGCAGGTCGCGGCCGGGGGAGACCTTCCGGGCCGCGCACACGGCGGCCATCTTCGCGTGCACCCGGCCCCACGCCTCGCCGGAGTCCGGGCCCGCGTCGATCGCCCGCCACAGGTCCATGATCAGCTCGTCGTAGCCGGGCGTCTCGCCGAGCAGCCGCCCCATGACGAGCAGCGGCAGCGGGCGCGCATACTGGGCGGACAGGTCGGCCCAGCCGGTCCGGCCGTTCTCGGCGAGGACGGTGATCAGCTCGTCGGCGTGCCGCCGGACGTCCCGCTCCATGTCCTTGGCCTCGGGCCGGGTGCGGTCCTGGAAGGGACGCAGCCCGGCGCTCCACGCGCTGCGCAGGCGGGTGGAGTCGGCGCCGTCCATGAACGTCGAGTGGCCGGTCTCCACCAGGGGCAGCATCGGCCAGTCGGGCGGCACCGAGCCCTCCCGGTAGGCGCGCCACGAGTCCAGCCTGCGGCTCCAGACGCCGCGGGTGTCGCGCAGGATGTCGAGGGTCTGCGCGTAGCCGATGACGAGCCAGACCGGCACGCCCAGCACGTCGACGGGCGCGACCGGCCCGTACTCCAGGCGCAGCCGCTCGTAGAAGAGGGCCGGACGGGACTCGTAGTCGCGGTTCAGCAGCGGTCGGACGGCGAGCGACTCCAACGGAGGATGGGCGGATGCGGTCCCTGCCTGGGACTCCGCACGCATGTTCGGGGGTTCCACGAGCATAGACTTTAGAGAAGAACGTTCACATTCGGACCGTTTCTGCGGGAATCTCTGCAAGTCGGGCGCGTACGGGGGCCCGGATGACCCCGGCGCCCGGGGTATGTGAGGCTAGGGATGCCCCTATGACCGAGAGCTGGAGGTCCGCATGGCCGAGTCGTCAGGAGAACCCGAGAACGGCGAGGACGACGTGAAGCGCAGGTTCCGGGAGGCCCTGGAGCGCAAGCGCGGGGAAGCGGGCAAGAACACCGGCGGCTCCGGCCGGAGCGGCTCGAAGGTGCGGGGGACGCACGACCGCGCCGACCGGCAGCGGCAGTTCCGCCGCAAGAGCGGCTGATCCCGCCCGCCGCCGACCCCCGCGAGGACGGCGCGGGGGTCCGCCCGTCTCCGCGGGCGCGCGCCTCCCCGGAGCCGGGCGCCCGGCCGCGGGGAGGCGTCCCGGCTCAGCTCTGGTACAGCTTCTTCGAGTAGTTGGCCTCGGAGTAGTAGTGCTCCAGCTCCTCGACGGTCTCGTCGACGGGCTGCATCTCCTTCACGAGGCGCGCGTGCGACGGCAATGCGTCCGGCTCCCACGTCTCCGGCTTCCACAGCTTCGAGCGCATCAGCGCCTTCGCGCAGTGGAAGAAGATCTGCTCGATCTCCACGACCAGCGCGAGGGACGGCCGGTGCCCCTTGACGACCAGGTCGTCGAAGAACGGCGCGTCCCGGACGAGCGTCGCCCGCCCGTTGATCCGCAGCGTCTCGCCGCGTCCCGGGATCAGGAAGATCAGTCCGACGCGCGGGTTGGCGAGGATGTTGAGGAAGCCGTCGGCGCGGCGGTTGCCCGGCCGGTCCGGGACGACGATCGTCGTGTCGTCCAGCACGTGCGCGAACCCCGGCGGGTCGCCCTTCGGGGACACGTCGCAGTTCCCCTCGGCGTCGGCGGTCGCGATGAGGCAGAACGGCGACTGCGCGAGCCAGTCGCGGTCCCGCTCGTGCAGCACCGTGCGCTCCTTCGTGACGGCCCGCGGCATCGGCGCGCCGAGCAGTTCGCGCAGCTCGCCGGGGGACGTGATCGCAGTGAACTCGGAGGCGACCGGCATCGCCCCTCCTTCCGCCGAGAATCGGAAGATCAGCCTAACCGGGCAGCTTTCGGACGTCCCGCCCCGGGGTCCGGCCCGCGCCGGACATTCCAGCCGGTACGCCATTGTCATTCCGCTCGCGCCGAAACCGGGTGCCTGTGCGATCGGCGGTTATTCAAGCGATACAGAAGAGAAGTTTGACTAATCTTGACAGCTTTCTCGCCGTTTTCATCTAATGGACCGTCTCCGTGAATGGTGACCCTGGGTGAAACGAGGCATCGATGAACGGACGCTCGCCGCGCCGGCGGCTGGTCCCGATCCTCGCCGCCGCCGCGGGCGTGCTGGTCCTCACCGGTGTCGGCGCCTACGCGTTCGCCGAGATCGCGGGCTGCGCCTCCGAGGACCGCATCACCCTGGACGTCGCCGTCGCCCCGGAGCTCCTGCCCGGCCTGGACGGCGCGGCCCGCCGCTTCGAACGCTCCACCGGCACCTGCGCGCGGGTCCGGCTGCAGGGCGTCGACCCGGCGGCGGTGAGCACGTCCCTGTCCGGCCGGGACGAGGGCGCGCGACCGGACGCCTGGATCCCCGACTCGACCTTCTGGACGGCCTTCGCCAAGCCCTCGTACACCGGCGGATCGGTGGCGCGCAGCCCGATCGTCCTCGCGACGGCGGCGCCGGCCGACCCGTCCTGGAAGCTGCTGCTCGGACCGGCCGCCGCCGCCGTCAGCGAGCGCCCGCCGACCGGTCCGGCCGGGCCGCGCCCGCAGGTCCCGGACCCGACGAGGAGCGCGGTCGGGCTGGCGGCGCTGCTGATGGCCGACCGGCTGCTCGCGGTCGTCCCGGACGGGCGGGCCGTGTTCACCGGGCTCGTCCGCGCCGTCCGGGAGACGACCGCGCCGACCGTGGACGAGGCGCTCGGCTCGAAGGACGCCGTCGAGGGAGGCGCGGTCGTGGTCGCGTCCGAGCAGGCGGTGTTCGAGCACAACCGGCGCGGCCTCGGCCCGCGCGCGTACGGCGGCGTCCCGAACGAGGGCACGCTGTCGCTCGACTACCCGTTCACGATCGTCACCCGCGACCGCGGCCGGGTGTCGGCGGCGAAACGGCTCGAACGTGTGCTCCTCGCCCGCGAAACCCGCGAGGACGTGCGGAGACTGGGATTCGACCCGGACGACCAGGAGGGCGCGCGGCCGCCCGGGACGGCCGACGTCCGCCGCGTCGCGGAGGCGTACGCCCGGCTCGCCCTGCCCACCCGGCTGCTCGTCCTGTTCGATGTGTCCGGCTCGATGGCGGAGCGGGTCGCGCCGGGCCTCGACCGGCTCCAGGCCACCGCCCACGTCGGGCAGGCCGGGCTGCAACTGCTCGCCGACGACAGCGAACTCGGCGTCTGGGAGTTCTCCACCCGGCTCCGCGGCTCCCGCGACTGGGCGGAGCGGGTGCCGATCGCGCCGCTCGGCGACCGCGTCGGGTCGGTCACCCAGCGGCAGCGCATCCTCACCGACCTCGGCGCGCTCCGGGTGCGGCGCGACGGCGACACCGGGCTGTACGAGTCGCTGCTCGCCGCGTTCCGCGAGATGAAGCGCGGCTACAAGCCGGAGATGGTGAACACCGTCCTCGTGTTCACCGACGGCCGCAACGACGACGAGGGCGGGCCGAGCTTCGCGCAGACCCTCGCCGGCCTCGAAGCCGAGTACGACCCGACGCAGCCCGTCCAGGTGATCCTCCAGGGCTTCGGCGAGGACGTGGACGTGAACCTGCTGACGCGGCTCGCCGAGGCCACCCACGGCGTCGTCCAGGTCGCGCGGACGCCCCAGGAGAGCAGGCGGCTGCTCCTGGAGGCGATGTCCCGGCGCGTCTGCACGCCGAACTGCTGACGCCGGGCGGCACGCGGAGCGCGCCCGCCGGTCAGGCGCGGGGCGCGTAGCGGCGGACGCCGGGCCCGCCGCGCCCCGCGCCGTCCTCGTGCGCGTCCAGGACGCCCTGGTCGGTGAGGACGTCCAGGTGCGCGTCGATCTCCAGGACGGCCAGCATCCGGCTGAACGCGTCCAGGTCGGACAGGGCGCGGCGGCGGCGCGTCCAGGGCATGGCGGCGGCCACCTCGAAGGCCGTCCGGCAGCCCGCGCGGACCCGCTCGGCGGCGGCGTCCAGGCGTTCGGCGTGGTGCTCCAGCAACTGGTCGACGCGGGTGTGGACGCTCGGCGCGACCGGCCCGTGCGCGGGCAGCAGCAGCGTGTCGGGCATGCCGCGGACCAGCCGCAGCGAGTCCAGGTAGCTGCGCAGCGGCTTGCGCTCCGGCTCGGTCTCCAGCCCGATGGACGGCGTGATGTGCGGCAGGACGTGGTCGCCCGCGAACAGCAGCCCGGCCGCCGCGTCCCGCAGGACGACGTGGCCGCGCGTGTGGCCGGGCGTGGCGAACACGTCCAGGCCGCGCCCGCCCAGCGCGACCCGCTCGCCGTCGTCCAGCCAGGCGTCGGGGAGGGTGTGCGGGACGTCCTGCTCGGACCGCTGGACCGCCATCCCGGCGATCTCGGCGGCCAGCGCGTCCGCGCCGCAGCGGCGCAGCAGCTCCACCTGGCGCGGGTGCAGGCCCTTGCTCGTGTCGAACGCCTCGATGGACGGACGCTCGCCCCGCCCGATGCGCACCCGCGTCCCGAACGACTCGCGCAGCGCGAGGGCCTGCGAGTAGTGGTCCCAGTGGGCGTGGGTGACGAGGAACTGCGTCACGTCGTCCAGGCGGTGGCCGAGGGAGCGGAGGCCGTCCGCCAGGGACGCCCGCGCGTCCGGCATCGCCCAGCCGGAGTCGATCACGACGAGGCCGGCGGCGTCCTCGATCACGTACACGTTGACGGCGTGCAGGGAGGGGATCGGCAGCGGCAGCGGGACGCGGTGCACGCCCGCCGCCACGGGATGGGCGCCCGGTTCGGTCCAGTCCGTCGGCTGCTCCACGACCGGTGCCGTCACCGCGCGCTCCCCTCGTCCGCCTGATCTTCCGTAACTGGAATGACGTTCGGCCCGACTTTATTTCATCGTGACCCTCCGGCCCGGAGCGGGGCCGGTGCGGCGGGTCAGCCGTGCCGGGCGTCGCGGTCGGCGGCGCGGCGGGCGTCCCGGGCGGCGTCGCGGGCCTCGCGCGCCGCCTCCGCCGCCCGCGTCCGGTTCTGCTCGGCCCGCTCGGCCCGGCGGATCGCGGCGTCCCGGGCGGCGACGGCCTCGTCCAGCTCGTGGCGGAGCCGCCCGACCCTGGCGGACGCCTCGTCGGCCTCCCGCCGCGCCTCGTCCGCCCGCGCCTCGCGCTCGGCGAGCTTGCGCTCCGCCTCCTCGGCGCGTCTGCCCAGCGTCTCGGCCCGCCGGGCGCGGGCGGTGCTCGTGCGGGTGACGTTGGAAGCGGGCTGCTCCCGTTCCTTTTCCTTTTTCTTCTTCTTGTCCTTCTTCGGCGGCTTCTCTCCGGCGGGCGGCTCGGCGCGCTCCGGCGGGGCCATCGGGAACCCGGCCGGGACGAACCCCGAGTGGCTGCGCGGCTGGGCCAGCCGTCCCGCGCGGACCTCCTCGGCGATGTCCGCGTCCACGGTGGCGGCCTGGAGGGTGTCCTCCACCTCGCGGAGCGCCTGCTCGCGCAGCGGGTTGCCCGCGTCCGCCGCGAGGTCGCCCGCCGCGCGGACCAGCGTCCGCACGAGCCGGGCCCGGCGCTGCTCCAGGTCGCCTAGGCCGCCGCCCGTTCCCCAGGCGGCGCGCAGTTCGTCCCCGACGTCGAGGAGGTCCGCGAGGTCGTCGGCGGCCGAGCGGGCGAGCAGGTTCACCGCCCAGGCCGACAGCGTCGGGCGGCGCAGCGCCCCGATCCGCTTGGCGAGCGCCCCGTCGCCCGCCGCCTTCGCCTCGCCCGCGAGCCGCGTCCGTGCGGCCACGAACCCGGCGGGCGGGACGCCGTACAGCTCGCCGGCGGCGCTGGTGAAGTCCACGTTCCGATCTTTACCCGTCCCGCGCCGTCCCCGACCGGCCTGGACGGGACCGGTCCGCCGAACATATACTCGTCTGCGAGTACTCGTCCACGAGGAGGCGTGATGGCCAAGCGGCGCAAGGTGAGCAACCTGCTGGGGCTCGCCGTGCTGTCGACCGTCTCCGCCAGGCCGATGCACCCGTACGAGATGGCCTCCCTGATGCGCGCTCGCGGCAAGGAGCACGACATGGACATCAAGTGGGGCTCGCTCTACACCGTCGTGGGCAACCTGGAGAAGCACGGCTTCCTCGCCGTGGAGGGCAGCGACCGCAAGGGCGCCCGCCCGGAGCGGACCGTCTACCGCATCACGGACGCGGGCCGCGACGAGCTGGCCGACTGGGTCCGGGAGCTGATCGGGGAGCCCGTCCGGGAGCGGCCCCGGTTCGAGGCCGGGCTGTCGGTCCTCGGCGCGCTCGGCCCGGACGAGACCGCCGCCCTGCTGCGCCGCCGCCTCGACCTGATGGAGCGGCAGATCGCGGACGACGAGGCCGGTCTCGCGGCCGCGTCCGACGTCCCCCGGCTCTTCCTGATCGAGACCGAGTACGACCTCGCGATCAGGCGCGCCGAGATCGCGTGGGTGCGCGGCTTCCTCGCCGAGATCGAGGACGGCACCCTCCCGAACCTCGACCTCTGGCGGGCCTTCCACGAGACCGGGGAGCTCCCGCCGGAGCTCAGGGAGCTGGCGGAGAGGGGAGCGGCCGGGGAGTAGCGCGAGAGAGGCCCGGCGGCGGTGCGGCAACACCGTCCGCCGGGCCGGAGAACCCACCGCCGAGAACCCGCGCGGAGCGCGGCCCGGGCGGCGAGCACGCAGTTCAAGCCTATCCGGGTCGCTCCGTCCGGCACGCCTTCCGAAACACCGAGACGACCATCACGGAGACGACCATGGCGCACGCCATCGAGGCCGAGGGCCTCGTCAAGACCTATCCTGGTGACGTCCGGGCCCTGGACGGGCTCGCCGTCACCGTCGGCCGGGGCGAGATCCTCGGCCTGCTCGGCCCGAACGGGGCGGGCAAGTCCACCACCGTCAAGATCCTCACCACGCTGATCCGGCCGGACGCGGGCGCCGCCGCCGTCGCCGGGCACGACGTGCTGCGCCGCCCGGACCGGGTGCGGCGCGTCATCGGCGTGGTGTCGCAGCGCTCCGGCGCCGACCCGGACGCGAGCGGCGTCGCGAACCTCGTCCTGCAGGGGCGCCTCTACGGGCTCGGCGGGGGAGACGCCCGGCGCCGCGCCGCCGAGCTGCTCGCACGGTTCGGGCTGGAGGACGCCGCGTCCCGGCCGGTGAAGACCTACTCGGGCGGGATGCGCAGGCGGCTCGACGTCGCGCTCGGGCTCGTCCACCGCCCGCAGGTGCTCTTCCTGGACGAGCCCACCACCGGCCTCGACCCGGAGGCCCGCGCCTCGATGTGGGCCGAGATCGCGCGGCTCGCCGGGGACGACGCCCTCGCCATCCTGCTCACCACCCACTACCTGGAGGAGGCCGACCGGCTGGCGCAGAGGCTCGCGATCGTCGACCGTGGGCGCGTCGTCGCCGAGGGAACGCCCGACGGGCTCAAGGGCGAGCTGCGCGGCGACGCCGTCCACGTGGAGTGGGCGGAGGCGCCGCCCGAGGCGCTGGTCCGCGAGGCGCTCGGCCGCCTGCCCGGCGTCCGGGAGGTCGTCGTGGACGGGCCCCGGCTCAGCGCCCGCGCCGACGACGGGGCGGCGGCCGTGCCCGCCGTGCTCGCCGCGCTCGACCAGGCGGGCGCCCCGGCGGCGGCGGCGACCGTCGCGCGGCCGTCCCTGGACGACGTCTACCTCCGCTACGCCGGACGCCGGTTCGCGCACGCCGACGCCGCGCAGACCCCCGAGCCCGCCGCCGGAGGTGCCCGATGACCGCGTTGGTGACCGGTACCTGGTGGATGACCCATCGGCGGCTGACGGCGCTGCTCCGTAACCCGGCCGTCCTCGTGCTGACGCTGGCGCAGCCGATGATCTGGCTGTTCCTGTTCGGCGAGCTGTTCAAGAAGATCGTTGAGCTGCCCGGGTTCGGGACTCAGTCGTACATCGACTACATCGTCCCGGGCGTCGTGATCATGAACGCGGTGTCGCTGAACTCGTTCGCCGGGATGGCGACCATGGACGAGATCGAGCGCGGCACCCTGAACCGGTTCCTCGTCACGCCGGTGCGGCGCAGCGCGATCGCCAACGCGGGCGTCGTCGAGCAGGCGATCAGCACGGCGTTCCAGTCGCTGGTGATCGTCCTGCTGGGATGGGCGGCGGGCGCGCACTACCCGGGCGGGGCGGCGGGGCTGCCCGTGCTCGTCGCGGCGGCCGTGCTGGTCGGGGTCGTCCTCGCCGCGCTGTCCAACACCCTCGCGCTGCTGGTGCGCGACCGGAACACGATCATCGGCCTGAACGTGATGCTGCTGCTGCCGCTCACGTTCCTGTCGTCGGCGTTCATGGCGAAGGGCCTGATGCCGCCGTGGATCCGGCACGTGTCGGCGGCGAACCCGGTGAGCTGGGCGCTGGACGCCGCCCGCGCCGCGCTGTCCGACGACCCCGACTGGGGCTCGGCCGCGCTGCACGGGACGTGGCTGCTCGTCCTGACCGTCGCGGCCGTGAGCCTGGCGATCTTCTCGTTCCGCAGCTACCAGAGGTCGCAGTGACTCAGCCGGTAGTGACTCAGCCGGTAGTGACTCAGCGGGTGTCGAGGAAGCGGTCCAGCACGCGGGTGCCGAACGCCAGCCCGTCCAGCGGGACGCGCTCGTCCACGCCGTGGAACATGCCGGAGTAGTCGAGGTCCGCGCCGAGGGCCAGCGGGGTGAAGCCGAAGCTCGTGACGCCGATCCGGTGGAACGACTTCGCGTCCGTGCCGCCCGCCATCACGTACGGGACGGGGCGGGCGGCCGGGTCCTCGGCGCGGAGCGCGGCGGCCAGCGCGGCGAACGTCGGGCCCTCCGGGTCGGCCGCCGGGGCCTCCTCGTGGTTGACGAACTCGCGGGTGACCTTCGGGCCGAGGAGCCGGTCGACGGTGGCGAGGAACTCGTCGCCGGTGCCGGGCAGGAAACGTCCATCGACCTGCGCGGACGCCGTGCCGGGCACCACGTTGACCTTGTATCCGGCGTCCAGCCGGGTCGGGGTGGCGGAGTTGCGGACCGTCCCGGCGAACAGGCGTCCGACGCCGCCGAGCCGCGCGGCCTCCGCGTCCAGCCGGTCGTGGTCGATGGTCGTGCCGAGGGCGTCGGCCAGGCCGTCCAGCAGGGCGCGGACGCCCGGCGTCAGCCGCACCGGCCACTCGTGCGCGGCCAGCCGCGACACGGCGTGCGCCAGTTCGGCGACCGGGTTGTCGGGCGCGGGCTTCGACCCGTGCCCGGCGGTCCCGCGCGCGGTCAGCTTCATCCAGGCGGTGCCGCGCTCGCCGGTCGCGATCGGGTAGATCCGCGCGCCGCCCGCCTCGACGCTGAACCCGCCCGACTCGCTGATCGCCTCTGTGCAGTCCGCGAAGAACTCGCGGTGCTCTCGGGCGACGTACCGGGAGCCGTACTCGCCGGTGCACTCCTCGTCGGCGAGGAACGCCAGCACCAGGTCGCCGCGCGTGCGCCGCCCCTCGCGCAGCCGCCGCCGGACGGTCGCCAGCGTCATCGCGAGGGCGCCCTTCATGTCGACGGCGCCGCGTCCCCACACGCAGCCGTCGCGGATCTCCCCGGAGAACGGCGGAACGGTCCACTCGGCCGGGTCGGCGGGCACCACGTCCAGGTGCCCGTGGACGAGGAACGGCGGATGCGTCGGATCGGTGCCGGGCAGCCGGGCCAGCACGCTCGCGCGGCCGGGCGCGGACTCGACGACCACCGGGGCGACGCCGACCTCGTCCAGCAGCCCGGCGACGTGCTCGGCGGCCGGGCGCTCCGGCCGCGCCACGCCCTCGCCCCGGTTCGTCGTGTCGAAGTTGATCAGGTCGGCGCAGATCTCGACCGCTTCCGACGCCGCCCGCTCGGCGCCCGGTGAATCGTCGCGCACCTCCACTCCCATCCACCCCTTTCGGAACAAACCTTCATTTTCCTCAGCCGCTGACCTGTGTCAACGAATGATCAAGAACGTCTCGATCCGGTTTCGACTCCGTCAGCGGCGTATCCAAACGGTCACCGCGAGTACGACGCTGCCAGCAATCTAGGTGCGGCGGGCGGCCAAGCGCCCGCGGCGCGACGGTGCGAGGGGCCTGCGAGGGACCGAGGAGGAGCATGACCAGCCAGAGGGGTGCCGGAAGGGGGCCGCGCCGGACGGCCGCCGGACTCGCCGCGGCGGCGCTCGCCGCGGCGCTCGGCCTGTCGGCGTGCGGCGGGGGCGACGCGGGCGCGAGCGACGGCACGTTCACGGTGGGCCATCCCGAGCCCGACCACCTGGTGCCGGGCAACACCACGAGCAGCTACTCGTTCGACGTGCTCAGCGGCCTGTTCGACAACCTGGTCGGGTTGAAGCCCGACGGGACGTCCTACAACCTGGCCGCCGAGTCGGTGATCAGCGACGACCAGAAGGTCTGGACGATCAAGATCAGGCCGGGCCAGAAGTTCCACAACGGCGAGCCGGTGACCGCGCGGAGCTTCGCGGACGGCTGGAACAACGCCGCCTACGGCCCGAACGCCTACGGGGCCAACGACTACTTCTCGCATTTCCAGGGGTACGCCGACATGAACCCCGAGGACGAGAAGGCGAAGCCGAAGGCCGACACGCTGTCCGGCGTGAAGGTCGTCGACCAGGGCACGCTCAAGGTCACGCTGACCGACCCGTTCAACCAGTTCCCGCTCCTGCTGACGTATCCGGCTTTCGCGCCGATGCCGCAGGCCGGACTGAAAGACCTCAAGACGTTCGACGTCCATCCGATCGGCAACGGCCCGTACAAGATGGACGGGAACTGGGAGCGCAACAGGCAGGTGCGGCTCGTCCCGTTCGACGGCTACACCGGGCCGCGCAAGCCGAAGAACAAGGGCGTCGTCTGGAAGAGCTATTCCAGCGCCGACACCGCCTACACCGACCTGCGCGCCGGGCGCGTCGACGTGCTGCAGACGATCCCGGCCGCGAAGGTGCCCGAGGCGAAGCGGCTGCTCGGCGAGCAGTACCTGCCCCGCAGGATGGGCACGATGGACTACCTCGGATTCCCGCTCTGGGACCCCCGGTTCGCGAGCCCCGATCTGCGCAAGGCCATCTCGATGGTGATCGACAGGCAGGGCATCAACAAGGCCGTCTACAACGGCGACTACCTCCCCGCCGACTCGCTCCTCCCCGCCATCATCGAGGGGCACCGACCGAACGCCTGCGGCGAAGCCTGCACTTTCGACCCGGCGAAGGCGAAGCAACTGTTCCAGAAGGCCGGAGGGTTCAAGGGGACGCTGGAACTGTACTTCTCCAACGCCCAGCCGACCTACGCCCAATGGATGCAGATCGTCGCGAACTCGCTGCGGCAGAACCTCGGGATCAAGGACATCCAGTTCCGGCAGGTGCCCGCGTCCGACTACTTCTCCATGCTGAACAAGCACGAGGAGAAGGGCCCCTACCGGCAGAACTGGGAGGCCGACTACCCGAGCGCCCAGAACTACCTGGAGAACATGTGGAGCTCCGGGAGCAACCGCATGGGCTGGAAGAGCAAGGAGTTCGACGACCTCATCGCCCAGGCCAACCGGACGCCCGACCGCGCCGCCGCGCTCGGGCTCTACCAGCGGGCCGAGGACGTCGCCGTCCGCGAGCTGCCGATGATCCCGCTGTGGACGTGGGCGGGCCAGGGCGGACGCTCCGACCGCGTCGACCACGTGACCATCACCCCGTGGGCGACCGGCCTGGTCGTCAACGAAGTGACGGTGAAGTAACCGGCGATGTGGCGCTACGCCCTCCGGCGGCTCCTCCAGGCGGTCCCGGTGTTCATCGGCACCACGCTGCTGATCTACGCGATGGTGTTCGCGCTGCCCGGCGACCCGATCCAGGCGCTCGCCGGGGACAAGCCCGTCCCGGAGAACGTCCTGCAGACGCTCCGCGAGCGGTACAACCTGAACGACCCGCTGCTCATCCAGTACGGCAAGTACATGTGGGGGCTCGCGCACGGCGACCTCGGCGAGAACTACACGGGTCAGAGCGTGTCGGAGATGCTCGGCGGCCGCTGGACGGTCACCGCGCAGCTCGCGCTCACCGCGTGGATCTTCGAGATGGCGGTCGGGATCGCGCTCGGCACGTGGGCGGGGCTGCGCCGGGGCAGGCTCGCCGACACGCTCGTCCTCGGCGGGACGACCCTCGTCATCGCGGTGCCGGTGTTCGTCCTCGGGTACACGGCGCAGCTCCTGTTCGGGCTGCACTGGAAGATCTTCCCGACCGCCGGGACGGACGACGGCTGGCCGATGAGCTACATCCTGCCCGGCGTCGTCCTCGGCTCGCTCGGCCTGTCGTACGTGGCGCGGCTGACCCGGACGAGCCTCGCCGAGAACCTGCGCGCCGACTACGTCCGCACCGCCAACGCCAAGGGGCTGTCGCGGGCGCGGGTCGTCGGGCGGCACGCGCTGCGCAACTCGCTGATCCCGGTCGTCACCTACCTCGGCGTCGACTTCGGGAACCTGATGGGCGGCGCGATCGTGACCGAGGGGATCTTCAACCTGCCCGGCATCGGGCAGCAGGTGTTCACGTCCATCCAGCTCAAGGAGGGGCCGGTGGTGGTCGGCGCGGTCACCGTGCTGGTCCTGATCTTCCTGCTGGTCAACCTGGTCGTGGACCTGCTGTACGGCGTCCTCGACCCGAGGATCCGGTATGAGTGAGGGCCCGATGACGGCGCTGGAGCCGGACGGCGCGGCGGTCGCGGTCGCGGGCGGCGGGATCGGCCGCGCCTCGCTGTGGGACGACGCCTGGCGCGACCTTCGCCGCCGCTGGGTGTTCTGGGGATCGGCGGCGATCCTCGCGCTGGTGACGCTGATGGCGGCCGTGCCCAGGTTGTTCACCGCGAAGGGACCGAACGAGGGCTGCGACCCGAACGTGTCCAAGCTCGGGCCGTCCGGCGCGCACTGGTTCGGCACCGACCTCGCGGGCTGCGACTACTACGCGCAGGTCGTGCACGGAGCCCGCCCGACGCTGCTGATCGGCGCCGCCGTCACGCTGGTCGCGCTGCTGATCGCCGTGCTGTTCGGGACGCTCGCCGGGTACTTCGGCGGCGTCGCGGACGCGCTGATCGCCCGGCTCACCGACGTGTTCTTCGGGCTGCCGTTCGTGCTCGGCGCCACGGTGATCCTCGTCGCGTTCCCCGGGCACGGCATGTGGGCGATGACGCTGGTGCTCGTCCTGCTCGGCTGGACGACGATGATCCGCATCATGCGCGGCCAGGTCATCTCCGTGCGGGACGCCGACTACGTGCAGGCGGCGCGGCTGCTCGGCGCGTCCGACCGGCGGATCATGGCCCGGCACGTGCTGCCGAACGCGATCGCCCCGGTGATCGTCGTCGCGACGCTCAACGTCGGCCACGTGATCGTGGGGGAGGCGACGCTCGACTTCCTCGGCGTCGGCCTCCAGTACCCGGAGGTGTCCTGGGGCCTCCAGCTCGGCCAGGCCAAGGACTTCGTCGTCGACCACCCGCACCTGCTGGCCTTCCCGGGGGCGTTCCTGTCGGCGACGGTGCTCAGCTTCCTGATGCTCGGCGACGCCGTCCGCGACGCCCTCGACCCGAGACTGCGGTGACGCCCATGACCGAAGCGACGACCGGCGCGAAGGGCTCGGCGAAGGGCTCGGCGAAGGGCTCCGCGGTCCCGGCGCCGCGCCCGGACGCCCCGCTCCTGGAGGTCGACGACCTGCACGTCCGGTTCCGGGTGCGCGGGCAGGACGTCCACGCCGTGAACGGCCTCTCCTACACCCTCGACGAGGGCGAGACGGTCGCGATCCTGGGGGAGTCGGGGTCGGGCAAGAGCGTCGCGGCGCAGGCCGTGATGGGCATCCTCGACGTCCCGCCCGCGAGGATCGAACGCGGTTCCGTGAAACTGCGCGGCACGGAACTGCTCGGCCTGCCGGAGCGGCGGCGACGCGAGTACCGGGGCGACCGCGTCGCCATGGTCTTCCAGGACGCGCTGACCGCCCTCAACCCGGTCTTCACCGTCGGGGACCAGATCCGCGAGCTGTACCGGGTGCGGCGCGGCCTCGGCCGCAAGGAGTCGAAGGCCAAGGCGATCGAGCTGATGGAGCGGGTGCGGATCCCGTCCGCCGCGCGGCGGCTCGGCGACCATCCGCACCAGTTCTCCGGCGGCATGCGGCAGCGCATCATGATCGCGATGGCGCTGGCGCTGGAGCCGGACGTCCTCATCGCGGACGAGCCGACCACCGCGCTCGACGTGACCGTCCAGGCGCAGATCATGCGGCTGCTCGCCGACCTCCAGGACGAGCTGCGCATGGGCATGGTGCTGATCACCCACGACCTCGGCGTCGTCGCCGGGGTCGCGGACCGGATCGTCGTCATGTACGCCGGGTCGGTCGCGGAGCGGGCGCCCGCCCGCGCGCTGTACGCGCGTCCCGCCCACCCGTACACGCGGGGGCTGCTGGCGTCGGTCCCGCGGCTCGACCGGCGCGGCGGCCCGCTGCTGCCGATCAAGGGGGCGCCGCCGGACCCGGCCGCGCTGCCGTCCGGGTGCCCGTTCCACCCGCGCTGCCCGCGCGCCGAGGCGGTGTGCGCGGCCGAGCGGCCGCCGCTCGTCGCGGTCGCGCCCGGGCACGAGGCCGCCTGCCACTTCGCCGCGGAGGTCCACGGTGCCGAACCCGAGTGACGACCCGATCCTGCGGGTGGAGGGCCTCGCCAAGCACTACCCGGTGACCCGCGGCGTCGTGGTGAAACGCGCGGTCGGGCGGGTCAGGGCCGTGGACGGCGTCGACCTCGAACTGCGCCGCGGCGAGACGCTCGGCGTCGTCGGCGAGTCCGGCTGCGGGAAGTCGACGCTGGCGAGGCTGCTGCTCGCGGCGGAGCGCCCGACCGCCGGGACGGTCCGCTTCGACGGCCGCGACGTGTTCGCCATGCGCCGGCCGGAGTTGCGGGCGCTGCGCCGCCGCATCCAGATGGTGTTGCAGGACCCGTACTCGTCCCTCAACCCGCGCATGACGGTCGGGGACATCGTGGGGGAGCCGTTCGCGATCCATCCGGAGGTCGCCCCCAAGGGAGAGCGGCGGAAGCGCGTCCAGGAACTGCTGGAGCTGGTCGGGCTCGACCCAGGGCACGTCAACCGGTATCCGCACCAGTTCTCGGGCGGGCAGCGGCAGCGCGTCGGGATCGCCCGCGCCCTCGCGCTGCGGCCGGACGTCGTCGTGTGCGACGAGCCGGTGTCCGCGCTGGACGTGTCCGTCCAGGCGCAGGTGATGAATTTGCTCGCCGAACTGCAACGCGAACTCGGGCTCTCCTACGTGTTCATCGCGCACGATTTGGCGGCCGTCCGGCAAATCTCGGACCGGATCGCCGTCATGTACCTCGGCAAGGTCATCGAGACGGGCGACGAGGAGCAGATCTACGAGCATCCGACCCACCCGTACACGCAGGCGCTGCTGTCGGCCGTCCCCGTGCCCGACCCGGACGCGCCCGGCTGGACGAGGCGGATCCAGCTCGAAGGGGAGCCGCCGTCGCCGCTCGACCCGCCGTCCGGCTGCCGCTTCCGCACCCGCTGCTGGAAGGCCGAGGCGGTCTGCGCGGACGACGAGCCCGCGCTGGCGGAGCGGGACGGCTCGGCCCACCCGAGCGCCTGCCACTTCGCCGCCGAGGACGCCGTCCCGGAGCCGACCTGACGGCCCGAGAGGGGTTCCGTAGGGTGGGGCCATGGCACGCAAGGGCAGGCGGGGTCCGAGCGCGAACCTCTACGGGATCGACGCCGGGGAGGCCGAGCTGCTCCGCGACGCCGACCGCGACGGCGGCTGGATGCTGCTGATCGGCGGCGTGCCGCAGTCCTACGTGGACCTGTCCGATCCCACCTACCTCGACTTCGAGTACATGCGGCTGATGGGCGACGTCGTCGACGCGCTCGGCGTGGACGGGCAGGCGTTCGACGCCGTCCACGTCGGCGGCGCCGGGTGCACGCTGGCCCGGTACATCGCCGCCACCCGGCCGGGATCGCGGCAGGTCGTCCTGGAGCCGGACGCGGGGCTGGTGCGGCTCGTCCGGGAGCAACTGCCCGTCAAGAACGTGCCGGGCCTGCGGATCCGGGTCACCGACGGGCGCAGCGGCGTCGCCGCGCTCGCCGACGAGGCCGACGACCTCGTCGTCATGGACGCGTTCGCCGAGGCGTCGATGCCGCTCGAACTGGCCACCCGCGAGTTCGTCCTCGACGCGGCCCGGGTGCTGCGCCCCGGCGGCGTCTACCTCGCCAACGTCGCGGACGGGTTCCGGCTGCCGTTCGCGCGCCGCGTCGCCGCCACGGTCCGGTCGGTGTTCCGGCACACGCTGCTGATGGGCGACCCCGGCGTGCTGCGCGGGCGCCGGTTCGGCAACCTCATCGTGGCCGGGTCGCGCGAGCCGCTGCCGGTCGCCGAGCTGACCCGCCGCGCGGCGGGCGGGATCGTCCGGGCCCGGCTGCTGGACGGCGGCGACCTCACGGCGTTCTGCGCGGGCGCCGCGCCGATCATGGACGGGGAGGAGATCGTCGCGCCCGTCCCGCCGCCGCAGGTGTTCGGCAGACCCTGACCCGAAACCCGCCGGAGCCCGTACCCGAAACCCGCGGAATCCCGTACCCGGCGGCGGTACCTGGACGAATGCCGCGGCCCTCCCCGAGGGGAGGGTGGGCCGCGAGAGGCACCGGATTGCGGCCGACCGGTTTTACCGTCGCGTATCGGCCGCACGCGACCCCGCCATGTCCCATAATCGAGCGATGGAGTCGTCCACCCGAATTCTGATTCTCGGCACGGATTCGTCGGGGAAAATACTCCAGTTCGACCGCAACGCCGTCGCAGTTCTGACCAGAAATGGCGTCGAGCTGGACGGCGCCCCGCTCGACGAGGTCATCCCCGGCGCGCGGGAGCCGCTCCTGGAGGCGGTCAAGGCCGGGCGGGAGCGCACCGCCATGCTCCCCGTGGAGACCCGGTCCGGCGTGACGCTGGACGCGGTCGTCACCGTCCACCCGATGAGCGGGAGCGCGCCGGACGTCGCGGCGCTCGCCGTCGTCAAGGTGCCGGTGCCGCTCGCCGACCGGTTCGTCGACCCCGCCGTCATCCGCCGCGCCCTGCTGGACGACGCCCTCCCGCGCATCGGCTCGACGCTCGACCTGGAGATCCTGGCGCGCGGGCTGATGGACGTGCTCGTCCCGCACTTCTGCAACTCCGGCGCGCTGCTCCTGCTGGAGAGCCACCTCGACGCCGACGAGCAGCCGGAGGGCCCGGACGGCCCGCAGCTCCGCCGGATGGCGATCGGGTTCGACGACGACGACCCGTCCTGGGACGCGCTGTTCCCCACCGGCGAGTCGCTCGTCTACCCGCCCGGCACGCCGCACGCGCGGTGCCTGGAGACCGGCGAGGCGGTGCTGTGCCCGCCGCACGGCGACGGGTCGGCCGAGCTCGCCGCCGCCTGGGGCCGGCCGCCGGTCGGGAACATGCTGAAGGGCTCCTCGAAGCTGCTGCTGCCGATCACGTCGGCGGCGGGCGTCCTCGGCTTCTTCGCCTGCACCCGCAACGCCGCGCACCGCCCGTTCGACGCCTACGACGTCGAGATCGGGGTGGAGTTCGCCAACCGCGCGTCGATCTTCGTGGAGAGCGCCCGGCAGTACTCGCGGGAGCGCGCGACCGCGCTCACCCTGCAGCGCAGCCTGCTGCCGACCGGGCTGTCGGCGCCGTCCCCGGTCGAGGTGCACCACCGGTACCTGCCGGGCAGCCGCCTCATCGAGGTCGGCGGCGACTGGTACGAGTCGATCGCGCTGCCCGGCGCCCGCGTCGCGCTCGTCGTCGGCGACGTCGCCGGGCACGGCGTGAAGGCCGCCGTCACGATGGGACGGCTCCGCACCGCCATCCACACCCTCGCCGGCCTCGAACTGCCGCCCGCCGAGGCGCTGGAGCGGCTCGACTCGCTGATGCGCACCCTCGGCGAGCGGGAGCCGCACTTCGCCACCTGCGCCTACGTCGTGTACGACGCGGTCAGCGGGCGCTGCGAGGTGGCGAGCGCCGGGCATCTGCCGCCGCTGCTCGTCCCGCCCGGCGCGGAGCCGGAGTACCTGCCGGTGCCGCCCGCGCCGCCGCTCGGCGTCGGCGGCGACGGCCCGATCGTCAGCCGCGAGTTCGCCGTCGAGGACGGCACGCTCCTCTTCCTCTACACCGACGGCCTCGTCGAGAACCGCGCCCGCGACATCGACGACGGGCTGGACAGGCTGCGCCGCACGTTCGGGAACGGCGCCGCCGCGCGCCCGCTGGAGGACCTCTGCCAGGCCGCGCTCGACGGCGTCTACGACGACCAGCACCGCGACGACATCGCGATGCTCGTGGCACGGCTCGCCCGCATCCCGGAGGACCGGCACGCCACCTGGGAGCTGCCCGCCGACCCGGCCGCCGTCCGCCGGGCGCGCGGCCTGATCCGCGACCGGCTCGCCCACTGGGGCCTGGACGACCTCGTCCACCCGACGATGCTGCTGGCGTCCGAGCTGGTCACGAACGCGATCCGGCACGCGGGCGGGCGGATCAGGCTGCGGCTCGTCCGGGAGGGCGGGCTCGTCTGCGAGGTCTTCGACTCCTCGGACGGACGGCCCCGCATCCGGCACCACGACGACTCCGACGAGATGATCGAGTCGGGCCGCGGCCTGCACGTCGTCGGGCGCCTCGCGCAGCGCTGGGGCGTCCGCCGCACCCCGGACGGCAAGGTCGTCTGGTGCGAGCAGGGCCTCCCGCGCTGACCCTTCCCGCGGTCAGCTCAGGACCGAGACGTGCACGTGGTCGTAGTGGTTCTGCGTGATGCTCCCGCGGTCCTCCATGGGCCGCCAGCCGCCGCCCCGCACGTTCCAGATGCGCTGCCGCCAGATGACGTAGGAGATCCCGAGGCGGCGCGCGTTCGCGACCGCGTACGCGGCGACCTGGTCGCCGTGCCGGCGGGCGGCCCCGGTCGGCGCGCGGCCGCCGGTGCTCTCCATGAAGTCGCAGGCGCGGCCGTCGCCGTGGTCCTGCGGGTCGCCGGTGGAGCGGTGGCAGCCGATCGTCGGGAACGGGCCGAACATGCCGGCGATCTCCAGCAGCGCGGTCCGCATGGTGGGGGTCATCATGTTGCCGGTGATGGGGGAGCGGCCGCCGGTCACGCCGTCGGGGCGCCCGGGCAGCTCCGGCCCGGCGCGTTTCGCGGTCTTCGGCGACGTCCGCGCCGGTGCTAGCGCGGCGACCTTCGTGCCGCGCGGGAGGATCTTCTTCAGCCGGGCCGCGAGCGCGCGGGTGTCGGCCTTCGGGGCGCTGATGACGAGGGCGTTGCCGTCCGGCATGCCGAGCGCGCGGGCCTGCTCGCGGGACACGACGGCGTCCACGTCGCCGATGCCGAGGGCCGCGTGGGCGCCGACGCGGACGCGTCCCGGCCCGGTGCTGCGGCCCGCCTCGACGACCGTGCCGAGCGGGAACGCGCCGTCGCGGCCCTGTTCGAACGAGACGGCGAGGCCGCCCGCGGCGATCGTCTGCCAGAGCCGGTCGGACTCGGCGGTCGGCTCCGGCGCGAACGCCCGGAACCCGGACGGGTCGACGCCGAGCAGGCCCATCCGCTGCCCGCCGACCATGGCGCGGGCGGCGTCCACGACGGCGACGCCCGCGACGCCCTTTAGCCCGCGCGCCCGCTCGACGGCGCCGGGCGGCAGCGAGGACGTCCCGGCGACGAGCAGGTGCGGCGTGTACCGGCGGGTCAGCGGCGCGACGGCGGGAACGCGCGGCGCGGCGGCCCGGTCCACCGACACGAGGCCGTCGCGGCGCTCGGGACGGCCGGACGCCCGCCACGAGACCGCGACCGCGCCGTCCACCGCGAGCGTGAGGACGATCCCCGCCGCGATGCCCGTGGAGAGCGCCCTTCCGGTCCGTCGCATCGCGCCCCGATCCGTCGTCGCCGTCCGCCGCCGTCCGCCCTGCCGCCGTCTGCCGCATAGTAGGCGAGCCGAGGGCCCGGCGGCATCAGCCCGCGTCGCGGCGCAGGACGACGAGGGCGACGTCGTCCTCGCGGGGGCCGAACTCGGCGATGACGCGGTCGCCGAAGCGCTCCAGCTCGTCCTCCACGTCGGCGGCGACGAGGCGGAGCCGCTCCATGTTGTCGGTGAGCGGGATGCCCCGGTCCTCGATCAGCCCGTCGGTGAGCAGGACGACCGCGCCGCCCGGCGGCACCAGCGTCTCCTCGACCGCCACCCCGCCCGCCGGGAACCCGAGCAGCACCCCGCCGCCGCCCCCGTACCGGGCGCGCCCGCCGTGCACGTGCAGCGGCGGGAGGTGCCCGGCGTTCGCGACGTGCGCGGCGCCGCTGCGCGGATCGAGCGTCATCAGGCACATCGTCGCGGTCTGCTCGTCGTGGTACCGCTCCATGACGTCGTTCAGCAGCCGCAGGATCGTGACGGAGTCGTGGCCCTCGACGGCGAAGGCGCGCAGCGCGTGCCGGATCTCCGCCATCACCGTCGCGGCGAGCAGCGAGTGGCCCTGCACGTCCCCGATGGCGACGAGGACCCGCTCGCCGCAGTCGAGCACCTCGTAGAAGTCGCCGCCCACCTCGGCCTGGTCCCCGGCGGGCTCGTACCGGACGGCGAGCGACCAGCCGGGGATCGCGGGCAGCGACGCCGGGAGCAGGCTGCGCTGCAGCGTCAGCGAGATCGAGTGCTCCTCGGTGTAGGACCGGAGCGCCTCCATCGCGAGCGCCACCGCCTGCCCGAGCTGGCGGAGCAGGTTGACGTCGTCCTCCGTCCGCGCGCCGCGCGCGGTGACGCCGATGGCGATCGGCGGCCGGTCGTGCTTGAGCCGGGACACCACGAGCGTGATGTCGCCCTGCGACATGCTGTCGGGCAGCAGCTCCAGCCACGTGTCCTCGGGAACCTCCGTGACCTCCGTGCCGGGGTCGTCGCCGAGCCTCGCGACCTCCGCCAGGCGCGCGGTCGTCTCCGGGGAGCAGCCCCGGTGCCACGGCCCGACGCCGAAGTCGATGGTCCGGCGGCAGCGGCCGTCCGGCGGCAGCACGAACACCCCGACCGGCACCCCGAAGATCGCGAACGCGCCGCGGGCCGCGACCGCCGCCATGTCCTCGAACGAGGTGGCCGCGTTGATGGCGAGGGACGTCCGGGTCAGCTCGGCCATCCGGGCCGCCATCCGCTCGGCGGCGCGGCGCGCCTGGTAGTAGCGCAGCACCGCCTCGACGGTCGCGATGAACTCGCCCGGGTCGATCGGGTCCGCCATGTAGGCGTCCGCGCCGCGCCGCAGGCCCTGCGTGCGGTCCTCGACGTCGACGGCCTGCGCCGAGATGTGGATGACGGGCAGCGACCTCGTGTCCGGCGCGGTCTTGATCTGCTCGCAGACCTCGATGCCGCTCATGTCGGGCAGCCGGACGTCCAGCACCACCAGGTCGATGGCGTGGTCGGTGAGCCGCCGCCACGCCTCCGCCGCCGACGCCGCCTCGACCACGGTGTGCCCGGCGCGGCGCAGCCAACTGCCGATGATGTACCGCTTGGTGTGGTTGTCGTCGACCACCAGCGTCTGCGTCACGGCCGCCCGCCTCCGCCGTCGGCGTGGTCCCCGGCCCTGCGGATCGCGTCGGCGAGCGTCTCCGGGTTGATGCGGTCCTTGCCGAGCAGCGCGTCCGCGCGGGCGAGCCGCGGGTCCTCGGCGGGCGACACGTCCGCGGAGGTGACCAGCACGACCGGGATCCCGGACGGCAGCCGGGCGAGGACCTCGTAGCCGTCCAGCACCGGCATCCGCAGGTCGAGCAGGACGAGGTCGGGCCGGTCGGCGGCGACCGCGGCCAGGGCGGCGCGGCCGTCGGCGGCCTCGGTGACGCGGGCGCCGCCGTCCTCGACCAGCCCGCGCAGGACGAGCCGGGTCGGCGCGTCGTCGTCCGCGATCAGCACGTGCCCGAGGTCGAGCTCGGCCAGCCGCCGGTACGGCGGCAGCCGCAGGGTGACGGTCGTGCCCTCGCCGAGGACGCTGTCCAGCAGCAGGTCGCCGCCGAGCGCATGGGCGAGCCGCAGCGCGTACGGCAGGCCGAGGCCCGTCCCGCCCGCCGCGCCGCCGGGGACGCGGTAGAACTCCTCGAAGACCCGCTCCAGGTCGGCGGCCGGGATGCCGACGCCCGTGTCGGACACGACGAACTCGGTGTGCCGGGGCTCCGACCGCGCCGTGATCCGCACCTCGCCCTCTTCGGTGAACTTCAGCCCGTTGCCGACGAGGTTGCGCAGGATGCGGGTCAGCATCTCCGCGTCGGTGACGACGATCGGCGGCGCGGCGGCCGCGTCGACGACCAGCGCCAGCCCGGCCTCCTCGGCCATCGGGCCCATCAGGTCGGCCAGCTCGTCCAGCAGCGCGGGGACGGGCACCGGCGCCGAGTGCGCGGCGGCCGCGCTCCGCTTCGCCCGCGCCAGGTCCAGCAGCTCGTCGACCAGCCCGAGCAGGGTGCCGCCGGTGTCGGCGATCAGGGTGATCTGGTGGCGCTGCTCGGCGGTGAGCGGGTCGGTGGCCGGGTCGAGCAGCAGCCGGGTCAGCCCGAGGACGCCGTTCACCGGCGTCCGCAGCTCGTGGCTCACGTTCGCCCAGAACCGGTTCTTCGCCTCGCCCGCCTCGCGGAGCTGCGCCGACTTCTCCTCCAGGTCCGCGTACAGCGCCACGACGCCCCGGTTGGTCTCCGCCAGCTCCTCGGAGATCTCGCCGTAGAGGGCCATCACGCCCCGGTTCGTCTGCTCTAGCTCGGCGTTGAGGTCGCGCATCTCGTCCTTCTGCCGCTGGAGGTCCTCCAGCGCCGCCATCAGGTCGGCGTTCTGCGTCCGCAGCTCCTCCAGCGCCGGGACGGGCTCCAGGCGGCGCAGCCGGGCGCGCAGCTCGTCCAGATCCTCCTCGGCCGGGGGCGCCGCGCCCGCCGGGATGTTCTTGCGGAGCCGGACGCGGACGCCGCCGCCCGGCCGGTCCTCCCGCTCGACGACGCTCATCAGCCGCGCCACCGCGGCCTGGCAGGCGTCCGCGGCCACCATCGACGTGCGCGGCACGAGGTCCAGCTCGACGACGAGGCCGGGCCGCCGCCCCCGGTCCAGGCGGAACGCGACCGCCACGGTCTCGGCGCACGACCGCAGCTCCCGCCCGGCCTCGCTCAGCGCGGTCGCGACGCGCACCTGGTCCTGGTGGTCGAGGCCGACCTCGGCGGCGACCGCCCGGCCCGCCCGCCGGACGGCGAACACGCCCGCCTCGTCCGTGATCTCGATGCGGAGCAGCTCGGCGGTCGCGTCGGGCCCGCTCATGGCGCGCCCCCGCCGGACGCCGCGACGGCGAGCACGGAACGGTCGTCGTGCCGCACCCCGGCGTCGCGCAGCACCGTCGCGGCGATCAGCAGCGGGTCGCAGCCGAGCAGGCCCGGATGGTCGGCGAGCCGCCAGCGGCCGGTGAGGCCGTCGGAGTGCAGGACCACCGCGGCGCCCGGCGGCAGCGCGTAGCCGTGCTCGCGGATCCGCCCGCCGCGGGCGCCGCGCCCGCCCGCGATCCCGGGCACGGACACCATCCCCTGCCGCCTGTCCGGTCCGACGATCCACGCGGCGACGTTCCCGATCCCGGCGAACCGGACCAGCCCGGCGGCCGGGTCGACGGCGGCGACCGCGACCGCGCCGCCCCGCGTCTCCGCCATCTCCCGGTGGACCCTCCGCAGGACGTCCGCCGGGCGGTCCCGGGCGGACGCGCCGTGCGCGGCGCGGACCGCCGCCCGCGCCGCCCGCGCGGCGAGCGGGCCGTGCCCGAGGCCGTCGCAGAGCAGGACGAGGAGGACGCCGTCCACGACGCGGGCGGTGTAGGCGTCGCCGCACTCCTCCTCGCCGTCGATCGGCAGGTTCAGCCCCGCGAACGGCGCGCCGGCCGGCTCCACGGGCGGCTCGCCGGGCGGCTGGAACCGCGCGAACAGCACCGTGCCCGCGTCCGGACGCGAATACAGCCCGCTGTGGTCGGCGAGCCGCTCGATCGACCCCAGCCCGACCCCGAGGGTGCCGCGCGTCGAGAAGCCGTCCACCCGGGACACCGGGACGTCGGCGATGCCCGGCCCCCGGTCGACGCACACGAACTCCAGCGCGGCCGCCCCGCCGGTCCGGACGATGCGCAGCAGCATCTCGCCCTGCCGCGCGTGCTCGGCGAGGTTCGTCGCCGCCTCCGTCGCCGCGATCCGCACCCGCTCCAGCCGCTCCCCGGCGAACCCGAGCCGCTCGGCGAGCGCGGTGATCCGCCGCCGGACGCCCGCCGCGGCGCTGCGCTCCTCCACCCGGACCAGCAGCGAGTCGCCCGCGGGCGGGCTGGTCGTCCATCCGGGGCCGCTCAGCGGGTCCATTTGACCACCGTCACCGTGGTCCCGCCGCCCGCCTCGCTCCGCAGCCCGAACTCGTCGCAGAGCCGCCGGGCGCCGGGCAGGCCGAGGCCGAGGCCCGTCCCGCTCGACCAGCCCTCGCTGAGCGCCCGGTCCACGTCCGCGATGCCGGGGCCCGCGTCGGTGAAGACGAGCCGGACGCCCCGCCTGCCGTCCTCGCCGGTCGCGCGCTCCACCCGCATCGCGCCGCCCCCGCCGTGCGCGTAGGTGTTGCGCGCCAGCTCGCTGGCCGCCGTGACCAGCTTGGTCTGGTCGACCAGCGACAGCCCGGCCGCCGCCGCGGCGGCCCGCACCACCTGCCGGACGCGGACGACGTCGTCGCTCGACGCGACGGGCACCTCCCCACCGGACGGGGCCGTCACGGCCCGTCCGCCACGGCGGGACCGGGACGGGCGGGCCGCGCGGAGCCCGCGGGGCCCGCCTGCGGCAGCCCGGCGCCGAGCAGCCGCATGCCCTCCTCCAGGTCCAGCGCGGTGCGCACGCCGCCGAGCGACAGCCCGAGCTCCACCAGCGTGATCGCCACCGCCGGGCGCATCCCGACCACCACCGTCTCGGCGTCCATCAGCCGGGACATGGACGCGATCGTCGCGAACATCCGGCCGATGAAGGAGTCGACGATGTCCACCGCCGTGATGTCGATGATCACGCCGTGGGCGCCGGTGGCGACGATCCGCTCGGAGAGGTCCTCCTGCAACGCGAGGACCGTCTGGTCCTGGAGGTCGGTCTGGATCGACACGAGCAGGACGCCCCCGATCTTGAGAATCGGCACCCGGTCCATCAGCCCTCCGGCTCGCCGACGACGCGCAGGCCGGAACGTTCCAGCACGTACGCCAGCGCGTCCGCGAGGGTCGCCTTCGTCACGATGTCGCCGAACTCGATGCCGAGCGCCACGATCGTCTGCGCGATCTGCGGCCGGATCCCGGAGACGACGCAGTGCGTGCCCATCAGCCGGGCCGCCATCACCGTCTTCATCAGGTGCTGCGCGACCTCGGTGTCGACGGCGGGCACCCCGGTGATGTCGATCAGCGCGTACCGGGCGCCGGTGGTCACCAGCGCCTGGAGCAGCGTCTCCATCGCGATCTGGGTGCGGGCGGAGTCGAGGGTGCCGACCAGCGGGACGCCGAGGACGCGGTCCCACAGCCGCACCACGGGCGTCGACAGCTCCAGCAGCTGATCGGCCTGGTCGGCGATCACCTGCTCGCGCGCCGCCGCGTACGTCTCGAACGTCGCGAGCCCCAGCTCGTCGACGTAGGACGAGAAGTCGATCAGCTCGGAGTAGGCCCGCTGGTCGCGGGTCAGCCGGATCTGCTCGTACAGCGACTGCTTCAGCGCGAACACGCCGATCGCCGTCTCGGTCGGGCTGAACCCGTGCCGGGCCCGGCCCCGGGAGATCTCCGCGAGCGCGGCCCGCAGCTCGTCCCCGGCGGCGGCGTCGCCGCCGAGCGCGCGTTCGACGAGCCCGTACAGCTCCGTCAGCTCCGACCGGACCTCCGCCTCGGAGAGCCGCCCGCGGACGGTCTCGCGGACCAGCTCGATCCACCGGCCGAGGACCGGCTCGCGCCAGGAGCGCAGCAGCTCCGCGATCGGAGTGTCGTCCGCGCCGCCGGTCATGCCCGCGGTCCCATCGGTGCCCCCCGTCCCCGCCGCCCGTCCTGCCGGCGGTCGCGCGACGGGGCGGCGCCCGCGGCGGGTCGCCGGGTGCTCGCTCCAGGGTGTCCGTGCCACGCGCGCCACCCGGTGCTCGTCCCGTCCCACCGTAACCGTGGAAAAGCCCCGCACCACCGCGAGTGACCCGGACGTTTACGCCTTATGACCAGTTTTTGGGGAGGTCGGTCAGTCCCACCAGAACGACCAGTTGGTCTTGCCGCGGATCTCCTCGGCGTACCCGGCGAGGGTGCCCGGGCCCTGGAAGAGGATGTCGGGGCAGAACGTCCAGTGCTCGGCCGCGACGTGCACCGCGTGCCGGACGGTGACCGGCGGCGCCGCGACGCTCAGCTCCAGCGTGTTGAAGCCGAGCGCGACGACGCGGGCGCCGAACCTGTCCTCCCAGCCGCGCAGGACGGCGGCGAGCGGCGCCGTCCACTCGTTGTGGTTGAGGGCGCCCTGCCAGCCGACGGCGGCGATCGCGTCCGCGCCCCGCTCGACGGCGGCGAGGCCGAGGGACAGCCCGCGCCCGGCGAGGGCGCGGGCGTACCGGTCGGCCATGGCGTCGGGGTCGTCCAGCGGGACGCCCGCCGGGGCGAGTCCCGGGCAGTGCCGCCCGTAGGGGGCGAGGTCGTCGAGGTCCTCCTCGGACGCCTGCTCCGCCCAGTCGGCCCACACCTCGGACATGAACGCGTGCGGGAGGTAGTTCTCGATCTCGTCCACGGGCTCGGGCGCGATCTGGCCGGACGCCCAGGGCTGGTCGGTCTCGTCCATCAGCAGCGGCCAGAGGCCCGAGCCGGCGTGCTCGGCGCGGAGCCTGCACCACAGCTCGCCCTGGACGGGCTCCTCGCTCAGCCAGAACGCGGGGCGCATCAGCAGCCGCCGCTGCGGGTAGCCGGGGTCCGGCCAGACCAGGTCCCCCTCGGGCAGCGGCACGGCCAGCGTCCGCTCGGCGGACTCGCCGCCCGGGCCGTCGCCCGGGCCCGCGGGTCCCGGGTCGAACAGCCGCGCCAGGTCGCCCGGCAGGGGCCGGACCTCCACATCATCCATTTCACGCCGTTCCGGTACAGAGCAGGCCAACAGGATCTTGGCTCTGGGAATGGTAACGGCGCGGGGCCCGCTCCCGCGGCCGGTCTCAGGGTTCCCGCCTGCCCCGGGCCAGGTAGTCGATCAGCACGGCGACGACGCCGACGCCGGTGACCGAGCTGACGACGATCGCGAACCACGTGTTGCCGAGGATCACGTTCGCGACGGCGTTGACGGCGATGAGGATGCCGACCACGGTCCAGCGGGTGGAGTTGCTCATGGCCCATGCCTTTCTGCGATGGATTTTCAGGTGGGTTCGGTTTTCAGGTGAGGTTCGGGGACGTGCGGCGGCGCAGCAGCGCCCGCGCCGGGAGCATGATCGCGGCGGCGCCGGTACCGGCCACGCCGCCGAGGATCGCCGCGCCGGTCAGCGGCGGGACGGACGGCAGCGGCAGCCCCGTGACGGCCGTCGCGAACACGAGGAGCGTGACGGCGGCGATGAGCGTCCCGGCCGCGACGCCGGTGCCGAGCACGATCGCCGCCTCCAGCCGGAGCATGCGCAGCACCTGGCGGCGGGTCGCGCCGACCAGCCGCAGCAGCGCGAACTCGCGGCGCCGGGCCGCCGTCGCCAGCGCCAGCGTCGTGACGACCCCGATGAGGATGAACCCGGCGATCGCGGCGACGACGATGTAGCTGATGAAGCCCTGGAGCTTGACCTCCTGCGACAGGCCCGCCTGGAAGTCGCCGGGGGAGACCACGCGGGTCCCGGCGTAGGCGGCGGTGACGGCGCCCAGGTCGGCGTTCCCGCGGACGAGGACGTGGTCGTCCAGCGGGACGGACGAGTGCGCCGCGACCAGGTCGCGGGGGAGCAGCACGTCGCCGAAGCCGAGCCCCCGGTCGTAGACGGCGACGACGCGGGCGTCGATCCTCGTCCCGTCGCCGAGCCACAGCCGCGCCTCCGACCCGACGTGCAGGCCGCTCGCCACGTCGCGGCTGAGCGCCACCGTGGCGCCGCCCCGCAGGTCGGCGAGGCGGCCGGACGAGACGTCCGGGTCCAGGGTGGCGGCGGCGTCGGGGCCGACGCCGCGCGCGTTCAGCGAGCGGAGGTTCCGGTCCCCGAGCTCCTTGACCGACATGATCACGCTTGTCCGCTTGACGGGCGTCACGGCGGTCACGCCGGGTACCCGGCGCGCGGCGTCGGCGACGTCCCGGGGGAGGCCGGGACCCGCCGAGACGATGATCCGGTCGGCGCGGTCCCCGGCCTCGGCCTGCACCCGCGTCGCGTGCGCGACCGTCGACTGGGCGAACAGCTGGACGCCCGCGAACGCCACCGCCAGCGCGACCGGCGTGATGATCGACCCCGCGCGCAGCGCGGCGGCCCCGGCGGAGTGCTGCGCGAGCCGTCCGGCCACCGGCGAGACGGCGCGCGCGGCGCGGCCGAGCACCCGGTTTCCGGCCCGCGCCACCAGCGGCCCGAGCAGCGCCGTCGCGACGATCAGGGACATGACCAGCCCGCCGACCGACGCGCTCGCGGCCGGACCGGTCGCGGTCGCCGAGAACCCCAGCGCGTTCACCCCGAGGACGAGGAATCCCACGCCGGTGACGACCCGCCAGCGGGGCAGCCGCGCGGACTCGGCGGCCGTCTCGCCGAGCGCCCGCACGGGCCGGATCCGGGACACCCGGAGCGAGGCGAGGAACGCGGCCGCGACGGCGGCGAGCAGCGTCACCGCGAACCCGGCGAGCGCGGGCAGCGGGCTCAGCGACAGGCCGAAGCCGTCCGGCAGGACGCCCCGGCGGACCATCGCGGCGTGCATCGCCGCGCCGAGCCTGAGCGACAGGACGCCGCCCGCGAGCGCGGCGGGCGCGCCGATCCGCGCGATCTCCCGGACGATCCGCGCCCGCACCTGCCAGGGCGTCGCGCCGACCGCGCGGAGCAGCGCCAGCTCGCGCGCCCGATCCCGCACCGACAGCACGATCAGCCCGCCGACCACCACCAGGGCCGTCATGATCGCGATGCCGCCGAGCGAGCCGGCGATCTCCACGATGTCGGGACGCGCCGCCGCGACCGCCCGGTCCTCGGCGTCGCCGCGCGCCGCGCCGGTCGCGACGGTCAGGCCGGGCGCCGCCGCGCGGAGCGCGCGGTCCTCGACCTCCCCGTCGGCGATCACGGCGAGCGCGTCGGCGTGGCCGGGGCGCCCGTAGAGGGACGCGGCAGTCCCCGTCGAGAAGAACGCGGCGCCCGGCCCCTCCGCGACGAGGCCCGCGACCCGGAACGGACGAGGCGCCCCGTTCACCTGCACCTGGACGGTCCCGCCCGGCCGGACGCCGGATGCCTTGCTCAGCACGACCTCGTCCGGCGCCTGCGGCGCGTGGCCCGCGGCCAGCCGGTACGGGCGGAGCGGGGCCGACTCCCAGCCGTGGCCGGTGACCGCCTGCCCCGAGCCGAGCAGGACGGGGAACGAGACGTCCGCGACCACGTCCCGGACGCCCGGCACCGCCCGCAGCTTCGCCGCCGCCGCGACCGGCACCGGCGCGCGCTCGGTCAGCGGGCGGCTCTGCCGCTCCGGCTCCGACCCGAGCTGCTTCATCCACTGCTCGACCTCGTGCGGCCCCGTGACGACCGCGGCCGCCGCGCCGTACCGCTCGACCGGCGCGTGCGCGCGCAGCGCCGACTCCAGCAGCACCCCGCACGCCCCGACGAGGGTCGCCGCGAACGCCAGCGCGACGAAGATCCCGGCGAAGGCTCCCCTGATCCTCACAGCGTCTCCCAGCGGCTCATGACGGCGGAGACCGTCGGGGCGACCAGCTCGTCGACGATGCGGCCGCGGCTGAGGAACACGACGGAGTCGGCCCACGCGGCGGCCACCGGGTCGTGGGTGACCAGCACGACCGTTTGCCCGGTCAGGTCGGCGGCCTCGCGCAGCAGGCGCAGGACGTCCCGCGCGGTGCGGGGGTCGAGCGCGCCGGTCGGCTCGTCCGCGAACACGACCTCCGGGCGGGTGATCAGCGCGCGGGCGAGCGCGGCGCGCTGCTGCTGCCCGCCCGACAGCTCGGACGGGCGGTGCCGCAGCCGGTCCGCGAGCCCGACCCGGCGGACGACCTCGTCCAGCCAGGCCGGGTCGGGCTTGGTCCCGCCGAGGTGGAGCGGCAGCGTGATGTTCGCCGCCACGTCCATGGACGGGACGAGGTTGAACGCCTGGAACACGAACCCGATCCGCTCGCGCCGCAGCCGTGTCAGCTTCGCCTCGCCGAGCCTCCCGAGGTCGACGCCGCCGATCCGGACCGTGCCCCCGCTCGGACGGTCCAGCCCCGACGCGCAGTGCAGGAACGTGCTCTTGCCCGACCCGGAGGGGCCCATCACGGCGGTGACCG
The DNA here is from genome assembly GCF_008121305.1 of Actinomadura decatromicini. NCBI lineage: Bacteria > Bacillati > Actinomycetota > Actinomycetes > Streptosporangiales > Thermomonosporaceae > Actinomadura > Actinomadura decatromicini. Next base: position 96,413 of record NZ_VSRQ01000014.1, on the reverse strand, counting down.
CGCCGCGCGGGAACGTCCAGGTGACGCCGTGCAGCGCCCGCACGTCGCCGTAGTCCTTGGTGACCGCCTCCAGCGCCACCGCCGCCGCGGCCGTCCCGGTCGCCGGGGTGGTCTCGGCCGTCAAGGTCGTCATGGGTTCCCTCCGTGGAATGCCGCCTCTCACCTGGTCGAACCTAGGTTTCGGAGGGGGTGCGGCACATGGGCGCGCGCTCCCGAATCGGTGGTGTAGCGGGCTACACCACCGGCACGGGGGCTGACCCGGGTGCGCGGCGCGGCGGCGCCGCATACGGTGGCGGGGAGGTGACATGAACAGCGGTGTGGGCAGGGCGGTAAGGCGCAGCGCGGGCGCGACCTGGCAGTTGGTCGGCGCGCTGCGCACGGCGCTGCCCGCGATGGCGGGGCTCGCCCCGCTGCTGGCCGGGCTGGTGCTGATGGTCGTCCTGCTGCCGTGGCTTCCGGCGGTGGTGCGGCCGCTGCGGGCGCTCGCGAACGCCGAGCGCCGCCGGGCCGGGCGGGTGCTCGGCCGCGAGATCCCCGCGCCGTACCGGCCGCCGCGCGGCGACGGGCTCGGGGAGGCGGTACGGCTCGTCCGCTCCCCGGACACCTGGCGCGACATCGCCTGGATGGCCGTGCACGGCTTCACCGGCTTGGTGGCGGCCGTGCTCGCGGTGGGGCTGTGGCCGCAGATCCCGTACTCGCTGTCGCTGCCGCTGTGGTGGTGGGCCGCGCCCGACGGGTCGACGTCCGCGTTCATCACGCTGGACAGCTGGCCGCGGGCGCTGACGATGCCGTTCCTCCAGGCCGCCTTGGACGTGCTGCTCCTGCTGTGGCTGGTGCCGCGGCTCGCCCGCTGGCAGGCGCGGCTGGCCGAGGTGCTGCTCGGCCCCACCCGCCGCAGCCTCGCCGAGCGGGTCGAGGAGCTGACCGAGACCCGCGCCGAGGCGCTGGAGGCGCACGGCGCCGAGCTGCGCCGCATCGAGCGCGACCTGCACGACGGGACGCAGGCCCAGCTCGTCGCCGCCGCGCTGCGGCTCGGCCTCGCCGACCGCCGCTTCGACGCCGACCCGGACGCGGCCCGCACCCTGTTCCTGGAGGCCAGGGAGGGCGTCGAGGAGGCGCTGACCCAGCTCCGCACGGTGATCCGCGGGATCTACCCGCCGATCCTGTCCGACCGGGGCCTCGGCGGGGCGCTCCGCGCGCTCGCCGCGGGGCAGCCGATCCCCATCGACCTGGACCTCGGCGACGGCGAGGCGGCGGCGCGCGCGCCCGCCGCCGTCGAGGCCGCCGCCTACTTCGTCGTCGCGGAGGCGCTCACCAACATCGCGCGGCACAGCGGCGCCCGGCACGGCTGGGTCACGGTCCGCCGCGAACCGGGCCGCCTCATGGTCGGGGTGCGGGATGATGGCAAGGGCGGGGCCGATCCCGCCCGGGGCAGCGGCCTCGCCGGCATCCGCCGCCGGGTCGCCGCGCTCGACGGGACGACCCGCATCGACAGCCCCGACGGTGGAGGGACGACGCTCGACGTGGAGCTGCCGTGCGGATCGTGATCGCCGAGGACAACGTGCTCCTCCGCGAGGGCCTCGTCATGCTGCTCACCTCCGACGGCCACGAGGTCGTCGCGGTCGCCGGCGCCGGCCCCGACGTGCTGCCCGCGCTGCTGGAGCACCGGCCGGACGCGGCCGTCCTCGACGTCCGGCTGCCGCCCGGGTTCCGCGACGAGGGCCTGCGCGCCGCCGTCGAGGCCCGCAAGCGGCTGCCGGGCCTGCCCGTGCTCGTGCTCTCCCAGTACGTCGAGGAGACGTACGCCGCCGAGCTGCTCGCGGGCGGCGCGGAGGGCGTCGGCTACCTGCTTAAAGACCGGGTGAGCCGGGTCGACGAGTTCCTGGACGCGCTGGCCCGCGTCGCGGCGGGCGGCACCGCGCTCGACCCGGAGGTCGTCTCGCAGCTCATGACGACCCGCCGCGACCCGCTCCAGGCGCTGACGCCGCGCGAGCGGGAGGTGCTCGGCCTGATGGCGCAGGGGCTCGACAACGCCACGATCGCCGCCGCGCTCGTCATCACGGAGCGGTCGGTCAGCAAGCACATCGGCGCCGTGTTTGCCAAGCTCGGGCTGCCGCCGACCGACAGCGGGCACCGCCGGGTCCTCGCCGTCCTCGCCTACCTGAACTCGTGACCCAGCCCGAACCGGTGACCCAGCCCGAACCGGTGACCCGGCCCGAACCGGTGACCGGGCCCCCGCGGGTGCGGCGGGCCGTCCGCGCGCTGCTGCTGGACGGCGACGCCCTCGTCCTGCTGCGCCGGACCCGCCCCGGCCGCCCCGTCTACTGGACGACCCCCGGCGGCAAGATCGAGCCCACCGACGCCTCGCCGGAGGCCGCGCTCCGCCGCGAGCTGGACGAGGAGCTCGGCGCGACCGCCGGTCCCGTCCGGCAGGTGTTCGCCTGCGCCGAGCAGTCGCCCGAAGTGCACCGGCTCAACACGTTCTACGTGTGCCGCCTGACGTCGATGGACCTGTCCCGCAGGCACGGCCCCGAGTTCGCCGACCCGGCCAACGGGCGCTACGACCCCGACCTCGTGCCGTGCACGGCGGCGGCGCTGGCGTCCATCGACCTGATCCCGGAGATGCTCGGCGCCTACCTGCGCGACCACGCGGGCGACCTGCCCGGCCTGGTCCGCTAGCGTCTGGTCCGTTAGCGGGCCAGGCCGTCCAGGACGTAGCCGAGGCCCTCGGCGAAGGCGGCGTCCCAGCCGTCGCCGGGCAGGTGGCCGTGGGCGGCGAGGGACGGGTACCTGTCGCGCTCGCGGGCGAGGTGCTCGTCGGCGGCGCGGCGCGCGTCCGGCCCGCCGCCCTGGGCCCCGACCTGCATCAGCGCCGACCCGATCGTGTAGTTCGCCACCGCGTACGCGGCCACCGCCGGGGACGGCCCGCCCGGCCTCGCCCGCTCCAGCGCCGCGTAGAGGAAGTCGGTGCGGGCGAGCACGTTGGGGCCGAGCAGCGGGCGCCCGCCGAGGACGGCCGCCGACCACGGATGCCGCAGCATGGCGTCCCGCCAGCCCGTCACGAGCGCGATCACGTCGGCGCGCCAGTCCGGGCCGGGGGACGGCACCGGCACGTCCCCGAAGATCGCGTCGAGGGCCAGCTCCAGCACGTCGTCCTTCGTCGTGACGTGCCAGTACAGGGTGGTGGACCCGGTGCCGAGGCGCTCGGCGAGGCGGCGCATCGTCAGCCGTCCGGCGCCCTCCGCGTCGAGCAGCGCCACCGCCTCGGCGACGATCCGCTCGCGGGTGAGGGGCGGCGCCTCCCGGCGCGGCCGGTCCTCCCGCAGCCACACGCTGTCCGTCATGCCGCCCAGGCTAGTACATTGAGCGGGTACCGGATCAACGATCCAGTTTCCTAAACAGTGTTCAAGGGAGTTGTGTGGGGCACATCGAGGTGAGCCGCCTGACCTACGCGCTGCCGGACGGCCGCATCCTGCTGGACGACGTCTCGTTCCGCGTCGGAGCCGGCGCCAAGGCGGCGCTGGTCGGCCCGAACGGCGCGGGCAAGACGACCCTCCTGCGGCTGGTCGCGGGCGACGTCCGGCCGTCGGACGGCGTCGTGACGAGCTCCGGCGGCCTCGGCGTCATGCGCCAGTTCATCGGCGGCGTCCGGGACGGCAGGACCGTCCACGACCTGCTGCTGTCGGTCGCGCCCGGCCGGGTGCGGACGGCGGCCGACGCCCTGCGCGAGGCGGAGGAGGCGCTCGACGACACCGCGCCGACCCAGCTCGCCTACGCGCAGGCCATCACCGACTACACCGACGCGGGCGGCTACGACATCGAGGTCGTCTGGGACGCCTGCACGACGGCCGCGCTCGGCCTCCCCTACGACGAGGCGAAGGACCGGGGCGTGACGACCCTCTCGGGCGGCGAGCAGAAGCGGCTCGTCCTGGAGGCGCTCCTGCGCGGCCCGGACGAGGTCCTCCTCCTGGACGAGCCCGACAACTACCTCGACGTTCCAGCCAAGGAATGGCTCGCGGAGAAGATCCGGGCCACGAGCAAGACCGTCCTGCTGGTGTCGCACGACCGGCAGCTCCTCGCGGACGCGGCCGACCGCATCGTCACCGTCGAGTCCCGTGACGTCTGGGTGCACGGCGGCGGCTTCACCGGATACGCGCAGGCCCGCCGCGACCGGACCGAGCGCCTGCACGAGCTGCGCCGCCGCTGGGACGACGAGCACGCGCGCCTGAAAGGGCTCGTCCACACGCTGCGCCAGCGCGCGACGAACAACGACGCGGTCGCCTCGTCCTACCAGGCGGCGCGGACGCGGTTGCGGCGCTTCGAGGAGGCGGGGCCGCCGCAGAGCGCGCCGAAGGAGCAGAACGTCCGGATGCGCCTGCGCGGCGGCCGGACCGGCAAGCGCGCCCTCATCTGCGAGTCCCTGGAGCTGACGGGCCTGACGCGCCCGTTCGACACCGAGGTCTGGTACGGGGAGCGCGTCGCGGTGCTGGGCTCGAACGGCTCGGGAAAGTCGACGTTCCTGCGCCTGCTGGCCGGTGACGGCGTCCCGCACCACGGCGGGTTCCGGCTCGGCGCGCGGGTCGTGCCGGGGCACTTCGTCCAGACGCACGCGCGGCCCGACCTGCACGGCCGCGCGCCCGCCGAGATCGTCATGGCGGAGAACGCGCTGACCCGCAACGACGCCATGGCCGCGCTCGCCCGCTACGAGCTGGCCCCGGCGGGGAACCGGCCGTTCGAGACGCTGTCCGGCGGGCAGCAGGCGAGGCTCCAGATCCTGCTGCTCGAACTGTCCGGCGCGACGCTCCTGCTGCTGGACGAGCCCACCGACAACCTCGACCTGGCCAGCGCCGAGGCCCTCCAGGAGGGGCTGGCGTCCTACTCGGGGACGGTCCTCGCCGTCACCCACGACCGGTGGTTCGCCGCCGACTTCGACCGCTACCTCGTCTTCGGCGCGGACGGCGGCGTCCGCGAGTCGGACGCGCCCGTCTGGACCGCCGATGGTTGATCAGGACACTCCGGGGCGGGAGGCTGTGCCCGAGGCCGGAGGGAGTTCGACATGGGCGGGTGGCCGGGCAGCGGACTGACCGACGAGGAACTGGACGTCGCCTACAACGTGCGGCGCAAGGCGGGCGAGGAGCTGTTCGCGCGGTACATGGAGGAGTACCGGGACCGGTCGGCGCGGGCGGTCGACGGCCTCCCCGGCAGCCCCGGGATCGTCTACGACGACGCGAGCGGCGAGCGCCTCGACGTCTGGGGCACCGGTGGCGGCGAACCCCGGCCGGTGTTCATGTTCCTGCACGGCGGCTACTGGATGGCGCTGTCCCGCGCCGAGTCGACCTTCATGGCGCGGGCGCTCTACGAGCAGGGCATCGCGACCGTCGTGCCCGACTACACGCTCGCGCCGAAGGCGACGCTTGAGGAGATCGTCCGGCAGGTGCGGGCGGCGGTCGCGTGGGTCTGGCGGCACGGCCCCGAGCACGGGCTCGACCCCGCCCGGATCGTCGTCGGCGGCAGCTCGGCGGGCGGCCACCTCACCGGGATGACGATGGTCGGCGGCTGGCAGGAGCCGCTCGGCCTGCCCGGCGACGTCGTCAAGGCGGCGCTGCCGATCTCCGGCCTGTTCGACATCCGGCCGATCACCCGCGTCTACGTGAACGAGCACGTCCGGCTGGACGAGGCGCGGGCCGCCGCGCTGAGCCCCGCCCTGCTGCCCGCCGGCCGCCGCTGCCCGGCCGTGTTCGCCGCCGCCGAGCACGACGGCGCCGGGTTCCTCGACCAGTCCAGGAGATTCCACGCCCGGTGGGACGCGGGGGACCTGATGATCGTCCCGGACCGCGACCACTTCGACGTCGTGCTCGACCTCGGCGACGCGCGCTCCGCGCTCGGCGGCGCGCTCGTCGACCTGGTCCGCTCGGTCTGAGCCGCGCCCGGTGAGCGGGTCGATCGCGAACATGGCGCCTGACTATCTCAATTCCGTGATAGCTCCACGGTCGATTGGTATTTGCCAGGCATAGCTTCCGGGGCGGAGGATCGGGTCATCGCGGACGGCTTCCCTGGAGGGACGGATGAAGGCTGAGCACTACGTCGGCGGGGTGTTCCGTTCGGACGGCCCGGCGTTCCCGCTGGTGTCGCCCGTCGACGGGACGGAGCTCGGCGCCGTCCCCGAGGCGACGCGCGAGGTCGTCGACGACGCCGTCACCGCCGCGCGGGCCGCGCTCACCGGGACGTGGGGCGCGCCGGGCGGCGAACCGGAGCGGGCCGCGGCCCTGCGCCGCATCGCGGACGGGATCGACGCCCGGTTCGCGGAGTTCGTCGAGGCCGAGGTCGCGGACACGGGCAGGCCCCGCGAGTTCGCGGAGACGGTCGACGTCCCGCGCGCCGCGGGCAACTTCCGCGCCTACGCCGACCTGCTCTACGGGCGTCCCGAGCGGTCGTACACGACGCCGGTCCCCGGCTGGAGCGTCGGGGCGGGCCAGGCCCTCAACTACACGGTGCGCCGCCCGCTCGGCGTCGTCGCGGTCGTCTCGCCGTGGAACCTGCCGCTGCTGCTGTCCACCTGGAAGATCGCCCCGGCGCTCGCCTGCGGGAACGCCGTCGTGCTCAAGCCGTCGGAGGAGACGCCGTCCACCGCGACGCTGCTCGCCCACGTGATCGCCGACGCGGGGCTCCCGGACGGGGTGTTCAACGTCGTCCACGGGCACGGCGCGGGCGCGGCGGGCGAGTTCCTCACCGGCCACCAGGGCGTGGACGCGATCGCGTTCACCGGCGAGTCCGCCACCGGCGCCGCGATCATGCGGAACGCCGCCGACCACGTCACGCCCGTCTCGTTCGAGCTGGGCGGCAAGAACCCGGCGCTCGTCTTCGCCGACGCCGACCTCGACGCCGCCCTGGACGGGACGGTCCGCTCCTGCTTCACCCACTCCGGCCAGATCTGCCTGTGCACGGAGCGCGTCTACGTCGAGCGCCCGGTCTTCGACGAGTTCGTCGCCCGGCTCGCGGCCCGCGCCCGCGCGCTCGACGGCTACGGCCCGATGATCTCCGCCGAGCACCGCGACAAGGTCCTGTCCTACTACGCCCTCGCCCGCGCGGAGGGCGCGACGGTCGTCGCGGGCGGCGGCGTTCCGGAGTTCGGCGACGCCCGCGACGGCGGCTTCCACGTCGAGCCGACCGTGCTCACCGGCCTGCCGGAGACGGCCCGCGCCGTCCGCGAGGAGATCTTCGGGCCGGTCTGCCACGTCGCGCCGTTCGACACCGAGGACGAGGCGCTCCGGCTCGCCAACGACAGCCCCTACGGCCTCGCCGCCACGGTGTGGACGCGGGACCTGTCCCGCGCCCACCGGGTGGCGCCGCGCGTCGAGACCGGGATCGTCTGGGTGAACTGCTGGAACCTCCGCGACCTGCGCACCCCGTTCGGCGGCGTGAAGGCCTCCGGCATCGGGCGCGAGGGCGGGGAATACTCCCTGGACTTCTTCTCCGAGCCCGTCAACGTGTGCGTCCAGATCTGAGAGCGAGCCCAGTGACAACGACGAACATCGACGCCGCCGCCGAGCGCCTGCGCGGCGCCCACTCCGGCGGCGTCCCGTGCGCGCCCGTCCGCGACCTGATCGCGACGGCGGACGACGCGTACGCCGTCCAGGACCGGCTGACCGAGCGCTGGCTGGCCGAGGGCCGCCGCCTCGCCGGACGCAAGATCGGCCTGACGTCGAAGGCCGTGCAGGAGCAGCTCGGCGTGGACAGCCCCGACTTCGGGATGCTGTTCGCCGACATGGCCGTCCCGGACGGCGCGGAGATCCCCGCGGGCGCGGTGCTCCAGCCGCGCGCCGAGGCGGAGGTCGCGCTCGTCCTGGAGCACGACCTGACGCACGAGCGGCACACCGCCGCCGACCTGATCCGCGCGACCGCGTTCGCGCTGCCCGCCATCGAGGTGGTCGGCAGCCGCGTCCGCGACTGGGACATCACGCTCGCCGACACCGTCGCCGACAACGCCTCGTCCGGGATGTACGTGCTGGGGAACCGTCCGGTGCTCCTCAGGGACGTCGACCTGCGCCTGTGCGGGATGGTCATGGAACGGCGCGGCGAGCAGGTCTCCACCGGCAACGGCGCCGCCTGCCTCGGCCACCCGCTGAACGCGGCGCTGTGGCTCGCGGACACCCTCGTCCGCGTCGGGCGCCCGCTGCGCGCGGGCGACACGGTGCTGACCGGCGCGCTCGGCCCGGTCGTCCCGGCCGCGCCCGGCGACGTCTTCGAGGCCCGCGTCGACGGGCTCGGCGACGTCCGCGTGGCCTTTGGCAAGGAGGAGGGCTGATGGTGGATGTCGAAGCGCTCGCGGCCCGGCTGGACGAGGCCGCTCGTGACCTCACCGCCATTCCGAAGCTCACCGACACGGCGCCGCTCGACATCTCAGGCGCGTACGCGGTGCAGCGGGCCGGGATCGAGCGGCGGCGCCGCGCGGGGGAGCGGCTCGCCGGGGTGAAGATGGGCTTCACCAGCCGCGCGAAGATGGCGCAGATGGGCGTGGACGACGTCATCTGGGGCCTGCTCACCGACGCGATGGTCGCGGAGTCGTCCGTGGACGTGTCCCGGCTGATCCACCCGCGCGTCGAGCCCGAGATCGCCTACCTGATCGGGCGCGAGGTCCGCTCGCCCGCCGAGGTCGAGTCGGCCGTCGCCGGGGTCGCGGTCGGCTTCGAGGTCCTCGACTCCCGCTACCGCGACTTCAAGTTCACCCTCCCGGACGTGATCGCGGACAACGCGTCCGCCGCCCGGTTCGGGTTCGGCGCCTGGCACCCGCCGCGCGACGTGTCGAACGTCGGGCTGCTCCTGGAGATCGACGGGCGCGCGGCGCAGGCGGGGTCGTCCGCGGCGATCCTCGGGGACCCGGCGCGGTCGCTGCGCGCGGCGGCGCGGCTCGCGCTCGGCGCGGGCATCGCGCTCGAACCCGGCTGGGTCGTCCTCGCGGGAGCGGCGACGGCGGCCGTCCCGCTGCCGAAGGACGCGCACGTCCGCGTCACCGGCGCCGGGCTCGGCTCCGTGGAGGTGACCACGTGACCGGCAACCTGAGCGGCGACGCGATCCTCGTCGACGGCAAGGCCCGCCCGCGCGGACGGTTCCCGCACGTCAAGCGCGCCGGAGACCTCCTGTACGTGTCCGGCACCAGCTCCCGCCGCCCGGACGGGACGTTCGCCGGAGCGTCCGCCGACCCGATGGGCGTCACCGACCTCGACATCCGGGCGCAGACCCGCGCCGTCATCGAGAACGTCCGCGACCTGCTGGAGGCGGCGGGCGGCGGGCTGTCCGACGTCGTCAACGTGACCACCTACCTGGTGAGCATGAACGACTTCGGCGGATACAACGAGGTCTACGGCGAGTACTTCGACGAGACGGGCCCGGCCCGCACGACGGTCGCCGTCCACCAGCTTCCGCACCCGCACCTGCTGATCGAGATGGCGTGCGTCGCCCACGTCCCCGCTGACCGCCCTGGTAAGGAGACCGGATCATGACCCTGCCGCAGTTGTCCTTCGGACGGCCGTTCAACTTCGAGTCCTGGATCGACGAGCACCGCGACCTGCTGAAGCCGCCGGTCGGCAACGTCCAGGTGTTCGACGACGCCGGGCTGATCGTCATGGTGGTCGGCGGCCCGAACCAGCGGACCGACTTCCACGACGACCCGAAGGAGGAGTTCTTCTACCAGCTCAAGGGCAACATGGTCCTCCGCGTCATGGAGGACGTCGGCCGCCCGCCCGTCGACCTCCAGATCAACGAGGGCGACGTCTTCCTGCTGCCGCCGCACGTCCGGCACTCGCCGCAGCGTCCCGAGGCCGGCTCCATCGGCCTGGTCGTGGAGGTCCCGCGCCCGGAGGGCACGACCGAGGCGTTCGAGTGGTACTGCACCGAGTGCCACCACCTCGTCCACCGCGCCGAACTCCAGGTCCGCTCGATCGTGGACGACCTGCCGCCCGTGTTCCAGGGCTTCTACGACGGCGACCGCAAGTGCCCGAACTGCGGGGCGGTCCACCCGGGGAAGCAGTGGCCGCAGGCGATGGTCCCGGTGACGGCGCCCCGTGACTGAGGGCGTGACTGGGGGCCTGACCGGGGGCGCGGCCGGCGGGCGGGTCTTCGACGTCCACGCGCACGTCTTCCCGCCGATCGGCCGGGACGAGGGCCGGATGCTGGCGGGGGCGGGCGAGCCGTGGCTGCGCGTCGACGGCGGCGGCGCCGGGATGATGATGAGCGGCGACGACGAGTACCGCCCGGTCGGCGAGGCGCTCTGGGACCCGGCGCGCCGCGTCGCCGACATGGACGCGGCGGGCGTCGACGCGCAGGCCGTGTCGTCCACGCCGCTGATGTTCGGGTACGCGGCGGAGCCGTCCCGCGCCGCCGACTGGTGCGACCTCGTCAACGACCGCATCCTCGCGTTCTGCGCCGCCGAGCCCGACCGGCTGCTGCCGCTCTGCCAGGTCCCGCTCCAGGACCCGGCGCTCGCCTGCGAGGTCGCGACGCGGGCGGCGGCGGACGGGCACCGCGGCGTCCACATCGGCAACCACGTCGGCGACCGCAACCTCGACGACGAGGGGATCGTCGCGTTCCTCGCGCACTGCGCCGGGCTCGGGCTGCCCGTGCTCGCCCACCCGTGGGACATGCTCGGCGCGTCCCGGATGCGCGGCCACATGCTGCCGTGGCTGTGCGGGATGCCCGCCGAGACGCAGCTCAGCATCCTCGGGCTGATGCTGTCCGGCGCGTTCGAGCGGATCCCGGAGTCGCTGCGGCTGTGCTTCTGCCACGGCGGCGGCAGCTTCGCGTTCCTGCTCGGCCGCGCCGACAACGCCTGGCGGCGGCGCGACCTCGTCCGCGCCGACTCGCCGCGCCCGCCGTCGGAGTACGTGGACCGGTTCTCCGTCGACTCCGCCGTGTTCGACCCGCGCGCCCTCCGCCTCCTCGTGGACGTCATGGGCCCCGAGCGCGTCATGCTCGGCACCGACTACCCGTTCCCGCTCGGCGAGCAGGAGCCCGGCGCCGCGATCCGCGCCTGCCCCGGCCTGGACGACTCCGAACGCGCCCTCCTGCTCGGCGGCAACGCCGACGCGTTCTTCGCCCCGGCCCACGACCTCGTGACGACCGAAGGATCGGTGCAGTGAGTCTCGAAGAGGAGGCGCGGCGGCTCGACGCGGCCGACCCGCTGCCGACGCTGCGCGGCGAGTTCCACGTCCCGCCCGCGCCCGGCGGCCCGCACCCGGAGGCGGCGTACTTCGCCGGGAACTCCCTCGGCCTCCAGCCGCGCCGCGCCGCCGACCTGCTCCGCGAGGAGCTGGACGACTGGGCGCGGCTCGCCGTCGAGGCGCACACCCAGGGCCGCCGCCCGTGGGTGGCGTACCACGAGCTGCTCCGCGAGCCCGCCGCCCGGCTCGTCGGGGCGCTGCCGCACGAGGTCGTCGCGATGAACTCGCTGACGGTGAACCTGCACCTGCTGATGGCGAGCTTCTACCGCCCCGCCGGGTCGCGGACGCGGATCGTGATCGAGGACGCGGCGTTCCCGTCCGACTCGTACGCGGTCGCGAGCCAGGCCGTCCACCACGGGCTCGACCCGGCCGGGACGGTCGTCCGGCTGCGGCCCCGCCCCGGCGAGGACGTCCTGCGCACCGAGGACGTCCTCGCCTACCTCGAACGCGAGGGCGGGACGGTCGCGCTCGTCCTGCTCGGCGGCGTCAACTACCTGACCGGCCAGCTCATGGACATCCCGGCGATCACCAAGGCGGGCCGCGCCGCCGGGGCCGTGGTCGGCTGGGACCTCGCGCACGCGGCCGGGAACGTCCCGCTGCGCCTGCACGACTGGGACGTCGACTTCGCCGCCTGGTGCACCTACAAATACCTGAACAGCGGGCCGGGCGCGGTCGCCGGATGCTTCGTGCACGAGCGGCACGTCCGGGACGCCTCCGTGCCGAAGCTGTCGGGCTGGTGGGGCACGGACCCGTCCGTCCGGTTCCGGATGGACCCGGACATCGCGCCGACCGCGTCCGCCGACGCCTGGCAGCTCTCCAACCCGCCGATCCTGGCGCTCGCCCCGGTGCTGGCGTCGCTGGAGATCTTCGACCGGGTCGGGATGGACGCGCTGCGCGCCAAGAGCGAGCGCCTCACCGGCTACCTGGCGTCCCGCCTCGCGCCCGTCGCCGGAGCCGAGGTCGTCACCCCGTCCGACCCGGCCGCGCGCGGCGCCCAGCTCTCGCTGCGGGTCCCGGACGCGGGCGGCCTGACGCGGCGGCTCGCGGAGGCGCACGGCGTGATCGCGGACGCCCGCGAACCCGACATCGTGCGCCTGGCGCCCGTCCCGCTGTACTGCACCTTCCACGACTGCCACCGCGCCGCCGAGGCCCTCGCCGACCTCGTCGAGCGGTAGGGGCGTCAGCAGTCCTGTGTGGTCAGCGCGGGACTCTCGCTCGGTACGGGCCGGGCGCCCGGTGCCCCGGCCTCGCCGGACGGACGGGGGCGGAGCGCGCCCGCCGACACCGTCATCACCGCGACGATGCAGGTGATCATGGCGAAGGCCGCCGGGTAGGAGAGGGTGCCCGCCGTCCAGCCGGTGACGGCGGGGGCGGTCAGCCCGGACAGGTAGGTGATCGTCGCGACGCCCGCCACACCCTCGCCGGGCGTCGCGCCCCGGTCGGCCGCCGCCGCGAACACCAGCGGGACGACCGTCGCGACCCCGACGCCGATCAGCGCGAACCCGGTGATCGCGGTCCACGGCGCGCGCGCCGCCACGACCAGGACGCCGCCGAGCACGGCGACCCCGCCCCCGCAGCGGACGACCTTCGGCGCGCCGAACCGCCGCACCAGCCGGTCCCCGGCGAGGCGCGTCGCCGCCATGCAGGTCATGAAGATCGTGAAGCTCGCGGCGGCGAGGCCGGGCCCCGCGTCGGTGACCTCGGTGAGGTAGACGGCGGTCCAGTCGGCGCTGGCGCCCTCGGCGAACGTCCCGCAGAACCCGACGAGCCCGATGGCGAGGACCGCCCGGTTCGGCAACGCGAACCGGCGGGGCGCGGGGACGCCGGCGGCGGGACGGTCGGGGAGCAGCCCGCGTCCGCCCGCGACGCCGACGCCGAGCAGCACGGCGGCCACCAGCCCTAGGTGCAGCCGGGCGTCCACCCCGTGGTGCGCGGCGAGGATCCCGACGCCGCCCGCCGCGAGGCTGCCGACGCACCACAGCCCGTGCAGCCCGGACATGACCGGGCGTCCGATCGCCCGCTCCACCGCGACCGCGTGCGAGTTCATCACGACGTCGCTCATCCCGGCGGCGCCGCCGTACAGCAGCATCGCGGCGAACAGCCAGCCGGGCGCGGGCGCGAGCGCGGGGAGCGCGATGATCGCGCACCAGGCGGCGATCAGCAGCCGGACGGCGCGCCGCTCGCCGATCCGGTGCGCCACCCGGCTCGCGGTGGGCATGCCGGTGAAGGCGCCGATGGACGGGCACAGCAGCGCGAGGCCGAGGACGGTGGGGGAGAGGTCCAGCCGGTCCTGGATCCAGGGGATGCGGGTGGCGAGCGTCCCGGCGACGGCTCCGTGGGCGATGAAGATCACGCCGATGGCGCGGTGCTCCCGGCTCTTCCGGGGGGTCCGGGGGGTCGTCTCCCCGGAATGACGGAGATGCATGACTGGGAAACTAACAGGAAGGCTTCCTGATGAAAAGAGGTATAAGGCAGGAACCCTGACTAATATGGCGTCCGTGAAGACCGCCGACCCGACGATGGCCCGCGCGATCAACGACCGGCTCGCGCTCGACCTCCTGCTGGAGCGCGGCCCGCTGACCGCGCCGCAGCTCCGCGACCTGACCGGGCTGTCCCGGCCGACCGTGGCGGATCTGATCGAGCGGCTGCGCGCGAGCGGGCTGATCGAGGTGGCGGGGGAGACGGGCGCGAACCGGCGCGGCCCGAACGCCCGCCTCTACGGCCTCGTCGCGGACCGCGCGCACGTGGCGGGCGTGAACCTGCGCCGGGACGCGGTCCACGTGACGGTCGCCGACATCGCCGGGAACGAGATCGGCGCCGTGTCCCGCCGCCTCCCGGCGGAGCCGGACCTCGTGACGTTCATCGCCGAAGCGGTCTCGGAGGCGGCGGACGGGCGCGTCCCGCACACGCTCGTCCTCGGCACGCCGGGCCTCATCCATCCGCGCACCGGGCTCGCCACCGGCGGCGACGTCCCCGGCGGCCGGGCCGACCTCGGCCCGGCGCTGCGCGACCGGCTCGGCACGCGGGTGATCGTGGAGAACGAGGTCAACCTCGCCGCCATCGCCGAGCACCGGGGCGGCGCGGCGGCCGGCCGCGACGACTTCGCGCTCCTCTGGATGGACGACGGCGTCGGCGCCGCGATCGTCCTGGACGGGCGGCTGCGGCGCGGCGCGTCCGGCGGCGCGGGCGAGGTCGGCCTCCTCAAGATCGGCGGCGAGGACTTCTGCGACCTGGTCGAGGCCGGGGTCGCGCGGGACCTCGGCCCGGAGGCGCTCGCCGACGTGCTCGTCGAGAGCGTGTTCGTGCTCGTCGCCGTCATGGACCCCGGTCTCGTCGTCCTCGGCGGCGGCATCGGCCGCGACGGCGGCGACCGCCTCGCCGGGCTGGTCGCCGCCCGGCTCGACGCCGTCTCGCCCGCCCCCACCGAGGTGCGGGCGAGCGCGGTCGAGGGCGACACGATCCGGCGCGGCGCGGTGCTGACCGCCCTCGACCTCGTCCGCGACGACGTCTTCGGCTGACGGAGCGTTCGACTGACGGAGCGTTCGGCTAGCCGCCGGGCTTCGGCAGGCGCTCGCCCGCGCGGAGCCGGTCGAGGCCGAGCCAGATGAACTCGCCCGCCATCTGCTCGGCCCGCTCGCGCGGCGTGTCCGGGTGCTCAAGCCACCACGACACCATCGACAGCATCGACCCGTACATGAGCGGGACGAGCAGCCGCGCCCGCCGCTCGTTCACCTCCAGCGCGGCCCGCGACAGCTTCGGGTCGGCGCGGCGGCGGCGCAGCAGCAGGTCGGCGAACGCGGCGCCGAGCCGGTCGCGGAGCCCGCGCAGCTCCAGCCCGACCTCCGGCTTGTCGATGTGCCGGACCAGCAGGGCCCACGCGGCGGGCTCCTCGGTGGCGTAGTCGAACAGCACCCGGATCATGGCGCGGATGCCCTCGGCGGAGCCGTGCTCGGCGAGCACCGCCGCGTTCAGCCGTCCGGTCAGCTCGGCGACGATCGACTCGGTGACCTCGCCGAACAGCTCCTCCTTCGAGGCGAAGTGCTGGTAGAGCAGCGCCTTGGACACCTCGGCCGCGGCCGCCACGTGCTCCATCTGGGTCAGGTGGTAGCCGCGCGCGCCGAACTCCTCCAGCGCCACCCGGAGGAGCTGCTCGCGCCGCCGGGCGTGCGGCATCCGCCGCCGCGCGCCCGGTGCCGTTCTGCTCGCGCCGTCGGTCATTTCCCGGTGTACTTGCCCAGTTCGGCGCGGGCCACGGAGCGGACGTGGACCTCGTCCGGCCCGTCCACGATGCGCAGCGTGCGCAGGCCCGCCCACATGGCGGCGAGCGGGGTGACGTCGCTGACGCCCGCGCCGCCGTGGATCTGGATCGCGGTGTCGACGACGTCCAGCGCGACGCGCGGCGCGATCACCTTGATCGCCGAGACCTCCGACCGCGCCGCCTGCGCGCCCCGCTCGTCGATCAGCCACGCGGTCCGCAGCGTGAGCAGGCGGGCCTGGTCGATCGCCATCCGCGCCTCGGCGATCTGCTGCTGCACCACGCCCTGCTTGGCGAGCGGCCCGCCGAACGCCTCGCGTGTCAAGGCGCGCTCGCACATCAGCTCGAGCGCCCGCTCGGCGGCGCCGAGCGCGCGCATGCAGTGGTGGATGCGGCCGGGCCCGAGCCGGGCCTGCGCGATGGCGAAGCCGCCGCCCTCCTCGCCGACGAGGTTCTCCACCGGCACCCGGACGTCGGTGAACGTGATCTCGCAGTGGCCGTGCTGGTCCTGGTAGCCGAACACGGGCAGCGGCCGGACGACCTCCACCCCGGGCGTGTCCATCGGGACGAGCACCATCGACTGCTGCCGGTAGGGATGCCCGTCCGGGTCCGTCTTGCCCATCACGATCATGATCTTGCAGCGCGGGTCGGCGCTGCCGGTGATCCACCACTTCCGGCCGTTGATCACGTAGTGGTCGCCGTCGCGCGCGATGCTCGTCGAGATGTTCTTCGCGTCGGAGCTCGCGACGTCCGGCTCGGTCATCGCGAACGCGCTGCGGATCTCGCCGTTCAGCAGCGGCGTCAGCCACCTCTCCTTCTGCTCGGGCGTGCCGAACAGGTGCAGCACCTCCATGTTCCCGGTGTCGGGCGCCGCGCAGTTGAGGGCCTCGGGCGCCAGTTCGGGGGAGCGGCCGGTGATCTCGGCGAGGCTCGCGTAGTCCGTGACGGACAGGCCGTGCGCCGGGTCGTCGCTGTCCGGGAGGAACAGGTTCCAGAGCCCCCGCTTCCGCGCCTCGGCCTTGAGGTCCTCGACGACCCGCGGGACGTGGTGCTCCCGTCCCGCCGTGCGCAGCTCGGCCCGCTGCGCCGCGTAGACGGGCTCGGCGGGGTAGACGTGGGAGGCCATGAAGTCCTGGAGGCGGCCGAGGTGGTCCCGGGCCCGCTCGCTCAAACCGAAGTCCATTCCGCTAGGGTAACTGACGAGTCAGTTACTTCCGGAGGGAGCCCCCATGCCCGCGTTCGCGGCGGACGGCAAGGTCGCGCTGATCACGGGCGGGGCGCACGGCATCGGGGCGGCGGTCGCCCGCCGCCTGGCGGGCGGCGGCGCGCGGGTCGTCCTCGCCGACGTCGACGCCGCGGCCGGGGAAGTGCTCGCGGCGGAACTGGACGGCGCGTTCGTCCGCTGCGACGTCCGCGAGCCCGCCGACAGCGAGGCCGCCGTCGCGGTGGCCGTCGACCGCTTCGGCGGCCTGGACGTCGCGTTCCTCAACGCGGGCGTCGCCACGGGAGGCGGCGTCGGCGACGGGTTCGACCTCGCCGGGTACCGGCGGGCGATGGGCGTCAACCTCGACGGCGTCGTGTTCGGCGTCCACGCGGCGCTGCCCGCGCTGCGCGCGCGGGGCGGCGGCGACATCGTCGCGACCGCCAGCATGGCCGGGCTCACCGCCGCGCCGTTCGACCCCGTCTACGGCGCGAACAAGGCGGCCGTGGTCGGGCTCGTCCGCGCCCTCGGCCCCGCCTACGAGGGGGAGGGGATCAGGGTGAACGCGCTCTGCCCGTCCTTCGCCGACACCGACATCCTCGTCCCGCTGAAGGGGCACCTCCAGGAGACCGGCTTCCCGATCCTGGACGTGGCCGACGTCGTCGAGGCGTTCATGCGCGTCCTCGCAGGGGACGGCACGGGGGAGGCGTGGTACGTGGTGCCGGGCCGGGAGTCCGAGCCGTTCCGGTTCCGCGGCGTCCCCGGGCCCCGCTGAGAGTCCCGGCCGACACGCGAGCCGACACGCGAGCCGACAGCGACAGGAGAGACATGCGAGCGATCCAGATCACCGAGTTCGGGGGGCCGGAGGTGCTCACCGTCGCCGACCTGCCCGAGCCGTCCGCCGGGCCGGGGCACCTGCTCATCGACGTCTCGCGGGCCGGGGTCAACTACGCCGACACCCACCAGGCCGAGAACAGCTACCTCCAGGAGTCCGCGCTGCCGCTGGTGCCGGGCGGCGAGGTCGTCGGCGTCGCGGACGGCCGCCGCGTCGTCGCCCTCACCGGCACCGGCGGCTACGCCGAGCGGGCCGTCGCGCCGGAGGCGCTCGCCTGGGACGTCCCGGACGCCATCGACGACGTCACCGCGCTCGGCATGATCATCCAGGGCGCGTCGGCGTGGGTGCTGCTGCGCCGCAGCGTCCACCTGGCGGCGGGGGAGTCGGTGGTCGTGCACGCCGCCGCGGGCGGGGTGGGGAGCCTCGCCGTCCAGCTCGCGAAGGCGTGGGGCGCGGGTCGCGTCATCGCGACCGCCTCGTCCGAGGAGAAGCGGGCCCTCGCCCTCGACCTCGGCGCGGACGTCGCGATCGACGCGAACGAGCCCGACCTCAGGGACGCCCTCGTCGACGCCAACGGCGGGAGGCGGGTCGACGTCGTCCTGGAGATGACCGGCGGGACCGTCACCGACCAGAGCCTGCGCGCCCTCGCCCCCTTCGGCCGCCTCGCCTTCTACGGGATGGCGTCGCGGGAGGAGCCGGCGGCCGTCCGCCCGGCGACGCTGCTGACGCACTCGGCCACCATCGCGGGCATGTGGCTCGCGCACGTCTTCCAGCTCCCCGGGGACGTGATGCGCACCGCCCTGGACGAGCTGTTCGGGCTCGCCGCCACCGGGCGGATCCGCGTCGTCGCGGGCGGCGAGTACGCCCTCACCGACGCCCGCCGCGCCCACGAGGACCTGCGCGCCCGCCGGACGACCGGCAAGCTCGTCCTCGACCCGTCCCGCTAGCCGACGGGCTCTGGCCGACCGGCCCTAGCCCACCAGGCCGTTCTCGTAGGCGTAGACGACGGCCTGGGTGCGGTCGCGCAGGGTCAGCTTGGTGAGGACGTGCCCGACGTGGGTCTTCACCGTCTGCTCGGCCAGCACCAGCTCCGCCGCGATCTCCGCGTTGGACAGCCCGCGCGCGATCAGCCGCAGCACGTCCAGCTCGCGCGGCGTGAGGCCCGCCGTCGCCTGCGGGCTCGGCCGCTGGTGCCGCCGCCGACGCGCGAAGTCGCCGATCAGCCGCCGGGTGATGGACGGCGCGAGCAGCGCGTCCCCGGCCGCGACGATCCGCACGCCGCTGACGAGGTCGGCGGCCGAGGCGTCCTTCAGCAGGAAGCCGCTGGCGCCCGCGCCGAGCGCCTCGTAGACGTACTCGTCCAGGTCGAACGTCGTGAGCACGAGCACCTTCGGCCTTGCGACCGCGGGGTCGGCCTCGGCGGCGGGCTCGCCGACCAGCTCGGCGGTGGCGGCGAGGCCGTCCATCTCCGGCATCCGGATGTCCATGACGATCACGTCCGGGTCGAGCGCGCGCGCCATCTCCACGGCCTCCCGGCCGTTGCCCGCCTGCCCGACCACCTCGATCCCCGGATCGGAGGACAGCAGCGCCGCGAGCCCGTCGCGGATCATCACCTGGTCGTCGGCGATCAGCACCCGAATCGTCACCAGGACACTTTATTGCCCCGGAAGATCGGTCCGGGTCGCCGTAGGGAGGCAGATCAGTCCGGGTCGCCGTAGGGAAGCTCGGCGACGACGCGCCAGCCCGCCTCGTCGAGGGGGCCCACGTCGAGGCTGCCCCCGAGCATCGTCACCCGCTCGCGCATTCCGACGAGCCCGTGCCCGCCGCCCTGCGACCCCTCCGGCGCGCCGCCCGCCCCGTCGTCGACGACCGACACCGTCAGCGACTCGGCGCCGTACTTCACCTCGACGTGCACCCGCGCGCCCGGCGCGTACCGGGACGCGTTGCTCAGCGACTCCTGCACGATCCGGAACGCCGAGAGGTCGACGCCCGTGGTCAGCGGACGCGGCATCCCCACCACGACCGTCGCGACCGACAGCCCGGACTGCCGGGCGGCGGAGACCAGGTCGTCCAGCCGCTCCAGGCCGGGCTGCGGGGCCCGCTCGGCGCCCTCGTCGTCGCTGCGGAGCAGGCCGACGACGCGCCGGGTCTCGGTGAGCGCCTCGCGCGCCGCGTCCCGGACGACGCCGAACGTCTGCCGGGCCGCGTCCGGCAGGTCGGGGATCTTGTACGGGGCGGCCTCCGCCTGCATCGCGATCACCGACATGTGGTGCGCCACCACGTCGTGCAGCTCCCGGGCGATGCGGGCGCGCTCCTCCAGCACGGCCTGGCGGCGGAGGTCCTCCCGGTGCTGCTCCTCCCGCCTGCGCAGCTCCTCCATCGCCGAGTGCCGCCCGCCGACCGCGTCGCCGAACGTCAGCGCGACGGCCGCGATCCCGGCGAGGATCATCCCGAACCAGCCGGGCATCCCGGCCACCACGGCGGGCAGCAGCACCCCGACGATCATCACCGCGCCGACGCCGACCGTGGTCTGCCGGTCGGCGCCCACCCCGGTGAAGAAGAGGATCACGATCATGGCGAGGATCGCCGTGACCGGCCAGGGCATGAAGCCCTCCCCGTGCCGGGCGAGGACCGTCAGGAACATCCCGGCCGCTGCGACCCGCCACGCGGCGAGCGGCCACCGGACGGCGAAGATCAGCGGCGTCGCCTGCAGCACGCCGAGCGGCCAGGCGAGCCCCGGCTCCATGCGGTAGCCCACGATCGCGATGGCGATGGACCCGGCGGTGAAGCCGACCGTCAGCGCGAACAGCAGCGCCACCAGCGGGATCCGCAGCGCCAGGGACCCGGGCAGCAGCGTGACCGCCGGGTCGTCCCGGCCGGGCACGAGGGCGGCGCGGACGCCGGCGACCAGCCGGGGCCGGACCCCGGGCGCGGTGCCGTCCGCGGCGGGGCGGCGGTTCGTGTCGTTCATTTGCGGTCGAGCCTAGAACGCGGCGCGCCGGTCCGGCCTGCCCCCGGGGAGGGAGATCCGTCCCGCCCCCCTGGTATCAGCGCCGGCCGGCGGCTCGCCCGGACTTCGGTGATCTTGCGGTCCCGGGCGGGGCGACGCAGACTGCGGGAATGAGCGACGTGAGCCATCCGATCTTCGCCCGGCTCTACCCGAGGCTCGACGCCGGGTGCGCCAGGGCGGGCGGCGACGCGCACCGCGCCGAGCTGCTCGCGGGCGCGTCCGGGCGGGTGCTGGAGGTGGGGGCCGGATACGGGGCCAACTTCGCGCACTACCCGCCGGAGGTCGCCGAGGTCGTCGCCGTCGAGCCGGAGCCGCGGCTGCGCGCCATGGCGGGACGCGCGGCGGCGGAGGCGCCCGTCCCGGTGACGGTCCGGCCCGGCGTCGCCGAGGACCTCGACGTCGACGACGCCTCGTTCGACGTGGCGGTCGCGTCCCTCGTGCTGTGCTCGGTGCGGGACCCCGTCCGCGCGCTGGCGGAGCTGCGCCGCGCCCTGCGGCCGGGCGGCGAGCTGCGCTACTACGAGCACGTGCGTGGCTGGACGCCCGGCAAGACGCGGGTCCAGCGCTGCACCGACGTGGTGTGGCCGTTCATCGCCGCGGGGTGCCACGTGTCCCGCCCGACGGACGAGCTGATCGCCCGCTCCGGGTTCACCGTCCGGGACGAGCGGCGCTTCGAGTTCCCGACGCCCGCGCGGGTCAACCCGGCGTCGCCGCACGTCCTCGGCACGGCCGTCCGCGACTGACCTCGCGCGCCGCCGCGCGGCGTTCGCCGCGAAGGCGCCCATGAGGTCCTTCGCATAAGGTCCCGCCGCCGGGGAAGATCCGCTTCCATGACCGATCAGGAGAGCGGGACGCGCGACACCGGCCGGGACGGGGACGGGACGTCCCACTCATCCTTCACCGCCGCGCTCCTCGCCGGGGCCGCCGCGCTCGGCGGGTTCCTGTTCGGCTACGACTCCTCGGTGATCAACGGGACGGTCGACGCGCTGAAGGAGCACTTCGGCCTGAGCGGGTTCGTCGTCGGGTTCGTCGTGTCCGCCGCGCTGCTCGGCTGCGCCGTCGGGGCCTGGTTCGCCGGGCCGATCAGCGACCGGATCGGACGGGTCCGGGTGATGCTGATCGCCTCGACGCTGTTCGTGATCAGCTCGCTCGGCTCGGCGCTCGCGTTCAACCCGGTGGACCTCACGTTCTGGCGGCTGGTCGGCGGCCTCGCCATCGGCGCCGCGTCGGTGATCGCGCCCGCCTACATCGCCGAGATCGCGCCCGCCGCGCTGCGCGGCCGGCTCGGCTCGCTGCAGCAGATGGCGATCGTCCTCGGCATCTTCGCGGCGCTCGTCGTCGACTACGTGATCGCCCGCGTGTCGGACGGCGGCGCCACCGGAACGTTCCCGTGGGGCGGCGGCGCCTGGCGGTGGATGTTCGCCAGCGCGATCGTGCCCGCCGTCCTGTGGGCCCTCATCGCCACGTCGATCCCCGAGTCCCCGCGCTACCTCGTGAAGAAGCACCAGAGGGAGCGCGCGCGGCGGGTGCTCGTCCGGGTGATGGGGCACGGCGACGTGGACGGCAAGATCGCCGACATCGAGCGGTCGATCGCCAGCGACCGCCCGGTCCGGCTCGGCGACCTGCGCGGTTCCCGGCTCGGCCTGCTGCCGATCGTGTGGGTCGGCATCCTGCTGTCGGTGTTCCAGCAGTTCGTCGGCATCAACGTGATCTTCTACTACTCGTCGTCGCTGTGGCAGGCGGTCGGGTTCTCGGAGAACGACGCGATGCTGACCTCGGTGATCAACTCGCTGGTGAACGTGGTGTTCACGCTGGTCGCGATCGCGCTGGTGGACCGGGTCGGGCGGCGTCCGCTGCTGCTCGGCGGCGCCGCCGGGATGGCGGTCTCGCTCGGCCTGCTGACGATCTGCTTCGCGACCGCCCCCATCGTGGACGGCGAGCCGCACCTCGGGAGCCTCGCCGGGCCGGTCGCGCTCGTCTCGGCCAACGTGTTCGTCGCCTCGTTCGCCGCGACGTGGGGCCCGGTGGTGTGGGTGATGCTGGGAGAGATGTTCAACAACTTCATCCGCGCGTCCGCGCTGGCCGTCGCCGCCGCCGCGCAGTGGCTCGCCAACTGGGTGGTCACCACGACGTTCCCCGGGATCTCCGGGTTCTCCCTCGGCCTCGCCTACGGGATCTACACGGTGTTCTCCGTCCTCGCGTTCCTGTTCGTGATCAAGGCCGTCCCCGAGACCAAGGGGCGCGAGCTGGAGGACATGGACGAGCTCGCCGTCCCGGGCGCCCGCGCCTGACGCCCGGCGGGGCCGCGGCCCGTCGGTTACAGTGGAGGCATGCCGTACGCGTTCGAGACGACGACGCCGGGTCACTCCCGGCGCCGCGACGGCATGTCCTGACCACGGGACGACAGACCACGCGCGGAAGGGCCCCGGGAGCGATCCCGGGGCCCTTTCCGGCGTCCGGGACCGCCGCCCCGGCCCTCCGCCACGAGAGGAGCCGCAGATGAAACCGGATGCGTCCGGCGCGCACCCCGAGTCGATAGCATCGGAACCCGCTGACCCCTACCCATCACCCCGAGGAGTATCCGTGTCCGAGCTGCGCATCACCTTGGACGGGGGCGAGCGGGCGGTGCCGGCGGGCACCACCGCGGGCCAGGCGCTGGACGCCGACGGCCGCACCGTGATCGCCGCCCGGGTCAACGGGGAGCTGCGCGACCTCGCGGCGGGCCTGCGCGACGGCGACGCCGTCGAGCCGGTCGAGATCGGCTCCGCCGACGGCCGCGCGATCATGCGGCACTCGGCGGCGCACGTGATGGCGCAGGCCGTCCAGGAGCTGTTCCCCGACGCCCGGCTCGGCATCGGCCCGCCCGTGGAGAACGGCTTCTACTACGACTTCGACGTCGCCGAGCCGTTCACCCCCGACGACCTCAAGCGCATCGAGAAGAAGATGCGCGAGATCGTCAAGCAGGGGCAGCGGTTCTCCCGGCGGCCGGTCTCCGACGACGAGGCCCGCGCCGAGCTGTCCGCCGAGCCGTACAAGCTGGAGCTGATCGGCCTCAAGGGCGCGGGCGCCGCCGAGGAGGCGGCCGAGGGCGCGAGCGTCGAGGTGGGCGGCGGCGAGCTGACCATCTACGACAACCTCGACGCCAAGTCCGGCGACCTGCGCTGGAAGGACCTGTGCCGCGGCCCGCACCTGCCGTCCACCCGCGTCATCCCGGCGTTCAAGCTGATGCGCTCCGGCGGCGCGTACTGGCGGGGCAGCGAGAAGAACCCGCAGCTCCAGCGCATCTACGGCACCGCGTGGGAGTCCAGGGAGAAGCAGGACGAGTACCTGAGGTTCCTGGAGGAGGCCGAGAAGCGCGACCACCGCCGCCTCGGCGCCGAGCTCGACCTGTTCTCGTTCCCGAACGAGATCGGCAGCGGCCTCGCCGTCTTCCACCCGAAGGGCGGCG
Source organism: Actinomadura decatromicini (assembly GCF_008121305.1). Classification (NCBI taxonomy): domain Bacteria; kingdom Bacillati; phylum Actinomycetota; class Actinomycetes; order Streptosporangiales; family Thermomonosporaceae; genus Actinomadura; species Actinomadura decatromicini. The sequence goes on along the minus strand of NZ_VSRQ01000014.1, from coordinate 72,448 downwards.
TCGTCCGCAAGGTCATGGAGGACTACTCCCGCCGTCGCCACGAGGAGGAGGGGTACGAGTTCGTCAACACCCCCCACATCACCAAGGGCGGCCTGTTCGAGACCTCCGGGCACCTCGGCTCCTACAAGGAGGACATCTTCCCGCCCATGGAGGTGGACGGGGCCGAGTACTACCTCAAGCCGATGAACTGCCCGATGCACAACCTGATCTACCGGGCGCGCGGCCGGTCCTACCGGGAGCTGCCGCTGCGGCTGTTCGAGTTCGGGTCGGTGTACCGGTACGAGAAGTCGGGCGTGGTGCACGGCCTCACCCGCGTCCGCGGCATGACCCAGGACGACGCGCACATCTACTGCACCGAAGAGCAGATGGGCGACGAGATCAAGCGCCTGCTGAACTTCGTCCTCGGGCTGCTGCGCGACTACGGGCTGAACGAGTTCTACCTCGAGCTGTCCACCCGCGACGACTCCGACAAGTTCATCGGCTCGGACGAGATGTGGGAGAAGGCCACCGCCGCGCTCCGCGACGCCGCCGAGTCCACCGGGCTCGACCTCGTCCCCGACCCGGGCGGCGCGGCGTTCTACGGGCCGAAGATCTCCGTCCAGGCCAAGGACGCGATCGGACGCACCTGGCAGCTCTCCACCATCCAGGTCGACCCGAACCAGCCGGAGCGGTTCGGCCTGGAGTACCAGGCGTCGGACGGCAGCAGGCAGCGCCCGATGATGCTGCACCGCGCCCTGTTCGGCTCCATCGAGCGGTTCTTCGGCGTGCTGCTGGAGCACTACGCGGGCGCCATGCCGCCGTGGCTCGCGCCGGTGCAGGCGGTCGGCATCCCGATCGGCGACGGGCACGTCCCGCACCTGCGCAAGGTCGCCGAGCGGCTGCGCGAGCGCGGGATCCGGGTCGAGGTCGACGCCTCGTCCGACCGGATGCAGAAGAAGATCCGCAACGCGCAGAAGCAGAAGGTCCCGTACATGCTGATCGCGGGCGACGACGACGTGGCGGGCGACGCCGTGTCGTTCCGGTACCGCAGCGGCGAGCAGAAGAACGGCGTCCCGATCGCGGACGCGGTCGAGGAGATCGTGAAGGCGGTCGAGGCCCGCGTCCAGATCTGACCGGCGGATCCGACCGGGCCGCCCGGCACGTGGGAGAGGGACGGCGTGATGAGGACGAGGAGACGGGCGCGGCGCCCCCGGACCCTCTGGATCCGGATCGCCGGGTACGGCGGCGCGGCGCTGCTCGCGGCCGCCGCCGTGGCCGTCCTCCTCCTCCCGCTGCTGGACGGCTCGAAGGGCGGCGCCGGGACGGCGGGCGCGGGCCCGTCCGCCCCGGCGACCGGCGGGACGCCGGGCGGGGGCGGCCAGGTGGACCCGACGAAGGCGGTCCCACGGCGCGACGGCGGCTCGCCCTACCCCGGCGGCCAGAACGGCGGCTCCGGCGGCGGGGGCGGCGGACCGGAGATCCCCGAGCAGAACGGGTCGTCCGCGCTCGGCTGGTGCCCGCGCGGGACGGCCTACTACCGGGCCGCCCGCGACGGGGTGGACGTCGCGATCTCCGTCGCGGGCAGCGGGGCCGTCCGGGCCGAACTGGCCCTCCAGGGGTACGCGCCGCAGTCCCAGCAGACGACCGTGAAGGGCGGCGGGCCGCACACCTTCCACTTCCGGGGGGTCGCGCCGGGGCTCGTGCGGCGGGTGACCGTCACGACCGTGTCGGTGGGAGTCGCGATGCAGACCTGCTACGCGCGCGCGGCGGCGTGACCGGACGGCACGCGGACGTCCTCGACCGAGACGTTGACGGCCACGACCCGCATCCCGACCATCAGCCCCGTCACCCGCGCCACGTTCGCCTGGACGGCCTTCGCGACGTCCTGGATCACGGTGCCGTACTCGACCGCGACGGAGACGTCGAGCGTGATCTCCTCGCCCGCCACGGAGACCCGGACGCCGCCCGCTCCGGGCCGCTCGACCAGCGCCGAGATCCCGCCGACCTCCCGCGCCGCGATCCCGGCGATCTTGCCGATGACCTCGTCCCCGACCGTGACGCGGCCCTCGACCGGCGCGGTGATGTCGCCGGACGACCCCTGCAGCGTCATCGGCAGCGCGTTCGCCCCCGAGGTCAGGGCGCTGGACTCGGGCGCGGGCCGTCCCGGCCCGCCCGCCCGCGGCGGGCCGGCGGACTTCGGCGCGCCGAACGGCCGGACGACGGCGCCGGGCGGCGCGGGCAACGGCCCGCTCTGCGGCGCCGCTCCCTGGCGGGTGTTGGGTCCGGGGAAGAACGGCTGGGGGCCGGTGTCCGGTCCCGGCTCGCCGTCGCCGGTAATGCCCTTCTCAAGCCCGGTCATGATCGCTCCCCACGGTTCGGTCGGGGGACCATCGTGGCGGAGGGAACGGCGCTGCGCCACGCGGGGGGCCGCAGACGGGCGCTTTCCGCGGGCGCGCGCCCGCGCGCACGCGAGGGAGCCCGGCTGCAGGGCGCCGGGCGTCTCTCTCTATGCTGCTGGTCAGGCCGTGAACAAAAGGAGACCGCCGCCTTGAGCGCAGAGCCGGAGGAGTCCGTGGTGCAGCAGGGGCGCGAGGGCGCGTCCGGGGCCGGGGACGAGCGCGGGCCCCGCTTCGAGGAGGAGCGGGGCGGCGCGGGCGCGCCCGACAACTTCCAGCGGCTGTGGACCCCGCACCGCATGGCCTACATCAAGGGCGAGGGCAAGCCGACGGGCGCCGGGTCCGGCGACGGCTGCCCGTTCTGCGAGATCCCGCGGATGTCCGACGAGGAGGGCCTCGTCGTCGCGCGCGGCGGGTCGGTGTTCGCGGTGCTGAACCTCTACCCGTACAACTCGGGGCACCTGATGGTCGTCCCGTACCGGCACGTCGCCGACTACACCGACCTCGACGAGGCCGAGTACCTGGAGCTGGCCGTCTTCACGCAGCGGGCGCTCGCCGCGCTGCGCAAGGCGAGCGGCGCGCAGGGCTTCAACGTCGGGATGAACCTGGGCCTCGTCGCTGGCGCGGGGATCGCGGCGCACCTGCACCAGCACGTCGTCCCGCGCTGGGGCGGCGACACGAACTTCATGCCGGTCGTCGGGCACACGAAGGTGCTGCCGCAACTGCTGCGCGACACCCGGCAGCTCCTCGCCGACGCCTGGCCCGAGCCGTGACGCGGCGGGAACGGCCGGTGCTGCTGTACGACGGCGACTGCGGCTTCTGCACGTCGTCCGTCCGGTTCCTGGAGCGGTACGTGCCGCACCGCGCGGAGCTCACCGCGTACCAGTTCGCCGACCTGGAGGCGCTCGGCACGACCGCCGAGCGCGCCCGCAGCGAGGTGCTCTGGGTGGACCGGACGGGCCGCGTCAGCGGCGGCGCCGAGGCCGTCGGACGCCTCCTGACCGACGCGGGCGGCCCCTGGCGGGCCCTCGGCGTCGCCATGCGGACGGTCCCGGTGATCTGGGTCGCGGAGGCCGTCTACCGGGCCGTCTCGAAGAACCGGCACCGGCTGCCCGGCGGAACGGCGGCGTGCGAGCTGCCCGCCGCCCGGCGTCCGGGCGCGGCGGACCGGGGTCCCGGCGCTGCGGACCGGGAACGCCCCAACTGAACCGCCCTCGCTGGAAACGCCGCCGAAAGGCGGCGGAAAATGACCGCATCAGGTCAGTCCGTTACATTTCAATTTCCGGCGGTCATCGCAGTGAAGATCACCTGGAACTGCATGGACATGATGTGGACGCCGCCGTCCAATGCCGACGCGGCGGCTCCCGGCTCGGGAACGGGAATTCCGTCTGTTGATCGGCCGAGCGCAAGCCTGACAAACTGACATCGCGATCGACGTTCGGATCGGCGAATATCCGCCCGGACGACCCCGCCACTTGAATGGATCGCACATCCCTGCTCCCAAAAGGAGAGAGATATGCGCAAGGCTGGACTGACGCTCGCCGCCACGGCCGCCGCCGCGGCCCTCGTCGCGCTGGTTCCGGGCGCGCCCGCCAACGCCCGGACGGCGAGCGCCGTCTACGACTCGGGCACGGTGCGCGTGGTCGTCCCGGCGGATCAGAACATGCAGGTCGCGTGTCCGGAGAACTGGGTGTGCCTGTACCGGAACACAAATTTTCGCGGCACGCTGTGGTCCTGGCGCGGCGACCGCAACAGGTCCTACGTCGGCGACGCCGCCAACGACCGGGCCAGCTCGGTGATCAACAACGCCTACAGGACGGTCCGCTTCTACGAGAACCGGAACTACCGCGGCCGCAAGGTCTGCGTCGGGCGCTGGGCGCTGCGTCCCCGCAACAAGATCGGCGACCTGCGCAGCTACAGCCTCAATGACAAGATCAGCTCGTACAAGCTCGGAAACCCCTGCGGAGGCTGAGCCCGACAAACGCGGAACGCCGTGAAAGCGGGCCGCGCCGTCCGCCGGTAATCGAAAAGGCGGCGATCCACCGCTTCCTCTAATGGCCGGGGAAGTCCGTCGGCACGGAATTCGCGCCTTTCCCCGGCCGCCTATTCCGCCGCCGGTGCGAGCCTGGGCCCGCACCGGCGGCCGTTCACCACCGGCCGAGCCCGCGCGGGAGGACCCGTCAGGACGAGCCCTTCTTCGACGGGGGCGGCGACGACGCCGCCATCAGCTCGGACACGGTGACGAACTCGAAGCCCTTGGCGCGCAGCCTCCGGATCATCGGGACGAGGTTCCGCAGCGCCACCAGCCGGTCGGGCTGCCCCGTGTCGTGCGCGAGGACGATCGTCCCCGGATGGGTGTTGTCGACGATGTAGTCGACGAGCTGCGGCGGGTCGTGCTCGTACGTCTTCTCCAGCATCTTGATCGACCAGAGCGTCAGGCTGTAGCCGAACTGCCCGGCGGCGCTCAGCGTCGTCCCGCCGAGCCGCCCGAACGGGGGCCGCAGGTGCCGCGGCTCCTTGCCGGTGATCCGCTCGATGGCCGCGTGGGCCCGGTGGATCTGCCGGCAGGCGGCCTGGTGGCTGAGCACCGCCAGGTCGGCGTGCCCCCAGGTGTGGTTGCCCGCCTCGTGCCGGTCCATCCGCCCGTGCACCAGCCGCGCGTTGCGCACCAGGCGCTCGCCCACCAGGAAGAACGTCGCCTTGACCCGCTCCTGGTCGAGGACGTCGTGGACCATCGGCGTCCACTTCGGCATGGGCCCGTCGTCGAACGTCAGCGCCACCAGCTTCTGCGACGTGTCGACCGACCAGGTGACGTCGACGTGGCCGTGGACCGCGGCGGGCGTCCACGGCCCGGCCTCCGGGATGGCCATCGCGGCGGCCTCGTCGTCCTTGCGCGGCAGCGCAGCACTGATCCCGGTGCCGAGCGCCAGCCCGCTCGCGGCGACGCCCAGACCCTTCATGACCTTGCGGCGCGTGGGCTTGGCGGGCGTGCCCGGCGCGTCGTGGTCCCCCGATTTTCTCATGACGAGAACAAGGATCCCACGGCGCCGCGGACCCGGCCTCAACCTCCGGGCCGAGTTCTCGATCAGCCTCCGGGCCTAAACGCGGTCAGCCTGAGGGATGACGCTCCGGCGCGGGGGCCCCCGCGCCGGAGCGTCCCGGCGGGGTCAGCCGTCCCTGGACTCGGCCGCGACCTTGTCGGCGAGGTGCGAGGGGAGCGGTTCGTAGCGGAGGAACGTCCGGCTGAACGTCCCGGTTCCCTGCGACATGGAGCGCAGGTCGATCGCGTAGCGGATGATCTCCAACTGCGGTACCTCGGCCTTGATCATGGTGCGGCCGCCGGGCACCGCCTGGGAGCCGAGCACCCGGCCGCGCCGCGACGACAGGTCGGACATGATCGCGCCGACGTAGTCGTCGGCGATGAGCACGTCGACCTCGTCCACCGGTTCCAGGAGCAGGATCGGCACCTGGCTCGCCGCGTCCTTCAGCGCGAGCGCCCCGGCGGCCTGGAACGCCATGTCGGACGAGTCCACCGAGTGGGCCTTGCCGTCGTGCAGGGTGACCTTGATGTCGACGAGCGGGTATCCGGCGGACACGCCGCGCGCCATCTGCTGCCGGACGCCCTTCTCCACCGAGGGGATGAACTGCCGGGGGACCACCCCGCCGACGATCTTGTCGACGAACTCGAACCCCTCGCCGGACGGGAGCGGCTCCACGTCGATGTGGCAGATCCCGTACTGGCCGTGCCCGCCGCTCTGCTTGACGTGCCGGCCGAGGCCCTTCGCCGTCCCGCCGAACGTCTCGCGCAGCGGCACCCGCAGGTCGGTGCGCTCGACCTCGACGCCGTACCGCGACCGCAGCCGGTCGATCAGCACGTCGGCGTGCGCCTCGCCCATGCACCACAGGACGAGCTGCCGCGTCTCGGAGTTGTTCTCCAGCCGGAGCGTCGGATCCTCCGCGACGAGGCGGCCGAGCGCCTGGCTGAGCTTGTCCTCGTCCGCCTTGGACTTGGCCCGGATCGCCACCGGCAGCAGCGGGTCGGGCATCGACCAGGGCGCCATCACCATCGGGGAGCCGGGATCGGACAGCGTGTCGCCCGTCTCGGCGCGGCTGAGCTTCGCGACCGCGCAGATGTCGCCCGCGATGCAGGCCGCCGCCGTCCGCTGCGTCTTGCCGAGCGGGGACGTGAGCGCGCCGACCCGCTCGTCGACGTCGTGGTCCTCGTGGCCGCGGTCCGCCATGCCGTGCCCGGAGACGTGCACGGTGGTGTCCGGGCGCAGCGTCCCGGAGAAGACCCTGACCAGCGAGATCCGTCCCACGTACGGGTCGGACGTCGTCTTGATCACCTCGGCGACGAGCGGCCCGTCCGGGTCGCACGCGACCTCCGTCGGGGGGCCGCCCCGCACCGGGGCCACGGACGGGATGCCGTGTTCGAGGGGCGACGGGAACGCCTGGCTGATGACCTCCAGAAGCTCCTGCATGCCGATCACCGGGCCGGGGTGATCGCCGTGCGGGACGGACGTGGCGAGGACGGGGTAGAAGCTGCCGCGCGCCACCGCGGTCTCCAGGTCCTCGATGAGAGCCTTGACGTCGATGTCCTCGCCGGACAGGTACCTGTCCATGAGGGACTCGTCCTCGCTCTCCTGGATGATCCCCTCGATCAGCGACGCGCGCTGCTCGGCGATCTGGTCGAGGTACTCCGGATCGGGGTCGCACTCGGTGCGCGTCCCGGTCGCGTAGTCGAGGCAGCGCTGCGTCAGCAGGCCGATCAGGCCGGTCGGCCCGTCCCCCGAGCCGACCGGGAAATACAGCGGGGCGACGCCCTCGCCGAAGACGTCCTGGCAGCTCAGGACCACGTCGTCGAAGTCGCCGCGCTGCTGGTCGATCTTCGTGATGACGACCGCGCGGGGCATCCCGACCGCCGCGCACTCCTCCCACAGCATCCGGCTGAGCCCGTCGATGCCGTCCACCGCCGAGATCACGAAGAGCGCGGCGTCCGCGCCGCGCAGCCCGGCCCGCAGGTCGCCGACGAAGTCGGCGTAGCCGGGGGTGTCGATGAGATTGATCTTGACGCCGCCGTGCGTGAACGGGGCGAGCGCGAGGTTCACCGAGCGCTGCTGGCGCACCTCGACCTCGTCGTAGTCGGTGACGGTGGTGCCGTCCTCGACCCTGCCCGCCCGCTGCAGCGTGCCCGTCGCGGCGAGCAGCGCCTCGACGAGCGTCGTCTTCCCGGCTCCCGAATGGCCGACCAACGCGACGTTGCGCACCTTGTCGCACCCGCCGGCCTCCGGTGCCCTGCCGGGGGCTCCCGGGTGGCCTCCCTTGTCCGCCATGACTACCTCCTCGGACGGGTCTCCGCGCGTGTCGCGCGGGCAGGCCCGCGTGCGGTACCCGGCCCGGCCCCGGCGCTGGGGCCCGGCCCTGACGTCCGAGTGCGGCGTCCGACCTCGTCCAACGTGCGTGACCGACGTCACACCCGTACCACCACCTTTTCCCGTGACGGGCGGGATCACAAGGGGTGGACGGCAATCAACTGCGATCTGTCCGGAGCGCGGGGCGGCGAACCGGCCCTGGCCGCCCGGCCCTCGCCTCCGCGCTCCGGCTCCGCACTCCGCGGGCCCGCCTCCGCACTACGATGGGCGCGCCGCGGCGGACCGCGACGTCACGCGGCCGACGCCCCCACGGAAGAACGAGATCGGACGGCGATGCTCAACAACATCAGGCCCGCGCTTGAACGCGTCCTCACCCCCGTCGGAAACGCGGTCGCGCGGAGCGGGCTCTCGCCCAACGCCATCACCGTCGTCGGCACGCTCGGCGTCGCCGCCGGCGCGCTCGCGCTGTTCCCGCGCGGCGAGTTCTTCTGGGGCACGATGGTCATCACCGCGTTCGTCCTGTTCGACATGCTGGACGGCGCCGTCGCCCGCGTCACCGGGAAGATCTCCAAGTTCGGCGCGTTCCTCGACTCCACGATGGACCGGGTCGCCGACGCCGCGATCTTCTCCGGGCTGATGATCGGCCTGTACCGCGACGACCAGGCCCTGCTCGCCGGAGTCGCCCTGTACTGCCTCGTCTCCGGGGTCGTGGTGTCCTACGCCAAGGCCCGCGCCGAGGGCCTCGGGTACACCTGCAACGTGGGCATCGCGGAACGTGCCGAGCGGCTGATCGTCGCGCTCGTCGCCGCCGGGTTCGACGGGCTCGGCGTCCCCTACATCCTCGCGGTCGCGCTGTGGGTGCTCGCCGGGATCAGCACGGTCACGGTCGGGCAGCGGTTCGCCACCGTGTACGCCCAGGCGCGGGACGCCGCGGCGGCGGCGTCGCGGGAGCCGGAGCCGCACCCGTGACCCCGGCCCGGCCGCCGTCGCGCGGGACCGGTCCGTCGCTGCGCGACGAGGTGGCCGACGCCGCCTACGCGGTCGGCTGGACGGTCGTCCGGAAGATGCCGGAGACGGCGGCCAGGGTCGCGTTCGCCGCGCTCGCCGACCGGACCTGGCACCGCTACGGCTCCGGGGTGCGGCAGCTGGAGAAGAACCTGTGCCGCGTCCTCGGCAAGGACGCCGTCGACGACGAGGTCCGCGTCCTCAGCAAGAAGGTGCTGCGGTCCTACTTCCGCTACTGGCTGGAGGTGTTCCGGCTGCCCGAGTACGACCGGGCGCGGATCCTCGGCAAGATGCGGGTCACCGGCGAGAAGAAGATCTTCACCAACCTCGACTCGGGGCGCGGCGTGATCCTGGCGCTGCCGCACATGGGCAACTACGAGCACGCGGGCGCGTGGCTGGTGCACAGCGGGTACCAGTTCACCACGGTCGCCGAGCGGCTGAGGCCCGAGTCGCTGTTCGACCGGTTCGTCGAGTTCCGCGAGGGGCTCGGCATGGAGGTGCTCGCCCACCGGGGCGCGTCCGCCTACGGGCGGATGGCGCAGCGGCTGCGCGCGGGCCGCCCGGTGTGCCTGGTCGTCGACCGCGACCTCACCGCCAGCGGCATCGACGTGGAGTTCTTCGGCGCGACCGCCCGGATGCCCGCCGTCGCCGCCGCGCTCGCCGTCCAGACCGGCGCCGCCCTCATCCCCGTGACACTCTGGTACGAGGGGGAGTACTGGGCCGCCCGGGTCCACGCGGAGATCCCGGTGCCGGACGGCGGCGGCAGGCAGGAGAAGATCCAGGCGATGACGCAGGACCTCGCGCGGGTCTTCGAGGCGGGCATCGCCGCCCACCCCGAGGACTGGCACATGCTGCAGAAGGTCTGGGTGGCCGACCTCGCGGACGAGGACCGCTGAGGACGGCGCCCGGCGAAGGGGGGCCCATGAAGGTCGGCGGCATATGAAGGTCGGCGTATGAAGGTGGGCATCGTCTGCCCGTACACGTGGAATGTGCCGGGCGGCGTCCAGCAGCACATCGGCGACCTCGCCGAGGCGCTGATCGCGCTCGGCCACCGGGTGTCGGTGATCACGCCCGCGGACGACGGCGCGCGGCTGCCGCCGCACGTGACGTCCGCCGGGCGCGCCGTGCCCGTGCCCTACAACGGGTCGGTGGCGCGGCTGGCGTTCGGGTTCCGGTCGGCGGGCCGGGTGCGGCGCTGGATCCGCGAGGGCGGGTTCGACGTCCTGCACGTCCACGAGCCGACCGCGCCGTCGCTCGGCCTGCTCGCCTGCTGGGCCGCCGACGGGCCGATCGTGGGCACGTTCCACGCCTCCTACGAGCGGTCCCGGGCGCTGTCGGTGATGTCGCCGATCCTGCAGAGCGCGCTGGAGAAGATCACCGGCCGGATCGCGGTGTCGGAGGCCGCCCGGACCAGCCTCGTCGAGCACCTCGGCGGCGACGCCGTGCTGATCCCGAACGGCGTCGCGACCGAGCGGTACGCGCTCGCCGACCCGCTGCCCGGCTGGTCCGGCCGCGCGGACGTCCCGCGCGGCCCCGCCGACCCTGCGGCGCTCGGCTTCCTCGGCCGGATCGACGAGCCCCGCAAGGGCCTGGACGTGCTGCTGCGCGCGTTCGAGGCGCTCGCCCCGGCGCGGCCCGGCCTGCGGCTGCTGATCGCCGGGCCGGGCGACGCGGACGACGCGCTCTCCCGCGTCCCGCCGGGGCTGCGCGACCGGGTCGTGGTCCTCGGGCTGGTCAGCGAGGCCGACAAGGTCCGCGCCTACCACTCGGTGGACGTGTTCGTCGCGCCGAACCTCGGCGGGGAGAGCTTCGGGATCGTCCTCGCGGAGGCGATGTCGGCGGGCGCGCCGATCCTCGCCAGCGACATCGAGGCGTTCGACCGGGTCCTGCTCGGCGGCCGGGCCGGGGCGCTGTTCCCGGCGGGCGACGACGCCGCCCTCGCCGCCGCGGCGGCCGACCTGCTGGACGACCCGGCGCGCCGCAAGCGGCTGTCCGCGGAGGCCCGCGCCGCCGTCCGCGCCTACGACTGGTCGGCCGTGGCCAGGGACGTCCTCCGCGTGTACGAGACGGTCACGCTCGCCGGTGCGGGCGCCCGCGTCGTCGAGTCCGGCCTCGGGGCCTGACGCCGTGTCCTACGACTGGATCATCGACGTCCTGTTCTGGGTCGCCGTCGTGTTCCTGGTCGGCGTGTACGTGTCGTGGCGCGCCACCCGGCTCGACCGGCTGCACGTCCGCGTCGAGACGGCCCGCGCCGCGCTGGACGCCGCGCTCGTCCGGCGCGCCGCCGCCGCGCTGGAGCTCGCCGCGTCCCGGCTCCTCGACCCGGCGGCGAGCCTCGTCCTCGCGACCGCCGCGCACGAGGCCCGCACCGCCGACGCCGACAACCGCGAGTTCGCCGAGAGCGACCTGTCCCGGGCGCTGCGCGCGGTCGTCGACCAGCCCGGCTTCGCCGGCGCGCTCACCGCCGGGGCCCCCGGCGCCGGGGAGGCGGCGCTGGACGAGCTGGCCTCGTCCGCCGCGCGCGTCGCCTACGCGCGCCGGTTCTACAACGACGCCGTCCGGCAGGCGCGGGCCGCGCGCCGCAAGCCGCTGATCCGGGTGCTGCCGCTCGCCGGGCGCGCCCCGCTGCCCGACTTCTTCGAGATCGACGACGATCCGCCCGGGGCGTGACCCCGCCGCCGGTCCGGGCCCGTACCGCGGACGAGGACGGACGCATCCGGGCGTTCGCTACCCTCTAGGACTCTCTGGGCGACCGGACAAGGGAGGGGCAGATCGTGCGATCCGTCTTGGGCAGCACCGTCAGGGGCCGGGCGGCCGCGTGGTTCGGCCTGCTCGCGCTCGGCGCCGCCGCGCTGTCCGCCTGCTCGGACTCGGGCGGCCCCAGGTCGGCGGCGCCGCCGAGCAGCACGGAGGCGCCCGGCGAGAGCCCGACCCCGGTCCCCGCGACGCACCCCTTCAACGGAGGCGCCAAGGGGCTGACCAACCCCGTCCTCGCGGTCAAGATCGAGAACACCCGCCCGGCGCTGCCGCAGAGCGGGGTGTCGGCCGCCGACATCGTGTACGTCGAGCAGGTCGAGGGCGGCGAGACGCGGCTGATGGCGGTGTTCTCGTCCCGGCTGCCGAAGCGGGTTGGACCGGTCCGCAGCGCCCGGATCTCCGACCTGCACATCCTGCCGCAGTTCGGACGCCCCGCCTTCGCGTTCTCCGGCGTCCAGAGCAAGATGAAGAAGTACGTGCGCAAGGCGCCGCTGTACGACCTGTCCCAGGAGTCGGCGGGCGCCGCGTACTTCCGCTCCGGGGAGCGGCACATCCCTTACAACCTGTACGCCGACCCGAGGAACCTGCTGAAGCGGGCTCCGAAGGCCGCCAAGCCGCGCGACATCGGGTTCCGCTTCGGGGACGCTCCCGCGGGCGGCAGGCCCGTCAAGACCTTCACGGCGCGGTGGCCCGCCGCGACGATGGGGTTCACGTGGTCGGCCAAGCAGAAGCGGTGGCTCGCGAGCTGGGGCGGACGGCCCGACGTCGCCGCGGAGGGCGGCGTCCTGGGCGGGCGGACGGTCGTCGTCCAGTACGCCAAGACGACCCGGTCGAAGTTCCACGATTTCCTTGGCAGCTACACGCCCCTGATCCACACCACCGGGACCGGACGGGCCGTCGTCCTGCGGGACGGCAAGGCGTTCAACGCCAAGTGGTCGCGCCCCTCCGAGGGTCAGGGGACGACCTACACCACGGCCGACGGAACGCCCGTCAACTTCGCGCCCGGCCAGGTCTGGGTCGTGCTCGTCAACGACGGGAAACCGTACATCCCGTAACCGGCGCGGGGCCCGCGCTGACACAATGCGGGTCGAGACGCCTGACGAGCAGGCAATACCATGGAAGGGACTTATCGTCCGTGCAGTGAGGAATGCCCGTGTCCACTTCCACTCCCGTCCCTGAGAACGCCGCGCCCGAGACCGGGACCGCCCGCGTCAAGCGCGGCATGGCGGAGATGCTCAAGGGCGGCGTGATCATGGACGTCGTCACGCCCGACCAGGCGAAGATCGCCGAAGACGCGGGCGCGGTCGCCGTGATGGCCCTGGAGCGGGTGCCCGCCGACATCCGCGCCGAGGGCGGCATCTCGCGGATGAGCGACCCCGACATGATCGACGGGATCATCTCCGCGGTGTCCATCCCGGTGATGGCGAAGGCCCGCATCGGCCACTTCGTCGAGGCCCGGGTGCTGCAGGCGCTCGGCGTCGACTACGTCGACGAGTCCGAGGTGCTCACCCCGGCCGACTACGAGAACCACATCGACAAGTGGGCGTTCACCGTCCCGTTCGTGTGCGGCGCCACCAACCTAGGCGAGGCGCTGCGGCGCATCACCGAGGGCGCGGCGATGATCCGCTCAAAGGGCGAGGCCGGCACCGGCGACGTCTCCAACGCCACCACGCACATGCGCAAGATCCGCGGCGAGATCCGGCGGCTGCAGAACCTGCCGGAGGACGAGCTCTACGTCGCCGCGAAGGAGCTCCAGGCCCCGTACGAGCTGGTCAAGGAGGTCGCCGAGGCCGGGAGGCTGCCCGTGGTCCTGTTCACCGCAGGCGGCATCGCGACGCCCGCCGACGCCGCCATGATGATGCAGCTCGGCGCGGAGGGCGTCTTCGTCGGCTCCGGCATCTTCAAGTCCGGCAACCCGGCCCAGCGCGCCGAGGCGATCGTGAAGGCCACCACCTTCCACGACGACCCCGGGGTGATCGCCAAGGTGTCCCGCGGGCTCGGCGAGGCCATGGTCGGGATCAACGTGGCCTCCCTCGGCGACGACCAGAAGTTCGCGGGCCGCGGCTGGTAACCGGATCGGGGGACCCCTCTCCACACCGGCCCCTGACAGGGTTTACGCTGGCGGCGCGGCCGGTGAGGAGCGCGGCTCCTCGGGCGGTGCCCGGCCGCGGGAGGGGTTGAGCATGGCTTGGTCGGTCGCGCTGGCGTGCGCGAGCGCGGGTGAACCCGCGGAGGTGTTCCGGCCGGGCCTCGTGCCCGACCCGGACGCCGCCGCCGCGATCGCGCGCGGCCTGTACCCGGCGGACACGCTGACGGAGACCGGCGACACCGTCCTCGACTTCGCGCTGTGGCCGTACGAGGACGAGCTGTTCGTCGGCGCGTTCGAGCGGGCGCTGCTGCTGTGCGACCGGCGGCTGTTCGGCCTCGACGACGACGCGCGCCGGATCGCCGACACGGCGGCCGCCGCGCTGCCCGGGTCGCGGTGCGGGGTGCTCGTCCTGCAGAACATGATCCACGGCTGCTGGTTCCGCTGGTACGAGTCCGGCGAGCTGCGCCGGGACGTGTTCGTCACGGCCGAGGACGGCGTCGTCGTCGACCAGGGCGAGCGGCTGCCCGCCGAGCGCCCGTTCTGGCGGGCGATCGACGCGGGCGCGCCCGACGTCCCGCTGCCGTTCGACCCGGAGGAGTTCGGGCTCGCGCTCGCCCAGGAGCACATGTTCGGACGCGGCATCGCCGACCGGGGCAAGGACGGCTTCCTCCCGCTGGAACTGCCGCTCCGCCGCTTCAAGCACGCCTGACGCGCCCTTTCCGGGCGTCTGGGGGAGTCCCTCCCGGGCGGACGGACGCCGGGACGGCGGGAAGAGCCGCGCGGTCGTGGAACGTTGTACGGAACGTCTAAGGTTGGACGATCTCCACACCCCGGGAAGGTTCCACGTGACCGCTGTGCCCACGATCGGTGTCCTCGCCCTGCAAGGCGACGTGCGAGAGCACATGCGCGCGCTGGAGGCGGCGGGTGCGCGCGCCCTGAGCGTGCGCCGGCCCGACGAGCTGGAGCGCGTCGACGGGATCGTCCTGCCGGGCGGGGAGTCCACCACGATGTGGCGGCTCGCCCGCTCCTTCGAGATGCTCGAACCGCTGCGCAAGCGCATCGAGGCGGGCCTGCCCGCGTACGGCTCCTGCGCCGGGATGATCATGCTCGCGGACCGCATCCGGGACGGCGTCGCGGGCCAGGAGACCGTCGGCGGCATCGACATGACCGTGCGGCGGAACGCGTTCGGCCGCCAGGTCGACTCGTTCGAGTCCGCCGTCGAGCTGACCGGCATGGGGGACGCGCCGTACCACGCCGTCTTCATCCGCGCGCCGTGGGTCGAGTCGGTCGGCGAGGCCGTGGAGGTCCTCGGACGCACCGAGAGCGGTCCGAGCGCCGGTAGGATCGTCGCCGTCCGCCAGGGGCGCCTCATCGCGACCGCGTTCCATCCGGAGTTGACAGGCGACTACCGCGTGCACCACTACTTCGCCGATCTGGTGCGCCGGGCGACAGAGGAGGAATGACAGATGTCCGGCCATTCCAAATGGGCGACGACCAAGCACAAGAAGGCTGCCCTCGACGCCAAGCGGGGCAAGCTCTTCGCCAAGCTGATCAAGAACATCGAGGTGGCGGCGCGCACCGGCGGCGGCGATCCCGACGCCAACCCGACGCTCTACGACGCCATCTACAAGGCGAAGAAGAACTCCGTCCCCAACGACAACATCGAGCGCGCGCGCAAGCGCGGCGCCGGTGAGGAGGCCGGAGGCGCCGACTGGCAGAACATCACCTACGAGGGCTACGCGCCCGGCGGCGTCGCGATCCTGATCGAGTGCCTGACCGACAACCGCAACCGCGCGGCATCCGAGGTGCGGGTGGCGCTCACCCGCAACGGCGGGTCGCTCGCCGACCCCGGCTCGGTCTCGTACATGTTCAACCGCAAGGGCGTCGTGATCGTCCCGAAGTCGGGCACCAGCGAGGACGACGTGATGATGGCCGTCCTGGACGCCGGGGCCGAAGAGGTCAACGAGCTCGACGAGGACAACTTCGAGGTCGTCAGCGAGGCGGGTGACCTGGTCGCCGTCCGCACCGCCCTGGTGGACGCGGGGATCGACTACGAGTCGGCCGAGAGCAAGTTCCTGCCGACCGTCACCGTCCCCCTCGACGAGGACAACGCCAAGAAGGTGTTCCGCCTCCTCGACGCCCTGGAGGATTCGGACGACGTCCAGGACGTCTACGCCAACTTCGACGTCCCCGACGACGTCCTGGCCGCGATCGACGCCTGACCGCCGCCTGACCGGCGCCTTCCGCCGACGCCGCCGCCCGCCCGGGGCGGCGGCGTTTCGCGTCCGCGGCATGCCGTAACGTCTCGATCATGCAGGTTCGCGCGCTCAGGCCGGAGGAGATCGACCGCGTCCGCGACATCCGCGCCCGCGCCTTCGGGCCCGTCCCGGACGACCTGTGGGCCCGCCGCGCCGAGATGTTCGCGCCGTCGGCCGAGGCCGGGCGGCAGTTCGCCGGGTTCGACGGCGGCGAGGTCGTCGCCACCGGCGCGCTGTACGCGATGACGCAGTGGTGGCACGGCCGGCCGGTGTCCATGGGCGGCGTGAGCTCGATCACCGTCGCGCCCGAGCGGCGCGGGACCGGGCTCGCGCGGACGATGGTGACCGGCCTCCTGGAGCGGTGCGCCGCGTTCGGCCATTCGCTGGCCATGCTGTATCCGGCCACGACCACCCTCTACCGGCGGCTGGGCTGGGAACACGCGGGCGCGCAGCACCACGTCGAACTGCCCGCCGAGGAACTGCGCACGGTGGCCGCCGAGCGCGTCCCCGTCCGGCGGGCCGGGCCCGAGGACGCGGCGCGGGTCGCCGCCGTCGTCGGCCGCGCGCACGCGGACGCCCGCGACTGCGGCCCGGTCGGGTTCGACGAGCCACGCTGGCGGGCCGTCCTCGCGACGCCCGGCCTCTTCTCCTACCAGGCCGACGACGGCTTCCTCGCCTACCGGTGGGCGGACGGCAACACCCACCTCGAGGTCGGCAAGCTCGTCGCGTCGTCGGAGCGGACGCTGCGGGCGCTGTGGGCGATCGTCGGGTCCGGCTCGTCGACGGCCCAGACCGTCCGGGCGTGCGTGTCGCCGATGGACCCCGTCCTCTGGATGCTGCGCGAGCGTGAGAAGGAGAACGTCCACCGGAGCCAGTGGATGCTGCGGCTGGTGGACGCGCCCGCCGCGATCGAGGCGCGCGGCTTCCCGGAGGGCGTCTCGGGCTCGGCGCCCCTGCTCGTCGACGATCCGCAGTGTCCCGCGAACTCGGGCCACTGGCGGCTGGAGGTCGCGGACGGCCGCGGGCGGCTGGAGCGCGCCGCCGCGGATCCGGCCGCCGTCCGGGTCGGGGCGCGGGGGCTCGCGGCGCTCTACGCGGGCGTGCCGGTGCCGACGCTGCGCCTGTCCGGCCTGCTCGGCGGCGGCGAGGCGGGCGTCCTGGCCGCCGCGTTCGCCGCCGCGCCGTTCAGCCTCGACTACTTCTGAGCCCCTCCGTTTCTGAGCGCTCTGGTTTCTGAGCGCCTTCGTCCGGGCGACACGCCCGCGGCCCGTGCCGGTGTCACGCCGAGTTGGTAGCGTGTTCGGCCGAACAGGTGATCGAAGGAGCGGCCGTGCGGGTGATGGGGGTGGACCCCGGGCTCACCCGGTGCGGGGTGGGGGTCGTCGAGGGCGCCCCGGGCAGGCGGCTCAGCCTGGTGCACGTGTCCGTCGTCCGGACCGCGCCCGGCGACGAGGTCGCCCTGCGCCTGCTGGGCATCGAGACGGGCATCGAGGCGCTGGTCGACGAGCTGCGCCCCGACGCCGTCGCCGTGGAGCGCGTGTTCGCCCAGCACAACGTCCGCACCGTGATGGGCACCGCGCAGGCCGCCGGGGTCGCGATGCTGGTGGCCGCCCGCCGCGGCCTGCCCGTCGCGCTGCACACCCCGAGCGAGGCCAAGGCCGCCGTCACCGGGAACGGCCGCGCCGACAAGGCGCAGGTGACCAGAATGGTGACGCGCCTGCTCGCGCTGGACGCGCCGCCGACCCCCGCGGACGCCGCCGACGCCCTCGCGCTCGCCATCTGCCACGTGTGGCGCGGCGGCGCGCGGGACCGCCTCGCCCGCGCCCAGAAGACGCGGATCGAGCAGGCGGCGGAGGCCGAGCGCGCCCGGCTCGCCGCCCGGAGCAGAGGAGGAACCAGCGAGTGATCGCCTTCGTCAGCGGCCGGGTGGCCGCCGCCGGACCCGACGGGGCGGTGATCGACGTCCACGGCGTCGGCCTGTCGGTGCAGTGCACCCCCGCGACGCTCGCCGGGCTGCGGGTCGGCGACCACGCGAAGGTGCCGACCTCGCTGGTCGTCCGCGAGGACTCCCTCACCCTGTTCGGGTTCGCCGACGACGACGAGCGCACCGCGTTCGAGCTGCTGCAGACCGCGAGCGGCGTCGGCCCGCGGCTGGCGCTGGCGATGCTGGCCGTGCACACGCCGAACGCGCTGCGCCACGCGGTCGCCGCCGAGGACCTGACCGCGCTGACCAAGGTCCCCGGCATCGGGAAGAAGGGGGCGCAGCGGATCGTCCTGGAGTTGCGCGACCGGCTCGGCGGCCCGGTCGGGGACGCCGCCCCCGACCTCCGCGCGCCCGCCCGCGCCGAGCCGTGGCGCGAGCAGGTCCAGATGGGCCTGATCAACCTCGGCTGGTCCGCCAAGGACGCCGACGCCGCCGTCACCGCCGTCGCGGCCGACCTCGACGGCGCCGAGACGCCCCCCGTCGCCGCCCTGCTGAGGTCCGCGTTGAAGAAATTGAGCAAGGGATGAGCGGCAGCGAACCGGGGGGTGTGGGGGGTCGTCCCCCACAAGAGGCGCGGATGAGCGGCAGCGAACCGGGGGGCTGCGGATGAGTGAGCCGGAGCGGCTGGTGTCGGCGGACGCGGTCGGCGCGGAGGAGCAGGCGATCGAGGCCGCGCTGCGGCCGAAGAAGCTGGACGACTTCGTCGGCCAGGAGCGCGTCCGCGAGCAGCTGTCGCTGGTGCTGCAGAGCGCGCTGCGGCGCGGCCGGACGCCCGACCACGTGCTGCTGTCCGGCGGTCCCGGCCTCGGCAAGACCACCCTCGCCATGATCATCGCGGCGGAGCTGGGGCGGCCGCTGCGGATCTCGTCCGGTCCGGCGATCGAGCGGGCCGGTGACCTCGCGGCGGTGCTGTCCACGCTCGCCGAGGGCGAGGTCCTGTTCCTGGACGAGATCCACCGGCTGGCCCGTCCCGCCGAAGAGATGCTCTACATGGCCATGGAGGACTTCCGCGTCGACGTCGTCGTCGGCAAGGGCCCGGGCGCGACCGCGATCCCGCTCGACATCGCGCCGTTCACGCTGGTCGGCGCCACCACCCGGGCCGGGATGCTGCCGGGCCCGCTGCGCGACCGGTTCGGCTTCGTCGCGCACATGGACTTCTACGAGCCCGCCGAGCTGGAGGTGATCGTCCGCCGGTCGGCGCGGCTCCTGGACGTGGAGATCGACGCCGACGCCGCCGCCGAGGTCGCCGGGCGCTCGCGCGGCACCCCCCGGATCGCCAACCGGCTGCTGCGCCGCGTCCGCGACTACGCGGAGGTCCGCGGCGACGGGACGGTGACCTGGGAATCCGCGCGGTCCGCGCTCGCGTTGTACGAGGTGGACCAACGGGGCCTCGACCGGCTCGACCGGGCCGTCCTCGGATCGCTGCTGCGCAAGTTCGGCGGCGGTCCGGTGGGCCTGTCGACGCTGGCGGTGTCGGTGGGGGAGGAGCCGGAGACCGTGGAGGTCGTCGCGGAGCCCTTCCTCGTCCGGCAGGGCCTGCTGGCCAGGACGCCGCGCGGAAGGGTGGCCACGGGCGCCGCATGGGCGCATCTGGGGCTGACCCCGCCGCCGACCGCGCCCATGGCCGGGACGCTGTTCGATGTGGACCGGGACGATCCGGAAAGCTCGGAATGATGATCTTCGGGTAACGGGTTGGGAACTTCCCGGCGTCACCGATCGTCGCGTCGTTGCCGGGGTCTCGCGTACTCTCTAGACTCCGGGACCTGGTTCACCGTCTCCAGCCGGCGGTCCCGTGGTTCGTGACCGGTCCGGTCACTGGCTGGGCAAACGACATCGGAAGGATGCCCCGGTAATGGGCAGCGACATGATTATCGCGGCGGGCTCGGGCGGAAGCGGGGCCTTCAACCTGCTGCTGCTCCTCGCCGTGCCCCTGGTCTTCTACTTCTTGCTGATCCGCCCGCAGAGCAGGCGGCGCAAGGAGCAGATGAACATGCAGAACGCGATGACGCCAGGCGCGCGCGTGCTGACGACCAGCGGGATGCGGGCCACCGTCGTGGAGGTCGACGACGACGGCGTCGTGCTGGAGATCGCGGAGGGCGTCGAGGTCCGCTTCGTCAAGCAGGCCGTGATGCAGGTCCTCAAGGACGACGACCCGGACGACGTCGACGACGAACTCGACGACGAGCTCGACGGGGACGACGACCAGGACGGGGACGACGAGCGCGTCGACCTGTCCAAGGACGCCGGCACCGACGCCTCGGCAGAGGACGAGGCGGACGGTGAAGACGGGGCGGATGAGTCCGAGCCCAAGGGGAGGGCCAAGGTCAAGGCGGCGGACAAGCCGTCCGCCTGATCTCTTCCGGTTTCGACTCCAGACGGGAAGTTAGACGACAAGTGGCTCCGTCAAGCAGCGCTCCCAAGCCTGGGCGCACGCTCCTCGCGCTCTTCGCTACCTTGGTCGTCCTCGCCGGCGTGGCGGTCTGGCAAGGGCAGACGAAGCCCAAGCTCGGGCTCGACCTCGCCGGCGGGACGACCGTGACCCTCACCGCCAAGACCCCGAACGGCAAGAACCCGCCGGCCGAGCAGATGAACCAGGCCGTCAAGATCATGACTCAGCGGGTGAACGGCCTCGGGGTGTCCGACGCGGAGGTCACCAAGCAGGGCAGCAACAACATCGTGGTGAACGTCCCCGGCGAGGGACAGGGCCGCGTCGTCAACCTGATCGGAACGACCGCCAAGCTCCAGTTCCGGCAGGTGTTCGCGGTCGCCGACGGCAAGCCCACCTCGGCCGCGCCGCCGGCCGCGACGCCGAGCCCCACCGGCAAGGCCAAGGACGGCGGGAAGAAGGACGGCAAGAGCCCGTCGCCGTCCGCGTCGCCGTCCGGGAGCGCGTCTCCCTCGGGGTCGGCCACGCCGCGCGGCCGGGCGCTGTCGGGCGCGCTGGCCGCGCCGACGCCGAAGCCGTCCGGGTCCGGCGCGCCGACGGCGGCCCCGACGCCGTCGTCGCCGCTGGTGCAGCCGTCCGGGCAGCCGCAGGCTCCCGCGCAGGACTACCCCGGCGTCACCGACAAAGCGGTGATCAAGCAGTTCGAGACGCTCGACTGCTACGGCGGCGACAAGCGCGTCCCCGGCGCGAACGACCCGAGCCGCCAGTTCGTCGCCGCCTGCGACCAGAAGGCGGAGGACGACCGGGTCACCAAGTACATCCTCGGCCCCGTCCGGGTGCTCGGCGAGAACGTCGACAAGGCCAACGCGATGCCGCCGAACTCCCAGCAGGGCCAGGCGAGCTGGTCGGTGTCGCTGAAGTTCGACGGCAAGGGCGCCCGCCAGTTCGGCGCGGTCACCACCGACGCCTACGGCGCCTACCAGCAGGACCCGAACTCCCCGCGGGCGCAGGTCGCGATCGTCCTGGACGGCCAGGTCGTCTCGGCGCCCAGCATCCGGGAGGGCGCGATCACCGGCGGCACCGCCAGCATCGACGGGCCGCCCGAGAGCTTCGACCAGCAGTACGCCAACGACCTCGCCAACGTGCTGAAGTACGGCGCGCTGCCGCTGGAGTTCAAGCAGAGCTCGATCGACGAGGTGTCGTCGACGCTCGGCTCCGACCAGCTCAGCGGCGGCCTCATCGCGGGCGCGATCGGGCTCGGGCTGGTCGTGCTCTACTGCCTGTTCTACTACCGGGGCCTCGGCCTCGTGGCGGTGTCCAGCCTCGCGGTGGCGTCCATGATCACCTACCTGGCGGTCGTCATCCTCGGCGAGGGGATGGGCTTCCGGCTGTCGCTGCCGCACATCATCGGCCTGATCGTCTCCATCGGCATCACGGCCGACTCGTTCATCGTCTACTTCGAGCGCCTGCGGGACGAGCTGCGCGCCGGCCGCAGGCTCCGGCCGTCGGTCGAGAACGCCTGGAAGCGGGCGCGGCGCACCATCCTCGTCGCCGACGCGGTGACGTTCCTCGCCGCGCTGGTGCTGTACTTCCTCGCGGTGGGCGGCGTCGCCGGGTTCGCGTTCGCGATGGGCCTGACGACGCTGATCGACATCGTCGTGGTGTTCTTCTTCACGAAGCCGCTGGTGGCGCTCCTGTCCCGGACGAACTTCTTCGGCCGGGGCCATCCGCTGTCCGGGCTCGACCCGAGACGGCTGCACCGCGCGGCGCAGAAGTCGACCGCCGCCGCCGTCGGCACGAGCCAGGAGGGCTGAGCCATGGGACTGCGTGCGGTCACTTCCCGGATCTACCGCGGTGAGATCAGCGCCGACATCGTCGGCCGCCCGAAGATCTGGGCGACGATCTCCGGGCTGCTGCTGGCCCTGTCGATCGCCGGGCTGATCGTCCAGGGGCTGAACTTCGGCGTCGAGTTCAAGGGCGGCTCCGTCTTCACCTTCAAGTCCGCGGGCACCTCGATCGAGGACGTGCGCGGCGCCGTCACCGGCGGCGGCGCGCACCAGGCGATCGTGCAGAAGGCGGGCGGCGACTGGCGCGTGACGACCGAGAGCCTGTCGTCCGCCCAGGTCACCGAGGTCAAGACGAGCGTCGGCCAGAAGCTGAACATCGCTCCGGACAAGATCAGCACCCAGGTCGTCGGCGCCTCGTGGGGCGGTGAGATCCAGAAGAAGGCGTGGCAGGCGCTGATCGTCTTCATGATCTTGATCATCGCCTACCTGTCCGTCGCGTTCGAGTGGCGGATGGCGCTCGCCGCCGTCGTCGCGCTGGTGCACGACCTGATCATCACGGCGGGCGTGTACGCCTGGTCCGGGTTCGAGGTCACTCCGGCGACGCTGCTCGGCTTCCTGACGATCCTCGGGTACTCGCTCTACGACGCGGTCGTAGTCTTCGACATGATCAAGGAGGTCACGAAACCGCTCGGGCCGACCTCCAAGACCACCTACAGCGAGGCGGCCAACCAGGCGCTCAGCAGTACCCTGGTCCGCTCCCTGAACACCTCGCTCGTGGCGATCCTGCCGGTCGGCGCGATCCTGTTCATCGGGACGACGCTGTTCGGCGCGGGCACCCTTAAGGACCTGTCGCTCGCGCTGTTCGTCGGCATGATCGTCGGGACGTACTCGTCGATCTGCGTGGCGACGCCGCTGCTCGTCCAGTTCAAGGAGCGCGAGCCGAAGTACAAGCAGATCCGCCAGAACATCGCCCGCCGCGAGCAGAGCACGAAGCGGCAGGCCAAGACCGCGAAGGTCAAGGCGACGGCGGGCGCCTCCGGCGGCGGTTCGGACGACGGTCCGTCCGCCTCGGACGACGCGGACGACGCGGACGACACGGGCGGCGGGTCCGCCGACGACGTCCGCAGCGCCGTCACCGTCCGCAAGGTCGTGAACACCGGGCCGCGCCAGCAGCCGAAGCGCGGCACCCGTCAGCAGCGCCGGGGCAAGTAAGCCGTCCGGCGGCCGTGCCCGCGCCCGCCGGGGCGAGTCAGCCCCGGTGGACGCGGGCACGGCGCGTGTCCGGGCACCTTCGCCCGGACCGCACGACAGTGGAATACGTCACAGGGAGCGCAACGTGGACCTCGGCAAGCTGATCCAGGACAGGATCCGCGACGTGGACGACTACCCGAAGGCCGGGGTCGTCTTCAAGGACATCACGCCGCTGCTGGCCGACCACGTCGCGTTCGCGGGAGTCGTGGACGCGATCGTCAACCACCACGGCCGCGGCACCATCGACAAGATCGTCGGGATCGAGGCGCGCGGGTTCATCCTCGCCGCGCCCGTCGCCTACCATTTCGGCGCGGGCTTCGTGCCGGTGCGCAAGAAGGGGAAACTGCCCGCGGCGACGCACGAGGAGACCTATGATCTCGAATACGGGACCGAGACCATCGAGATCCATCTCGATGCGCTCGAACCGGGCGACCGTGTACTGATCGTCGACGACGTCCTCGCCACCGGCGGGACGGCCGCGGCCACCGCCGAACTCGTCCGCCGGGGCGGCGGGGAGATCGCCGGGCTGTCCGTCCTGCTGGAGCTTTCGTTCCTGAACGGACGCGACAAGCTGCGGAATCTGGACGTTCATTCCCTCGTTACGGTCTAGTACGAAATAAGCGCCGGATACACTGGCGCCATCAGGGCCCGGCGGGGACGGGCGCGCCCCGCCGGTCAGCGGGAACGAGCGCCCGCGTGGATCAAGGAGGCTGGGTGCCAGGTGAGGTGGTATCGACCGACGCGGTGAACGACACCGCCGCGCCGACGACGGGGGACGTCCAGGCGCCGCCCGAGCCGGAGCGCCCGCCGGAGCAGGCGCCCGCCGCCGGGAGGACCGGCGCGCGGCGAGCTCCGGCCGCCGACAAGCCCGCCGAACCGCCGGCCGAGAAGCCGGCCGACGCGAGACCCGCGCCCGGCGAACCCGCCGAGGATCCCGCAAAAGGCTCTGACCGAAAACCCGCCGAGAAACCCGCCGACCCCCCCGCCGAACAGCCCGCCGACGGGCCCGCCGAGAAGAAGTCCGGCAGGGCGTCCGCGGCCGAGAAGCCCGCGGCGCCGGCCCGGAACTCCGGGCCCGCCGTCCCGTCCAGGCCCACGCCGGCCACGATTCCACCGTCTGCCGCCCGGGTGCGCCGTAGGCTCGCCAGGTTGGGCGCCCAGCGCGGCCCCGCTATGAACCCGGTACTCGAACCACTGATCAAGACGGTCCGCAACACCCATCCGAAGGCGGACCTGCGGCTCATCGAGCGCGCCTACGACGTCGCCGCCCACTACCACCGCCACCAGAAGCGCAAGAGCGGCGACCCCTACATCACGCATCCCCTCGCGGTCGCGACGATCCTCGCCGAGCTCGGCATGAACACCGAGACGCTCTGCGCGGCGCTGCTGCACGACACCGTCGAGGACACCCCGTACACGCTGGAGCAGCTGACCACCGAGTTCGGCGACGAGATCGGCGCGCTCGTCGACGGCGTCACCAAGCTCGACAAGGTCAAGTACGGGGAGGCGGCGGAGGCCGAGACCGTCCGCAAGATGGTCGTGGCGATGTCCCGCGACATCCGCGTCCTGGTGATCAAGCTCGGCGACCGGCTGCACAACATGCGCACCCTGCGCTACATGCCGCGGCACAAGCAGGAGAAGAAGGCCCGCGAGACGCTCGAGGTGTTCGCGCCGCTCGCGCACCGCCTCGGCATGAACACGCTGAAGTGGGAGCTGGAGGACCTCGCGTTCGCCACCCTGTACCCGAAGCGGTTCGACGAGATCGCGCGGCTGGTGTCCGAGCGCGCCCCGCGCCGCGACGTCTACCTCCAGGAAGTGATCGAGAACGTCTCGACCGACCTGCGCGAGGCCCGGATCAAGGCCACCGTGACCGGGCGGCCGAAGCACTACTACTCGATCTACCAGAAGATGATCGCGCGGGACGTCAGCTTCGACGACATCTACGACCTGGTCGGCATCCGGGTCCTCGTCGACAGCGTCCGCGACTGCTACGCGGCGCTCGGCTCGATCCACGCGCGGTGGAACCCGGTCCCAGGCCGGTTCAAGGATTACATCGCGATGCCGAAGTTCAACATGTACCAGTCGCTGCACACGACGGTCATCGGCCCGGAGGGCAAGCCCGTCGAGCTGCAGATCCGCACCTGGGGCATGCACCGCCGCGCCGAGTACGGCGTCGCCGCGCACTGGAAGTACAAGGAGGAGACGGTCGGCGGCCGCAAGGCCGGTGACATGCAGTGGCTCCGCCAGCTCCTCGACTGGCAGAAGGAGACCGCCGACCCGGCCGAGTTCCTGGAGTCGCTGCGGTTCGACCTGTCGGTGTCCGAGGTGTTCGTGTTCACGCCGAAGGGCGACGTGATCGCGCTGCCGCAGGGCGCGACGCCGGTCGACTTCGCGTACGCGATCCACACCGAGGTGGGGCACCGATGTATCGGCGCCCGCGTCAACGGCCGTCTCGTCCCCCTCGAATCGACCCTCGACAACGGCGACACCGTCGAGGTGTTCACCTCCAAGTCGCAGGACGCGGGCCCGAGCCGCGACTGGCTCGGCTTCGTCAAGTCCGCCCGCGCCCGCAACAAGATCAAGCACTGGTTCTCCAAGGAGCGCCGCGACACCGCGATCGAGTCCGGAAAGGACGCCATCGCCCGCGCGATGCGCAAGCAGAACATGCCGCTCCAGCGGATGATGTCCGGCGAGGCGCTGCTCGCCCTCGCCCGCGACCTGCGCTACCCGGACGTGTCGTCGCTGTACGCGGCGGTCGGCGAGAGCCAGGTGTCGGCGCAGAACGTCGTCCAGAAGCTGGTGGACGCGCTCGGCGGCGTCGAGTCCGCCGACGAGGACCTCGCCGAGATCGCGCTGCCGACGCGGCGCAAGCGGACCCGTCCGGCCGGCGACCCGGGCGTCGTCGTCGCGGACGACCCGGACGTCTGGGTCCGCCTGTCCCGGTGCTGCACCCCGGTCCCGGGCGACGACATCGTCGGGTTCGTGACGCGCGGGCACGGCGTGTCCGTGCACCGCGCCGACTGCGCGAACGTCGCCAGCCTGAAGTCGCAGCCCGACCGGCTGATCGACGTCAAATGGTCGCCGGGGGAGGAGTCGGTCTTCCTCGTGGCGATCCAGGTGGAGGCGCTCGACCGGCCGCGGCTGCTGTCGGACGTGACCCGCGTCCTGTCCGACCAGCACGTGAACATCCTGTCGGCGTCGGTCACGACGACCCGCGACCGGGTCGCGGTCAGCCGGTTCACGTTCGAGATGGGCGACCCGAAGCACCTCGGGCACGTGCTGAAGGCCGTCCGGTCCATCGACGGCGTCTACGACGTGTACCGGACGACCAGCGGCGCCGCCCGCTAGGGGCGACGCCGCGGCGTCCGTCGGGTCAGTCCTCGGCCGGTTCCTCGTCCTCGGGGATCACGTCGACGCCGGCCTCGGCGCGCTGCTGCGGGCTGATCGGCGTGGGCGCGGCGGTCAGCGGGTCGTACCCGGACGCCGCCTTCGGGAAGGCGATCACGTCGCGGATCGAGTCCTGCCCGGCGAGGAGCATGACGGTCCGGTCCCAGCCGAAGGCGATGCCGCCGTGCGGGGGCGGGCCGAACTTGAACGCCTCCAGCAGGAACCCGAACTGCGACTCGGCCTCCTCCTTCGACAGGCCGAGCACGTCGAACACCCGCTGCTGCATCTCCGCCCGGTGGATGCGGATGGAGCCGCCGCCGATCTCGTTGCCGTTCAGGACGAGGTCGTAGGCGTCGGCGAGGGCGGAGCCCGGGTCGTCGTGGAAGGCGTCGGCGAACTCCGGCTTCGGCGCGGTGAACGGGTGGTGCACGGACGTCCAGCCGATCCGCTCGCCCTTGTCGTCCTCGACCGGCTCGAAGATCGGCGCGTCGACGACCCAGACGAACTTCCACGCCGTCTCGTCGATCAGCTCGCGGCGGCGGCCGATCTCCAGCCGGGCCGCGCCGAGCAGCTCCTGCGTGGCGTGCCGCTTCCCGGCGCCGAAGAACACCGCGTCGCCGGGGGCGGCGCCGGTCTTCGCGGCGAGGCCGTCCTTCTCGGCGTCGGACAGGTTCTTCGCGACGGGGCCGCCGAGCGTCCCGTCGTCCTGGACGAGCACGTACGCGAGGCCGCGGGCGCCGCGCGCCTTGGCCCAGTCCTGCCAGGCGTCCAGCTCCTTGCGGGTCTGGGCCGCGCCGCCCGGCATCACGACCGCGCCGACGTACGGGGCCTGGAAGACGCGGAACGACGTGCCGGAGAAGTACTCGGTCATGTCGGTCAGCTCGAGGCCGAACCGCAGGTCGGGCTTGTCGGAGCCGTACCGGGCCAGCGCGTCGGCGTAGGTGATGTGGGGGATCGGGCGCGGGACCTCGTACCCGGCGATCTCCTTCCACAGCCGCGCGACGAGGTCCTCGCCGACCTTGAGGACGTCGTCCTGGTCGGCGAACGACATCTCGATGTCGATCTGGGTGAACTCGGGCTGCCGGTCGGCGCGGAAGTCCTCGTCGCGGTAGCAGCGGGCGATCTGGTAGTAGCGCTCCAGCCCGCCGACCATGAGGAGCTGCTTGAACAGCTGCGGCGACTGCGGCAGCGCGTACCAGTGGCCCGGCTTGAGGCGGACGGGGACGACGAAGTCGCGCGCGCCCTCCGGTGTCGACCGGGTCAGCGTCGGCGTCTCCACGTTCACGAAGCCGTGCTCGCGCATCACCTCGTGCACCAGGAACGACGCCTCCGAGCGCACCTTCATCGCCCGCGCGACGGAGTCGCGGCGCAGGTCGAGGTACCGGTACTTGAGCCGGATCTCCTCGTTGACGTTGACGTCGCCCTCGATCGGGAACGGCAGCGGCGCGGCGTCCGACAGCACCTCGATGTCGGCGGCGGCGACCTCGACGTCCCCGGTCGGCAGCTCGGGGTTCTCGTTGCCCGGCGGGCGGACGCGCACCTCCCCGACGACCTTGACGCAGAACTCCGAGCGGAGGTCGTGCGCGGCGTCCTCCTCCCGGAAGACCACCTGGGCGACGCCGGACGCGTCCCGCAGGTCGATGAACGTGACGCCGCCGTGGTCGCGGCGGCGGCCGACCCAGCCGGCCAGCGTGACCTGCTGCCCGGCGTGCTCCTTACGGAGCGTCCCCGCCTCGTGCGTGCGGATCATTTGGAGAGCCTCTCCTTCAACGTCGTGACGATGCCGGTGAGCGGGACGGCGGTCTGCTCGCCCTCGGCCAGGTCCTTGACCTGGGCGACGCCGTCCGCGATATCTCGCTCCCCGAGGATCACGGCGTACCGGGCGCCGGATCGGTCGGCGTCCTTCATCGCGCCCTTCAGCCGCTTGCCGCCGAACGCCATGTCGGCGGCGATCCCGGCCCGGCGCAGCTCGTCCACCAGCGCGAACATCCGCCGCTCGGCCGCGTCGCCGAGCGCCACCCCGAACGCCTCGCAGCGCGGCCGCGCCTCGAAGGACACGTCCCCGCCCTCCTGCGACTCGGCGTCCATCGCGAGGAGCGTGCGGTCGAGGCCGAGGCCGAACCCGATGCCGGGCAGCGGCGGGCCGCCGATGTCCTCCGACAGGCCGTCGTAGCGCCCGCCGCCGCCGATGCCGGACTGCGCGCCGAGCAGCGGGTGGTCGAACTCGTAGGTCGTCCGGGTGTAGTAGTCGAGGCCGCGGACGAGGGTGGGGGTGTCCTCCCACTCGATGCCGAGGTCGGCGAGCAGCTCGCGGACGCGGTCGTGGTACGCCTTGCACGCCGGGCACAGGTGGTCGGCCATCAGCGGCGCGCCGGCGAGCTGGGCCCGGACCTGGGGGCGCTTGTCGTCCAGCACCCGCAGCGGGTTGATCTCGACGCGGGCGCGGGTGTCCTCGTCGAGGTCGAGGCCGCGCAGGAAGTCCTGCAGCAGGGCCCGGTAGGCCGGGCGGCACTCCTTGCAGCCCAGCGAGTTCAGCAGCAGCCGCACCCGGGTCAGCCCGAGGGAGCGGTACCAGTGCCAGGCGATCGCGATCGTCTCGGCGTCGACGCGCGGGTCCTCGCTGCCGATCGCCTCCAGGTCGAGCTGGTAGAACTGCCGGTACCTGCCCTGCTGCGGGCGCTCCGCGCGGAACGCGGGGCCGGTCGTCCACACCTTCACCGGCAGCGCGCCCCGGTGCAGGTTGTTCTCCAGGACGGCGCGCAGCACCGACGCGGTGAACTCGGGGCGCAGCGTCAGCGACCGGCCGCCGCGGTCCTCGAAGGTGTACATCTCCTTGGACACCACGTCGGTGGACTCGCCGACGCCGCGCCTGAAGAGGTTGGTGTCCTCGAAGACGGCTAGCTCCAGGTAGCCGTAGCCGGCCAGCCGCGCCCGCTCGGCGAACGCCTCGCGGACGGCGTAGAGAAGGTCCGCGCGCGGCGGAACGTATTCACTGACCCCCTTGGGGGCCCGGAAGCTCGAACTCATGGTCTCTCTGGCTCAGAATCCCTTGTTGGGCCCGTCCGCCGGAACCGCCCGGTCACTCCCCGAACCCGGAGAGAGCTCGGAGAGGAACGGGTTCGTCGCGCGCTCGCGGCCGATTGTGGTCTGCTGTCCGTGGCCGGGCAGGACCGCCGTCTCGTCGGGCAGGCCGAGGCACACCCGGGACAGGCTGGCGAGGATCTCCTCGTACGATCCGCCCGGCAGGTCGGTGCGCCCGATGGACCCGGCGAACAGCAGGTCGCCGCTGAACATCACGTCCGGCAGCTCCGCGGTCTTCGGCGTCCGGAACGTCACCGACCCGGGCGTATGGCCCGGGGCGTGGTCGACGGTGATGCTCAGCCCCGCGAGTTCCAGCACCGCGCCGTCGGCCAGTTCTTTCACGTCGTCCGGCTCGGACAGCTCGAGGCCGCCGAAGAGCTGCTGGCCCGGGCCGAGGGACAGCCCCTTGGCCGGGTCGGTGAGCAGCTCGCGGTCGTCCGGATGGATGTAGGCGGGGACGTCCTTCGCGCCGCAGACCGGCGCCACCGACCAGACGTGGTCGATGTGGCCGTGGGTCAGCAGCACCGCGACCGGCTTGAGCCGGTGCTCGCGCAGGATCGTGTCGATCCCGGCCTCGGCGTCCTCGCCGGGGTCGACGATCACGCACTCCTCACCCGCGGCGGGCGCCACGACATAGCAGTTCGCGGCGAACGATCCGGCGGGGAACCCGGCGACGAGCACGGTCGTCCTTCCTTCGAGGCATCACGGGCGGCCTGTCCGAGGGTACCGGCGCGGCTGCGGCCGCGGCGAACGAGATAGCGGCCGCCGTGTCGCGGGACGGGGGTCCCGGGGCCCCGCGGGCTCCTCCCTGAAAGCGGGCGCGATTTTACTCGCGGGTGCCGCTACTATGCGCTGCACGTTCACCTGATCACACCGGAGGGACAGGCCCGTGGCGGGGAAGGACCGCAAGAAGGAGCTCGCGCGGCAGCGCTACGAGCGGCAGCAGCAGCGGCGGGCGCAGGAGGCGGCGCGGGCGCGCCGCGTAAAGCTCGTCGGCGCCGCGGCCGCGGTGGCGGTGGTCGCCGTCGGCGGCGGCGTGTTCATGGTGGCGACCGGCAAGGACGACGAGTCCACGGCCGACGGCCCGAAGTGCGCCTACAAGGCGGCGCCGAACGAGGGCGCGCCCAAGGGGCTCGGGACTCCGCCGTCGAAGCCCGCGCACACGGGGACCGTCCAGGCGACGGTCAAGACCAACAGCGGCGACGTCGAGATGCAGCTCTACGGGGAGAAGGCGCCCTGCACGGTCGGGTCGTTCGTCTACCTCGCGGAGAAGAACTTCTACGACAAGGCGCCGTGCCACCGGCTGACGAGCGGCGGGCTGAACGTCCTGCAGTGCGGCGACCCCACGGGGAAGGGCACCGGCGGGCCGGGCTACCAGTTCGCGAATGAGAACACCAGCGGTGCGACCTACACCGAGGGCACGCTGGCCATGGCGCACAGCAGCCTGCCCGACTCGAACGGCAGCCAGTTCTTCATGGTGTACAAGGACTCGCAGCTCCCGCCCGACTACACCGTCTTCGGGAAGATCACCAAGGGGCTGGACGTGCTGAAGAAGATCGCGGACGCTGGTTCGGACCCGAAGGGCGACGGCAAGCCGAAGAAGAAGGTAGAGATCCAGGACGTCACGATCGCCGGGAAATAGGCGAACGGGATACTAAGGTGTGGAGGGTCCGGAGGGCGGTAGTTCGTCCGGACCCGCGATTCAGGAGGCAAGGGTGTCCAGCGCGACCGATCCCTGGGGCCGGGTGGACGAGGACGGCACCGTCTATGTCAGGACGTCCGGCGGCGAGCGGGTCGTCGGCTCCTGGCAGGCGGGCGCGCCCGAAGAGGCCCTGGCCTACTTCAAGCGCAAGTACGACTCGCTCGTCACCGAGATCGGCCTGCTCGAACAGCGCGTCCGCACCACCGACCTGCAGCCCGCGCAGGCCCAGCAGAGCATCGACCGGCTCCGCGAGGCCGTCTCCGAGGCCCACGCGGTCGGCGACCTGGACGCCCTCGGCCGCCGCCTGGACGGCCTGACCGAGCAGGTCGGCCGCCGCCGCGAGCAGGTCAAGGCCGAGCGCGAGCAGCACCGCTCCGAGGCCCGCGTGGTGAAAGAGCGGATCGTCGAGGAGGCCGAGCGGATCGCGGCCGAGGAGACCCACTGGAAGAACGGCGGGGAGCGGCTGCGCCAGCTCGTCGAGGAGTGGAAGGCCGCCGACCGCATCGACCGGCCCACCGAGACCGCCCTGTGGAAGCGCCTGTCGTCGGCCCGCAACGCGTTCACCAAGCGCCGCAAGGCCTACTTCGCGACGCTGGACGACCAGCGCGAGGAGTCCCGCCGGGAGAAGGAGCGCCTGGTCGCCGAGGCCGAGGCGCTGTCGGGCTCCACCGACTGGGGCGAGACCGCCGCCGCCTACCGCGACCTGATGCGCCGCTGGAAGCTCGCCGGGCGCGCGTCCCGCGACGCCGAGGAAGACCTGTGGTCGCGCTTCAAGGCCGCCCAGGACACCTTCTTCCAGGCCCGCAGCGCGGTGTTCGCCGAACGCGACGCCGAGTTCCGCGTGCACGCCGAGGAGAAGGAGAAGCTCCTCGCCGAGGCCGAGCGGCTGCTGCCCGTCCGGGACATCCGGCAGGCCAGGCAGTCGCTGCGCGCCATCCAGGAGCGCTGGGAGGCCGCCGGGATGGTGCCCCGCGACCAGCGCGACCGCCTCGAAGGACGGCTCCGCAAGATCGAGGAGACCGTGCGCGCCGCCGAGGAGAACGAGTGGCGCCGCACCAACCCCGAGGCCCGCGCCCGCGCCGAGGCGACCGTCGCCCAGCTGCGCAGCTCCATCGAGCAGCTGGAGAAGCGCCTCGGCAAGGCCCGCGACGCCGGCCGCGAGAAGGACGTCAAGGAGGCCGAGGAGGCCATCAGCGCCCGCCGCGCCTGGCTCGAAGAGGCGGAACGCACCCTCGCAGAGTTCTCTTGATCTGATCTCCGGACGGGCTGCCGGTCAGGACGGGGTGCGGCCCAGGAAGGAGAGCATTCGGGTCTGCTCGTCGGCGCCCTGTGGGGCCTGGCGGGGCGGGGCCAGGTGGCCTCGTGCGCGCAGGGGCGCGGCGACGACCTGGGCGGTCGCGAAGGCGTGGTGGACCAGGTCCGGGTCCAGCCGGGACGGCTGGCCGGTGGCTTCGGCCAGGTCCCAGGCGTGCACCAGCGGCTCCAGGATGTAGCCCTCCAGGAAGTCGCCGAGCGGCAGGTCGCCCAGGCCGCCCAACGGGACGGGACGGCTCAGCGCGGCCGGGGTGAGGGCGGCGGTGCACTCCTTGCGGGCCGTCCGCCAGCTCGACAGGACGTCGTCCGCCGCGAACCGGGCCGGGTCGGCGTTGACCTCGGGGGCGGGCTCCCCGGCGGCCAGCGCGAGGACCATCCGCTGCCCGCCCGTCACGTGCCCGGCGACGTCGCGGGCAGTCCAGCCGGCGCACGGCGACGGCGCGTCCCAGCCGCCCGGGGAGACGCCGGCGACCAGGCCCTCGAACAGGTCGAGGGCCCGGTGGTAGCCGCTGAGGTTCTGAGCCATGGTGGTCAGTGACGCGCGATCCGACCGCCCTGTCAAGCGTTATCGCGAAGGTCGCCTACCGGCCGGGCGTCAGGCACGCCGGGCGGGCCTCAGGCGGCGGCCCGCTGCCGGAGCATCCCCTCCATCAGGCGGATCTCGGCGCGCTGGCCGTCCACCATGGTGCGGGCGAGGCGGCGGACGAGGTCCCGCCCGGTGCGGGCCAGCACCGCCTCCGCCATCGCGACGCCGCCCCGGTGGTGGGCGATCATCAGCCGCAGGAACCGGGCCTCGGCGTCGCGCCCGGACGCCCGCTCCAGGTCGGCGAGCTGCTCGCGCGTCGCCATGCCGGGCATCGCCGCGTCGCCGCTCGCCGCCGGGTTCCCGTGGCCGCCGTGCCCGGACATCCAGCGCATCCGGCCCGCCGGGTCGGTCTTCGGTAGGCCCCACTCGTCCAGCCAGGCCGTCATCATGCCGATCTGGGCGGACTGCGTGTTGATGATGTCGTAGGCCAGCAACCGGACCTCGGGGTCGTCCGTGCGGTCCCGGACGATGAACGACATCCGCACCGCCTGGGCGTGGTGGGCGCTCATGTCGCGGGCGAACCCGGCCTCGGGGCCGTCCGCGCCGGGCTCGCCCGAGCGGGCGGCGCTGAGCGCCACGAGCACCGCGCCGGTGAGGAGGACGAGGACCGCGAGGACGACGGTGACCCGCCGCCCTCGCGGCGCCCCGCCGGTCACGGGGTGTCCTTGGCCCCGTCGCAGGGCGCGCCGGGCTCGGGCGTCTGCGGGCCCTTGACGTAGGCGCGCAGGAATTGGTCGACGCGCGCGTCGGACGCGTCCTGGACCTTGACCTGGCGCCCCCACGCGCTGAGCGCGATCGGGGCGTCCAGCGACGGGTACGGGCTGAGGAAGGTGTAGTCGGTCCCGTTGACCTTGCCCTTGAGCGCGTCGAGCTGGGCGGCGGCCAGGCCGGGACGGTAGGCGATCCAGACCGCGCCGTGCTCCAGCGAGTGGACGGCGTTCTCGTTGCGCAGCGGGGCGTCGTATACACGACCGTCGCAGTTCTGCCAGGTGGGGTCGTGAGCGCCGCCCATGGGCGGGGCGGTGTCGTAGCGGACGGCGCTCGTGGTGTGGTCGCGGGACAGGCCGTCCTTGGTCACCATTCCGGAGATGGACGCGGAGTCGTCCGCCGACGACGGACGGGACTGCATGAACGCGTAGCCGATGGCGACGAACGCCACCACTCCGATCACGGTGAAGAAGCCGATGACGCCCCAGGGGATCTCACGCTTGGTGAGCACGTTCTTCTGGGCTTTCTTGCGCGCGTTCTGGTTGCGGGCGCTCTTGGACATGAGAGCGGTCCTCTCGTACAGGCTGTGATTTGGCTGCGGACATGAGGGCAGCGCCGTATCGCGGTGGACACGGCGGCGAAGTGGCCTTACGGCCGGTCCGTCACAGCCGGAGAACCTGGAGAGCGGGCCGGGGCGCGAACGCGGACGCGCCCCGGAGGATCGGGGCGAGGGCCCAGCCGACGCGGGCGGGCAGCCGCAGGCCGCGGCGGCGCAGGACGGCCGCCAGCCCCAGCAGGACGAGGGTGAACAGCACGGCGAGGCACAGGCACGCGTCGACCGGCGCCTGCGACGGCACCCGCTTCGCGGGCCCGGACGCCGCCGCTCCGTCGGCCGGCACCGCGTCGGCGGCGCTGTGAAGGCCCTGGAGCGGCGAAAGCCCGGCGTCCCGCGCCTCGGCCCCGGCGGCGGACGATACGGCGGCGACGGGGACGCTCACGGCGTGCTGGGTGCAGACGCGCGGCGGCGGCGCGTGCCCCAGCCCGTAGCTGAAGATCAGTCCGCCCACGACGAAGAGCGCCACGAGCAGGCCCGCCGGCCCGTGCCGACGGCGCCGGGTCATACCGGACACTCCGTCACGCTCCCGAATGCGCCTTCAATGCGCCCTACGCGCCGTTCCAACGCGGCAGCCCCGCCTCAGGTTCCATGGGTCCCGCGACCCTCGGACGAGGCGGAACCCTCCTGACGTAGCAGGAGGATCCGGTCAGGCCACCCCGAGGATGAAGCCTATGACCCGATCGGAGGCCGAGGGCGCGGCGTTGGGGAACGAACGGCGGATCTCGCGTGTGGTGCTGGCCACCGTCCTCCAGATCGCGGTCATGGCCGTGGTCCTGCTCGTCTACGAGTACGGCAGGCACCTCGTGGACGGACGTTCCGCCCAGGCGTTCTCCAACGCCCGATGGGTGTGGGACGCCGAACGCGCCCTCCGCCTGCCCGACGAGGCGTCCCTGCAGAACTGGGCGCTCGGCTGGGACGGCTGGGTGCGCGCCGCCAACCAGTACTACGTCCGCGTCCATTTCCCGGCGACCACGGTCTTCATGGTGTGGGTGTGGTTCCGGCACCGGCGCGCGTGGCCGCGGGTGCGCGCGGCGGTCGTGCTGTCGGCCGCGGCGGCGCTGGCGCTCCACTTCGCGTTCCCGCTGGCCCCGCCCCGGATGCTGCCCGGCCACGGGCTCGTCGACCTCATGCGCGCCTACGGGCCGAGCGCGTACCCGGCCGAGCCCGGCAGCGGCCTCGCCAACCAGTTCGCCGCGATGCCGTCGCTGCACGTCGGCTGGGCGCTGCTGGTCGCGTGGGGCGTCGTCCGGTACGGGCGGAGCCGGTGGCGGTACCTCGTCGTCGCCCATCCCGTGGTGACGCTGCTCGTCGTCGTGCTCACCGCGAACCACTACTGGCTGGACGGGATCGTCGGCTCGGCGATCGTCGTGGCCGTGGTGTGGGCGACGTCGGCCGTGCCGTGGCTGGACGACCGGGAGGGCGGGCCGTCCGGCGCTGTCGGCGCCCCGAGATAGTGTCGGAGCGTGACCGACAGGGCGGAATCGGGCGAGCCTGAGGGCCTCTTCGACGCCCCGGCGCCACCGGAGGCCGCGGGCCGCCCGGCGACGCCGGGCCTGGACGCGCGCCCCGCGTCGGCGCAGCCCGCGTCGGCGCAGCCGCTCGCGGTGCGGATGCGCCCGCGCGCCTTGGACGAGGTCGTCGGGCAGGGCCACCTGCTCGGGCCCGGCACCCCGATCCGGCAGCTCGTCGACCGGGACGTCCCCATGTCGCTCGTCCTGTGGGGCCCGCCCGGCACCGGCAAGACGACCCTCGCCACGGTCGTCAGCCACGTCACGTCCCGCCGGTTCGTGGAGATCTCCGCGGTCAGCGACGGCGTCAAGCGCGTCCGCGCCGAGATCGACCTGGCGCGCCGCGAGCTCGGCATGGCCGGGCGGCAGACCGTCCTGTTCGTCGACGAGGTCCACCGCTTCAACAAGGCCCAGCAGGACGCGCTCCTCCCCGCCGTCGAGAACCGCTGGGTGTCGTTCATCGGCGCCACCACCGAGAACCCGTTCTTCTCCGTCATCAGCCCGTTGCTGTCCCGCTCGCTGCTGCTCACCCTGGAGCCGCTCGGCGACGACGAGCTGCGCGAGGTCATCCGCCGCGCGCTGACCGAGGAGCGCGGCCTGGACGGCGCGGTCACCCTCGAACCGGCCGCCGAGGACCACCTGATCCGCCTCGCGGGCGGCGACGCCCGCCGCGCCCTCACCTACCTGGAGGCCGCGTCCCTCGTCGTCGACGACGGCGGGACGGTCGACGCCGACGTCCTGGAGAAGGCCGTCGACCGGGCCGCCGTCCGCTACGACCGCGAGGGCGACCAGCACTACGACGTCATCAGCGCGTTCATCAAGAGC
Source organism: Actinomadura decatromicini (assembly GCF_008121305.1). Classification (NCBI taxonomy): domain Bacteria; kingdom Bacillati; phylum Actinomycetota; class Actinomycetes; order Streptosporangiales; family Thermomonosporaceae; genus Actinomadura; species Actinomadura decatromicini. The sequence goes on along the minus strand of NZ_VSRQ01000014.1, from coordinate 35,457 downwards.
ATCCGCGGCAGCGACGTCGACGCCGCGCTGCACTACCTCGCCCGCATGATCGAGGCCGGCGAGGACCCGCGGTTCATCGCCCGCCGCCTCATCGTGCACGCCAGCGAGGACGTCGGCATGGCCGACCCGACCGCGCTGCAGACCGCGGTCGCCGCCGCGCAGGCCGTCGAGTTCGTCGGCCTGCCCGAGGCCCGCATCAACCTCGCGCAGGCGGTCGTGCACCTGTCGCTGGCGCCCAAGTCCAACGCCGTGATCATGGCGGTGGACGGGGCGCTCGCCGACGTCCGCAAGGGCCTCGCCGGGCCCGTGCCCGGCCACCTGCGCGACGCGCACTACAAGGGCGCCGCGAAGATCGGGCACGGCGAGGGCTACAAGTACGCGCACGACCATCCGGGCGGCGTCGTCCGGCAGCAGTACGCCCCCGACGCCGTGCAGGGCCGGGAGTACTACCGCCCGACCAGGCACGGAGCCGAATCCCGGTTCACCGAGGTCCTCGCGCGGATACGCTCCGTCCTGCGCGGCGAACGATGATCGCCCGCCCCGGCCGGTGGTCCCGCCACGCGGCCCGGGGGACCGGTAAGGTCTGTCAGGCCGTGTCGCCTCCGGGCGGGCGCGGCCGAGCCGAACTCGCACGAAACGGAAAGCCCTGATGCTCACTGGTGGACAGCTCGCGGGTCTCATCGTGGCCGTGTTCTGGGCGGTGCTCGTCTCGTTCATCGCGCTCACCCTGCTGCGGCTCTCCCGCCTCCTCGCCGAGGCGGGCAGGGTCGTCCGCGAGATCGGCGACCAGGCCGCCCCCCTGCTGGACGACATGTCCCGGACGGTCCGCCGCGCCGACGAGCAGCTCGGCCGCACCGACGTCATCACCAAGCAGGTCGCCGGGGTGACGCAGAACGTCTCGGCCGTCACCACCGTCATGACCTCGGTGGTGGGCGGGCCGCTGGTGAAGGCGGCCGCGTTCTCCTACGGGGTCCGCAAGGCGCTCGCGAGCGGCGGCCGCGACGGCGAGGCCCGTGTCGAGACCCGCGCCGAGGGCCGGGCCGCCGCGCCGTCCAGGCCGCAGCTCCAGGCCGGTCCGGAGTCGCGGCGGCGGTCCCGTCCCACCCGGAGGGGGCGGCGATGAGGCGGCTGTTCTGGGTGTCGGTCGGCGCGGGCGCCGGCGTGTACGTCTCGCACCGCGTCAAGCGCCGGGTGGAACGCTTCGCCCGGACGTGGTCGCCGGGCGGCGTCGCCGCGCGGGCCGTGGCCACCGGGCAGGGCGCGGGAGACCGGCTGAGGCATTTCGCCTCCGACGTGCGTACCGAGATGAAGGCCCGCGAGGACGAGCTCCGCGCGGCCGTCCGCATGGACCAGGCCCCGCCGGACGCCCTCGCCGCCCGGCCCCGCCGGGTGCTCAGGGCGCGGTACACGATCGTCGGCGAACCCGCCGACGGCGGCGCCGGCCAGAGCATCGACCACGGCGGCGACCACGGCATAGATCACAGCGACGACGACAAGGATGGCCACTGATCATGGAGTCGGCAGAGGTGGCGCGCCGCTTCCTCGGTTTCTTCGAGGAGCGCGGGCACACGGTGGTGCCCTCGGCCAGCCTGGTCGCCGAGGACCCGACCCTCCTGCTGGTCAACGCGGGCATGGTCCCGTTCAAGCCGTACTTCCTCGGCCAGCGCACGCCGCCCTCCCCGCGGATGACCAGCGCGCAGAAGTGCGTCCGGACGCCGGACATCGAGGAGGTCGGCAAGACCACCCGGCACGCCACGTTCTTCCAGATGCTGGGCAACTTCTCCATCGGCGACTACTTCAAGGAGCAGGCGATCCCGTTCGCCTGGGAGCTGCTGACCCGGTCGCGGGACGAGGGCGGCTTCGGCTTCCCCGAGGAGAAGCTCTGGGTCACCGTCTTCAACGACGACGACGAGGCCGTGGGGCTCTGGCACGACAAGGTCGGCGTCCCCCTCGACCGCATCCAGCGGCGCGGCATGGAGGACAACTTCTGGTCGATGGGCGTCCCCGGCCCGTGCGGGCCGTGCTCGGAGATCTACTACGACCGCGGCCCCGAGTACGGCCGCGAGGGCGGCCCGGTCGCCGACGAGGACCGCTACCTCGAAGTGTGGAACCTCGTCTTCATGCAGTACGAGCGGGGCCCGGGGGAGAGCAAGACCGACTTCCCGATCCTCGGCGACCTGCCCTCGAAGAACATCGACACCGGCATGGGCCTGGAGCGCATGGCGGCGATCCTGCAGGGCGTCGACAACATCTACGAGACCGACACGCTGTGGCGCGTCCTCGACCGCGCCGCCGGGCTGACCGGCACCCGGTACGGCCGCGAGCACCGCGCGGACGTGTCGCTGCGCGTCATCGCCGACCACGTCCGCAGCGGGACGATGATGGTCGCCGACGGCATCCGCCCCGGCAACGAGGGCCGCGGCTACGTGCTGCGCCGCATCCTGCGCCGCTCGATCCGCAACCTGCGCCTGCTCGGCGGCGAGGACGCGGGCCTCATGCACGAGCTGACCGCCGTCGCGATCGCCGCGATGGGCGAGCAGTACCCGGAGCTGGTCCGCACCGCCGCGAACATCCACACGGTCATCGACGCCGAGGAGGACTCCTTCCTCCAGACGCTCCGCACCGGCACCGCGATCTTCGACACCGCCGTCGAGCAGACCCGGCGGGCGGGCGGCGCGACCCTCGCGGGCGACCAGGCGTTCAAGCTGCACGACACCTACGGGTTCCCGATCGACCTCACGTTGGAGATGGCGTCCGAGCAGGGCCTCCAGGTCGACGAGGAGGGCTTCCGGCGGCTCATGCGCGAGCAGCGGGAGCGCGCCAAGAAGGACGCCCGCGACAAGAAGACCGGCAACCTCGACGTGTCCGTCCTCGACGAGCTGCTCACCGGCGCGGGCGGCCGGGTCGACTTCATCGGCTACCGGCACCTGCTCGGCGACGCCCGGCTCGTCGGGCTGCTCGTGAACGGCGCGAACGCGCCCGCGGCGGGGGAGGGCACCGAGGTCGAGGTCGTCCTCGACCGCACCCCCTTCTACGCCGAGGGCGGCGGCCAGCTCGCCGACCACGGGGTGATCCGGCTCGGCAACGGCGCCGTCATCGAGGTGACGGACGTCCAGTCGCCGCTCGCCGGGCTCATCGTCCACCGCGGCAGGGTCGCGAGCGGCGAGGCACAGGCGGGCGACACCGCGCACGCCGAGGTGGACGTCGAGCGCCGCCGCGCCATCTCCCGCTCGCACACCGCGACCCACATGGTGCACGCCGGGTTCCGGCGGGCGCTCGGCGAGTCCGCGGCGCAGGCCGGGTCGGAGAACTCGCCCGGCCGGTTCCGGTTCGACTTCACCGCGTCGGGCGCCGTCCCGCCGAGCGTGCTCCGCGACGTCGAGGACGAGGTCAACGACGTCCTCGTCGGCGACCTCGACGTCCGCGCGTTCCACACCTCGATCGACGAGGCCCGCGCGATGGGCGCGCTCGCCCTGTTCGGCGAGAAGTACGGCGACGAGGTCCGGGTCGTCGAGGTCGGCGAGTACTCCCGGGAGCTGTGCGGCGGCACGCACGTCGCGCGGTCCGGGCAGCTCGGCCTGATCAAGGTGCTGGGCGAGGCGTCGATCGGCGCGGGCGTCCGCCGCGTCGAGGCGCTCGTCGGCATCGACGCCTTCCGGTTCCTGGCGCGCGAGAGCGTCCTCGTGGCGCAGCTCGCCGAGCAGCTGAAGGCGCGCAAGGAGGAGTTGCCCGAGCGCGTGTCCGGCGTCGTGACCCGGCTGCGCGAGGCGGAGAAGGAGCTGGAGAAGCTCCGCTCCCAGCAGGTGCTCGCCATCGCCGGATCGCTCGCCGACGGCGCGAAGGACGTGAACGGCGTCGCGTTCGTCGGCCACCGCGCCCCGGACGGCACCGGCGCCGACGACCTGCGCAAGCTCGCCGTCGACGTGCGCGGGCGGCTGACCGCCCGGCCCGCCGTCGTGATGGTCGCGGGCGTGCCGAAGGACCGTCCCGTCGTGGTCGTCGCCGTCACCGAGGGCGCCCGCGAGCGCGGCCTGAAGGCCGGCGCGCTGGTCGGGCTGGCGGCGAAGGCGCTCGGCGGGGGCGGCGGCGGCAAGGACGACCTCGCCCAGGGCGGCGGCGCGAACCCGGGCGCCGTGGGGGAGGCGCTCGCCGCCGTCCAGCAGGCCGTAGGGGCCGCGTGAGGCCGGGGCTTCGGGGGGAAGCCGCGCCGGAGTCCGGGCCATGAGGCCCGGGGTCCGGCTGGGGGTCGACGTCGGGAGCGTGCGCGTGGGGGTCGCGCGCTGCGATCCCGGCGGCATACTCGCGACGCCGCTGGAGACGGTCAGAAGCGGCAGGGGCGACGTCGACAGGCTGGTCGCCCTCGCCGCCGAGCATGAGGCGATCGAGGTGGTCGTGGGCCTGCCGACGTCCCTGTCGGGACGCGAGGGCCCGGCCGCGCAGGCGGCCCGCGCGTTCGCGGCGAGGCTGGCGGGCCGGCTCCCCCAGGGGTCGGTCCGGCTGTACGACGAGCGCCTCACCACGGTGACGGCGGAGAGCGGCCTGCGGGCCGGGGGAGTGCGCGGCAAGGCGCGGCGCGCGGTCGTCGACCAGGCGGCCGCGACGGTGCTGCTCCAGGCCGCGTTGGACGCGGAACGGTTGACGGGCAGCCCCCCAGGCGAGATCGTCCGGGAGAGCTCATGAACGACTTGGACCTGTTCTCAGACCCCTACGGCGAAGGGCGGCCGCCCGACGACCGCCACGGCGGCCGCCGCGACCAGCGGCGCGTCCGCAGGCGGCAGAAGCGCCGTCGCCGCAACGGCCGCGCCGCCGCCATGTTCGCGCTGGCGTTCCTGGTCGCGGTGTTCGGCACGGGCGGCGTCCTCGGCTACGCCTGGCTCGACAACCGGACGCACCCGCCGGACTACTCGGGCTCCGGCTCCGGGAACGTCACCGTCCAGATCAAGGACGGCGCGAGCGGCTCGGTGATCGGGCTGACGCTGGAGCGGCACCGCGTGGTGAAGAGCTCGCGCGCGTTCGTGAAGGCGTACAACAAGGAGACGCGGGCGTCGAGCATCCAGCCGGGCTTCTACCAGATGCGGCGGCAGATGTCGTCGGCGGCGGCGATGGCCCTGCTGCTCGACCCGAAGTCCCGGGCCGGCAACCAGATCACGATCCCGGAGGGGCGGCGCGCCGTCGAGGTCTTCGAGCTGCTGGGCAAGAAGACCGGGATTCCCGCCCGCGAGTTCCAGGCGGCGGCGAAGCGACCGCAGTCGCTCGGGCTGCCCGCGTACGCGAAGGGCAAGGTCGAGGGGTTCCTGTACCCGGGGCGCTACGACCTCGACCCGAACGGGACGGCCGAGCAGATCCTCAAGCAGATGGTGGGCCGGTTCAACCAGGAGGCCGAGAGCGTCGACCTCGTCGGGAAGGCGCGCCAGGCGCGCATGAACCCGGCCACGGTGCTCACCCTGGCCAGCCTGATCCAGGCCGAGGGCGGCAAGCCGAGCGACCTGCCCAAGATCTCCCGGGTGATCTACAACCGGGTCGACAAGGGCATGCCGCTGCAGTTCGACACGACCGTCCTGTACGCGCTGAACAAGCGGACCCTCACCGTCACCAACCAGGACCTGCAGGTCGACTCGCCGTACAACACCTACAAGCACAAGGGCCTGCCGCCCGGGCCGATCGCGAACCCGGGCCCGGACGCGATCGAGGCGGCGCTCGCGCCCGAGGAGGGCGACTGGCTGTTCTTCATCGCGACGGACCCGTCCCGCAAGATCACCGAGTTCGCGGTCACCGACGCCGAGCGCGGGCGCCTGGAGCAGAAGTTCCGGGCGTGGCAGCAGGCGCACCCGGGCCAGTGACCCCGGACCGGACGGACCGCCGCCGGGCGGCGGTGCTCGGCTCGCCGATCGCGCATTCGCTGTCCCCGGCGCTGCACCGGGGGGCGTACGCGGCGATGGGCCTGGACGCCTGGTCGTACGAGGCGATCGAGTGCGGCGAGGACGGTCTCGCCGCGCTGCTCGACGGCCTCGGCCCCGAGTGGGCGGGCCTGTCGCTGACGATGCCGCTCAAGCGGGTCGCGCTGGGCCTGGTCGACACCGTGTCGGACCTGGCGGTGAAGGTCGGCGGCGCGAACACGGTCGTCCTTCGGGACGGCCGCCGCCACGGCGACAACACCGACGTCCACGGCATCGTGACCGCGCTGACCGAAGCCGGGCTGAAGGCTCCGGCCTCGGCCGTGGTGCTGGGCGGCGGCGCGACGGCCGCGTCCGCGCTGGCCGCGCTCGCCGGGCTCGGCCTGGACGAGGCGGTCCTCGCCGCCCGCACTCCCGAACGCGCCGCCGAGGCGGCCGACGTGGGGGAGCGGTTCGGGCTCGCGGTCCGGGTCGTGCCGCTCGACCGGGTCGGCGAGCACCTGCCCGCCGAGCTGGTGGTGTCGACGCTGCCCGGACGCGCCGCCGACCCGTTCGCCGAGCGGGTCGCCGCGTCCGGCGCGGCCCTGTTCGACGTCGTGTACGCGCCGTGGCCGACCGCGCTCGCCGCCGCCGTCGGGCGCGCGGGCGGGACGGTCGTCGGCGGCTTCGAGATGCTGCTGCACCAGGCCGTCCGCCAGGTGGCGCTGATGACCGGGCGCGATGACGTGCCCGTCGCCGCGATGCGCGCAGCGGGGGAGGCCGAACTCGCCCGGCGCGGCTGAGCCCTCTCACGCGGGCGGGTCGCGCGGCGGCCGACGCCGCTTCACCGACTCGTCGACGCTGGTGAGGACGACGGGCAGGATCACGCTCAGCCAGAAGTCCCGCCAGCCCCACGCGCCGGCGGCGACGCCGAGCACGCTGCCCGAGCACACCGCGCCGAGCACGACCGCCGCCCAGTGCCGCCGCGCGAACCCGACCGGGTCGACGAGCCTGCGGTGCGGCAGCAGGTCGGCGAGCGGGCGGCCGCGGGCGTGGGCGCGCTGCACGACGGTCGCGTCCGGCAGCCAGTGCAGGACGTCGCCGCTGCCCGCGAGCGGGACGCGGCTGAGCGCGGTCAGGGTCTCCAGCCGCCACCACAGCGTCCACAGCGAGGCGCGCCCGCCCGGTCCGACGTTCCAGCGCGGGTCGGCGGCCTCGCCGCGGACGAGCGTCCGGAACGCGCGGGCGACGGCCGGGCCGTGCGGCCCGCGCGGGTCCCGCAGCAGCGCGGACAGCGCGATCGGCAGCCCGTAGTGCCACAGCGCGAGCCGCCACACCGGCTCCGGCGCCGGGCCGTTCGAGGCGGTTCCGTTCGACGCCGTGCCGTTCGAGGCGGCGGCGCGCGGCGACACGTCGTAGGTCTCGATCCAGGTGTGGTCGTCGTCGGGGTCGAGGTGGGCGAGGAGCCAGTCGTAGGCGTCCAGGAGCCGGTCGGTCCGCAGGTCGGGACGCGCCTCGGCGAGCGTGACCAGCGCGAACGCGGTGTGCGTGACGGTCGGCGCGGCCTCCTGCGTCGGCCCCCACGCGGGGCGGGCGGCGGTCCGGTCCGCGGTGAGCCACTCGACGCCCCGGTCGACCGCCGGGTCGTACGGGTTGAGCTGGCTGAGCGCGCGGAGCGCCAGGCACGTCAGCCACACCCGGGACCGGCAGCCGTGCAGCGAGCCCCAGCCGCCGTCCGGGTTCTGGTTGCGCAGCAGCCACTGGTAGGCGCGCTTCAGGTCGGGGGCGTCGTCGCGGAGGTCGCAGCGGGCGCGGGCGAGGAACCGGGCGATCCAGCCGGTCGCCTCCACGACGGGCATGCCGAGGCTGGTCTTGGTGGCCCAGCCGCCGTCGCGCAGCGCGTCGCCGGACGCGGTCTGCCGGGACGCGAGGAACGCGAGCCCCTCGTCGAAGTACTCGAAGGGGCGCCCCGCCTCCACGAACGCCAGCAGGCCGAGGGCGGTCGCCGTCATGCCGGGCTCGGGGCGCGTCAGCTCGTGGTACCAGCCGCCGCCGGTGCCGAGGGCGTGCGCGTAGGTGTCGCGGAGGACGTCGAGGGACTCCTCCAGCCGCGCGTGCAGCACCGCGAGGTCGATGGCGGCCGTGCCGGGGGAGGCGGGCGCGGCGGCGGGAGGTCCGGCGCGGGGGGCCGGTGCGGGGAGCGGGGTTCTCTGGTTCACGATGTCGCCTTCTGCTGACTTTGTTCCCGTGTAGCCAGGTTTTGTACCGCATGAGATGTATGTCGGTGTCTGTCGCCGTACAGATCTCTGGCGGACACAGGCCGCGCCCGCCGCGCACCGGGCACGGTGGAGGACGGGGACCGCGCGACGCCCGGACTGGAGGAGGCTTGGTCGAGCCGACGCCGCGGCACGAGCCCGGCCATGACTGCGTCCTCTGCCCGCCCCTGCGGTTCCGGTTCAACGAGATGGCCGACCTCCCGGGCGAGGCGGGCGTCATCGCGCGCGACGCCGACTTCCTGCTGATGCCGGACGTCGCGCCGCTCGCCGAGGGCCACCTCCTCCTCGTGACCCGCGAGCACTGGCAGTGCGCCGCCGCCTTCGCCCCGCCGCTGTGGGAGCGGGCCCTGCGCTGGCGCGACCGCGTCGCCCGCCTCTACCGCCGCGCCTACGGGACGGACGACCTGCTCCTCTTCGAGCACGGACCGGCCACCCCGCAGGGCGGCGGCGCGTGCATCGACCACGCGCACTGGCACTTCCTGCCCGGCACGCCCGGCGTGCGGAGGGTCGCCGAGGACCGGGGGCTCCCCGGCGCGCCCGCCGGGCACGCCGCGCTGCGCGCCCGCTTCCGCGCCGGGCGCTCCTACCTCCTGATCGAGGAGGACGGCATCGCGACCGTCCATCCCGGGGACGGCGTGCCTAGCCAGTTCCTGCGCTGGGCCGTGACCGCCAGCGGGCCGCCGGACCGGACGTGGCGCTGGCAGGAGGCGTTCGGCCTCCCGGCCAGCAGGCGCCGCTTCCTGCGCACGCTGCGCTCCTTACGCGCCGCGGTCCAGGACGAGTCGCTGTCGGGCGAGCCTCAGTCGTCGGACAGCCACCAGTAGAGCTCGGACGCGGCGAGCCGGTCGCCGAACCCCGTGCGCTCCACGCCGTCCCGGTAGCCGCTCGGGTACTCCACCGGCGGACGTCCGCGCTGGTGGGCGAGCACCCGCTCCAAGGACGTCGGACCGAACCGCAGCAGCCACAGCGGGGAGCCCGGGACGGCCTCGTCCAGGACGGGCGCCAGCGCCCGCACCTCGCCCGCGGTCGCCGGTCCCGGACGGCCGAGCAGCCGCGCCAGGGTCGGCGCCTCCGAGATGACCAGGTCGGCGAGCGCCAGCGTCGGCAGGACGCCGTCCGCCGGGAGCCGCGCGTCGACGTCGTGCGGGACGAGGTCGAACGCGACCCTCGTCCCGGCATCTCGGGCCAGCCGCGCCGCCGCGTGCAGCGCGTCCCGCGAGACGGGCGACAGCAGCGAGTACCCGTCGACGGCCAGCACGTCGGCGTCCGCGATCCGGGCGGCCGCCGCCGCGACGTCCCGCCCGGTCAGGCGGCGCGCGGGCGGGTCGTCCCGGACGACCAGCAGCCGGACGCCGCGCCCGCCGCCGCCTCCGTGGTCGCGGAGCATGACCGACACGCCGTTCGGCGCGCCGGGCTCGACGCACAGGAGGTCGCCCGCCCCGATCCGCCGCAGCTCCCGGCGGATCACCGGGGTGAAGTCGTCGTCGCCGACCTTGGCGAGGACGTCCACCCGGCGGAAGCAGCGGGCCGCGCTGCGTGCCAGGTTGACGGCCGTCCCCGCGACCACGGCCCGCGCGGGGGCGTAGGAGAGGCGGTCGGCGTCCAGGTCCGCGAACCGGACGTCCGGCAGCGCGGCACGGACCTCGATCCCCACGTCCCCGATGACGACCATGGCGAAGCGGCGCTCGTCGGCGCCGTCCAGTCCGGGCCACTCCGCCGGGGACGCGCCCCTGTCGCGCGGCATCTCAGCCGGATGAGGACAGGAACGCCCGCATCACCGGGCGCAGGCTCGGGATCAGCTCGTAGGCGCCGATCTCGTGCAGCGGAACCCAGGCGCACCCGTCGAGATGGTCGCCCTCCTCCTGGTTCTCCAGGCTGGGGTCGAGTGTGACCGGACGGCACCGCCGCGCCGCCGCCACCACGCGGACCTGCCCGCCCGCCGGGCGGCCGGGGCCCGCGCGGTCCGGCATGAACCACTGCCACAGGTGGAACGGCGGACCGGGGTCGATCTTGAGACCGACCTCCTCCCACACCTCCCGCCTGATGTGGTCGTCGAGGCCGAGGTCGCCCTCCACCTCCAGCCGCCCGCCGGGCACCTCCCAGCGCCCCGGGTGGAACGGGTCGGACGCCGACTTGCGGACCAGCAGCAGCCGCCCGCCGGACACGATGAACGCCTTCTGCGCGAACTGCAGGGTGATCGGGGAGAAGGCGGTGAGGGGGCCGGCCGCGCCGGCCTCGGCCGAGGGCATCGCGGAACTACCTCCCCTGGCCCTGGCGGGCCGTACCGGAGGGTGCGGGGGTCCCCCCACGTGAGATCAGGCCGTGGTCCCGTCACCGTAACAGCGCCGGACCGTGACGCCGAGAGGACCGCCGCGCCAGAACTTCCTCACCCATCGGCCCCTCCCCGGCGGCCCCGGACGCCCCGCGCCGCGCCGGAACGACCGTCCGGCCCGGGAATGGGCGCGGGTCCCACGCTGTTGAGCACGGTGGCGTACCTCACTCAGGCACCACGGCGGGCCCCGGCGGACGGCCCCGTCCCGGCCGGTGCGGGGGCTCCGAGCGGGTGGTAGTCTTGGTGGCCGACCGGCTCTGCGCGTGCGACCCAGCGGTGGCGCGCGCCGGGCGCACAAGCGGAGGCCACCTCCCACCTGACCGGCCGCAAGGCCGGTGGGTCTCGGTCCGGCGAACGGGCGCGCGGCGCTCGTCCAGCCGTCGTCCCCGAGCGGCCAGGCCGCCGGGGAGACCGAAGGTGGCCCCGTACGTGACGTCGTGCGGGGCTTTTCTCGTGGAAGCCTCGGGGTACGACCGGTCAAACGAACGTGAACGGCCCCAAGGAGGTCCCATCAGCGCCGAACCGCGTATCAACGACCGCATTCGCGTGCCCGAGGTCCGGCTCGTCGGCCCGAACGGCGAACAGGTGGGCATCGTGCCCATCGCCAAGGCCCTTGAACTCGCGCGCGAGTCGGACCTCGACCTCGTCGAGGTCGCGCCCACGGCGCGCCCGCCCGTCGCCAAGCTCATGGACTACGGCAAGTTCAAGTACGAGTCCGCGATGAAGGCGCGTGAGGCGCGCAAGAACCAGGCGCACACGGTCATCAAGGAGATCAAGCTCCGCCCGAAGATCGACCCGCACGACTACGAGACCAAGAAGGGTCACGTGGTGCGGTTCCTGAAGGCCGGGGACAAGGTGAAGGTCACGATCATGTTCCGCGGTCGTGAGCAGTCCCGTCCCGAGCTCGGTTTCCGGCTGCTGCAGCGGCTCGCCGACGACGTCGAGGAGCTCGGCTTCGTCGAGTCGCGGCCCAAGCAGGACGGCCGGAATATGATCATGGTGATCGGACCGCACAAGAAGAAGACGGCCCGCGGTCAGGAGACCGAGAGCGCCTGACGGCCGTCCCGGGACCGCTCCCGTGGCGGGCCCGGTACCGCGACCTCGCGGGCGGAGCGGGGTCACGGCGCACGTAGATTGAAGCCTGACCAGGCGCGTCCACGGCATTCGTGCGATGCGTCGATCAGGCGCGCCCCCGTGCCGTCCGGACCGGGGCAGGGACAGAGGGAGACGACGGCGACCATGCCGAAGACCAAGACCCACAGCGGTGCCAAGAAGCGCTTCAAGCTGACCGGCACCGGCAAGGTGATGCGCCGCCGCGCCAACCGCAACCACCTGCTTGAGCACAAGCCGTCCAAGCGGACCCGGCGGCTGGACGGCCCGGCCGTGGTGGCCGACGCCGACGCCAAGAACATCAAGAAGCTGCTGCGCAAGTAGCACCCGACCGGCAACATCAGCGACCGGCCGAGGCCCGGACGGCCCCGGCCCCCACGAAGGAGTTCAGCACGTGGCACGCGTGAAGCGGGCGGTCAACGCCGCCAAGAAGCGTCGGGTCGTCCTGGAGCGGTCGAGCGGCTACCGCGGCCAGCGCTCTCGCCTGTACCGCAAGGCCAAGGAGCAGCAGCTCCACTCGATGACCTACGCGTTCCGTGACCGCAAGGACCGCAAGGGCCAGTTCCGCCGCCTGTGGATCCAGCGCATCAACGCGGCGGCCCGCGCCAACGGCATCACCTACAACCGGTTCATCCAGGGCCTGAAGGCCGCCGAGGTCGAGGTCGACCGGCGCATGCTCGCCGAGCTCGCCGTGAACGACGCGCCCGCCTTCGCCGCCCTGGTCAAGGTGGCCAAGGACGCGCTCCCCGCCGAGGGAAACACGGAGGCGGCCTGAGCCCGGGCATCCGGACTCGGGCGAACGACGCGACATGGCGGGCCGCGAGCTGACCTCCGTCCGGTCTCCACGGGTGAAGGCCGCTCGGCGGCTCGCCAAACGGGCCTTCCGGCGCCGCGAGAACCGGTTCCTCGCCGAGGGGCCGCAGGCGGTCCGGGAGGCGCTGGAGATCCCCGGCGGGCTGGCCGAGCTGTTCACCACGGCGGAGGCGGAGGCCCGCCACCCCGAGCTGGTGGCCGCGGCCGAGCGGGCGGGCGCGCCGGTGCTGCGCGTCAGCGGCGAGGTCATGGCCGAGCTCGCGCAGACCGTCACCCCGCAGGGGCTGCTGGCGGTGTGCGGGTTCGTGGACGTCCCGCTGGAGACGGCGCTCGCCGCCGGTCCCCGGCTGGTGACCGTCCTCGCGCACGTCCGCGACCCCGGCAACGCGGGCACGGTGCTGCGCACCGCCGACGCGGCGGGCTCGGAGGCGGTCGTGTTCACCGACGCGTCCGTCGACCCCTACAACGGCAAGTGCGTGCGCGCCTCGGCGGGCAGCCTGTTCCACCTGCCCGTCGTCGTCGGCCCGCGGTTCGACGCGCTCGTCCCGGAGCTGCGCGGCGCGGGGCTCACCGTCCTCGCCGCGGACGGCGGGGGCAAGCGCACGCTGGACGAGGCGCTCGACGACGGCCTCCTCGCGCGCCCCACCGCCTGGGTGTTCGGCAACGAGGCGTGGGGACTGCCCGCCGAGATCCTCGGCAGCGTCGACGAGGTCGTGCGCGTCCCGATCCACGGGCGCGCCGAGAGCCTGAACCTCGCGACGGCCGCTGCCGTATGCCTCTATGCCTCGGCCCGCGCCCAGCGCGGGACGTGACCGGCGCGCAACCGGGCCAGCGGCGCGCCGAGGGCCGCTGCGGTGCGTGACCGGATGGCCGCAACCGGTCGTCCCGGTCGCGGTGCCCCGGGCGGTGAGCTGGGAGGATGGTCCGCACGCCGAGGTCGGTCCGGGGGTGGACCGGCCGCCGCGGAACTCGTCCGCAGGTAGGAGCGGGAACGGGCCTGACGAGGGATCTCTCCGCCCTGGTCCGGTGCCTACGGTGTTGATCAGTGCTTTGACCAGGGGCGGCGCCGATGCCGCGCAGAGTGGGGGCGAACGTGATGACCGAGGAGACCTGGCCGCCCAGGAGGGCGGGCCGGCGCGGGCCGGACGTGCGGTGCGCGCCGCGCGCCGTCGCCGCGGCTCCCGGGGCCTCCGGCGCGCGGGCCGGGGGCGACCGCGGCCCGGCCGGACGTGTCCCGGGCGGCCTCGCCGCGGGCACCGTCGCGAGCGCGGCCCCGAGCACCGCCGAACTGCGGGTCGAGGTCGCGCTGCGGCACGGCGACACCGCCGTCGTCGCGGTGGCGGGCGAGATCGACCTGCACACGGCCGACACCCTGCGCGCGCGGCTCGTCGAGCTGCACGGCGCGGGGACGCGCCGCCTGGTGGCCGACTTCACGGCCGTCCCGTTCTGCGACGCGGCCGGGCTCGGCGCGCTGGTCGCCGCGCACAACCAGGTCTCGGCGACCGGCGGCGAGATCGCGCTCGCCGGGGTGCGCCCCGCTCAGCTGCGGCTGCTGCGGATCACCGGGCTCGACCGCCTGTTCGCCGTCCACGCGGACGTGCCGGACGCGCTCGCCGACCACGACTCGCCGAGCACCTCCCGCTGACGTCCGCGATCTGCTGACGTCCGCGAACCGTTGTTGTCCGCGAACCGCTGTCCGTGATCCGGTGACTTCGCGAGCCTGTGGGTCCGCGTCCCGGTGAGGCCCGTGTCCGGGTGACGTTTGCGACCCTCGGGGCGCGGGGCCGGTCTCGGGGCCGCCGCGATCCGCCCGCGGGCTACAGATGCCTTTCCGCAGGGGGCTTTCCGGGTCCCGCAAGACACCCGACTGCGGCTAGAGTCTCTTCTCGACAGGCCGCGTTCCCTTCGGTGTTCTGGAGGCCGCTGTGGGCGGAGAGGAAGCCCCTCGCGTGGCCGCCCGCGTGCCCGCGCAGCGGTCCGCGGCCGGCCCCGGCGGGGATCCGTCCGGCCTCGCCCCGGTCGCCGCCGCGGTCGCGGCCGACGAGCTGCCCGACGGGCTGCTCGTCGCGGGCCGCGACGCCCGGGTGCTGGTGTTCAACGCCGCCGCCGCGCGGATGACCGGCGTCGAGGCCGGGGCCGCGCTCGGCCGCGACTTCCGCGACGTCCTGCCGCTGCACGACGCCGAGGGCCGCGACTGGTGGAAGTGCCTCGCCCCCTACGACGGCCTCGCCACCCGCACCCGCCACCCCGAGCGCGTCCTGTTCCTGCCCGACGGCACGGAGGTGCTGGTCACCGCCGCGTACCGGCGCGACGGCGAGGGCCGCGTGGAGCGGTTCACCGTGTGCCTGCGGGACGCCCTGCACCGCGCCCGCCAGGAGCGCGACCGCGCCGACCTCGTCTCCACCGTCGCGCACGAGCTGCGCTCCCCGCTGACCAGCGTCAAGGGCTTCACCGCGACGCTGCTGGCCAAGTGGCACCGCTTCAACGACGACCAGAAGCGCGTCATGCTGGAGACGGTCAACGCCGACGCCGACCGGGTCACCCGGCTGATCACCGAGCTGCTGGACGTGTCCCGCATCGAGGCGGGCCGGCTGGAGATGCACCGCCAGGTCGTCGACCTGCCGGAGGAGGTCCGCAAGGTGATCGCGGGCCGGGTCGCGGCGGGCGAGGCGGAGGACCGGTTCCGCTTCGAGACGCGCGGCGAGCTGCCCGAGATGTGGCTCGACCCCGACAAGATGGATCAGATCCTCGGTAACCTTGTGGAGAACGCGGTGCGCCATGGGGCGGGCACCGTCACCATCGTGGTGGAGCCGGACGCGCACAAGGAGGGAGCCGCCGTGTCGGTGCGCGACGAGGGCGAGGGCATCCCGCCCGAGGCGGCCCAGCGCGTCTTCCGGCAGTTCTGGCGCGGCCCCGGCGGCAACCGCCGCGGCGGCACCGGCCTCGGGCTCTACATCGTGAAGGGCCTGGTCGAGGCGCACGGCGGCGTGATCGCCGTGCGGCGGGCGCCCGGCGGCGGCGCCGAGTTCCGATTTACCGTGCCCGCAGGGGCCCCCGACCACGCCGGCTGAGCCCGGCGGCCGCCGGGCCCCTGGACGGGCCGCGCGTTCCGCGCACGCTTTCCGGATCTTCACCGCCCGCGCACTAGACTGCGGGCGTCCCACGCCGACCGGAGTCGATGACACAGCCATGTCTGCACCCAACAAGTCCTTTGATCCCGTCGAGGTGTCCGCGCTGAGCGCGGCGGAGCTGGAGCGGGCCCGCGACGCGGCGCTCGCGGCCATCGCCGCCGCCGCCGACCTCGACGAACTGAAGCAGGTCCGCCTCGCGCACGCCGGCGACCGCTCCCCGCTGGCGCTCGCGAACCGCGAGATCGGCGCGCTGCCGCCCGCCGCCCGCGCCGACGCGGGCAAGCGCATCGGCGCCGCCCGCGGCGCCGTCGGACAGGCGCTCAAGGCGCGCCAGGCGGAGCTGGAGGAGGAGCGCGACCAGCGCGTGCTGGTCGAGGAGACCGTCGACGTCACGCTCCCGTGGGACCGCGCTCCGCGCGGCGCCCGCCACCCGCTGACCACCATGCAGGAGCGGATGGTCGACGTCTTCGTCTCGATGGGCTTCGAGGTCTCCGAGGGCCCCGAGGTCGAGGCCGAGTGGTACAACTTCGACGCCCTGAACTTCCTGCCCGACCATCCGGCGCGCACGATGCAGGACACGTTCTTCGTCGAGTCGGAGGAGTCCGGCCTGGTGATGCGGACGCACACCTCGCCGATGCAGATCCGGTCGCTGCTGGCGCGCGAGCTGCCGGTGTACGTGGTCGCGCCGGGGCGCACCTTCCGCACCGACGAGCTGGACGCCACCCACAGCCCCGTCTTCCATCAGTTGGAGGGCCTCGTGGTCGACGAGGGCCTGACGATGGCCGACCTGCGCGGCGGCATCGACGCCTACGTGAAGGGGATGTTCGGCGAGGGTCTGAAGACGCGGTTCCGGCCGTCGTACTTCCCGTTCACCGAGCCGTCCGGCGAGGTGGACATGCAGTGCTTCGTGTGCCGGGGCGCGTCCGCCGAGCCGGGCGCCGAGCCGTGCCGCACCTGCGGCTCGGAGGGCTGGATCGAGCTCGGCGGCTGCGGCATGGTCAACCCGCGGGTGCTGCGCGCCTGCGGCGTCGACCCGGACCGCTACAGCGGCTGGGCGTTCGGCCTCGGCGTCGAGCGGACGCTGATGTTCCGGCACGGCGTGGAGGACATGTACGACATGGTGGAGGGCGACGTCCGGTTCACCCTCCCGTTCGGGATGGAGATCTGATGCGGGCCCCGCTTTCCTGGCTGCGCGAGTACGCCGAGCTGCCCGCGGACGTGACGGGACGCGCGCTCGCCGAGAAGCTGATCGCGGCGGGCCTTGAGGTCGAGACGGTCGAGCGTGCCGGCGCCGACATCACCGGCCCGCTCGTCATCGGCGAGGTGCTGGCGTTCGAGGAGCTGACGGAGTTCAAGAAGCCGATCCGCTACTGCCGGGTCGACGTCGGCGACGCGAACGGGACGGGCGAGCCGCAGAACATCATCTGCGGGGCGTCCAACTTCGCGGTCGGCGACCACGTGGTCGTGATCCTGCCGGGCGGCGTGCTGCCCGGCGGGTTCGAGATCGGCGCCCGCAAGACCTACGGCCGGGTGTCGGAGGGCATGATCTGCTCGGTCAGCGAGCTGGGCATCGGGGACGACCACAGCGGCATCCTCGTCCTGCCCGCGGACACGCCGGTCGGCGCGGACGCGATCGAGCTGCTCGGGCTGCGCGACGACGTCCTCGACATCGCCGTCACGCCCGACCGCGGCTACGCGCTGTCGATCCGCGGCCTCGCCCGCGAGGCGGCGACCGCGTACGACGTGCCGTTCAAGGACCCGGCCGATGTGGAGCTCCCCGAGAAGAACGGTGAGGCGTACCCGGCGAGCATCGGCGACCCGACCGCGTGCGACCGGTTCGTCCTGCGCGAGGTGCGGGGCCTCGACCCGGACGCGCAGACCCCGATGTGGATGCGGGTCCGCCTGCACCGCGCCGGGATGCGTCCCGTGTCGCTGGCCGTGGACGTCACCAACTACCTGATGCTGGAGCTCGGGCAGCCGCTGCACGCGTTCGACCGGGGCAAGCTCACCGGCCCGATCGTGGTGCGCCGCGCCGCGCCCGGCGAGGAGCTGGAGACGCTCGACCACGTCAAGCGCGAGCTCGACCCCGGCGACATCCTGATCACCGACGAGTCGGGCCCGATCTCGATGGCCGGGACGATGGGCGGCCTCGCCACCGAGATCGACGAGCGGTCGTCCGACATGGTGATCGAGGCGGCGCACTTCGACGCGATCGGCACCGCGCGGATGAGCCGCCGGCACAAGCTGCACAGCGAGGCGTCGCACCGGTTCGAGCGCGGCGTCGACCGCGAGCTGCCGCTGTACGCCTCGTACCGGGCGGTGCGGATGCTGGCCGAGCTGGGCGGCGCGGAGGTCCTGCCGGGCGTGACGCACGCCGAGGCGCCGGTCGAGCCGGTGACGGTGACGATGCCCGCCGCGCATCCGGGACGGGTCGCGGGCATGCCGTACACGCGGGACGCGGTCGTCCGCCGCCTGGAGCAGGTCGGCTGCGCGGTCGCGGGCGGCGACGTGCTGACGGTGACGCCGCCGTCGTGGCGCCCGGACCTCACCGAGCCGAACGACCTGGCCGAGGAGGTCATCCGGCTCGAAGGGTACGAGGAGATCCCGGCGCGGGCGCCGCGCCCGGTCGCGGGGCAGGGGCTGACCGTCCGGCAGCGGCTGCGGCGGCGGGTCGGCCGCGCGCTCGCGGGCGCCGGGTACGTCGAGGTGCTGGCGTTCCCGTTCGTGTCCGACAAGGACCTGGACGGCCTCCAGCTCCCCGCGGGCGACGCGCGCCGCCGCGCGATGCGGCTGGCGAACCCGATGTCGGAGGAGGAGCCGCTGCTGCGCACCACGCTGCTGCCCGGCCTGTTCAAGGTGCTGGCGCTCAACGTGGGACGCGGCTTTAGCGACGTCGCCCTGTACGAGCTGGGCGCGGTGTTCCGGCCGCGTCCGGACGCCCCGGACCGGGCGCCGCGCCTCGCGGTCGACCGCGGTCCGACGCCGGAGGAGATCGCGTCGGTCGAGGCGGCGCTGCCGGACCAGCCGCACCGGGTCGCGGTCGTCCTGTCGGGCGACCGGGAGCCGTCCGGCTGGTGGGGCGGGGGACGTCCCGCGCTGTGGGCGGACGCGATCGAGGCCGCCCGCACGGTCGCCCGCGAGGTCGGCGTCGAGCTGACCGTCAAGGCCGACCGGCACGCGCCATGGCATCCGGGCCGCTGCGCCGCGCTCTACGTGGGCGACACGCTCGTCGGGCACGCCGGCGAGCTGCACCCGCGCGTCACGAAGGCGTACGGGCTGCCCGCGCGGACCTGCGCGATGGAGCTGGAGCTGCGGCTGCTCGGCGAGCCGGTCGCGGTGACCGCGCCGCACGTGTCGTCGTATCCGGTCGCGACGCAGGACGTCGCGCTGGTCGTCGGCTCGGGCGTGCCCGCCGCGGAGGTCGAGGCAGCGCTGCGCGACGGCGCGGGCGGCCTGCTGGAGGCGATCCGCCTGTTCGACGTCTACACCGGCGAGCAGGTGGGGGAGGGGCGCAAGTCCCTCGCGTACTCGCTCCGGTTCCGCGCCCCGGACCGGACGCTCACCGCCGAGGAGGCGTCGGAGGCCCGCGCCGCTGCGGTCGCCGCCGCGGCCGAGCGCACGGGCGCCGTCCTGCGCGGCGCCTGACCCATCCCGTCGGAAGCCGCCCCGGACGACGTCCGGGGCGGCTTCGCCGTATCGGCCCGCGTGTCCGAACACGGCTTGTGTAGTGCCAAGACGTCGGGTACGCTCACTGGGTCACATTGCCGCCCGGTAGGGGAGTCCATTGAGGATCTGAGGTCCGACACCGCGCAGCGGCCGTTCACCGGCCCGCGCACGTGACCTCAGTGTGGACTCCGATCCCGCCGGGCTTTTCCATGCCCGCCGGCGCGTCGCGCGTTCCGCGGTGTCTCCATGCGTCCCGCACCTGCTCATCACCATGGAGGCCACCCATGTCATATGCCGTCGTGTGCTCGGATCTGACGTTCGCCTGGCCGGACGGCACGGTCGTCCTGGACGGTCTCGACGCCGCCTTCGGCACGGGCCGGACGGGCCTGATCGGCGTCAACGGATCCGGCAAGTCCACCCTGCTGAAGATCATCGCGGGGGAGCTGCGCCCGGCGTCGGGCAAGGTGAGCGTCGACGGGGAGACCGGCTACCTGCCGCAGAACCTCGTCCTCGACGACGCCGCCACGGTCGCGGACCTGCTCGGCATCGCCGCGACCCGCGCCGCGCTGCACGCCATCGAGCGCGGCGAGGCGACCGAGGAGAACTTCGCCGCCGTCGGCGACGACTGGGACGTCGAGGAACGCGCCCGCGCCGAGCTCGACCGGCTCGGCCTGCACCACCTCGGCCTCGACCGGACGGTGCCGACGCTGTCCGGCGGCGAGGCCGTGATGGTCGGGCTGGCGGCGCGGTTCCTCGCCCGTCCCGACGTCCTGCTGCTGGACGAGCCCACCAACAACCTCGACCTGGACGCGCGCCGCCGCCTGTACGACGCCGTCGCGTCCTGGACGGGCGTGCTCGTCGTCGTCAGCCACGACCGGGAGCTGCTCGACCGCGTCGACGAGATCGCCGACCTGCGGGACGGCGCGGTGCGGACGTTCGGCGGCAACCTGTCCGCCTACGAGGAACTGCTCGCCGTCGAGAAGGAGGCCGCCGAGCGGACCGTCCGCGCCGCCGAGACCGACCTGCGCCGCCAGAAGAAGGAGCTGGAGGAGGCGCACGTCAAACTGGCCAGGCGGAAGCGGTACGGCGACAAGATGAGCGAGACCAAGCGCGAACCGAAGATCGTCATGGGCGCGCGGAAGCGGGCCGCGCAGGAGTCGGCCGGCAAGCACCGCATCATGCACGAGGAGCGCCTCGCGGACGCCCGGTCGCGCCTCGCGGAGGCGGAGGACGCCGTCCGCGAGGACGCCGGGATCCGCGTCGAGCTGCCCGCGACCCGGGTGCCCGCCGGGCGGACGGTCGTGACCGTCACGGGCCTGCCCGCGCCGCCCGACCCGGAGCCGGGCACGCTGGCGGAGCTGATCGTCCGGGGGCCGGAGCGGATCGCGCTGGTCGGGCCGAACGGCTCGGGCAAGACGACGCTGCTGCGGGCCCTCGCGGGGGAGCGCGTCCCGGACGGGACATCCGTCCGGATCGGCGTGGACGGCGTCCGGTACCTGCCGCAGCGGCTCGACGTCCTCGACGACGGGCTCAGCGTGTTCGAGAACGTCCGGGCGCAGGCGCCGTCCGCGACCCCGGCCGAGGTGCGGAACGGTCTGGCGCGGTTCCTGTTCCGCGGGGCGCGGGCCGACCGTCCCGCCGGGACGCTGTCGGGCGGCGAGCGGTTCCGCGCCGTCCTCGCGTCGCTGCTGCTCGCCGAGCCCGCCCCGCGGCTCCTGCTGCTGGACGAGCCGACGAACAACCTCGACATGGCGAGCGCCGCCCAGCTCTCCCAGGCCCTGGCCGCCTACGAGGGCGCCATGGTCGTGGTCAGCCACGACGTGCCGTTCCTGCGCACCCTCGCCCTGACCCGCTGGCTCCGCATGGACCGCGAGACGGGCCTGACCGAAACAGAACCGATGTAATCGACGACGACAGCCCCGGCGTCACGGGTTGTGCGGTCTCCGGGCGCCCAGCGCCCGGAGACCGCACGACCCGCCGACGCAGGCGACCGCAGCGACGCCACGCGGCCCGCACGGGCGAAACGAACCGGTACGGCGTCGTGAGGATCGCCTGCGTCGCGACGGGGGTTCCAGGGGGTCGCCCCCCTGGGAGATCAGGTAAGGACGCGCTTCGTGAACGTCCGGGTCGCGGCCCAAGTGAGCAGGGCCGTTCCGCCGGTGATCGCCAGCAGGAACGCCCAGGTCGGCATGTGCGGGACCTCCGGCGTCAGCGCGCTGCGCAGCCCCTCGCTCACGTACACGAGGGGGTTGAACAGGCTGAGGATCTGCAGCCAGCGGATGTTCTCCAGCGCCGACCACGGGTAGTACACGCAGCCGAGCATGGTCATCGGCAGCAGCACCATCGCGAACAGCATCTGGACCTTCTGCGGGTTCAGCAGCGTGCCGAGCAGCAGCCCGCCGGACGCGGACAGCAGCGACCCCACCACCATGACCACGATCAGGACGGGCCAGTTGTCCACGTGCACCTTGGGCGCCTCGCCGTCGGCGTGGATGAACAGCACGGCCGGGAACACCAGCAGCCCGCCGATCAGCCCCTGCGTCGCCGCCGCGATGATCTTCTGGACGGCCAGCAGCGGGATCGGCACCGGCGCCAGCGCCCGGTCGGTGATCGACTTCTGCCAGGTCAGCTCCATCATCAGCGGGAAGATGACCGCCATCATCGCCTGCATGATGATCGAGGACCCGATGAGGCCGGGCAGCAGGATGGTGGAGAACGTCGGCCCGCCCGCGCCGCCCGCCATGGCACCGCCGCCGAGCTTCGGCAGGACGTAGGCGAACACGAAGACGAACATCACCGGCTGCACCAGCACCCGGGTGAACGTCGACACGAAGTTCTTGCGCATGACCCGCGCCTCGCGCGCCATCATCGCGCCGAACGTGCGGGGCAGCGTGGCGCGCGCGGGGGGCGGCGGGGCGAGCCTGGCGGGAGTGGCCGGAGCCGCCGGCACGGCGGAGGCGGTCATTCGCGGTAGTCCCTTCCGGTGAGGGTGAGGAAGACGGTCTCCAGGCTGGGCCGGAGCTGGGTCGCGTCGGTGACGCCGACGCCCGCGCCCGCGCCGATCGCGACGAGCTCGCCGAGCAGGCCCTCCGGCTCGGAGGCGAACACCCGGACCTGGCCGTCGTTGATCTCGACCTTGCTGATGCCGTTCCGCTCGGACAGCCCGCGGACCTCCTCCGGCACGGCCGAGTCGTAGGTCACGGTGATCACGGTGTCGGCGCCCGCGTTCGACTTGAGCTTGTCCACCGTGCCGCTGGCGAGTATCTCGCCGTGGTCGACGACGGCGACCCGGTCGCAGAGCGCCTCCGCCTCCTCCATGTAGTGGGTGGTGAGCATGATCGTCTGCCCGGCGGCCTGGAGGCCGCGCAGCACCTCCCACAGGTTGGTGCGCGTCTGCGGGTCGAGCCCGGCGGTCGGCTCGTCCAGGAACAGGACCTCCGGGCCGTGCATGAGCGCCCGGCAGATCATCACGCGCTTGGCCTGCCCGCCCGAGATCTCGAACGGCTTGCCGCCGCGCTGCTCGGTCAGCCCGAACAGCTCAAGCAGCTCGTCCGCGCGGCGGCGGGCGTCGCGGGCGCTCAGCCCGAAGTACCGCCCGCGGAACTCCAGGTTCTCGAAGACGTCCAGGTCGCTGTCGAGGCTGTTCTGCTGCGACACGACGCCGATGCGGCGCTTGATCGCCACGGCGTCCTTCACCACGTCCAGGCCGCACACGGTGGCGCTGCCGCCGGTCGGGACGACGAGCGTGGTGAGCATTCCGATGGTGGTCGACTTGCCCGCGCCGTTCGGGCCGAGCAGGCCGAAGAACTCGCCGCGCCGGACGTCCAGGTCGATGCCCCGCACGGCGGGCACCTCCGGGCGCTGGCCGGACGCGGCGTAGGTCTTCTTCAGCCCGACCGTGCGAACGGCGATCTCGGATTGGTCGGCCTCCGGCGCCGCGGCCTCCCCCGGCGCGGGCTCCGGGGACGCGGGCTCTGCGGACGCGGTCTCTGGTGGCGCGGCTTGCGGCGGCTTGGTCACGCGCCGTCTCCCTTCGCTTCAGGTCCGTCCGAATCGTCCTCCGCGGCGGAGAAGTTCTCGAACTGTTTTATGAGGTTGAGCAGGAACCGCCGGACGGCCGCCTCGTCGCCCTCGTCGACGACGGAGTAGAGGCGTCCGAGGTCCCGCCCGATGGGCTGCGACTTCTCCGCGACCAGCCGGCGGCCGGAGTCGGTGATGCGCAGCATCACGCCGCGCCGGTCGCGGTAGGAGCGCTCGCGGCGGACGTGCCCGTTGCGCTCCAGCGTGTCGACGACCGAGGTGACGGTCGCCGGGGTGACAAGCATCCGCTTCGCGATCTCGCCCGCCCGCAGCCCGTCCTCGGCGATGAGCTCGCGCAGCAGGAAGTAGCCCGCCGGGCTGATGCCGTGCCGCTCGATGATCCGCCACACGACGGGGCCCGACAGGCGGGACGCGATGGCGAACAGCCGCCCGATCGGCCACTCCTCCATGGGTCCCGGCGCCACCAGGCCGCCGATGCCGAGGTTCTCCATGCCGGGGATGTTAGGGGACTGATGGTTAGAGAGCAAATCTTTAGATCCCTAACTACTTTCCGGATCATGGCGTCAATCTAGGTTGACATCCTGGTGGATGTCAACACAGGTTGACGCTGTGGCGCTCGTCTCACCCCGTCCCGAACGGCATCCCGGCGTTGAATAGGAATCCATGGTCATGCATACTCTTGCTAGTCATCTTCGAAGGGCAGAGCGGGACATGGGAATCCGGACGGCGGTCGCCGGCGCCAGCGGTTACGCGGGCGGCGAGCTGCTGCGCATCCTGGCGGGACATCCAGAGTTCGAGATCGGCGCGCTGACGGCGGGCTCCAACGCGGGCACCGAGCTCGGCGCGCACCAGCCCCACCTGCGATCCCTGGCCGGGCGCGTCCTGGCCGAGACCACCCCGGACACGCTGGCCGGGCACGACGTCGTGTTCCTCGCCCTGCCGCACGGGCGGTCGGGCCCGCTCGCCGCCGAGCTCGGCGACGACGTCCTGGTCGTCGACTGCGGCGCCGACCACCGGCTCACCGACCCGGCGTCCTGGGAGAGGTTCTACGGCACGCCCCACGCGGGCTCCTGGCCCTACGGCCTGCCCGAACTGCCCGGCGGCCGCGAGGCGCTGCGCGGCGCGAAGCGCGTCGCCGTCCCCGGCTGCTACCCGACCGCCGTCTCGCTCGCGCTGTTCCCGGCGCTCGCCGCCGGGCTCGCCGAGCCGGACGTCGTCGTGGTCGCCGCGTCCGGCGCCTCGGGCGCCGGACGGTCCCTCAAGCCGCACCTGCTCGGCAGCGAGGTCATGGGCTCGGTGTCCGCCTACGCCGTGGGCGGGTCGCATAGGCATACACCCGAGATGGTCCAGAACCTGAGCGCGGCGGCGGGGGAGCCGGTCACCGTCTCCTTCACGCCGACGCTCGCGCCGATGAGCCGCGGCATCCTCGCGACCTGCACGGCGAAGGCGCGTCCCAGCGTGACCGCCGCCGCGCTGCGCGCCGCCTACGCGGACGCCTACGCCGGCGAGCCGTTCCTCGGGCTCCTGCCGGAGGGGCGGTGGCCCGCGACGGCCATGACGCTCGGCGCGAACACGGTCCTCGTCCAGGTCGCCCTGGACGAGGCGGCCGGCCGCGTCGTCGCGGTCGCCGCCGTCGACAACCTCGCCAAGGGCACCGCGGGCGGCGCGGTGCAGTGCGCCAACCTCGCGCTCGGCCTCCCGGAAGAACTCGGGCTCACCACGATCGGAGTCTCCCCTTGAGCGTCACCGCCCCCAAGGGCTTCCGCGCCGCCGGCGTCGTCGCCGGGCTGAAGCCGAGCGGCAACCGCGACGTCGCCCTCGTCGTCAACGACGGGCCGTCCCGCGCGGCGGCGGGCGTGTTCACCCGCAACCGCGTGCGCGCCGCGCCCGTCCTGTGGTCGGAGCAGGTGCTCAAGGGCGGGCGGGTCCGCGCCGTCGTGCTGAACGCGGGCGGCGCGAACGCCTGCACCGGCGCGCCCGGCTTCCAGGACACGCACGCCACCGCCGAGAAGGTCGCCGACCTGCTGGACGATTCCGCGGGCGAGATCGCGGTCTGCTCCACCGGCCTGATCGGCGAGCGCCTCCCGATGGACCTGCTGCTCACCGGCGTCGACAAGGCCGCCGCCGAGCTGACCCGCGGGGACGGCGGGCTCGCCGCCGCGGACGCGATCCGCACCACCGACACCGTCGCGAAGATCTCCTTCCGGCAGGGCGCGGGCGGCTACATGATCGGCGCGATGGCGAAGGGCGCGGGGATGCTCGCGCCGTCCCTCGCGACGATGCTCAGCGTCATCACCACCGACGCCGACCTGCCCGCCGAGACCCTCGACCGGGCGCTGCGCGCGGCGACCGGCGTCACCCTCGACCGGCTCGACTCCGACGGCTGCATGTCCACGAACGACACCGTCCTGCTGATGGCGTCGGGCGCGGCGGAGGTCGTCCCGGCCGAGGAGGAGTTCACCGCGCTGCTCACCGAGGTCTGCGCCGACCTGACCCGGCAGCTCCTCGTGGACGCCGAGGGCGCGTCCAAGGCCATCGCGATCGAGGTGGTCGGCGCCGCGTCCACCGGGGACGCGGTCACCGTCGGACGCTCCATCGCCCGCAACAACCTGCTGAAGTGCGCCATCCACGGCGAAGACCCGAACTGGGGCCGCGTCCTGTCCGCCGTCGGCACCACCGACGCCGTGTTCGACCCGGACGAGCTGAACGTCGCGATCAACGGCGTGTGGGTGTGCCGGGGCGGCTCGTTCGGCGACGACCGCGACAAGGTCGACCTCCGCCCCCGCGACGTGACGATCACCGTCGACCTGTCCGCGGGCCCGCACAGCGCGACCGTCTGGACGACCGACCTCACGGCCGACTACGTCCACGAGAACTCGGCGTACTCCACGTGAGCGCCGTCACGAGCGGCGCGGAGCTCCGCAAGAACCGCGCGGGCGTGCTCGGCAAGGCCGGGACGCTGATCGAGGCGCTGCCGTGGCTGGAGCGCTTCCACGGCAAGACCGTCGTGATCAAGTACGGCGGGCACGCGATGACCGACGAGAGGCTCCGCCACTCGTTCGCCGAGGACGTCGTGTTCCTCCGCTACGCCGGGCTGCGGCCAGTGATCGTGCACGGCGGCGGCCCGCAGATCAACGCGGCGCTCGCCCGCAACGGGATCGACTCGACGTTCACCGCGGGGCTGCGGGTGACGACGCCGGAGGCCATGGAGGTCGTCCGGATGGTGCTGACCGGCCAGGTGCAGCGCGACGTCGTCGGCCTGATCAACCGGCACGGCCCGTTCGCGCTCGGCATGTCCGGCGAGGACGCGAACCTGTTCACCGCCGAGCGCAAGCAGGCCGTCGTGGACGGCGCGCCCGTCGACATCGGCCAGGTCGGCGAGATCGTCGAGGTGCAGGTCGGGGCCGTCCGGTCGCTGCTGGACGACGCCCGCGTCCCGGTGATCTCCAGCGTGGCGCGCGGCGACGACGGCGAGGTCTACAACGTCAACGCCGACACGGCCGCCGCCGCGCTCGCGGTCGCGCTGGACGCGGAGAAGCTCGTCGTCCTCACCGACGTCGAGGGCCTCTACGCCGACTGGGCCCCGGACCGGGAGCAGGGCGGCGACGACGTGATCGACAGCCTCACCGCCGACGAGCTGGCCGCCATGCTGCCGGACCTGTCGTCCGGGATGGTGCCGAAGATGGAGGCGTGCCTCACGGCCGTGCGCGGCGGCGTCCCGCAGGCCCACGTGCTGGACGGCCGCGTCCCGCACGCGCTGCTGCTGGAGATCTTCACCGACGAAGGGATCGGGACGATGGTGCTGCCCAGCCTCCCCGGCGGCCCGGAGGCCAAGGAGGAGACGGCATGAGCGGCGCGGAACTGAGGGCCCGGTACGAGGCCGCGTTCATGCCGAACTACGGCGTCCCGCCGCTGGCGCTGGCGCGCGGCGAGGGCTCCCGGGTCTGGGACGCCGACGGCCGCGCCTACCTCGACCTGATCGCCGGGATCGCGGTCAGCTCGCTCGGGCACGCCCACCCGGCGCTCGTGGAGGCCGTGTCCGCGCAGGTCGCGACGCTGGCGCACACGTCCAACCTGTTCCTGCACGAGCCGGAGGTGCTGCTCGCCGAGCGGCTCCGCGAGCTGCTCGGCGGCGGCGGCAGGGTGTTCCTCACCAACAGCGGCACCGAGGCGAACGAGTGCGCGCTGAAGCTCGCCATCAAGTACGGGAAGGCGAACGGCCGGTCGTACTTCGTCGCGGCGGAGAACGGGTTCCACGGGCGGAGCATGGGCGCGCTGTCCCTGACGGGGAAGGCGGCGATCCGGGAGCCGTTCGGGCCGTACGCGATCGACGTGCGGTTCGTCCCGTACGGGGACGCCGACGCGCTCAAGTCCGCGGTGACCGCCGACTGCGCGGCCGTGTTCCTGGAGCCGACGCTGGGCGAGGCCGGGGTCGTCCCGCCGCCGGAGGGCTACTTCGCCGCCGCCCGCGAGATCTGCGACGCGACGGGCGCGCTGTTCGTCGCCGACGAGATCCAGTCCGCGATCGGGCGGACGGGCGCCTGGTTCGCGTTCGAGCACGAGAACGCCAAGCCCGACGTGCTCACGCTTGCCAAGGGCCTCGGCGGCGGGCTGCCGATCGGGGCGTGCGTCGCGTTCGGCGAGCACGGCGGCCTGTTCGCCAAGGGCGACCACGGCAGCACCTTCGGCGGGAACCCGGTCGGCGCGGCCGCGGCCCTCGCCGTCCTCGGGACCATCGAGAAGGACGGCCTGCTCGCCCACGCCGCCGAGGTCGGGGAGATCCTGGCCGAAGGGCTCGGCGCCGTCGAGCATCCGCTGCTCGCGGGCGTGCGCGGACGCGGCCTGTGGCGCGCCGCCGTCCTCACCGGGCCGCACGCGCCCGCCGTGGACGCCGCCGCGCGCGACGCCGGGTTCCTGATCAACGCGGTCGCGCCGGACGCGCTGCGCATCGCCCCGCCGCTGGTCCTCACCGCCGACGAAGCGCGCTCCTTCACCGCCGCGTTCCCCTCGATCCTCGACGCCGCGCAGCCGGAGGCATGACGTGACGCTCCCCACGACCAGGCACTTCCTCCGCGACGACGACCTCACCCCCGCCGAGCAGGCCGAGGTGCTCGACCTCGCCGCCAAGGTGAAGAAGGACCGGTTCGCCTACCGTCCGCTGGCCGGTCCCCGCTCGGTCGCCGTCCTGTTCGACAAGCCGTCCACGCGGACGCGGCTGTCGTTCGCGACCGGCATCGCCGAGCTCGGCGGCAACCCCCTCGTGATGGACGCCGGAACGAGCCAGCTCGGCCGCGGCGAGACCATCGCCGACACCGCCCGCGTCCTGGAACGGCAGGTCAGCGCCATCGTCTGGCGGACGGCCGGGCAGGAGCGCGTCGACGAGATGGCCGCCGGGACCACCGTGCCGGTCGTGAACGCGCTCACCGACGAGTTCCACCCTTGCCAGGTGCTCGCCGACCTGCAGACCGTCCGGGAGGCGAAGGGCGGCCTGCCCGGCGTCACCCTCGCCTACTTCGGCGACGGCGCGAACAACATGGCGCACTCCTACCTGCTGGGCTGCGCGACCGCCGGGATGCACGTCCGCGTCGGCGCGCCCGCGTCGCTGCCGCCCGACCCGGCCGTCGTCGCCCGCGCCGCCGAGATCGCCGCCGCCACCGGCGGGTCCGTGACCGTCACCGACGACGCCGCGGAGGCCGCCGCCGGAGCCGACGTCCTCGCCACCGACACGTGGGTGTCCATGGGCCAGGACGGCAAGGACACGTCCGTCTACGAGCCCTACGCGATCACCGAGGAGCTGCTCGCCGCGGCGGGGCCGGAGGCGATCGTCCTGCACTGCCTGCCCGCCTACCGGGGCAAGGAGATCGCCGCGTCCGTCCTGGACGGCCCGCGGAGCCGCGTGTGGGACGAGGCCGAGAACCGCCTGCACGCCCAGAAGGCGCTGCTCGTCTGGCTGCTGGAGCGCTCCCCGTGACGACCCCCATGACTAAGGCCGCCCGGCACGCCCGGGTGATCGAGCTGCTGACCCGGCACCCCGTCCACTCGCAGGGCGAGCTCGCCAAGCACCTCGCCGACGACGGCGTCGAGGTCACCCAGGCCACGCTGTCGCGCGACCTGGTGGAGATCGGCGCGGTGAAGCTGCGCGCCGACGACGGCAGCCTGATCTACGCCGTCCCCGGCGAGGGCGGCGAGCGGATCCGGCGGGCCCGCACGGGCGCCGCCGAGACGTTCACCGGACGGCTCTCCCGGCTCGCCGCGGAGCTGCTCGTCTCGGCCGAGGCGTCGGCCAACCTGGTCATGGTGCGGACCCCGCCCGGGGCCGCGCAGTACCTGGCCTCGGCGATCGACCACGCCGAATGGCCGACCATCCTCGGCACCGTCGCGGGCGACGACTCGATCCTCGTCATCGCCCGCGACCCGGACGGCGGCGACGCCGTCGCGCAGGCGCTGCTCAGGCTGACCGACGGGCGCGAACGACGAAGCTAGGGCCGCCCAGGCGGCCCCGTCCCAGCCCGCACCGCCCGCGAAAATTCCACGAACTTCGAGCACAGGAGATAACGATCATGAGCGAGCGCGTCGTACTCGCGTACTCCGGGGGACTGGACACCTCCGTCGCCATCCCGTACCTCGCCGAGCAGACCGGCGGCGACGTCATCGCGGTCGCCGTCGACGTCGGCCAGGGCGGCGAGGACCTGGAGGAGATCCGCAAGCGGGCCCTCGCCTGCGGCGCGGCCGAGGCCGTCGTCGTGGACGCCAAGGAGGAGTTCGCCGCGGACTTCTGCGTCCCCGCCCTCCAGGCCAACGCCCTCTACATGGACCGCTACCCGCTGCTGTCCTCGCTGTCCAGGCCGCTGATCGTCAAGCACCTCGTCGCCGCCGCGAAGCGGTTCGGCGGGACGACCGTCTCGCACGGCTGCACCGGCAAGGGCAACGACCAGGTCCGGTTCGAGGCGGGACTCGCCGCCCTCGCCCCCGACCTGAAGATCATCGCCCCGGCCCGCGACTTCGCCTGGACGCGCGACAAGGCCATCGCGTTCGCCGAGGAGAAGGGCCTGCCGATCGACGTGTCGGCCAAGTCCCCGTACTCCATCGACCAGAACCTGTGGGGACGCGCCGTCGAGACGGGCTTCCTGGAGGACATCTGGAACGGCCCCATCGAGGACGTCTACGACTACACCGCCGACCCCGCCGAGCCGCGCGAGGCCGACGAGGTCGTCATCACGTTCGAGGCAGGCGTGCCCGTCGCGCTGGACGGCCGCCCGCTCACCCCGTTCCAGGTCGTCGACGAGCTGAACCGCCGCGCGGGCGCGCAGGGCGTCGGCCGCATCGACATGGTCGAGGACCGGCTCGTCGGCATCAAGAGCCGCGAGGTCTACGAGGCGCCCGCCGCGATCGCGCTCATCGCCGCGCACATGGAGCTGGAGAACGTCACCGTCGAACGCGACCTCGCCCGCTTCAAGCGGTCCGTCGACCAGCGCTGGGGCGAGCTCGTCTACGACGGCCTCTGGTTCTCGCCGCTGAAGGACGCCCTGGACGCGTTCATCGCCGACGCGCAGCGGCACGTGTCCGGCGACGTGCGGATGACGCTGCACGGCGGCCGCGCCGTCGTCACCGGGCGGCGCAGCGGCTCGTCCCTCTACAGCTACGACCTCGCCACCTACGACACCGGCGACGCCTTCGACCAGAGCCTCGCCAAGGGCTTCGTCGAGCTGTGGAGCCTGCCCAGCAAGATCGCCGCCAAGCGCGACCGCGAGGTCTGACCGGGGCGGCGCGCCCGCCGCGGGGTGCGGTTTCGCCGTACCCTGTGGCGGACGCCGGGCAGCCGACGCGGGGACGCCGGGTCGCGGCGTCCCCGCGTCGCGCCGTGCTGCGGCGGGCGTGGTGAGATGAGACGACGAACCTCCAGCGGTGGGAAGAGAGAAGATTCGTGACCAAGGCACCGACGCGGCTGTGGGGCGGCCGGTTCGAGGGCGGCCCGTCGGACGCGCTCGCCCGGCTCTCGGTGAGCGTCCAGTTCGACTGGCGGCTCGCCCCCTACGACCTGATGGGCTCGCGCGCGCACGCCCGCGTCCTCAACCGGGCGGGGCTGCTCACCGACGACGAGCTGGAACGCATGATCGGTGCCCTCGACGACCTGGAGGAGGCGTGCCGCACCGGCGAGTTCCGCCCGACGGTCGCCGACGAGGACGTCCACACCGCCCTCGAACGCGGCCTGCTGGAGCGGCTCGGCGCACTCGGCGGCAAGCTCCGCGCGGGCCGCAGCCGCAACGACCAGGTCGCCACCGACCTGCGCCTCTACCTGCGCGACCACGCCCGGCAGATCGTGTCCCGGCTGGTCGAGCTGGAGACCGCGCTGATCGCGCAGGCCGAGCACAACCTCGGCGTCGCCGCGCCCGGCATGACGCATCTCCAGCACGCGCAGCCGGTGCTGTTCTCGCACCAGCTCCTCGCGCACGTCCAGCCGCTGACCCGCGACATCGCCCGGCTCCGCGACTGGGACAAGCGCGCCGCGATCTCCCCGCTCGGCTCCGGGGCGCTCGCCGGGTCGTCCCTGCCGCTCGACCCGCAGGCCACGGCCGCCGAGCTCGGCTTCGACGCCGCCGCGCCCAACTCGATGGACGCCGTCGCCGACCGCGACTTCGTCGCCGAGTTCCTCTTCGCCGCCGCGCTGGTCGGCGTCCACCTGTCGCGCCTCGGCGAGGAGGTGTGCCTCTGGGCGTCGCAGGAGTTCCGCTGGATCGAGATGGACGACACCTACGCCACCGGGTCGTCGATCATGCCGCAGAAGAAGAACCCCGACGTCGCCGAGCTGGCCCGCGGCAAGGCCGGGCGCCTCATCGGCCACCTCGTCGGCCTGCTCACCACCCTCAAGGGCCTCCCGCTCACCTACAACCGCGACCTCCAGGAGGACAAGGAGGGCGCGTTCGACGCCGTCGAGACGCTGCTGCTCGTCCTGCCCGCCATGTCCGGGCTGATCGCGACGATGCGGATCAACACCGAGCGGCTGGAGGCCCTCGCCCCGGACGGCTTCGCGCTCGCCACCGACCTCGCCGAGCTGCTCGTCCGGCGCGGCGTCGCGTTCCGCGACGCGCACGAGGTCGTCGGGCACCTCGTCGTCTGGTGCCAGGTCAACGACAAGGACTTCGACGACCTCACCGACGAGGAGCTGGCCAAGGTGTCGCCGCACCTCACGCCGGACGTCCGCGAGGTGCTGAACGTGCAGGGCGCGCTCGCGTCCCGCAAGGCGTACGGGGGGACCGCGCCGGACCGCGTCGGCGAGCAGATCACCGCGCTGCGCGGACTCGTCAACGAGCACGCCGCCTGGGCCGCCGGATCGGACGCCTGAGCACTCTGATGCATTGTGGAACCGTCTTTCCGCTTCGTAAGGGGCCGGTTCGGGCTGGACTGCCACCTACGGGTTGGAAGCCCCCCATTCTTTCGGTGGGGAGCGGAGTCACGGGGTTGAGCCGATGAACGAACAACCCCTGCTGCCTCGGGACTTCTTCGACCGTCCCGTGGACGAGGTCGCGCCCGCGCTGCTCGGCCAGGTGCTCCGCCACCGCACGCCGGACGGCGAGGTCGCGGCCCGGCTGACCGAGGTCGAGGCGTACGCCGGTCCGCTCGACCCCGCGTCCCACGCCTACCGCGGGCGGACGCCCCGCAACGCCGTCATGTTCGGTCCGCCCGGCCACGCCTACGTGTACTTCACGTACGGGATGCACTTCTGCATGAACCTCGTCTGCGGGCCGGACGGGACGTCGATGGCCGTCCTCCTCCGCGCCGGGGAGATCATCGCGGGGGAGGACGTCGCGCGGGAGCGGCGGCCGCGCTCGTCCGTCCGCGACCTGGGCCGCGGGCCCGCGCGGCTGTGCCAGGCGCTCGGCATCGCCCGCGAGCAGAACGGCCTGGACGTCTGCGCGCCGGACGGCCCGCTCACCGTCCACGCGGGCGAGCCGGCCGACCCGGCGCTCATCAGGACGGGCCCGCGCACCGGCGTGAACGGCGCCAAGGAGGTGCCGTGGCGGTTCTGGATCGACGGCGACCCCAGCGTGTCGCCGTACCGGCCGCACGTCCCGAGGCAGCGCAAGAAGTCCGTCCCCACGCGCGGCGGACGGTGAATCGACTGGCGTCGTCCCGTCCCGCCGGGCACCCTGGTGGGCACACGGAAAGCGAACCGGAGACGAGGGAGACCGTGACCGACATCCTGGATGATCTCGCGTGGCGCGACCTGATCGCGCAGTCCACCGACCTGGACGAACTGCGGGCCATGCTCGCCGCGGGACCGGTCACCCTCTATTGCGGCTTCGACCCGACGGCGCCCTCGCTGCACCTCGGCAACCTGATCCAGATCCTCACGCTGCGGCGCTTCCAGCAGGCCGGGCACCGCCCGATCGGCCTGGTCGGCGGCGCCACCGGGCTCATCGGCGACCCGAGCGGGAAGAGCGCGGAGCGCGTGCTCAACTCAGCGGAGACCGTCGCGGGCTGGGTCGAGCGCATCCACGGCCAGGTCTCGAAGTTCCTGGACTTCCACGACGGTCCGACGGGCGCGACGATGGTCAGCAACCTCGACTGGACGGGCCCCATGTCCGCCATCGAGTTCCTGCGCGACATCGGCAAGCACTTCCCGGTGAACCGGATGCTCGCCCGCGAGACCGTCAAGGCCCGCCTCGACAGCACCGGGATGAGCTACACCGAGTTCAGCTACGTCCTGCTCCAGTCGATGGACTTCCTCGAGCTGTACCGGCGGCACGGCTGCCGGCTGCAGACGGGCGGAAGCGACCAGTGGGGCAACCTCACCGCCGGCGTCGACCTCATCCGCCGCGTCGAGGGCGGCAGCGCGCACGCGCTCACCACCCCGCTGCTCACCAAGGCGGACGGGTCCAAGTTCGGCAAGACGGCCGGCGGCGAGACCTACTGGCTCGACCCCGAGCTGACCTCGCCGTACGCGTTCTACCAGTTCTGGATCAACGCGGACGACCGGGACGTCGAGAAGTTCCTCAAGGTGTTCAGCTTCCGCTCCCACGAGGAGATCGGCGCGCTGGTGAAGGAGGGCACGGACCGTCCGGCCGCCCGCGCCCCGCAGCGCGCCCTCGCCGAGGAGATGACCACCCTGGTCCACGGGGCGGACGAGACGGCGCGCGTCATCGCCGCGTCCCGCGCCCTGTTCGGTCAGGGTGCCCTGGAGGAACTGGACGAGCGGACGCTCCGCGCCGCGCTCGCCGAGGTTCCCCGCGCCGAGGTGCCACCGGGTGCGCTGCCGCCCGTGGTCGACCTGCTGGCCGCCTCGGGCCTCTGCAAGAGCAAGTCGGAGGCGCGGCGGGCCATCACGCAGGGCGGCGCCTACCTCAACAACGCGAAGGTGGAGTCCGAGGACGCCGTGCCTGACGCCTCCGACCTGCTGCACGGGCGGTTCCTCGTCCTGCGGCGGGGGAAGCGGAACGTGGGCGGGGTCGAGGTGACCGCCGCGTCCTGAGCCCGCCTGAGCCCGTGTGAGACCGCCCGTCCGGACATGTTCCGGGCGGGCGGTCGTCATGCCGAGACAAAAACTCGGTAGATACACGTCACAGTGCGGTTACAAGCGCCCCGGACTGGGCATGTAGAGAGCCTTGAAAAGAACACCTGACCTGGGGTTTCAAGGCTCACGGAGTCGATTTGACGCTCCCGGCGACGGGTCATACTGTTCTACTCGCCCCCAGGGGAGCGGGGCGCCGACAGGCGCCCGACCTCGGAGGGAACCCACTACGCACCGGCCAGGTGAGCTACTTGTGGCTTACCTATCGGACGTAATGGGACGATCGCCCCAGAGTTTGACATATGGGACAGGTTGGGTAGGCTTGAAGGGTTGCCCCGGAGCCGGGGCCCGCGGGAGCGGGTGGTCGGCGCGGTGGGTGTCCGTTTCTTGAGAACTCAACAGCGTGTTAAAAGCCAGTGCCTTTATACGGCCAGGCCGGGTTTCCTGGTTTGGTCGTCCCCGTGGCCACTCCTTTGTGGGGTGGTGGGGATTTCTTTGAGGCAATGCACGGCCCTCTTATGTGGGGTCGTGTTCTTGCTGGGATTGTTTTCCTGAGGTTTGGCTGCGCGGGGTTCGCCTCTCGTGTGGTCGTTGTGCCTTGATGGAGAGTTTGATCCTGGCTCAGGACGAACGCTGGCGGCGTGCTTAACACATGCAAGTCGAGCGGAAAGGCCCCTTCGGGGGTACTCGAGCGGCGAACGGGTGA
>NZ_VSRQ01000013.1:0-177961 GCF_008121305.1 Actinomadura decatromicini | reverse complement strand
TGGCCGAGCCCGAACAGCTTGTCCAGGAACGCCCAGGCGAACACCCAGCCGAGCGCCAGCCGGGCCAGCGCCCAGACGTAGCGAGCGGCGGGCGACTCGGTCAGCGGCCGGGGCCGCACGACCCGGATCAGGGTGTCCCGTCCCACGTGGGTCTTGTGCTCGGAGAGCGCCATCGCCTCTCACCTTCCATCACATCGCTTTTTCTCTCACCTCCGACTCAACCGCGTGGCGGCCCCGCGCTGTAGGACCGTTCGGCGCACGATCGGCGGGACCAAGGTCCTCGGGAATGCGATGTCCGCAGGGCCGAACGGCCCTGCGCGCCTGGTCAGGCGTCCTTGAGCGGGACGCGCCAGACGATCAGCGTCCCGCCGTCCGGCCCCGGCCCGGCCGCGCACGAGCCGCCGAGGCCCTCGGCCCGTTCCGCCATGTTGCGCAGGCCGCTGCGGCGACCGCCCTCGCCGATGCCGACCCCGTTGTCCCGGACCCGGACGGTGACCTCGTCGCCGACGTCGACGCTCACCGTCGTCTCGCTCGCCCGCGCGTGCCGGGCGACGTTGGACAGCGCCTCCCGCACCACGGCCAGCAGATGCTCACCGGTCTCGTCGTCGACCACCGTGTCCAGCAGCCCGTCCAGCCTGACCGACGGCGCGAACCCGAGCTGCTCGGTCGCGGCGTCCACCAGCGCGTGCAGGCGGCTGCGCAGCGACTCCTCGACCTCGGGGCCCTGCAACGCGAAGATCGTCGAGCGGATCTGCCGGATGGTGTCGTCGAGGTCGTCCACGGCTCGCTGCACCCGGGCCGCGACCTCCTTGTGCTGGACGAGCTTCATCGCCGCCATCAACCCCATCGCGGTCGCGAACAACCGCTGGATCACCGTGTCGTGGAGGTCCTTGGCGATGCGGTCGCGGTCTTCCAGCAGGGTCAGGCGTTCGGCGTCGCGGCGCCGGTCGGCGAGCTCCAGCGCGACCGCGGCCTGCCCGGCGAACGCCTCCAGCAGCCGCTGCGTCCCCTCGGAGAACACCGCGCCGCCGGGCGCGTTGATCACCGACAGCACCCCGCGCGCGGCCGAGCCCAGCCCGAGCGGCACGACCAGCATCGGCCCGATCGGCACCTCGGGCGGGACGTTCGCCTCGCGCGCGGCCGGGTCGCCATCCGCGAGCCGCACCGCCGTGCCGTCCGCGAACACCGGGCCGGCGACCGAGTGGTCCAGCGGCACCCGCAGCCCTTCGAGCCCCTCGGCGCCCAGGCCGTGCGCGGCCTCGACGACGAAGCGTCCCGCGCCGTCCTCGGCCAGCGCGACCGTCGCGAGGTCGGCGTCGGCGATCTGCCTCGCGCGCTGCGCGACCAGCGCGGTCACCTCGTGCGGGTCGGTGCCCGACAGCAGCGCCGTGGAGATCTCCCCGGACGCCTCCAGCCACCGCTCCCGCCGCCGCGTCTCCTCATACAGCCGCGCGTTCTCGATCGCCACCCCGGCCGCCGTCGCCAGCGCCGTCACCACGACCTCGTCCTCCTGGTCGAACTCCCCGCCGCCCGCCTTCTCGGTCAGGTACAGGTTGCCGAACACCTCGTCCCGCACCCGGATCGGAACGCCCAGGAACGACCGCATCGGCGGATGGTTCGCCGGGAAGCCGTAAGAGTCGGGGTGCTCCCCCAGGTCGGCCAGGCGCAGCGGGCGCGGCTCGCGGATCAGGAGCCCGAGGATGCCGTGGCCGTGCGGCCAGTGCCCGATCGCCTCGATCTCGTCCTCACCGACACCGACCGTGACGAACTGGACCAGCCGCTCCCCCTCCTCAGCGATCACGCCCAGCGCGCCGTAACGGGCGTCCACCAGCGTGATCGCGGCCTCGGTGATCCGCCGCAGCACCGACTCCAGATCCAGCTCGCTGCCCACCGAGACCACGGCCTCCAGCAGCGCGTGCACACGGTCCCGCGTCGACCGCGCCGCCTCCAACCGCGCCTGCAACTCCGTCAGCAGATCGTCCAGTTGCAGCTGCGGCAAGATCAGCCGCGCTCTGTCCTGGCCGTTGTCAGGTCCCTCAACCACACCGCCAGTATTGCCGAGTCCTCCTGGAACGCCCCATCAGGGAGCGAAATCACGGCTCCTCGGTCAGCACCTCGTCGACGGGACGCCGGACGGTCGCGAGCGCCGCGCCCTCGGGCACGCCGAGCCGGAGCAGCATCTGCGGGTGCGCGTCGCCGCAGAACCGCGCCCGGACGAACTCGCGCAGCTCGGGAACCTGGAGCGCCTGCGTGTGGTACGCGGCGGCCAGGCCGTGCTCGGCCGCCCGCAGCAGGACGCGCTGGAGCGCCTGGCCCGCGTCCAGCCACGCGGCGGGCGTGTCGTCCCCGGTGACGAGCAGGACCACGAGGCCGGTCCGGGACGTCCCGGCGTCGCCGGACGCGGCCGGCTCCACGCCCCAGCCCTGCCCGCGCGCGAAGTCGCGGGCCGCGAAGTTCGGCTCGGTGCGCGGCGTCCGGCTGGGATAGGCGGCGTGCTGGACGCCGTCCCGCCGGGCCGTGGTCGGGGCGGGCGCCCAGCGGGCGATCTCCGCCGCGTACGCGGGCGTCCGGCGCTGGACGTGCTCGGCCGCCTCGGTCAGCGCGGCCAGCGCGCCGCGCACGTTCGGGTCCACGGCCTGGACGAGCCGGGCCCCCTCGCGCTCGGCCGCGTGCCGCAGCGCCGCCAGCACGCCCGCGCTCACCGGATCGTCCTGGAACCCGCCCCGGTGGCTGTGCCGGCGGCGGATCTGCGCGTACTCGCGCTCGACGTCCTCGTCGGGGCGCTCGGCGCCGGGCTCGGCGTGGACGTCGGCGAGCAGGTGCGGGCGGTCCGGGTCCGGCAGCGTCCGGACGACCGGCTCGAAGCCCTGCGCCCGCAGCGACAGCCGCAGGTTGTAGAGGGCGGCGCCGCAACTGATCAGCATCTCGCGCCCGGCCG
This sequence comes from Actinomadura decatromicini, assembly GCF_008121305.1. Lineage (NCBI taxonomy): Bacteria > Bacillati > Actinomycetota > Actinomycetes > Streptosporangiales > Thermomonosporaceae > Actinomadura > Actinomadura decatromicini. The sequence continues at coordinate 175,023 of NZ_VSRQ01000013.1, read as the reverse complement.
GGTCGGCGACGCCGAGCCGCCGGTCGGGGTCGGCGCGCAGCGTGAGCCGCGCCCCGCGCACGCCGAACCGCCACGGCTGCGTGTTGTGCACGGACGGCGCCTGCACCGCGTCCTCGACCGCCTGCCGCACGGCTTCGCCGGTCTCCACGTTGTTCTTGGTCTGCATTTTCGCTCCTTCCCCCTGCCTCCAGACCACCAGCGGAAGCGGGACGGCGGCAGGGCCCAAGGTCCTTCATCCGGCCCGGGGCCCGGATCGGGACCTTGGTCCCGAGGGCGGGGGACGTCCGGCAAGCTGGGGAACAGGCCGAATGCGGGGTAGCGTCCTTGACGCCACCACTGAGCCGAGGGAAACGAACGCCATGACGGGCCAGACGCAGAACTCCGAGCCGATCCGAGTGTTCCTGATGGACGACCACGAGGTCGTCCGGCGCGGCGTGGCCGCGCTGCTGTCCGCCGAAGACGACATCGAGATCGTCGGGGAGGCGGGCACGGCCGCCGAGGCGCTCGCCCGGATCCCCGCCGCCCGTCCCGACGTCGCCGTCCTGGACGTCCGCCTCCCCGACGGCGACGGCGTCACCGTCTGCCGCGAGGTCCGCTCCCAGATGCCCGGACTCGCCTGCCTCATGCTCACCTCCTTCGACGACGAGGACGCCCTCTTCGAAGCGGTCATGGCGGGCGCCGCGGGCTACGTCCTCAAACAGATCCACGGCTCGGACCTGGTCGGCGCCGTCCGCACCGTCGCCACGGGCCAATCACTGCTCGACCCGCGCAGCACCGCGCGCATGCTGGAGCGCATCCGCACCCGCCAGGAGAAGAACGACCCGCTCAAGGGCCTCACCGACCAGGAACGCCACATCCTGGAACTCATCGGCGAAGGACTCACCAACCGGCAGATCGGCGAACGGCTCTTCCTCGCCGAGAAGACCGTCAAGAACTACATCTCCACCATCTTCGCCAAGCTCGGCATGAGCCGCCGCACCCAGGCCGCCGCGCTCGCCGCCCAGCTCAAAGCCGACTCGAACCGGCGCGACTGACCGCGATGACCACGGACGAGCCGCCGGACCTCCCGCCCTACCGCAGGCCCGCCGAGGACGTCGTCCGCGACCTCGGCGGCGACGCGGGGCGCGGGCTGACCGCCGCCGAGGCGGCGGCCCGGCTCGCCGCCGACGGCCCGAACGCGCTGCCCGCCGCGCGCGGCCGCGGCCCGCTCACCCGGTTCCTGCTCCAGTTCAACAGCCCGCTGATCTACGTGCTGCTGGCGTCGGCGGCGGTGACCGCCCTGATCGGCGAGCACGTGGACGCCCTCGTGATCCTCGGCGTGGTGGTCGTCAACGCCATCGTCGGCTTCGTCCAGGAGTCCCGGGCGGAGAAGGCGCTCACCGCCCTCGCCGCCATGACGCGGACGACGGCGAGGGTCGTCAGGGACGGCGCGTCGGCCGAGATCCCGGCGGCCGACCTCGTCCGCGGCGACCTGGTCGAGCTGGACGCGGGCGACAAGGTCCCCGCCGACCTGCGGCTGCTGCGCACCGACGAGCTGGCCGTGGACGAGTCCGCGCTGACCGGCGAGTCCGCGCCGGTCGCGAAGGACCCGGCGGCGCTGCCCGAGGTCGCCCTCGCCGACCGCGCCGCGATGGCCTTCTCCGGGACGCTCGTCGCCGCCGGGCGCGCCGCCGGACTCGTCGTCGCGACCGGCGCGGACACCGAGCTCGGCGGCATCGACCGGCTCGTCCAGACCACCGCGACCGTGCGGACGCCGCTCACCCGCAAGATCACCGAGTTCAGCAAGATCGTGACGGTCGCGATCCTGGCCCTCGCCGCGCTGACCTTCGCGATCGGCGTGCTGCGCGGACGCGGCGCGGCGGAGATGCTGACCGCCGCGGTCGCGCTCGCGGTCGGCGCGATCCCCGAGGGGCTGCCCGCGATCGTCACGATCACGCTGGCGCTCGGCGTCGCGCGGATGGTGCGGCGCGGCGCGATCGTCCGGCACCTGCCCGCCGTGGAGACGCTCGGCAGCACCACCGTCATCTGCACGGACAAGACCGGCACGCTCACCCGGAACCAGATGACCGTCACCGCCGCCACCGCGGGCGGGCGCGACTACACCCTCACCGGCACCGGCTACGCGCCCACCGGGGAGATCCAGCGGAACGGGAGTCCGGTGGACGTCGCCGGGCATCCCGTTCTGCGGGACGTCCTGCTCGCCGGGCTGGGCTGCAACGACGCGCGGCTCGTCCGCGAGGGCGACGAATGGACGATCACCGGCGACCCGACCGAGGGCGCGCTGGTCGTCAGCGCCGCCAAGGCGGGATTCGACCACGTCCCGTCCCGCGTCGCCGTCCTGCCGTTCAGCTCCGAGCGGCGCTTCATGGCCACGCTGCACGACGACGGGACCGTCTACGTCAAAGGCCCGGTCGAGCGCATCCTCGAACTCTGCGCCGACGCGGCCGGGCCCGACGGCGAGCCCGTCCCGCTGGACGCGGACGCCGTCCACGCCCGGGCGGAGGAGTACGGCGGGCAGGCGCTGCGCGTGCTCGCCTTCGCCCGCGGCCGGACCGGGGCCCGCGACCTGGACGAGCTGCCCCCGCTGACGCTCCTCGGCCTCCAGGCCATGCTGGACCCGCCGCGCGCCGAGGCCGCCGACGCCGTCCGGACCTGCCACGCCGCGGGCGTCGAGGTCAAGATGATCACCGGCGACCACGCGGCGACCGCCCGCGCCGTCGGCGAGCGCGTCGGGCTGCGCGGCGACGTCATGACCGGCGCGGAGCTCACCGCCGACGTGCCGCCCGAGCGCGTCCGGGCCACCGCCGTGTTCGCCCGCGTGTCGCCCGAGCAGAAGCTCCGCCTCGTCCGCACGCTCCAGGACGGCGGCCACGTCATCGCGATGACCGGCGACGGCGTCAACGACGCCCCGGCCCTCAAACAGGCCGACATCGGCGTCGCGATGGGCCGCACCGGCACCGACGCCGCCAAGGAGTCGGCCGACATGGTGCTGACCGGCGACGACTTCGCCTCCATCGAGAAGGCCGTCGAGGAGGGGCGCGGCGTCTTCGACAACCTGGTCAAGTTCATCGTGTGGGCGCTGCCGTCCAACGTCGGGCTCGGCCTCGTGCTGGTCGCCGCCATCGTCGCCGGGACCGCGCTGCCGATCCTGCCGCTCCAGGTGCTGTGGCTGAACATGACGGCGGTGCTCGTCCTCGGGCTGCCGTTCGCCGTCGAGCCGAAGGACGAGCACATCATGACCCGGCCGCCGCGCGACCCGTCGCTGCCGCTGATCTCGCGGGCGATGACCGTCCGGATCCTGCTGGTGTCGGCGATCCTGCTCGCGGGCGCGTTCGGGCTCCAGCACTGGGAGCGGGCGCACGGCGCGTCCCCCGAGGTGGCGCAGACGATCGTCGTGAACGTGTTCGCGCTGACGCTGCTGACGTACCTGTTCAACTGCCTGTCGCTGGACCGTCCGCTGCTCTGGACCGGCGTCCGCCGCAACCCGTGGGTGGCCGTCAGCGCGCTCGCCCTCGCCGGGCTCCAGGCCCTCTACACCTACACGCCCGGCATGAACGACGTGTTCCACTCCGCTCCGCTGGGCGGCGCCGCGTGGGCGCGCATCGTCGTCATCGCCGTCGTCTCCTACGTGGCGGTCGAACTGCTCAAGCTGGTCCAGCGGAGACGCTGACCCCGGCGGTTCTCCGGCCGGGTCAGGGCTTGCGGGCGACCGCGCCGTAGCCGTGGACGTGCTCCGGTTCGAGTTCGCCGACCAGGTCGGGCCGCCAGCGCGAGATGGACACGAGGCCGGGCTCGACCATCTCCAGGCCGTCGAAGAGGCGGCCGATCTGCTCGACGCTGCGCAGGTTGTAGGGCAGCGCGCCCGACTCGGCGTACTTCTCGGTGCTGCGCCTGGCCTCCTCGGACGTGTCGGTGCAGTCCCACACCACCAGGAAACTGCCCGACGGGACGCCCGCCATGGTCTCGGCCACGACCCGCCTGGTGGCCTCGTAGTCCGGGGAGAACCCGAGGACGCCCATGAACATCACCGCGATCGGGCGGCTGAAATTCAGCACGTTCGCCGCCTCGGCGAGAATCTGCGCGGGATTGTGGAAATCGGCGTCGAGATACCCGGTGACGCCCTCGGGGGTCGTCCCGCGCATCAGCGCCCGCGCGTGCGCCAGGACCATTGGGTCATTGTCGACATAAACGACACGGGAATCGGGCGCGACGAGCTGCGCGACCTGGTGGGTGTTGGACTCGGTCGGCAGCCCCGCGCCGATGTCGAGGAAGTTCCGGATCTTCTCCTCGGTCGCCAGATAGCGCACGGCGCGGTTCAGGAACCGGCGGCCCTGCCGCGCCTGGCGGATCAGCTCGGGGTTCAGCGCGGCGGTCGCGTCCCCGACCTCGCGGTCGACCTCGTAGTTGTCCTTGCCGCCGAGCCAGTAGTTCCACGTCCGCGCCGGGGAGGGGATGTCGGTCCGGAACCGCGCCTGGACGTCCTCGGGCAGAGCGGGAGACGGGCTGGCGGATCGGCCACCGGGGGCGGCGCCGGACGGGGGCATCGTCGACTCCTCGTCTCGTCGGTCGGGATCCCGCGCCCCACCGCGCTCCACCGGCGGCCGAGGAAATCCAACCCGTCGATCGTATACGACTTTTAGACACCGTCTCATTTCACGTGGAGTCGGCGGCAAAAGGCGAGGTTACAGGGCCGGAGCCAGGAATGGAGCGTTCCGGTACGGACTCGCGCACATTCTGTGCCGATGCGCGGCGCTCGCCGCGCGAGCGTGCCATCGGCGCCCGGGGATAACGTTCGGGGCGTCGCGGAGAACGTCGATCGAGGAGGCACCGTGGAACAGGAGGAGTCCCGGTGGGGCGGGGAGCTGTGGGCGGCGGCCGACCTGGTCACGCCGATGGCCGTCCGGGTGGCGGCGACGCTGCGGCTGGCCGACCACATCGCCGCCGGACGGCGGACCCCCGAGGCCCTGGCCGCCGTGGTCGACGCCGACCAGGACGCCCTGCGGCGGCTGCTGGCGCACCTCGTGACCGCCCGCGTCCTGTCCCAGGCGGCGGACGGCTCCTATGCCCTGACCTCCCTGGGAGAGCAACTCCGCGACGACGCTCCCGGCGGCGTGCGCCCCTGGATCGACCTGGAGAACGCCATCGGACGCGCCGATCTGTGCTTCGTCGAACTGCTGCACACCGTCCGAACCGGAGAGCCCGCGTATCCGCGAAGGTTCGGCCGCCCGTACTGGGACGACCTCTCCGCGAACCCGGCGCTCGGAGCGTCGTTCGACGCCCTGATGGGCTCCCGGCTGGCGGCGGACGCGCCCGTCGCCGCCACCGCCTACCCCTGGGGCGACCTCGGCCACGTGGTCGACGTGGGCGGCGGGAACGGCAGCCTGCTGATCGCCGTCCTCCGCGCCCATCCGTCCCTGCGCGGGACGGTGGTCGACCTCCCCGGCCCGGCGGCGCGCGCCGCCGAGGCCATCGCCGCGGCCGGGCTGAGCGACCGCGCCGACGCGCTGCCGGGCAGCTTCTTCGACACCCTTCCGGCGGGGGCGGGCGGCTATGTGCTCTCGGGCGTCCTCCACGACTGGGACGACGAGCACGCCGCCCGCGTCCTGCGGCGGTGCGCGGAGGCCGTCCCGGAGACGGGGAGGGTGCTCGTCCTCGACCACATCGCCGACACGGCGGACGCCCCGCCCGACACCGAGGGAGACCTGCGCATGCTCTGCTACGTCCGGGGCCGGGAGCGCACGCTCGGACAGCTCGGCGAGCTGGCGGGGTCGGCCGGGCTGAAGGTCGACGCGGTCGTCCCGGCGGGGCCCCGCTCGATCGTCGACATGCGTCCGGCCGGATGAGCTGGATCGCTCGCCATGGAACTGGAATTCCGGCATCTAAGGGTCGTCCTCGCGTTGGTGGACACCGGCTCCCTCACGGGAGCGGCGGCCCAACTCGGCATCACGCAGCCCGCCGTGTCGGAGTCCTTGCGCCGGGCGGAGCGGGTCGCGGGCGGCGCCCTGTTCCAGCGGGGCGCGCACGGCGCGACGCCCACGCCGCTGGGTGAGCTGGTCGCGGCGCACGCGCGGAACGTCCTCGACTCGCTGGCCCGGTTGAAGGCCACCGGATCGGCGCTGCGGCTGAGCTGCACGCCCTGCACGCTGCAGCCGCACCTCGTCGTCGTCGCGGCGGAGGCGCTCGGGACGGCCGTGGACGTGCGCGCGACCCCCGCCCGCGCCGCGCCCGTGGAACTCGTCGCGGACGGGCGCGCGCACGCCGTCCTCGCGACGGACTTCCCCGGCCACGAGCATCCCGGGCTTCCCGGCGTGCGGCGCACCCCGGTCGCGGACGAGCCGCTGTTCGTCGCCGTCGCCGAGGACGGCCCGGCGGCCGGTCCCGGGGAGGCCGCCCTCGCGGAGTTGGCCGACCTCACCTGGGCGGTGACGTCCGCCGGGGACCACCGCCGCGCCTACCTCCTCGACGTCCTCACCCGCGCCGGGATCCGCGCCAGGGTGCGGACGGTCGACTTCGGGGCGGCGTACGGGCTGGTCGAGCTGGGCCGGGTGGTGCTCCCCGTCATGCCGGGCACCAGGCCGCGCGCGGGCATCGCGCTCCGCGCGCTCGCGGGCACCCCGCTGGTTGTGCGGACGAGCCTGTTCTGGCGGGCGGACGGCCCGCTCCGTCCGGACGACGTCCGCAGCCTCCGCGACCGGCTGGCGGACGCGCAGCACACCCTGGTCGAGCGGACCCCGCCCTACCGCGAATGGCTCGCCGACCACCCGGACTGGCGGACCACCCCCTCAGCCTGACGCCGGACTCAGCCAGACGCCGGACTCAGCCTGACAACGGGCTCAGCCTGACGCCGAGCCCAGCCAGCCGTCATGGCGGTCGAACCAGCCGGGCAAACGGCTCCGCGTCCGCGCCGCCCGCCGGTACAGCCGGACCAGTTCGGCGGCGACGCGCTCCGCCTGGGCACGGCACGGGGACGGCGCCAGCAGCACGTGCCGCAGCCGGAGCGGCGTGCCGCGCACCTCCGCCGCCGGGCCCGGCACGCCGCCGCGTCCGGTGAGGGCCTGGACCAGCGTCACCACGGGGTCGCCGCGCCGCACCGTCTGCGCCGCGCTGAGGAGGGCCGGGGTGCGGATCAGCGGCATCCGCAGCCCGGCGGCGGTGCACACGTCCCTGACATGCCCGGCGCATTCGTCGCCGTCGTGACGGTCCATCAGCCACACGAATTCCACCAATTCGGCCAGCTCGACCACGCCATTGTGCTCGATCTCCGGCGGCACCGTGACGAACACCGGCTCAAAGCCGACCTCGATCAGCTCGACGCCTTCGGGGACGAAGCATTCCCTGCCGGGAAAGTCGATGTGCATGATCAGGTCGAGTTCGCCGCCGAGGAGCGCGGCGACGGCCTCGGCGCGGTTCTCCACGACCACGAGGTCCACCGGCCGCTCCGGCGCCGCCCTGGACGCCGCCTCGCCGAGGAAAGCGGCAGGCCCGGTCGGCAGGGCGCCGATCCGCAACTGCGGCCGGTCGCGCAGGGCGCGCATCGCGCGGGCCAGATCGTCCAGGTCGGCGAGGATCGCCCGGGCCCGCTCCAGGACGGCCTCGCCCAGCGGCGTCGGCGCCACACCCTGCGGCGTCCGGTCGAACAGCGTGCCGCCGACGGCGTCCTCGATCCGGCGGAGCTGGGCCGTCAGCGCGGGCTGCGAGGCGCCGAGCCGGGACGCGGCCCTGGTGAGGCTGCCGTCCGCGCTGATCGCGTCGAGCATCCTCAGATGGCGGACCTCAAGCTCCATGCCGGGATTATGCGCCCACCTCCTCGTCCTCGCCATGCGACGGCTAAAAGCGGGCCATCAATAAATGTTATGGGAATTTGTGATGTTCGCTACCGGTCGTTATCCGGTTACCCTCCATCGAGCCGGTGCGTCGCCGAACACGGGGGAACCGGCCGGTCATTACCGTCCATCGGGAAAGGAGCCGGAAGTTGTCCCCACCCAGATTCATCGTCGCGATGCTCGCCGGCGTCGCCGCGCTCGTCCTCACCGGCACGCCGAGCGCGTCCGCCGTCTCTCCGCCGGCGGCGGTGCGGACGATCTACTACGACTCGAGCCGGGCCGCCGAGCTGAGCTCCCTCGTCGACCAGGCGGCCGACATCTGGAACACGCGCGTCACGTCCGTCAAGCTGGAGAAGGGCCAGGCGGGCATCTCGGTCAGCACCGCCCAGAACGGGCCCGCTCCCGGGATGGCGAGCTGCGTCGGCTGCACCCGCGGGACGATCACCTTCTACCGCAACCAGATCCAGCAGTCCGGCGCGGGCCCGCTACGCGTGGTCGTGCACGAGCTCGGGCACATCCTCAGCCTCGAACACCCGCCGGACATCGGGAACTGCGACAAGGTCATGGCCGGCGGACGGTGCGACAACCCGTACCCGAACGCCGACGAGGTCGCCGCGGTCCAGCGCTTCTGGAGCGGCGTCCTGCGGCCAGCGCGGCCCGCGCCCCGGCACGCCGACGAGCGCTCGACGCTCGGCGCGCCCGCGCTGGCGAGCCGGTAGCACGTCCGCGGTTCCGTCACGCGGGGACGGTCAGGGACCCCGCCTCCCGCGTGACGGCTCGGTGCCCCCGTCCGGTAGGGCGGGGGCACCGAGCATGCCCGGGTGCGGCCGAACCTAGGATTTGAGGTTCGCTACGGGCCTGTGGCCAGGGGAAAGGGCGGACGTCATGGCGATGGATCACTGGGAACCGCACACCGTGACCGGTGCGGAGGTGGTGCGGCCCGGTCGGGTCGCGGCGCTGGCGGCGCTGTTCGACGACGGGCTGCCCACGCCGGGGCTAGGGGACGTCCTGCCGCGCCTGTGGCATTGGGTCGCGCTGCCGCACTGGCCGGTGTCGTCGGAGGTCGGGCCGGACGGGCATCCGCTTCGTGGAACGTTCCTTCCGCCCATCGAGCTGCCCCGGCGCATGTTCGCCGGAGGCGAGGTCGAATTCCACGGCGATCTGCGGGTCGGGGAGACCGTCCGCCGGGAGTCGACGGTGGAATCGGTGAAGGAGAAGAGCGGGCAGTCCGGGGCGTTGGTGATCGTGGCCGTCCGGACGCGCCTTTTCGGCGACGGCGGCGAACTGCGCGTGGACGAACGCCAAGACCTGATCTACCGCGACGCCGACGCCTCCCGCTCCTCCGGCGAGTTCGCGGCGGTGGAGCGGGCGGCGGAATTGCGGCCGGTCGGGCGTCCGCTGCGTCGTGCGGACGCCTGGGCCTGGGACTTCTCCACCGACCCGACTTTGCTCATGCGTTTCTCCTCAGCCACCGCCAACGCTCATCGCATTCACTACGACTGGCCGTACGCGACGCGGGTCGAGGGATATCCCGGGCTCGTCGTGCACGGCCCGCTGATGACGCTCACGCTGGCCGAGACATTCCGGCTCGAACGTCCGGACGACGAGATCTCCCGGCTGACCCACCGCAACAAGGCGCCGCTTTTCTGCGGCCAATCCGCGTCGGTGCGAGGCCGTCCCACGGCGGACGGCGTGGAACTCGACCTCCTGGGTCCGGCGGGGACGGGCGTTCGCACCGCCGTCACCGTCGTCTCGTCCGGCGGGAAGGCCGTTCAGGCGAGCTGAGTCGCGGTCGGGGCCCCGTGGTTGCCGCTGAGCCCATCGGGTACGTGATCACCATCCGCATCCGATCAAGCGCGAAGAGTCATCGACGACTCGCGGGGACGGGCCTGGCGGGCCCCGGGCTCGCGGGCCCCGCGATGGCTCCAGCAGCGAAAGGGCCCAGCAGTGAAGCTTCAGTTCGTCGGGACGGGGTCGATCCTGACCGCCCGGATGAGCGCGTCCGCGCTCATCGACGGCAAGGTCCTCATCGACGCGCCGAACGGCTCCATGAAGGCGATGCGGCGGGTCGGCCTCGATCCGTCCGCCGTCGACATCTGCGTGATCACGCATTTCCACGCCGACCATTTCTTCGACATCGTCTTCCTGCTCCTTGAGCAGGGGCTCCAGCACACCCGGGACCGCGACCTCGTCCTGATCGGCCCGGAGGGTTTCTCCGGGCGCGTGGACCAGCTCTTCGAACTCAGCTACCCCGGCGTCTGGAAGGACATCAAGGGCAAGGTCTCGCCCCGCTACATCGAATTCGGCGAGGAGGGCGGCGAATGCTCCGAGGGCGGCTACGAGTTCCGCGCCCTCCCGATGAAGCACGCCGTTCCGACGCTCGGATACCTCATCACCGACAAGGCGGGCGCGCGCCTCGGATACACCGGGGACACCGTCCACTGCCCGTCCGTCGACACGCTGGCGGCGGAGAGTTCGGTGCTCGTCCTCGACACGTCCTTCCTGAAGGGACGGGTCGGCCACATGGGGCTCGACGACGTTGAGGCGATAGCGACTCAGCGCCCGGAACTGCACCTCATCGCCACGCATCTCGGGGACGAGGTCACACGCTCCTCGCGTCCGAACATCGTCTTCCCGGTCGACGGGCAGAGTTTCGACATCACGCCGCAGGGCCTCCAGATCGGCGCCCCGCCCGCGAAGAACGAACGCCCCGACCATTCCACGCTGGGACTCCCCCTCTGAGGGGTTCTCTGAAAGAGGCCGGTCCCGGGAGTTTGGGACCAGCCTCTTCCCGGAACGGCTACGACACCTCGGCGTCGAAGGCTTGAAGCGGTTCGGTCACCGGCTGGAAGAAGGTGACGCCGCCGGACTGGCAGTCGCCCGATCCGCCGGAGGTGAGGCCGAGCGCGGTGCTCCCGGCGAAGAGCGGCCCGCCGCTGTCGCCCGGCTCCGCGCAGACCGTCGTCTGGATCATGCCGGTGACCGTCCCCTCGGGGAAGTTCACCGTCGCGTTCGTGGCGGTCACGTTGCCCGTGTGGACGCCGGTGGTGCTGCCGCTGCGCGCGACCTCCTGCCCGACGACGGCCTCGCCCGCCTCGGTGATGTCCTGCGCCTGCCCGTTGTAGAGGTTGACCGAGCCCTCACCGGCCGCGTCCGCCTGGACGAGCGCGAAGTCGTTCCCGGGGAAGCTGCTCTGGACGGTGGTCCCGAGCGCCTCGGCGCCCTGCTGGTCGGCCGTCCAGGCCCGGACCTCGTTTCCGCAGTGCCCTGCGGTGAGGAAGAAGTCCGCGCCGCCGCGCGTGACGTTGAAGCCCAGCGAGCAGCGGATGCCCTGCCCGAAGATCGCGTCGCCGCCGAGCGCCAGGGTGCGCAGGCGGCCCGGGATGCGGACCATGCGGACCGCCGTCCCCATCCCCGCCGTCGCCCGGCGGACGGCGGCCATCCGCGTGCCGGTGACGGAGTCGTCCGTCCAGACCGTCACCTTGGACGTGGCGGGGTCGACCGCCCACCCGGTGCCCGGAACGCCCGACGTCGACCGGCGGAGCGCCGCCGTCATCCGGTTGAGGGACGCCGGGCCGCGCTCTAGCGTCTTCGGCACGGCGCCGGCCCGCCGCACCATGGCGGCGTCCGAGGCGTTGGTCACGGTGACGACGGGCCGCCCGGCGGAATCGAGGTAGGAGCCCGCCGTGCGTTCACCGAGCCGGTCGGCGAGCCTGACCGCCAGAGCCGCGGCCGCTCCGTTCCCAGCGCCCGGCGTCCCGCCTCTCACGCCTCGCCGTCCGTTGTCCGCGGCCCGCCTGTCGAGCTTCGCCGCCTGCTCGCCGGTCAGCGTGGCCTGCCGACCACCGGACCGGTCCGGCGGCTGCACCGCGTACAGCGCACCGGCGAGGAGCCCGGCGGATCCCGCCGCGGCCACGGTGCCGACGACCGCTGCGCGCAGGCGGCTCTTCCTGGCGTGGTTCCGGCGTCTCATGGGGGTCCTCCAAGGTCCGACGTCCCGAACTAGGGGGAGGTACGCGGCGCCGGGCGGAGGGAGTTCAAGTGCGGATCGACGCACAGGTCGGTAGCGTCGGCCCCATGCGGCTTCATGTGGGATGCGCGATGTGGGCCCATCCGCCGTGGCAAGGACGGTTCGTGCCGCATCCGCTGCCACCCGCGGAGCGGCTCCGCGCCTACGCGAGCTGGTGCGACGCCGTCGAAGGCAACACGACGTTCTACGCGACGCCGTCCCGGACCACGGTGGAGTCGTGGGCCGAGCAGACGGTGCCGGACTTCCGGTTCGTCGTCAAGCTGCCGAAGACGATCACGCACGAGCGGCGGCTGGCGGACTTCGACGAGGAACTCCGGACATTCCTCCACGCCATGGAGCCCCTCGGCCCGCGCGCACACGCGCTCTGGGTGCAGTTGCCGGGTTCCTTCGGCCCGGCGGACCTCGGGACACTCGCGGGTTTCCTGCGCCGCCTGCCCGGCGCCCACCGTTACGCGGTCGAGGTGAGGCACCGGGCGTTCTTCGAGGACGCCCGCTGCGCGCATGACCTCGAACGGGTCCTGGCCGGGGTCGGCGCTGAATGGGTGCCGTTCGACACCACCATGTTCTTCCAGGGCCGTCCGACCAGCGACGCCGAACGCGACGCCTGGACGAAGAAGCCGCGCGTCCCTCGCCGCTCGGCGGCACTGACAGACCGTCCCATCGTCCGCTATCTGGGACGCGACGACACCGAGCGGACGGTCGAGGGCTGGCGGTTCTGGGTCGCCAAGACGGCGGAGTGGCTGCGCGAGGGCCGTTCACCGACCATCTTCATCCACACTCCCGACAACTCCGAGGCCCTTCCCTTGGCCCGCCGCTTCCACGACGAGGTAAGAGAACAACTCCCGTCCCTGACTCCCCTCCCAGAACCAGAACAAATAGGCCCACCCACGTTGTTCTAAAGCCCGATCGCCTACCAACGAACGGACTCGAAACGCCCTCCCTTCACCGACGGCCCGGCGCCCTGCCCGTCTCGAGCGCGACCGTCTGCAGTTGCAACGGCATCACCCACCCTCCTCCCCCGCCGGATCCTGCACCGCCACTGCCCGGAAGCGAGTTTCACCGGTTACCGGGCACCGGGATAGTCGATGTCGCGGCTGAGGCGTGACCAGTTCGCAAGGCTTGCGGGACCCACACAGCGTGATCCTGGACGTGGCGGCTGCGGGGATCGAGGATCAGGGATGTTCTGGACGGGTAGGTGAACGGCGTCCTCGCCGGAAGGAGACAACGCCCATGCTGGTCCGGGAGGCGATGACCTCGCCCGTCGTCACGATTCCGCGGACGGCGACCGTCCGCCAGGCGATCCGCGTCCTGCACGAGCACGACATCACCGCGCTGCCGGTCGTGGACGACTCCGGACGCCTGGCCGGGATCGTCAGCGAGATGGACCTTCTGCGCGGCGTGTTCGAGCACGACCCGAGAGCGTTCGCGCGCCCCGTCGCCACCACGTCGTCGCCCGCCCCGCGCCTGGTAGGGGACGTGATGACCCACGACGTGGAGATCGCGCGCCCCGGCACGGACGTCGCCGTACTCGCCGAGACGATGATGAAGACACGGATCAAGAGCGTCCCGGTGCTCGCGGGCTCCGACATCGTCGGCATCGTCAGCCGCCGGGACCTGATCGCGATCCTGGCCCGCGACGACGCCCGCATCCGCGACGACGTGCTCGCCGCGATCGCCGAGTACGGTCCACACGACGTCCGCTGGGACGTGTCGGTGCGGGAAGGCGTCGTCGAACTACGCGGCCGGGCGGACGAGCCGGGACAGCGGATCGCCGACGTCCTCGCCCGCACGGTCCCCGGCGTCACCCGCGTCTCGATCCGCGAATGACGCCGAGCCGCCACGCTACTTACCGACTTTGACGGCCTTCGACGCCTTACCGACCTTTCCAGGCTTGGCAGCCGCCTTCGCCTTACCGGGTCGCTTCGTCGCCTTCGCAGCCCCCTTCTCCCCCTTGGGCTTCTCCAAGCCCTTCTTGGCCTTCTTCCCACCCTTGACGCCCTTGACGGTCTTGGATTCCTTGACGGCCTTACCGTCCTTGGATTTCTTCGACGGGACCTTCTCGGCGACAAGCGCGACCACCGGCTCCGGAACCGGAACCGGAGCGGTCTGCTCCTCTGGGACGGACACGCTCTGCCCGACCCGGTTCCGGAACGTCTGCCCGACCCGGAACCGCGGCACCTCGGCGGCGGACACCTCGATCGGAAGGCCGGTGCGCGGGTTGCGGGCCTTCCGGGCCGGACGCGACGCGCGGTCGAACGTCCCGAACCCGGTGATGATGACGCGTTCCCCGGCGGACACCCGCTCCATCACGGTCTCGACCACGGCGTCCACGTGCCTCCGCGCGGCGGCCTCCTCGCTTCCCGCGCGCTCCGCCACGGCCCTGACCAGTTCGCTGCGGTTCATGCGCCATGCCCTTCATGTGGCGATATGTTCAGGTCAGCGTAAACCGGCGCGCTGACCTGGGACCGGATATCCGCCGCAGAGTCAGCGTGTCTTGAGCCCGACGCCCCCGAGCATCCCGATCTCGGCGGCCGCGGGCTCGCGCCCGCACCGCCATCGCGTCACCGGCACGAACCCGGGATCGACCAATTCGAGCCCGTCGAAGAACCCCCGAATCTCCTCCTCCGAACGAAGCAGATAGGGGACGGCCCCGGTATCCCGATATCGCTGGTTGGCCTTCCTGTGCGCCGCACTCACACTGACACTGTCCGCGAGGACAAGGTGACTACCAGGCACAAGGCCGTCCAACAACTGCTTCACGATCGACCGCGCGTCCTCATATTCCTGGACGTGCCCGAGAACGCCGATCAGCATCAACCCGACCGGCTGAGAGAAATCCAGCACCGTGGCCGCGGCCTGAAGGATCTCATCAGGCCGATGCATGTCGGCATCGACGAAGTCGGTCACCCCCTCCGGTGAACTGGCGAGCAGGGCCCGCGCATGGGTCAACACCAGAGGGTCGTTGTCGACGTAAACGACCCGGCATTCGGGTGCCACGCCCTGCGCGATCTCATGGGTGTTCTGCAGCGTCGGCAGCCCTGTCCCGACGTCCAGAAACTGCCGAACACCCGCCGCGCCAGCCAGATACCGCACGGACCTGGCGAGAAATCGACGTCCAGCGCGAGCCACGTCCACGATCTCCGGATAGAGCTGCCTGTACTGCTCCCCCGCCTCACGGTCGACCGGATAACCATCCTTCCCGCCGAGCCAGTAGTTCCAGACACGCGCCGAATTCGGAACGCTCGTGTCGAACCCCTTCGGTGCCCGCTCGTCAGTACCGCCGGTCATGCGCCGCTCCGTCCATCCACCGCGGCCACCGCCCACCGCGAAACCGGTACTACGCCCCGTATACCCCACAACCCCCCACCAAGCCACCCAAACCCACGATCACTCCCACCCCAACTCCCCCACCTCAAACCCGCCCCACCCCAACTCATCCGCCTGCCATCCCTACGGCAGCCCGTCATGCGCCGGTCCAGGCGCGGCCGGTCGTCGGGCAGGCACCGCCAGACTCCAGGACGACCTCACGCCGGAACCAGTCCCGCCACGCGATAGAGCGAGAACGCCCCCTCCAGAGCACCGTCCCAGCCGTAAGCGCCCAGACCCAACGGGCCCGGACCCCAGAAAGAAGAGGACGAAGAAGCAGAAGTGAAAGAGACCCACTAACCCCCCTGGGACCTCACCCCTGAATGTGGACACCTTGGAGACTGGATCTTGAGGTCCAGGGGAAGAGATGTCGCTGATGGCTTTGAAGAATTACCCGGAGGAGTTCAAGGCCGACGCCGTGGCCTTGTATCTGTCGGACCCGTCCAAGACCTACAAGCGGGTCGCTGAGGATCTGAGGATCAACCGGGCGACGCTGCGGGAGTGGGTGCTGACAGCGCAGCGTAACGGCACCGCGGGCCTCGCGCCGCGCAGGGCCGGCAAGTCGGCTGCTGGGGGCCAGGTAGCCTCGCCGGACGTGTTGGAAGAGGAGAACAAGCAGCTCAAGGCCCGGATCGAGGAGCTGGAGCTGGACGCGACATCCTGCGGAAAGCCGCGAAGTTTTTCGCGGGCGAGACGAACTGGTGAGCCGTTTCGAGTTCGTTGAGGACCACAAGCACGCCTACGGCGTGAAGCGGCTGTGCCGGGTGCTGGAGATTGCTCGGTCGTCGTTCTACCGGTGGCTGGCCGCCGCCCCGGCCCGGCTGGCCCGCCGCAAGGCCGACGACGACCTGGCGGCGAAGATCCGGAAGATCCACCAGGCCGAGAACGGCACGTACGGGTCCCCTCGGGTGACCGCCGAGCTGCACGACCAGGGGCTGCGGGTGAACCACAAGCGGGTCGCCCGGGTGATGCGCGAACGCGGCATCGTCGGGCTGCACCTGCGCAAGAAGGTCCGCACCACCGTGCCCGAGCCATCGGCGACGCCGGTCCCGGACCTGCTGCGGCGCGACTTCACCGCCGAGCAGCCGAACCACAAGTACGTCGGCGACATCACGTATCTGCCGATCGGGGACGGGAAGTTCCTCTACCTCGCCACGGTCCTGGACCTGGGATCACGCCGGCTGGCGGGCTGGTCGATCGCCGACCACATGCGCACCGAACTCGTCGTGGACGCACTCGATGCCGCCGCCCGCACCCGCGGCGGCACCCTGGCCGGGGCGATCTTCCATAGCGACAACGGCGCGCAGTACTGCAGTCAGGAGTTCGAGGAGGCATGCCGCCGCCTGGGCGTCACCCGTTCCCGCGGCGCGGTCGGCACGAGCGCCGACAACGCCGCCGCCGAGGCCTTCAACGCCACGCTGAAGCGCGAGACGCTGCAAGGCGCGCACCGATGAACCTCGGCCCGCGACGCCCGCCTGGCCGTGTTCGGGTGGATCACGAGATACAACACCCGGCGCCGCCACTCGGCACTCGGCCAGATGTCACCAATCAACTACGAGAAAATCGCAGGTAGCCTCGCTACCGCTGCCTGAGATCGGTGTCCACATTCAGGGGCGAACGCTTTGCCCGAGGGCGTCGGCATCCGCGACAGCAAACACCTCAACGCCGGACATATCACTCTTGACCGGGACGCCTTCCTGGCCCTGCTGGCCCACATCAAGGGCTGATCCCCCGGTCGGTTCGAGACCCGTGAGGTGGGCTCGATCAGCGGGCCATCGGGTGCCGGGCGTCCGGAACGTGAGCAGTAAGCGGAAGGTCGGCGGTTCACCCGCGCCCGTCAGGTGTGTTCTTGGGGATGCTCGGCTTGGGCTCGGAACGAGCGCAGGTGGGCGAACGCGGCGTCGAGGGCGATGCGGAGCGGTTCGATGTTTTTGTGGGTCTTGGCGAGAAGCAGCCCGCCTTGGAGACCGGCGAATACCACCGTGGCCAGTTGCTCGGGGTCGGCGTCCGGGACGAGCTGACCGCGTGCTCGCATGCTCTCCAGGCCCTTCACCAGATACTGCTCCCACGTCGAGAAACAGCCGGCGAGGTCGGCTCGGGCCGCTTCGTCGCGGGCGGCGAGCTCGCCGGCGAGGGTGCCGATGGGGCACCCGGGAAGGTCGTGCACCTGGTTCTCGGTGACGAACATGTCGAGCCAGCGGCGGATCCCCGCCCAGCTGCCGAGGTCGGTGAGCATGGACATCTGCGCGTCCAGCACACGCTCGAAGCGGTCCGCGATCACGGCACGGACCAGGTCGTCCTTGCCGGAGAAGAAGTGGTACAGCTGGCTCTTGCTCACCCGGGCCCGGGCGATGATCCGGTCGACGCCCGCGCCTCTGACGCCCTGGTCGTCGATCAGCGCGTCGGCCGCCTCGACGATCCGGTCGCGGCTGCGCCGCCCGCGGTCGGTGGTCGGTTCGTGAGCCATGGTCGCCACTGTAATCGAATTGGACGGATCCGTCCAGTCCGATTACAGTGGACGAATCCGTCCAGTCCGTGCGGGATGACTGTTCCCTGCCCGGCCACAGGCGGTATCTCACCGGCAACCGAACCATGGAGTATCGACGTGACCACAGCCAGCTCGCCCCGCACCGCTCTCATCACCGGTGGCACCACCGGTATCGGCCTGGCCACGGCCCGTGTGTTGCGCGATGAAGGGTTCGCCGTGGTCGTCACCGGCCAGAACCCCGACACCCTGGCCGCCGCTGAAAAGACACTGGGCGACGGTGTCATCGTCCGGCGCGCCGATGCCCGCCGCCCCGAGGACGGCCACGCCCTCGCCACCGAGGTCAAGGATCGGTTCGGCAAACTGGACCTGGTGTTCCTCAACGCGGGCATCGGCCGGTTCGCGCCGATCGAGATCCTCGACGAGGCGTTCTACGACGAGCACTTCGACGTCAACGTCAAAGGACAGCTCTTCACGCTCCAGCATGTGCTTCCCCTGCTCGGCCGCGGTAGCGCGGTGATCTTCAACAGTGCGCTGGGGGCGGAACTCGGCCAGGCCAACTGGTCGGTCTACAGCGCCACGAAGGGGGCTTTGGTCTCCCTGGCCCGCACCCTGGCGGTCGAGCTGGCACCCCGGGGCATCCGCGTCAACGCCATCGGCCCGGGCCCGGTGGACACGCCCGCCTTCGGCAAGCTCGGCCTGCCGACCGGTGCGCTCGACGGATTCCGGACGGACATGGCGTCCCGGATACCGCTGGGCCGCATCGGCACCGACGAGGACGTGGCCCGCACGGTCGCCTTCCTGGCCTCGCCCGCGGCCGGCTTCATCACCGGGGTGAACCTTCTGGTGGACGGCGGCCTGGCCGCGAGCGCCTGAACACCATCCTGCAGCCCAACCGCATTATCTGGCGATCAAGAAACCAAGGAGAGCGAAATGGCCCGAGCAACATCCCGTCCGGTCGCGCTCATCACCGGCGGTACGACCGGTATCGGCCTGGCCACGGCCCGTGTGTTGCGCGATGAAGGGTTCGCCGTGGTCGTCACCGGCCAAAACCCCGACACCCTGGCCGCCGCCGAGAAGACAATGGGCGACGGTGTCATCGTCCGGCGCGCCGACGCCCGCCGCCCCGCCGATGCCCACACCCTCGCCGCCGAGGTCGAAGACCGATTCGGAAAACTGGACCTGGTGTTCCTCAACGCGGCCGTGGCGCGATCCGCGCCGCTCGAAGCCGTCGACACGGCGTTCTACGACGAGCACTTCGATGTCAACGTCAAAGGACAGTTCTTCACCCTGCAGCGTGTCCTGCCCATGCTCGGCGCGGAGAGCAGCGTGCTTTTCAGTAGTTCACGCATCGCCACGCGCGCCTTTCCCGACTGGTCGGTCTACAGCGCGACCAAGGGTGCCTTGCTGGCGCTGGCACGGGCGCTGGCGATCGAGCTCGCCCCTCGGGGTATCCGGGTCAACACCATCAGCCCCGGGCCCATAGACACCCCCGCCCTGAGCAAGCAAGGACTGCCCCCGGAAGCGGTCGACGGCTTCCGGGCGGACATGGCGTCCCGTGTGCCGCTGGGCCGCATCGGGTCCGATGACGAAGTGGCCCGCACGGTCGCCTTCCTGGCCTCCCCTTCCGCCGCCTACATCACCGGAGCGGAGATCGTCGTCGACGGAGGCATGTTCGCGGGCCTTTCCGCCGCTTGAAACCCCACCACGCTTCGGCCCACTCCGCAGGGGGAATCGACATGGACAAGCACGAACTGGACGCCCAGAACAGCCAGGTCATCAAGGAATTCAGAGCACGGGACGGCAAAGTCGGGGGCATGTTCGAAGGGATGCCGTTGCTCCTGCTCCACCATGTGGGCGCCAAGACAGGCGCGCAGCGGACCAACCCAATGACGTACCAGCGGCTCGATGACACCAGTTTCGCCGTGTTCGGCTCCAACGACGCCGCACCCGCTCATCCAAACTGGTACCACAACCTTCGCACCCATCCCAGAGTGACCATTGAAGTGGGAAACCAGACGATCGACGTCCTCGCCCGTGTCGCCGAGGGAGCCGAGCGCGAAAGGATCTGGTCGAGGCAAAAAGAACTCAACCCGCTCTTCGCCGAGTTCGAACGGCGCACAACGCGAGAAATCCCAGTCGTCGTACTCGACGCATTCTGACTACAGTGAGTCGTGTCGGGCCGTCTCTATTTGGTCCGGCACGACGGGGCGGCGTCGAGGGGTGGCGGCCGGCCTCGTCAACGGCCGGACGGCCTTGACCTCGATGCCGCTCGGGCGCTGCAGTGCGAAGATGACGTAGTGGAGTCTTACGTTGAGCGTCCGCCCTTGCCGAAATTGGCGGGGGTGGTGCGGACGGTCTGGATCCAGCACACGGGTGAGGCGGCGTACGTACAACGGCACCTGCCCACAGGCGGGGTCGAGATCCACTTTCCGATCGGTGGCCGTCCTCAGCTGGTCGGTCCGCTGACCGGTCCGGAGATCGAGGTCCTTCCGGCGCACACCACGATCGTGGGTGTGCGGTTCCAGCCGGGGACGGCACCGCCCCTAAATCGCAGGTAGCCTGGCTACCGCTGCCTGAGATCGGTGTCCACATTCAGGGGCGACCCCCCCAGACCACCCCGCTCAGATCACTCCAACCAGGCAGGTCACGCACCCAGGCGCGCCACCAAGGACATCCCCACTCAGGTCTCCCACCCAGGTCTCCCACTCGGGTCTCCCACCCAGGACGCCCGCCCCGGACACCCACCCAAGCCCCCGCTCGGGTCACCGCCTGGAGGCACCACGCCTAGGCAAACCCGCCCCGGTGACCTCACCCAGGTGACCTGACCCAGCCCACCCACATCACCCAGATCGCCTCAGTCTGGCCATCTCCGCCTGGTTCATCCCATTCCACTGCCCACTAGCCCGTTCCACTCTTGCCGGACAACGGAGCACATGGGTACGCGCCATCACGCCCACCGCCAGTCCCAGGCGACGCCCGACAAGTAGCCCTCCGCCGGAGGCTGCGTTATGAGTCGCGGCGGGCGATAGGTCAGGCGGGAAGCACCCGTGCTGGCAGGGGCAGGCCCGGCAAGGTGAGCATGTCGGTGGCACGTTCGACCAAGAGCGTGACGTCCGCCGCGCGGATCAGCGCATTGCAGCAGGGTATGGTGCTCGCCAGCATGGTGACCTGCACCGTTGTCACCCACGACGCGAGGGCACAATCACCTACACAATCAAACCCTCCCTCAGATCGCAGCTACTCAGGAGTTGGAATGAACGACCTGGACACGATGGCTCGGATACGAGAAGCCTGCCTAGAGTTGCCAGAGGTGGTCGAAAAATCGTTCGGCGGGCACACCGCACCTTCTTTCCGTGTCCGGGACAAGCTGTTCGTAATGACCAGCGAGGACGGCCTCTACATGACTTTCAAAGCTGGCCCCGGCGTACAAGAAGCCCTCATAGCAGAAAGCCCTGAACGCTTCTTTGTCCCAAAGTATGTCGGCAGCAAAGGCTGGGTAGGCGCGCGCCTCGACGTAGAGCAAGACTGGGATGAGTTGGCAGAACTCATCGAGGAGAGTTACCGACTCATTGCACCGAAACGCTTGGTGAACCTCCTAGATCGCGAGTAGTTGCCACCGCCGTCGCCAATGCTCAACTCCTCATATCTTTCGCTTGCGCGCCAGAGGCATGCTAGCCGCGCGGAACGTATAACCCCAATTCAGCACAGGCGGGTCGCGTCCAGTATCACCACCTTCGACATCTAAGGCCCGGCAGATCGATAGACCGGCAGTTGATTCTCACTGGAATCTCTGCTCGACTCTTCCGCCTGCGTTTACCTCCACTGTCGGCGATCCAGTGCAGCCAATCGGGCGGATATGCGGTTCATCGTGGAATCGTTTGGCGTCCAGCCTCGCTGAAGCAGTGCGGTCAGAAGCGCCTCCAGATAGGGTGCCGGCTTGTAGCGGAAGTCTTTGGTGACGGGAAGGATTTCCCATCCCATCTCCTGGGTCAGCCAGGCTCGACGCCGCGCGTCATGTGCTCGGGCCGTGGCACCCGTGTGATGGCGTTCGCCGTCGTATTCGAGTCCGACGCGGAACTCCGGATATCCGAGGTCGACGTACGCGCACCGATCGGCTGAGCTCCTTACAGGTATCTGGGCGCGCGGACGGGGGAAACCGGCGCTCACGACTGCGACGCGGATCCAACTCTCGCCAGGGGACGCCGCCCCGCGATCACCGAGACGGATGACCTGTCGCAGCCTCTTGTTGCCTCGATATCCCGGGAGCGCTCGGGCCATTGCCATGAGTTCGTCGGTCTCTACATCACGCCTAAGGAACTGGTCGAGTGCCGCCACCGCTTCGTAGCGGGGAAGCCAACGGGCACAGTCCAAGGCCGTTCGGGGCAGGGAGGTGAGGCGCACACCCGATTGCTCCTCGACATGGCACTCGGGAAGTTGCACGTTATCGGCGGTAATCGGTGCCGGCGGGTCTCCGGAGGTGCTGGGGGTTATGAGTTCGACGTCCCAATCAGCCTCTTTCGCTCCCGGCGGTAAAACGTCGAGGCCCCAGATCCAGGCGGCAGTGCGTCGTGCTACCACGACCTGATCAGGCAACAGGTTGCTGAGTGCTGCGGCTCGCGCGGCCAGCGATGCTCCTTTGATCGGGACGAAGTAGACACCGTCCCCGATAGGAATGATCGAATCGCCGGCAGTTCGGCTCCAGGTAAGGCTGATTCCGTTCATGGGAACGATGATGCTCGCCCCGGCCTCCGCCCCGGAAGACCGCGGGGAAATGTGGATAACTCTGAATCACCGCAGGTCAGCGAACCGCATGCCGCCAAGATGATCTCGCTCCCGGCTGAAGATCCGCCGAGGCGTGATTGTCTCGGGTCGTGGCCGACGCCATGGACGGCCTGTGAAAGGCGACGCTGATCGCTGTCGTTGAACATCGACCCGGCGGCGGCCCAAGCCAGCGAAGTAGGTCACTTACGGGGAGGCGGCATGGTGAAGGTGACAGTCAAGGACGGCGATGGCAGCGGAATGTCCACCGACGCATGGTCGGGTCGTGGTCGCGGACGGAAGGGGCGATCGCGGCCGGCGGGGCTGTGTATCCCGCCGGCCGCGATCGCTGGGTCAGTTCCTTTCGTCCGTACCGGGTCGGGTCGGCTTCGACGGGCCCTGATAGATCGAGTTGATGACGATCGGCCAGGTCTGACGCGGCCAACTCCGGAAGGTGATCTCGCTGCCCGCGATTGTGGCGTGCCCCTTGCCGACCTCGAACGTCGCCACGTTGGCGAGGCCGTTCAGGGACGCCGTTCCATGCGCGTACCCGCTGGCCAGCAGGTCGCCTTCACCGGGGTACCGGGACGCCACCTGAGCATCTCCGGTGACCTTGTAGGCCGCGTCCTGGTTGAACCAGACCGCGCCCGACTCCGGCATGCCCCAGGCCGCCGGCACCTTCGGGTCGTACGACGCACGCAGCAACGCGCCAGGCGCGTTGAGCTTCGCCGGATCGGACGGTGTCGCGTTCTCGACCGGCAGTTTGAGGAGCTGCCGCGCCGTCTCCGACGCGCCGCCGATCGCGACGAGGTTGCCGCCGCCGGAGACGTAGTCCGCCAGTTTCGCCCAGCCCTGCTCACCGACGCCACGCGCCCACGCGAACTCCGGGGGGTTCTTCGCGGGGTCGAGGCCCTTGACGATGGTGTTCTTGGAGACTCCGTCTGCAAGCACGATCGTGTCGTACTTCCCGGCGAGGTCGCCGTAGTCGTCGGCGGAGACGACCTTGTAGTCGATGCCGTACTGGTCGAACATCCACATCATCCAGCCGCCGGGCATGTTGTTCGCGCCACGGATCAGCCCGACCTTGGTTCCGGGCTTGAGGGTGAAGCCGTCCACCTTGGGCAGCTCATCCGTCCCGTACACCGGAAGGCCGGTGTCGACCGACACGCCCTGCAGCACCTGCCGGGCCGCCGCAGTCGGCGGGACCACGACCGTGCCCGGCGCGAACGCCCGTCCGCCCGCTTTGAACTCCTCGGCGGACCGGAACGTCGGCACCTTGGCCTTCTGCAGGCGGGAAAGCACGTGCGCGACGCCGTACGACTCCGGTGCGACCAGGTACGCACCGCGTGGCGTTGCCGGCATCCGCACCTGCTGCGGCAGAACCCGTCGAACTCGCTGCAAAGGCGCGTTGAAGGCGTCCTTGACCGGGTCGACGTCGACGCCGAGCAGCAGGCCGAGATTGTCGGTGGTCTCGCTGTACGGCATGATCAGCGGGCATTGGCCGCATTTGCGCGCCGCCTGCTCCGGGTACTTGTCGATCTTCAGAAGCTGGTCGATCCAGCGGCCGAGCGGCTGCCGGGTGCGGAGCACGTACGACCCGGCGGGGTAGGTCTTGCCGGCCGCGCTGAACGGGGCCGTGGCCTGGTCGATCTCGACCCGTCCGAACTCGAAGATCCGCATCATCTCCAGGGCCGCGAACGGGTCGCGTTGCCCGGCCGGAATCACGTAGGCGTTCGGCGTCCCCGGTTCGACGTCCGGCAACGCGACCGCGTTGCGCGACGTCTGGTACAGGTTGTTGAACAGGAAGGACTCGGGATTCTTCGCGACGTTCTCGATTCCCGCGTAGGCGGCGGTCTCGGCGTACGCGACGATCTGCTCCAGCGTCCAGGTGTTCTTGTCGTACGGCTGGAGCATCCTCATGGTCCGGTTCTGCGGACCGAGCGGTTTGCCGTCGGAGGAGGTGAACGGGTAGGCGAGGTCCTTCGCCGCGGCGATCTCGGTGAGGAACAGCGACGTTCCGAGGAATGTCGAGAAGCCCATGACGTCGGCGTTCCAGAAGATGCCGTAGGCGTCGTCGGTGCCGACGCCCTTCTTGCCCTCGGCGGTCAGCGCACGCGCGGCCTGCTGGCCCTGCGAGGTCGCGGACTGGATGGTGATCGGGTCCACCCCGCTGCCGAGCGGCTCGTCGTACGGGGCCGTCCACAGTCGCGGTCCGCCGGTTCCGGCCTGGTGCATGTAGTGCCCGACGACCGGACGGTACGTCTGCTCCAGCCGGACCCGCGTACGAGTCTCCCGCTGAGTGAACATGAACCAGTCACGGTTGTCGTCGTGCCCGATGTACCGGTGGTAGAGGTCCGGGTACACCCGGTCGTAGGCGGTTCCTGCGGTCTTGTTGAAATGGTCGACCACGAGGTGCTGGCCATCCGGGTTTCCGGACGGGATGATCATTAGAACCGCGTTGTCCAGCACGGTCTCGGTGTAGTCGGAGTCTTCGGTGGCGAAACGGTGCACGATGTCCACCAGCGCCTGCGTGTTGCCGACTTCGGTGGAGTGCAGAGTGCCTTCCATGAGGTAGACCGGCTTGCTCCGCTGCGACAGCCTGCGGGCCTCCTGCTCGGAGATTCCGCGCGGATCGGCGAGCCGCTGGTTGTCCCGGACGATCTGCCCGAGGTTGCGCAGGTTTCGCGGCGAGCTCACGAACAGGACCGGGTAGTCGTTGCCCATCGTGGTCTTGTCGGCGACCTGGTAGGTCACCCGGTCCGAACGGTCGGCGATGAGGCGGAAGTACTGCTTGATCTTGTCGAATCCGGCGAGCCTGCCGGTCGTGCCCATGGCGAAGCCGAAGTAGCTCTGGGGCGCTGGAATGTTCTTGGCCTGCGCGTTGTGTCTCGCCGAGGCGCCCGCGCCGAACGCGTCGGTGTGCAGGGGCACACCGACGAGCACGACGAGGACGACCAGGGCGGCCACCGCGCGGGACATCACCCGCGACAGCATCCGGTCTCCTGATGAGAGTGAGGGGAGGGGACACTGACCGGTCAGTTGTGCCAAGGGTTAATCGGCTTTGTCGATCAGTCAATGTCTTGATCGTCTCGTGCCGCACCCGTTACGGCCCGCACCGCCGCCCGACAGGCCCGCCGACCTCGTCAGCGCACCGCTCTCGAAGGAGCACCGACCCGTCAGATCACGCCACCCTCCAGAGCGGATCGAACCCGTCAGATCGCCCCACCCTCCGGAGCCGATCGAACCCGTCAGATCACCCCACCCTCTGAAACCGATCGGAGCCGACGGATCACGCCCCCTCCAGAGACGGCCGGACGCGTCGGCTCGCGCCGTCATCAGGAGCTGACCGAACCCGACGGGTCAGGCCCCCTCCAGAGCTGACCGAACCCGAGGGATCACGCCCTTCCGGAGGTGACCGAACCCGACGGCTCGCGCCACCCGCCAGGCGCAGTCAGACCCGATAGCTCGCACTGCCCTCCAAGGGAACCCGGATCCGCTTAGGGCGCACCGCCTCCAGGGGATGTCGGACCCGTCAGATCACGTCCTTAGGACGGCCGGACCCGTTGGTCCACGCTCTCCTCCGGCGGGTGGCCGAGCTTAGGGTTGCAGCGGCGACGGAAGCGCCACCCGGCACCGATGCGTCCGATCTGAATGGGTCTCACGGCTTCCTCAGCGTGCCCGAACCCGTTTCTCGATCGTCGGTCGGAACTGGGGGGATGGTCCTCGATACGCCAGTTGAGGGCGCGGCACCCGGGGTTAGGTGGGCTCGCGTTCGGCAGGCTTGGGCCCCACCGCGACCGTCCTGGACGCTCTTATGCGTAACCGCGGCTTCGGGATGCGGGAGTTTCCGTTCGTCGGTCTGTCGGTGAGCACCACCAACGTTTGCCAGGCGGGGCATGGCACTGGCTTCCGCAACTGCAGGCGGTGGTCGGGCCGCCGATGTCCTTCTCGAAGATGCTGCGAGGGGTGTGGCTGGGTGGACGCTGTTGGTTGTGGCTGCCGATTGGCGGCATTGAGAAGGTCCAGATCGAGGGGGTGGGTCAGTGGTGGCGTGACAAGGTGAGGCGGCGTCGGGGTAGGTCGATCTCGGTGACGGTTACGGTGATCTTGTCGCCGACTTGGACGGCCTGGTCTGGTGTCTCGATTGGCGACGACGATAGTTGGCTGAGGTGGATCAGACCTTCGATGCCATCCCCGACATGGGCGAATGCTCCGAAGGGCACCAGTTTGGTGATTGAGCCGTGAAGGATCTGTCCTACCTGAACATCGCTGGCGAACTGCTGGAACGGGTCGGGTTGGGTGGCACGCAGCGACAGGCGGGCTTCGCCGTTGGAGGTGTCGAAGGCTAGAAATTGGCAGGTGACCCGCTGTCCTATGGAGATGATCTCGGATGGGTCCTCGAATCTGCGCCAGGACAACTCGGGCATGGTTATGAGGCCGACGCCGGGAAAGGTCGGATGTTTCGGCCCGTCGTCCAGGTCTATGAAGACGCCGAAGCGCTCGATGGCCGCTACGGTGCCGGACAAGTGCTCTTCCGGGCGCAGCGCTTTGAGGAAGGCCCAGAGGTGTGGATTCTCGGTGGCTGAGCGGGAAAGCATCACCTTCCGTCTCGACGGGTCTATGGCGATAACTGCGGCGGTGACCCGGGTGCCGACATGGAGGAGGTCAGCCGCAGATCGTCGGAAAGATCGCCAGGAAAGGTCAAGCGGGCCGATTATGCCGACCGGATCGACGGCGAAGCCATCGAGGAGTACGGATGCTTCCGCTCGCGTGACCTCGGCGACGGTTCCGGAGAGGGTGTCACCGATGTTCACTGTCGCCAGGAACGCGGCTAGGGGCTGATCGTCTTCCACTCTCCTCATCATCCCTGGTTTTCAGGATACCTGGGTAGTCGTAAGGACTTGGTGAGGGGAGGATCAATCTTTTGTAGCCATTCCTCGATCGCGTGATAGTCGGCCTGGGTGAGGCCACGCTTCGGGTTGACTCGATGTAGGAGAGCCAGGCCGGGGTGGTGCGCGGACACCCAGGCGCGGTCATTGTCGGTGATCTCGTCATCGAGCCAGGCGAAGGAGCGTCCTGCTGCCCAGGTGACGAGGGTGCGGGTTTTCCAGTGCAGGCCGTTGCGCGCGTCCTGCTCCTCGATCGCGGGCGCGTCCGGCCAGGTCACCATCGACAGCCGAGGTAGCCCGAGGCGCGGCGCGATGTACTCGTTCGCGTCATCCCTCCAACTGGTGGCCCAGACCAGATCGCAGTCGAACTCCATCAGCCGTTTCCCGTGCTGGGGATTGATCCGGGACACCAGCGGATTTTCTTCGATGCGGGGCGACGAGAACGTCTGGTAGGTCGGATGCTCCTCGGGCGTTGATCCGAAGGGGATGAGGGGGCCGTCGACGTCGAGGAAGAGCAGCGGACGCTGTCGCTGCTCGGTTCCGGTCACGGCGGCACGATATCCGGCTTTGGGCGGGTCCCTCGACTACTGGCGTCGGTATGACGGCTGTGGGGCGGGGACGGACTGCGGCACCGGCAACGGCGGGTCTTGGGCAGCTTCAGCGTAGGGACGTGGCGGGGCGACGGTCTTGGGTGAAGTGCCGCTGCGTTCCTTCGGTCAGGATTACCCCCACGTGGGTGAATCCCGCCGCGCCTGCCAGGTCGTCGGCGGGATGTTGCACCTGCGCGACCGGGCCGACTTCGTCGAGCACGATGGCGTGCTTTGCCAGCACGAGGTTGTTCTTTGCCGGCACGAGCGCGAACGCCAGCATCGCGGATCGGGCGTTGCCGTCGGCGAATGGATGGAAGAAGCACACGTCCAGGTAGAGGCGGGCAACTCGTGGGCAGGTGAAGGCGGGTCACCGTGACGATGCGGGTGAGGGTTCCTTTTTGGTTGCGGAGTTAGTTGGGGTGGGGGGCATTAGGCGGGATTAGGGGGTAGTGGCGTTTAGGAGGTCGGTCAGGAGTTGTTCGCCTTTGGGCCATGGGCCATAGCCTTCGGTGATGGTTAGGTGGCCTACTTCGCCTACGTCGACTAGGCGCGCGTTCCAGGACTTGGCGAAGGCCGCCGCGCGGTCCGGTGTCATCCAATGGTCGTTTCGGCTTGCCGCGACGACCGTGGGGAAAGGAAAGGGGAGTTGAGGAATGGGCGCGAAACCTGTGATCTCGGGGGTGATGTTACGTTCCACGTCGGCCGGGGTGACCATTAGGGCGGCGCGGACCGTCCGGTGAGGGTGGTCCGCTACCCAGTGGGCCACAGTCGGGCAGCCGAGGCTGTGAGCGACGAGCACAGGGGGTTCCGTGCAGGCGGTGATCGCTTCGTCGAGCCGTGCGACCCACTTGTTGCGCTCGGCGAGCTGCCAGTCGTCCTGTTCCACCCTGCGAGATCCGGGCAGTTTCCGCGTCCACAACTCCTGCCAGTCACCGGGGTCCGGGCCCAGCCAGCCGTCCACGAACAAGATCGTCATGGTGCCAGTGTGCTGGACGCCGCGTGCCCGGCGTCAACGGTTGCGCATGTTTCTCCGGCGGTTCGCAAGCGGCAGTTCGAGTAACCAAGCGGTTGCTGACACTGCTGGATCGGGCGGAGGCACGGGTGGGTGGTCCGGTGTGCGGAACGAAGTGGGGCTGGGTAGGTAGGTACATGTGGCTGGAGAGCTGGTGGGGCGACGGGCTTGGACGTCGGATTGGCTGGGATGGGCAGCGATGACCCCGCGATCCGGGTGAGAGCGGACGAGGGTCGGACGACCGAGATCCGTCAGACGCGGTTGCCGGATGGTCCTGCGGGTGACGGGACGTCCGCGGAGCCTTGGCCCGAGACCGGGGTGTACGCGCGGCAGGCGATGGTGTCCTCGGCGCTGGCGCATGACAGGGCGGCCAGATTGCTGGAGGACATGGCGTCCGCCCATCCCGAAGAGGCCGAGCTCCATCTGCCGTCGGCGGCGCGCCACCGCAGGTGGGCCGAGAATGACCGGAGGCTCGCGCGGCAGTATGCGCCTCGCGAGGAGGAACCGGATGGGGGCGACACGAGCGCCCGCCGGACGAAACACGGCGAAACTGGGGCGGAAACGTCCATCGGGAACGCTGAAGCGTGAGCGGCACCCGCTGAATAACGGTGCCAATCGCCTACCTGCCTATGGAACCGGCCGAGGGAGGGGTGACCCGGTTGAGGGTCATTCCCAGGGTGAGGGGTCGCTCGACCGGCGTCTCGCGGGCTGAGCGCCTACGGGTGCTACGCGCCGCGCGACGAGGCGCACTCATGCGGCTGGGGTCAGGGTGAAATCAGTTCGTACAGGTTGCCGCTGGAGTCGGAGAAATAGAGGCCGCGACCGCCGAGTGGATGGTTCGTGTCTATGCGGCCGTTGTCGGCGTGGGCCGGTTCGTCGCCGTAGGGGATCTCGCGGGCGTCGAGGCGCTCGACCACGGAGTCGAAGGTGACGGTGTCCACGTCGAAGGCCAGGTGGTGGCCCTGCGGGTGGGCGACGGTCAGGAAGTCCAGGGTGAGGGAGTCGTTCACCTGGATCGGCACGAAATGGCGTGCATGTGGATGCGGACCCGCGTATTTCAGGCCCATGACCGAGGCGAAGAACCGGGCGGCCTCGTCGTTGTCGGCGGCCGTCACGATGGTGTGGTTGAGGGTGATCGTCACTTGGTGGCCCCTTCCTCGTCTTTGAGAGCGCCGTTCAGAAAGACGTCCACGTAGTCCTCCATGGACGGGTTCGGCACGTCCGGCCCGGCGGGGGAACGGCCCCGGCTGAACGCGAACCCCATGAACAGCGAAGCCATCTGGTCGACGGGCAAACGCAGGCGATCGCGTTCGGGTTCGAAGAGTTCGGCGAGCGCGTCACGGGTGCGGTTCATGGCGGTTTCGCGGCTCTGCCAGCGACCAGCGTGCTCATCGGTTTCACCGGCGCCGGCCCCACCAGTACCGGCAGGATCCGGCTGGGCAGAAGCCTTCGGGACGGGCTCGGGAGGGAGGCGGCGGCCGCGGCGGCCCGTCGCGTGGAGGGCGCCGATGACCATGCCCATGCGGGTGAGGTACGCCTCGATGGCGGCCCCGGCCTCGATGAGGCGGGCAGGAAGCGGCTGGTCCATGGGTATCGACGCGAGTTCGGCCAGGACGTGGTCGGTGCGTACCGCCGCGGCGACGCAGGCGTCCAGGAGTTCATCCTTGTCGGCGAAGACGCGGAAGATCGTCGCCTCCCCGATTCCGGCGGCGCGGGCGATCTGGCCGGTGGTGACCGCCGTCCCATGCTCGGCGACCAGCGGCAACGCGGTGCGGACGATCATTTCGCGGCGCTGCTCGGGCGTCATCCCGGGAGCGCGCCGACGGCCCTTCGTCTCCATACCGGCAACGCTACGGAGTGAGTGCTCACTCCGTCAAGCGCGAAGTGAGTGCTCACTCCACACGGTCACCCTATGGGCGAAAGATCCGGATTCGACGGCTGATACCGTTACGGTGCTGCGCGTTGGGAGCGAAGTCCGGTGTGATCCCGGCGCTGTCCCGCAACTGTGATGCCCTTCCCCGAGACGCCTCTCGGACGGGCCGAGCCAGGTCGCCTCCCGCGCGCCGACGATTCTCGACCTCGTGGAAGGGCGATCCGTCATGGGCGGGCCGCGGCTTCCCTGCAGCCAGGAGGCTCCTGTGAGACCCGTGCGTTCCTTCGTCGCGGTGATGGCGATCGGCGCCGTCTTGGCCGCCGGCGCGTGTGGCGGTGGCGACGACGGTTCCGAAACGGGCGGGGACGGCGGGAAGACCGTCACCGTCCAGGCCGCGAACGGCGCGGTGACCGTCCCGGCGAACCCGAAGCGCATCGTGTCGCTCTCCCCCACGCACACCGAGACGCTCTTCGCGATCGGCGCCGGCAAGCAGGTGGTGGCCGTCGACGACTACTCCAACCATCCGCCGAGCGCGCCGCGCACGAAGCTGTCCGGGTTCAAGCCCAACGCCGAGGCGGTCATCGCGTACAAGCCGGACCTCGTCGTCGTGTCGGACGACCTGAACGGCATCGTCAAGGCACTGGAGAAGGTGAAGGTCCCGGTGCTGTTCGAACCGGCGGCGTCCAAGCTGGACGAGGTCTACGACGAGATCAACGACCTCGGGCGGGCGACCGGCCACACCGCAGAGGCGACCAAGGTCGTGACCGGGATGCGCACCACCATCGAGCAGACCGTCGCGGCGTCGTCCAAGGCGAAGGGCCTCACCTACTACCACGAGCTCGACAACCAGCTGCATTCGGTTACGTCCAGCACGTTCGTCGGGCAGGTGTACGGGCTGTTCGGCCTCCGCAACATCGCCGACGAGGCGGACAAGGCGAGCGGCGGCTACCCGCACCTCTCCCGCGAGTACGTCCTCAAGGAGGACCCGAAGCTGATCTTCCTCGCCGACACCAAGTGCTGCGGGCAGAACGGCGACGCGCTCGCCAAGCGTCCCGGCTGGTCGGTGCTGGACGCCGTCAAGAACAAGGGCGTTGTCGAGCTGGACGACGACATCGCCTCCCGCTGGGGGCCGCGCCTGCCCGAGTTCGTCAAGGCCATCGGCGACGCCGTCCAGCGGGTCCAGTGACGGTCCGGTGACCACTCCCCCGACGGACGTGCGGCCGTGAGCACCCGGGACCGGCGGCCGGGGGACGACCCGACCGGCCATCCGGACGCCGGGACGTCCCCGGACGTCCGTCCGGCCCGGAACGTGCCAACGACGGCCGAACGGCAGACGACGCGCCGGCGAGCGCGAAGGCCGTTCGCCCGCCCGAGGCCGGACCTCGAAGGGCGGGCCAGGCTGCGGCCCCTCGCGCTCGTCGTGACGACGGTGATCTTCGCCGCCACCCTGCTGGCCGGAATGCTGGTCGGCTCGGCCGACCTGCCCGTGGACGGCGTCTTGAAAGCGCTGGCCGACCGCATCCCGTTCGTGCACGTCGACTCGGGGCTCGGCGTGATCGACGAGAACGTGCTGTTCGAGCTGCGCGTGCCCCGGGCGCTGATGGCGGCGCTGGTCGGCGGGATGCTCGCCATCGCGGGCGCGGGCTACCAGGGCGTGTTCCGCAACCCGCTCGCCGACCCGTACCTGCTCGGCGCGGCGGCCGGGGCGGGCGTCGGCGCGACGATGGTGATCGTCCTGGTGCCGGGCGACCCGGGCTACGGGGTGCCGCTCGCCGCGTTCGTCGGCGCGGTCTGCGGGGTCGCCCTCGCGTACGCGCTGGGCAACACGGCCGGACGCGGCGGCGACGGGACGGCGACGCTCGTCCTGGCCGGGGTCGCGGTGTCGTCGTTCCTGGCGGCGGTGCAGACGTTCGTCCAGCAGCTCAAGGCGGAGGAGTTGCAGCGGATCTTCACGTGGATCCTCGGCGGGGTCGGGTCGGCGGACTGGCACCAACTCGGGCTCGTCGCCCCGTACGCGCTGGTCTCGACGATCGTTTTGCTGGCGCACGGCCGCCTGCTGGACGTGCTGAGCGTCGGCGACGAGGAGGCGGCGTCGCTCGGCCTGTCGGCGGCGCGGGTCCGGCTGACGGTGCTGGTCGCGGCGTCGCTGGCGACGGCGTGCGCGGTGGCGATCAGCGGCCTGATCGGGTTCGTGGGGATCGTCGTGCCGCACGTCGTGCGACGCCTGGCAGGCGGTTCGTACCGGATCGTCCTGCCGCTGTCGCTGCTCGGCGGGGCCGCGTTCCTGGAGGTGGCGGACCTCGTGGCGCGTACCGTGATCGAGCCGGGCGAGCTGCCGCTCGGCGTCGTCACGGCGTTCGTCGGCGGGCCGTTCTTCGTGATCGTCCTGCGCGCGGTCCGCAGGCGCGTGGACACATGAGGCCCGGCGGCCGACCTGCGGGCCGGGTGGAGGAGCGGTGACGGTCGAGGTGAACGGGCTGGACGTCGCGCTCGGCGGGCGGCCCGTGCTGAAAGGGGTGTCGCTGACCGTCCCGGCGGGCTCGTGGACGGCGATCATCGGGCCCAACGGGGCCGGGAAGTCGACCCTGCTGCGCGCCGTGCTCGGTCTGGTGCCGTCCCATGGCGAGATCACGGTGGCGGGGGCCGCGCTGGCGGGGCTCAAGCCGAGGCAGCGCGCCCGGCTGATCGCGTACGCGCCGCAGAGCCCGAGCGTCCCGGCGGGGATGACGGTCTTCGACTACACCCTCCTCGGCCGCTCCCCCTACATCCCGCACCTCGGCCGCGAGAGCGCGCGCGACCGGGCCATCACCGCAGAGGTCCTCGACCGGCTGGACCTGACGCGGTTCGCGTCCCGTCCGCTGGAGCACCTGTCGGGCGGGGAGCGGCAGCGCGCGGTGCTCGCGCGGGCGCTGGCGCAGCAGACCCGCGTCCTCCTCCTGGACGAGCCGACGACCGCGCTCGACATCGGCCACCAGCAGCAGGTCATGGAGCTGGTCGACCAGCTCCGCCTGTCCGACGGGCTGACCGTCGTGACCACCATCCACGACCTGACGCTGGCCGGGCAGTACGCCGACGACCTGGTCCTCCTGTCGTCCGGGGAGGTGGCGGCGGCGGGCTCGCCGGAGGAGGTCCTCACGCGCGAGGCGGTCGAGGAGCACTTCGACGCGCGGGTGCACGTCGCGCCCGGCCCGGGCGGGCGGCCGATCCTGTCGCTGGAGCGCCCGTGAACCTGGAGACGGTGTGGCGCGAGGAGGACGGGACGCGGCTCGCCGCGACGCTGTGGCGCGCCGGGGACGGGCACCGGATGATCTCGTCCGCGCTGCTCGGCGGCGGCATCGGACCGGCCCGCTGGGTGCTGAACGCGCAGGTCGCCGGGGTCTACTCGCGCATGGACCCGGCCGTCCACCTGACCGAGCTCGCCGCCGCGCACGGCCTCGACGGGCCGGGCGTCGGGATGCTGACGGCGGCGTCGGTGTCCCGGACCGTGCGGCGCGACGACAACGGGGTGCGGGTGTCGGCGACGGTGGGGCTCCGCGTCCCGACCTGGGCCGCGGCTCCCGAAGGGGCCGTCGATCCCGAGCTGGCGCCGATCCAGTTGGACGAGTCGCGGCCCTGGACGCCTGGCACGGTCAACATCGTCGTCGCCGTGCCCGTCCCGCTGAACGACGCGGCGCTGGTGAACGCCGTGATCACCGTCACGGAGGCGAAGACGCAGGCGCTGCTCGAAGCGGGCTACCCGTGCACCGGCACCGCGTCGGACGCCGTCTGCGTCGCCGCGACGACGGGCGGCGGCGCGGCGGAGCCGTTCGCCGGGCCCCGCTCCGAATGGGGGTCGCGGATCGCACGGGCGGTGCGCGCCGCCGTCCACGCGGGCGCGCTCGACTACACGAACGTCCTGGAGGGACGCTGACACGCGCACCGGCCGCCGTACCACCCCGGTGCGGTACGACGGCCGGTCTCAGGGCCAGTGCAGTGGGGAAAGGGGCCTCACCTCCAACCTGTGGGGTCATCTCCGGTGTGACGGTGTGACAGAAAGCGATGTGGCGGAAAGGCGGTGTGACGGAAGAGGCGGTGTGACGGCTCACCCGGCGTGCGGAAGGTGACGTCCGTTGCGCGGCGGCGCGGCGCCGTAGACGTTGGCGCGCGGGTCGGTGGCCAGGGGGTCGCCGCCGCTCAGCGGCGAGCCGTTCAGCGGGGGCAGGGCGTGCAGTCCGGTGGGCGGCTCCCGGTCGACGGGCGGACGGGGCGCGTCCGGACGGCGTCCGTCCACCGGGGCGGTGAGCGCGTCCACCCGGCGGCGGGCGCGGTCGGCCTCGGCGCGGGCCGCGTCGCGTTCCGCGGTGAGCGCCCGCACGGCGGCTCGCAGCTCGTCCGCCGTCCGGGAGAGCCGCCAGTTGTGCTGCTCGAACTCCCGCGCCCGCGCCTGGAGCTGGTCGCGGTCGGCGACGGCCTGGCCGCGCTTCGCCTCGGCGTCGCGGACGGCGGAGCGCAGGTCGTCGGCGGTGCGCTTCGCCGCGTCGAGCTCGACCCGCTGGCCCTCGGCCAGGGTGTCCGCCTCCGACAGCCGCCCGTGCAGCGAGACCAGCTCGGCGCGGGCGCTCTCCAGCGAGGCGAGCAGCTCGCCCTCGCGGGACGCGACGCGGTCCCGCTCGCGTTCGGCGGCGAGCCGGGAGGCGATCGCGGCGTCGGCCTGGTCCTGCGAGTCCCGGCGCTCGCGGCGGGCGGCGTCCAGTTCGGCGGCGAGCCGGGCCGCCTCGGCGCGGGCGGACGCGGCCTCCTGCTCGGCGGCCTCGGCCCGCGCGCGGGCGGTGGACGTCTCCCGCAGCGCCGCCTCGGCGCGCCGCTCGGACGCGTCCCGCTCCCGCTGCGCGACCGCGACGTGCCCGGCGGCCTCGGCGCGGGCGTCGGAGACCCGCCGCTCCACGCCCGCGACGCTCAGCTCGGACGCCAGCGAGCCCGCGAGCCGGTCGGCGGCGCCCTCCAGGCGTTCGACCATCTCCCACGTCACGGCGACCTGGCCGGTCAGTCCCGGAGCCGAGAGGCCGCGCTCGCGGCTCTCCCGCGCGGCCTTTTCGCATCCTCCGCCGTCGTCCTGGCAGTAGCGGACGGTGCGGGCGCCGCGCACCGGCTGCGGCACGGGCCGTCCGCAGCCGGCGCACGGCCAGACCGCCACCGGATCACCGAGGCGTGCGATCCCGGCGCGGCCGTCTTCGGGCGTGCCGTCGCCGTCCGGGGACGGAGTCCCGGACGGCGGGGTGAAGGCGGCGGGGTCGGTGATGACGGGAAGGTCGGTCTTCGTCGGGGCGGCGGCGGGGGTCGGGGCGTCATCGAGCGGGGCGACCTTCTGGTCCTTCATGTCCCGTTGTACGCAGCCGCGCCCGGCGACGTTCGACCGTCGCGGCAATGTCTTCGGGACGCCGCGTGCGCGGGCTCAGTCGCGCAGGTAATCCTCCCTGAGGCGGCTCCGGCTGAGCTTGCCGGACGGCGTCCGCGGCAGCGCCGCGCGGAACTCCACCCGCCGCGGATGCTTCAGCCGCGCGAGCCGCGGCGCGCAGAACGCGAGCAGCTCGGCCTCCAGCGCCCGCTCGTCGAGACCGCCCGGACGGTCGTCCTCGGCGGGTTCGACGAGCGCGACGACGCACTGGCCCCACTCGTCGTCCGGGACGCCGATGACCGCCGCGTCCCCCACCGCCGGATGCTGCAGCAGGACGTTCTCGACCTCCGCCGGGTAGATGTTCACCCCGCCGGAGATGATCAGGTCGGTGCGGCGGTCGCCCAGGTAGAGGAGGCCGTCCGCGTCGACGCGGCCGAGGTCGCCCGCCGTGTAGAAGTCGCCGCGCATCGCGGACGCGGTCCGCGCCGGGTCGCCGTGGTACTCGAACCCGGGGTGCCCGCTCGCGTAGATCAGGCCGGTCTCGCCGGTGGGCAGCTCCGCGCCGTCCGGATCGAGGATCTTGATCTGGACGCCCTCGACCGGGCGGCCGACCGTCCCCGGGTGGGCGAGCCACTCCTCCGGGGACGCGACGGTGACGGGCCCGCTCTCGGTGGAGCCGTAGTACTCGTAGAGGACTGGCCCCCACCAGTCCATCATCCGCCGCTTGGTCTCCACCGGGATGGGCGCGGCGCTGTGGAACACCTGGCGCAGCGACGACAGGTCGTACCGTTCCCTGACCTCCTCGGGGAGGGCGAGCATGCGGTGGAACATCGTCGGGACCATGAACGTGTTGGCGACGCGGTGGCGCTGGATCAGCGCGAGGGTGTGCTCGGGACGGAACCGCGACGCGACCACGACGGCGTGCCCGAGGAAGAGCGCCATCATCGCGTGGACGCAGGGCGCGGAGTGGTAGAGCGGTCCGATCGCTAGGTGCACGTCGTCGCCCGGGGCGAGCCCGAGGTTGCGCACCAGCGTCTGCCGCATGACCTCGGCGAGGATCTCCGGCGTGATGTCGAGCAACGGCCGCCGCACGCCCTTCGGCCGCCCGGTCGTCCCGGACGTGTAGAGCATGATCGAACCCATCTGCCGCTTGGCGGGCGGGTGGGCGCTGCCGGACGCGCAGAGCCCGGCCATCAGGCGGTACCCCGGGGCGGGGTCGACGCTGACGCGTCCCGCGTCCGGGACGTCCGCCTCGTCCGCCGCGCACTCGACGGCCTCGGCGAACGCGCTCTCGGTCACGACGACCTTGGCGCCGCAGTCGCGCAGGATGTAGCCGATCTCAGAGCCGGTCAGATGCCTGCTCACCGGGACGATGTAGAGGCCCGACTGCATCGCCGCCAGCAGGACGGTGAGGAACGCGGCCCGGTTGCCGAGGACGGTCGCGAGGGTGTCGCCAGGCCGCAGCCCGAGATCGTCCAGCGCGTTCGACAGCCGGTTCACCTCGGCGTGCAGTTCGCCGTAGGACACCGGCACGCCGGGGGCGAGCACGGCGGGCCGGTCGGGATGGTTCCGAGCGATCTCGTAGAAGCCGACACCCTCGACGCCCATGCGGCACACCTCCGTGGATCCTGTGGCGGGTGATCCACCGTCCATCTGACCCGCGTCGCGGAGGGAAAGTCAAGGTCATGGACGTTCCACAAGCCCTGGCTGGACGGGCCGTCCACTACGGTTCGACCGGGTTTCCTGACCGCCCGTCGGGGCTCCGTCCGATCAGCGGACGCTTTCCAGGGCCGAGCGGGCCATGGCGTGCAGAAGATCGTCCATGGCGGCGCGGTCCTGCCCGGCGGCGCTGCGCGGGGTGGAGTTGAGGAGGCCGAAGCAGGCGTGGACGGCGGCGCGCAGCCGGTCGTCCGGGACGCCGGGCCGCAGCCGCCGCAGCACCCCGACCCATTCCTCCACGTAGGCGCGCTGCAACCGGCGGACCCGGTGCCGCTGCGGCTCGGGCACGTTGTCGAGTTCCCGCTCGTGGACGGTGATCAGCGCCGGGTTGTCGAGCGCGAACGCGATGTGCCAGCGGAGCAGGGCGTCGAGGGCGCGTCCGGGATCGGGGACGGCGGCGCGGCGCGTGCCCTCGGCGAGGAGGCGCTCGCTGATGTCGAGCAGCATCTCGGCGAGGACGGCCTCCTTGCCGCTGAAGTGCCGGTAGACGGCGGGCCCGGTGAGCCCGACCGCCCGGCCCAGCTCCCCGATCGACGCCCCGTGGTAGCCGCGCAGCGCGAACAGCTCCGCCGCCGCGCCGAGGATCTCGGCCCGGCGCGGGTTCGGCGGCCCGTCCTGCGCCGCCGTGGCGCCCGGGGGCTGCGGGGCGGTCGCCGGGGCGGCGGGTCTGGACGTCATGGGCCCAGTCTAGACTAGAGTTGTTAACGGCCATTAACATCGGCGTTGTTAACGATCGTTAACCGGGAAGGGAGGGGTCATGAGCGGACCCGGGATCGGCTCCCGCGCCGACGTCGCGGCGGAAGCGTACAAGACCAACGCGGCGCACAACGAGGCCCTCGCCGCCGAA
Organism: Actinomadura decatromicini; assembly: GCF_008121305.1. Classification (NCBI taxonomy): domain Bacteria; kingdom Bacillati; phylum Actinomycetota; class Actinomycetes; order Streptosporangiales; family Thermomonosporaceae; genus Actinomadura; species Actinomadura decatromicini. Next base: position 136,254 of record NZ_VSRQ01000013.1, on the reverse strand, counting down.
CTGCGCGAGCGGATCGACCGGGCCGGGCGGGGCGGTCCCGAGCGGGCCCGCGAACGGCACGTCGCGCGCGGGAAACTGCTCCCCCGCGACCGCGTCGACACGCTCCTCGACCCCGGCTCCCCGTTCCTCGAACTGTCCCCGCTGGCGGCGGACGGCATGTACGACGGCGAGGCCCCCGGCGCCGGGATCATCACCGGCGTCGGCCGGATCTCCGGACGCGAATGCGTCGTCGTCGCCAACGACGCCACCGTCAAGGGCGGCACCTACTACCCGGTCACGGTGAAGAAGCATCTGCGGGCGCAGGAGGTGGCGCTGCACAACCGGCTCCCCTGCGTCTACCTGGTCGACTCCGGCGGCGCGTTCCTCCCCCGCCAGGACGAGGTCTTCCCCGACCGCGAGCATTTCGGCCGGATCTTCTACAACCAGGCCACGATGTCCGGGCAGGGCATTCCGCAGATCGCGGCGGTGCTCGGGTCGTGCACGGCGGGCGGCGCCTACGTCCCGGCGATGAGCGACGAGGCCGTGATCGTCCGCGGCCAGGGGACGATCTTCCTCGGCGGTCCGCCGCTGGTGAAGGCCGCCACCGGCGAGGTCGTGACGGCGGAGGAGCTCGGCGGCGGCGAGCTGCACTCCCGCACGTCGGGGGTGACCGACCACCTCGCCGAGGACGACGCGCACGCGCTGCGGATCGTCCGCGACATCGTCGGCACGCTCGGGCCGCGCGAGCCGCGGCCGTGGGACGTCGCCCCGTCCGAGGAGCCCGCGGTCGACCCGGCCGAGCTGTACGGAGTCGTCCCGCCCGACCCGCGCACCCCCTACGACGTCCGCGAGGTCATCGCCCGGATCGTCGACGGCAGCCGCTTCCAGGAATTCAAGAGGGAATACGGGTCGACGCTCGTCACCGGTTTCGCGCGCATTCACGGCCATCCCGTCGGGATCATCGCGAACAACGGGATCCTGTTCGGCGAGTCGGCGCAGAAGGGCGCGCATTTCATCGAGCTGTGCGACCGGCGCAGCGTCCCGCTCGTCTTCCTGCAGAACATCACCGGCTTCATGGTCGGGCGCGAATACGAGGCGGGCGGCATCGCCAAGCACGGCGCGAAGATGGTCACGGCCGTCGCGTGCGCCCGCGTCCCGAAGTTCACGGTCGTGATCGGCGGCTCGTTCGGCGCGGGCAACTACGCGATGTGCGGGCGGGCCTATTCGCCGCGCTTCCTGTGGATGTGGCCGAACGCGCGCATCTCGGTGATGGGCGGCGAGCAGGCGGCGAGCGTCCTCGCGACCGTCCGGCGCGACCAGGTGGAGGCGCGCGGCGAGGAATGGCCCGCGTCGGCCGAAGAGGAGTTCAAGGCGCCGATCCGTGACCAGTACGAGGCGCAGGGCAATCCGTACTACTCGACGGCGCGGCTCTGGGACGACGGCGTCATCGACCCGCGCGACACCCGGCGCGTGCTCGGGCTCGGGCTGTCGGTCGCGGCGAACGCACCGCTGGAGCCGGTCGGCTACGGCGTCTTCCGGATGTGAGGGTGTTGATGTTCGACAGCGTCCTGGTCGCGAACCGCGGGGAGATCGCCGTCCGCGTGTTCCGCACGCTGCGGCGGCTCGGGATCCGCGCGGTGGCCGTGCACACCGACGCCGACGCGGGCGCGCGGCACGTGCGGGAGGCGGACGAGGCGCACCGCGTCCCGTCCTACCTCGACATCGACGCCGTGATCGCGGCGGCGCTGGCCGCCGGGGCGCGGGCCGTCCACCCGGGGTACGGGTTCCTCGCCGAGAACACCGCGTTCGCGCGGGCGTGCGGGGAGGCGGGCCTCGTGTTCGTCGGGCCTCCGGCGGAGGCGATCGACGCGATGGGCGACAAGATCCGCGCGAAGCGGACGGTCGCGGCGGCGGGCGTCCCCGTCGTCCCCGGGCGGGACGAGCCCGGCCTGTCCGACGACGAGCTGGCGGAGGCGGCCCGCGAGATCGGGTTTCCGGTGCTGCTGAAGCCGTCCGCGGGCGGCGGCGGGAAGGGCATGCGGCTCGTCCGCGACGCGGCCGACCTGCCGGACGCGATCGCGTCCGCCCGCCGCGAGGCGCGCGGCTCGTTCGGCGACGACACGCTGCTCGCCGAGCGGTTCGTGGAGAACCCGCGGCACATCGAGATCCAGGTCTTCGCCGACGCCCACGGCGACGCCGTCCACCTGGGCGAGCGCGAGTGCAGCCTGCAGCGCAGGCACCAGAAGATCGTCGAGGAGGCGCCGTCGCCGCTGCTGGACGGCGCGGCCCGCGAGCGGATGGGCGCCGCCGCCGTCGCCGCCGCGCGCGCCGTCGGCTACGTCGGCGCCGGGACGGTCGAGTACATCGTCTCCGCCGACCGTCCGGACGAGTTCTTCTTCATGGAGATGAACACCCGGCTCCAGGTCGAGCACCCCGTCACCGAGCTGGTGACCGGCCTTGACCTGGTGGAACTCCAGCTCCGCGTGGCATCCGGCGAGCCGCTGCCGTTCGCGCAGGGCGACGTCGTCCTGGACGGCCACGCGGTCGAGGCCCGCGTCTACGCCGAGGACCCGGAGCGCGGCTTCCTGCCGACCGGCGGGCGCGTCCTGGCCCTCACCGAGCCGGAGCACGCCCGCGTCGACTCCGGTCTCGACACCGGGACGGAGGTCGGCGGCTCGTACGACCCGATGCTCGCCAAGGTGATCGTCCACGGGGCGGACCGGGCGGAGGCGCTGCACCGGCTCGACCGCGCGCTCGCCGGGTACACGCTGCTGGGCGTCCCGACGAACGTCGCGTTCCTGCGCGCCCTGCTGCGGCACCCGGACGTCGTGTCCGGCGACCTCGACACGGGCCTGGTCGAGCGGTCGCTCGACGAGCTGACCTCGGACTCGGCCGTCCCGGACGAGGTGCTCGCCGCCGCCGCGCTGGAGCGCATGCTGGCCCTTGAGGCCGAGGGCTCCGACCCGTGGGAGATCCCGGACGGCTGGCGCCCCGGCGGCAACGCCTGGACGCCGTGGATCATCACGCCGTCCGGCGCCGACCCGGTCGAGGTCCGCGTGCGCGGGCGCGCCGCGTCCGCCGAGGTCGCGATCGGCGGCGGCGACCCGGTCGCCGCGTCGCTGACCAGGCCGTTCACGCTCACCTACGCTGGAAGGACGACCTCCTTCGAGGCCGTCCGGGACGGGCACACGCTGTGGCTCGGCCGCGGCGGGCGCGCGTGGGCGCTGAGCGAGCACGTCCGCGCCGAGGCGGGCGGGGCGGCGGAGGCCGCCGGGGACGGCGTGCTCCGCAGCCCGATGCCGGGCACCGTCCTCGCCGTGAAGGCGGCGGAGGGCGACGTGGTCGCGGAGGGGCAGCCGCTGGTGGTCGTCGAGGCGATGAAGATGGAGCACACCGTGACCGCGCCGCTCGCGGGCGTCGTGGCGAAACTGCCGGTCCGCGCGGGGACGCAGGTCGCCCTCGACGCGGTCCTGGCCGTGATCGAGGAGACCCGATGACCGGAGCGAGGCGAGGATCTCCGGGGCTCCGCCCCGGAGGTCCGGGGGCCGTCCCCCAGAAGGGCAGGGCATGATGCGGGTACCGCTTCCGGGACTGCCGGAACGGGTGACGATCTACGAGGTCGGGCCGCGGGACGGGTTGCAGAACGAGAAGGCGGTCGTCCCGGTGGACGTCAAGTCCGAGTTCGTGACCCGGCTGGCGGACGCGGGCCTGCGCACGATCGAGACGACGAGCTTCGTCCATCCGAAGTGGGTGCCGCAGCTCGCCGACGCCGAGGACCTCCTCGACGTGCTCCCCCGCGACCCGGAGCTGCGGTACCCGGTGCTCGTCCCGAACGAGCGGGGCCTCGACCGGGCGCTCGCCAACGGCGTCACCGAGATCGCGATCTTCGGCAGCGCGACCGAGACGTTCGCCCGGCGCAACCTGAACCGCACCGTGGACGAGTCGCTCGCCATGTTCGCGCCGGTCGTCGAGCGCGCCCGCGCCGAGGGGCTGTGGGTGCGGGCCTACGTGTCGATGGTGTGCGGCGACCCGTGGGAGGGCGACGTGCCGATCGAGCAGGTGGTCTCGGTCGCGTCCCGGATGATGGACATGGGCTGCTCGCAGCTCAGCCTCGGCGACACCATCGGCGTCGGCACGCCCGGCCAGGTCACCGCCCTGATCGAGGCGCTCGGAGCGGCGGGCGTCGGGGTCGACCGGCTCGCCGTCCACTTCCACGACACCTACGGGCAGGCGCTCGCCAACACGCTCGCCGCGCTGCGCGCCGGCGTCACCGTCGTGGACGCCTCCGCGGGCGGCCTCGGCGGCTGCCCGTTCGCGGAGAGCGCGACCGGAAACCTGCCCACCGAAGACCTCGTCTGGATGCTCGACGGGCTCGGCGTCGAGACCGGCGTCGACCTCGACGGCCTCGTCGCGACAAGCCGCTGGATGGCCGAGCGGCTCGGCCGTCCGAGCCCGTCCCGCGTCGTCCAGGCCCTCTCACCCGCAACGGAGAAATGATGATCGACTTCACGCTCAGCGAGGAGCAGGAGGAGCTCCGCCGGACCGTCGAGCGGTTCGCCCGCGAGACCGTCGCCCCGGTGATCGGGGACCTGTACGAGCGGGGCGAGTTCCCGTACGACATCGTCGCCGCGATGGGGAAGATGGGCCTGTTCGGGCTGCCGTTCCCCGAGGAGCACGGCGGCATGGGCGGCGACTACTTCGCGCTCTGCCTGGCCCTGGAGGAACTGGCCCGCGTCGACTCGTCGGTGGCGATCACGCTGGAGGCCGGGGTGTCGCTCGGCGCGATGCCGATCTACCGGTTCGGGTCGGACGCGCAGAAGGCCGAGTGGCTGCCGCGCCTGACCTCCGGGGAGCGGCTCGCCGGGTTCGGGCTGACCGAGCCGGGCGGCGGCTCCGACGTGCCCGGCGGGATGCGCACCACCGCCCGGCTCGACGGGGACTCCTGGGTGATCAACGGGTCGAAGGCGTTCATCACGAACTCCGGCACCGACATCACCGCGTTCGTGACCGTCACCGCGTTCACCGGGGAGGACGAGATCTCCACGATCATCGTCCCGAACGGCACCCCCGGCTTCACCGTCGGACGCAAATACTCCAAGGTCGGCTGGTCGGCGTCCGACACCCGCGAGCTGTCGTTCGACGACGTCCGCGTGCCCGCCGAGAACCTCGTCGGGGAGCGCGGCCGGGGCTACGCGCAGTTCCTCCGCATCCTGGACGAGGGCCGCATCGCGATCGCCGCCCTGTCGGTGGGCCTCGCCCAGGGCTGCGTGGACGAGTGCCTCCGCTACGTCCGCGAGCGCGAGGCGTTCGGCAAGGAGATCGGCCGCTACCAGGCCATCCAGTTCAAGGTCGCCGACATGGAGACGCGCGCCCACACCGCCCGCCTCGCCTACTACGCGGCCGCCGCGAAGATGCTCGCCGGGGAGAACTTCAAGAAGGAGGCCGCGATCGCCAAGCTGGTCGCGTCCAACGCCGCCATGGACAACGCCCGCGACGCGACGCAGATCTTCGGCGGCTACGGCTTCATGAACGAGTACGCGGTAGGCCGCTTCTACCGGGACGCGAAGATCCTCGAAGTCGGCGAGGGAACGTCCGAGGTCCAGCGGATGCTGATCGCCCGAGCCCTCGGCCTGCCGCCCGCGTAGTCGGCCCAGTCTTCAAGGCTGCGCGTCCCCTCACCGGGTGAGGACGTCGACGGCGAGTACCAGGAACCCGATGGTGAGGGCGACGAAGCCCAGCCTGTCGAGGACGCCGTACCACCGCCGCCTGCCCAGCTCGGGCTTCCAGGCGAGCGGGAAGAACAGCAGGGGGCCCACCCACGAGCCCCAGGCGATCGCCGCCTCCGCCACGGGCTGGGGACCGGGGACCGCGACGCCGATCGCGACGAGCAGCGTGCCCATCATCAGAAGGTCGATATGGCCTTGGCGGATCCGCGCGGCCGCGCGGATCCGCAACCGCCGCGTCCACGCGGCGTCGCCCTGGGCGACCATGAGCCAGCCGCTGAGGACTCCGGCGGTCAGCTGCAGAACTCCGAACGTCACGAGAAGTGCCATGACGTCACGTCACCGAGCGCAGGGCCACGCCGGTGGCCAGCCGGGCGTACGCGCTGACGAGGCCCAGCGCGACGTCGCGGGTGATCGCCGGGTTGCCGGTGACGATGTGGGAGTTGAGGGAGTCCTCCAGCGCGACCAGCGTCCGCGCCACCTCCTGGCTCGTGCCCGCCAGCGTGAACGCGCCGGACGCCTCCCCGGCCTCCAGGACCGCCTCGTAGACGGCGACCTGGCGGTCGAACAGCACGCGATCGAGGATCTTGATCGCCGGGTTGCGGTCGAAGGCGCCGATCGCGACGTGGAGCAGGTAGACCTCCTCGTCGTCGGGACCGGTGGCGAGGCCCTGCTCGATGAAGGCGGCGAGGCGCTCCGAGGGGTCTGAGATGCCCTCGGCCGCCTCCCGCCTGCGCGTCGAGAAGCGTTCGACCGCGTGCTCGTAGACAGCGATCACGAGATCGTCCATGTCGGGGAAGTAGTACAGGATCGATCCGGCCGACAGGCCGGCCTCGCCCGCGATCTGGCGTATCCGGAGCCCGTCCGAGCCGTGCGTCAGCATGATGCGCCGCGCCGCGTCGGCGATCTGGCGGCGGCGGGCACGTTGGTTCTTCGGTCGCCCCATATGAACATAGTTGCAAAGAACTGCGGTGCCAGCAAACTTCCAGCTAGCAGCATCTTGACGCCGGGTTCGCGGCCATGTTTGTTTATGCGTTCAAAGAACTCCGAACGAAGGGGCCCGCGGTGCGGCACGTGCAGGACCTGATATCGGCGAGAGGCCGGGGCCGGTGAGACTGCTGTCTGTGGCGGCGCTTCAAGCCGCTCCCGAACCGGGCGACCCGAAGGCGACGCTCGAACGCTTCGAGGCGCGCGTCCGGCAGATTCGCAGGACGTGGCCGGGCGTCCAGCTCGTCGTGGCACCGGAGCAGTACCTGTCGGCGCCCCCTCCGCTGCTGGAGGAGACCGAGGAGGCGGTGCTGGGCTCCGCCGTGGACGTGCCCGGCCCGTTGACACGGCGGCTCGGCGGGCTGGCGCGCGAGACCGGCCTCTGGCTCGTGCCCGGGACGGTCTACGAGCGGGCGGACGGGGGCGGCGTCCACAACACGGCGCTCGCGTTCAGCCCCGGCGGCGAGCTGGTGGCCGCCTACCGGAAGATCTTCCCGTGGCAGCCCGTCGAGCCGTCCCGGCCGGGGCGGACGTTCAGCTGCTTCGACATCCCCGGGCTCGTCCGGATCGGGCTCGCCATCTGCTACGACGGCGCGTTCCCCGAGGTCGGCCGCCAACTGGCGTGGATGGGGGCCGAGGTGGTCATCCAGCCGACGCTGACCTCGACGGTCGACCGCGAGGCCGAGATCGTGCTCAGCCGCGCCAACGCGATCGCCAACCAGTTCTACGTGGTCAACCTCAACAGCAGCGCCCCCGCCGGGGTCGGACGGAGCGTGATCGTGGACCCCGAGGGCACCGTCCGCGTCGAGACGGGCTCGTCCGACGTCGTGATCACCGACGTGCTCGACCTCGACGCGGTCACGCGCGTGCGCCGCCACGGCGCCTACGGGCTCAACCGCCTGTGGGAGCAGCTCTCCCGCCGGGGCCAGGACATCCCGCTGCCCGCCTACGGCGGGCGCTTCGTCCCGCCCCCGGTGGACGACGGCGCGCGGACGCCCGAGCCGGTCGAGGAGGTGGACCGCGATGGCGACGGACTCGCACGCCGCTGACCCCGCGCCGCCCCGGCACCGGTTCCACGGCGGCCACCGCGACCTCGGCCGCGCGCACGGCGAGGAGTGCCGCGACCTCGTCGTCGAGCACCTCGCGCGGGCCCGTACCCGGATGGCGGCCCTCGGCGTGGACCCCGCGGACGCCACCATGGCCGCGGTCGAGTACGCCCCCTACGTGAAGCGGCACGCGCTCGGGCTCCACGAGGAGATCACGGGCGTCGCCGAAGGCGCGGGGATCGGGCTGGAGGACGCGTACCTCCTGCAGCTCCGGGCCGAGGTGGCCGACCTGTTCGAGCGGCGCCGGTCCGCCTCGGAGTGCTCGACGTTCGTGGCGACGGCCGGGGCGACGGCCGGAGACGGGTCGTTCATCGCGCAGAACATCGACCTGCCGAACGACTACCGGGGGCTCGGCGTCGTGCTGGAGCTGCACGCCCCCGGGGAGCCCGCCGTCCTGCAGTACACCCCGGCGGGACAGGTCTCCTACGTCGGGATCAACGACCGGGGGCTCGGCGTTTTCGCCAACTTCCTGTCGTGCGACGGCTGGCGGCGCGGCTTCCCCCGCTACCTGCTCTCCCGCGCGGCGCTCGGGCAGGACGACGTCCCGGCCGCGACGGCGGTGCTGCGGACGATCCCGCGCGCGTCGTCCCGCAACCTGATCATGCTGGATGCCGCCCACCGCGCCGTGAGCTTCGAGAACACGGTCGAGCGCGACATGTGCCTGGAGCCGGACCGCGGGATACTGACCCACACCAACCACTACATCGCCGACGCCCTCACCGAGGCCGAGACCGCCACCCCCGACGACCTGGAGAACTCCCGGACCCGCCTGAAGCGGCTCCGGGAGCTGCTCGACCGGGACCGCGGCTGCCTCGACCTCGACCGGCTCATCGCGGTCGCCCGCGACCGTTCGCTGCCGCACGCGCTCTCGCGCCTCCCGGGCGAACCGCCCGACCCCCACCTCAGCACCGTCGCATCCGTCATCGCCGAACCGTCGGCCGGACGGATGCACATCGCGCCGGGTCCTCCGTCGCACTCCACGTATCGCACCTACGCCTTCGCCAAATGAGAAGTGAGCAGGAAGGTAGGGACGCATGACCGATCCCGAGCGCACCGTGACGAACCCCCGGCAGGATCGGGTACACCTCACGCACTACCACTTCGGGCACACGGCGATCTTCTCCGCGCGCGTCGACCAGCGGTGCTCGTGGTGCGCCTACATCCCGTCCTCGTACGAGCGTGACGGCGACCGCGCCTATCCGCTCGCCGTCGTGCTGCACGGCACCGAGCGCGACGTCCTCGGCTACCGCGACCAGTTCGCCGCCTGGGGCGAGGAGAACGACTGCATCGTGCTCTCACCGCTGCTGCCCGCGGGCATTCCGGGACAGCGCGACCTGCACAACTACCACTGGGTGCGCTACAAGGGCATCCGGTTCGACCACATCCTGCTCGGGATCGTCGACGAGGCGCGCGACCTCTACCGCGTCGACGGCGACCGCTTCCTCCTGCACGGCTTCTCAGGCGGCGGCCACTTCACGCACCGGTTCCTCTACCTGCACCCCCGGCGCCTGCTCGGCGCGTCGATCGGCGCCCCGGGCGTCGTCACCCTCCTGGACCCGGACCGCCCCTGGTGGGTCGGCATCGGGGGCGTGGAACACGAGTTCGGTCAGGGAGTCGACATCGAGGCCGTCCGCCAGGTGCCCGTCCAGATGGTGGTCGGCGACCAGGACCTCGACGAATGGGAGATCACGCTCGACCCCGGCGACTCCATGTGGCAGGAGGGCATCAACGACACCGGCCGCACCCGCCCGGAACGCCTGCGATCCCTGCGCGACAGCTTCGCGGGGCACGGCGCCGCCCCGCGCTTCGACCTCGTCGAGGGCGCGGTCCACGACGGGTTCCAGGTGCTTGAGCCGGTGAAGGAGTTCTTCGGCGAAGTGCTCGCGGCCCACCGCAAGAACCCGGAGGAGGCGGCATGAACCGAGGCGGGAAGACCGAGCACGCGCTAGAAGGCCGCGGCCTCGCCGTCGAGTACGACGGTTCGCGCGCCATCGACGGACTCGACATCGCGATCCGCGCGGGCGCCGTGACGACCCTGGTCGGGCCGAACGGCTCGGGAAAGAGCACGGCCCTCAACACCCTGGCGAGGATTCTCAAGCCCGCCGACGGGTCCGTCCACCTCAACGGGCGCGACATCGCCCACCAGCCCACCCGGGAGATCGCGCTGCAGATGGCCCTGCTGCCGCAGACGGTCGCGATCCCCGCGTCGGTGACCGTCCGGGAGATCGTCGGGTACGGGCGCTACCCGCATCAGGGCCTGCTCGGCTCGGCGTCGCGGGAGGACCGCCAGGCCGTCGAGTGGGCCCTCGGCGCGACGGGACTGACCCGGCTGGCCGAGCGCGCCGTCGACTCCCTCTCCGGCGGGGAGCGGCAGCGCGCGTGGATCGCGATGGCGCTCGCCCAGCGGACGTCGGTGCTGCTGCTCGACGAGCCGACGACGTTCCTCGACATCCGCTACCAGTTCGAGACGCTGTCGCTCGTCCGCGAGCTGAACCGGCGGCACGGCCTGACGGTCTGCATGGTGCTGCACGACCTCAACCAGGCCGCCGAGTTCAGCGACCACCTGATCATGCTGCGGCGCGGCTCCGTCGTGGCGCAGGGCGCACCCCGGCTCGTCATGACCCCGGAGAACGTCAAGGCCGCCTTCGAGTTGGACGCCCACATCCTCAAGCACCCGGTGTCCACGGCGCCGCTGTGCATCCCCATCATCCCCACGGCCGCCGTCCTGGAGGAGGCTCCGTCGAAATGAACCCGACACCATGGCGCACGATCGGCGCCTGTACGGCTTTGACCCTGTCGCTCGCCCTCGCGGGCTGCGGCGACGACGAATCGGGCGTGCGGCCGGGGGCGGCCGCGACCGGCGGTCCGGTGACGATCCGGCACGCGGCCGGCACGACGAAGCTGGACAGGCCCGCGGTCCGCGTCGCGTCGCTGGAATGGGAGTTCACCGAGGAGCTCCTCGCGATCGGCGTCGCGCCGGTCGGCGCGACCGACATCAAGCAGTACAAGACCTACGTCGGCGTGCGGAACGAGGCACTCGCCAAAACACGTGATCTTGGAACGCGCCAGGAGCCGAATCTGGAGGCCATCGCCTCGCTGCACCCCGATCTGATCGTGGGCGACCTCGAACGCCACAAGAGCATCTACTCGAAGCTCTCCCAGATCGCCCCGACGACCCTCCACTCGCAGTACAAGGACAAGGCGTCCGACCCGGAGGAACCGCTCGCGAGGATGAGCCGGGCGGTCCGCGACCTCGGCAAGGCGACCGGGCACGACGCGCAGAGCGAGACGGTCCTCAAGCACATGGACCAGACGTTCGCCGATGCGGCGAAGCGGATCCAGACGGCCGGCAAGGCCGGGACGCCGTACCTGCTGGCGCAGGGCTTCACCGACCAGGGCGCGCCGCTGCTGTGGATATTCCTCGGCGACTCGTGGCCCGGGGGCGTCGCCGCCAAGGTCGGCCTCAAGCCGGGCTACACCGGCGAGTTCGACCGCTACGGGTTCAACCAGGTCGGCGTCGAGGGCCTGACGAAGGTGCCCGCCGGCACCTCGTTCTTCTACCAGGTGCAGCCGGACGACGACGTGATCGCCGGGAAGATCTCCACGAACGCCGCGTGGGCGTCGCTGCCGTTCGTCAAGGACGGTGCCGTCCACAAGCTGCGCCCCGACACCTGGTTCTACGGGGGGCCGCTCAGCGCCGAGCGCCTCGCCACCCAGGTGGCGGACGGGCTCGCGCGGTGAGCGTGGCACCCGCCCCGGGCCGTGTCGTCGGCGCCAGGCGTCTCGCCGTCCCGAAGCCCGCCCTCCTGTTCGGCCTCGGGCTGGCGCTGCTGGCCGCCGCGGCCGTCTGGAACCTCGTCGAGGGCGCCTCCGGGCTGTCCGTCCACGCCGTGCTCGGCGCCGTGTTCGCGCCGGACGGCGGCAGGGAGGACGTCCTCGTCCGGCAGATCCGACTGCCGCGCGTGGCCGCGGCCCTCATCGTCGGGGCCGGGCTCGGCGTGTCCGGCGCGCTGTTTCAGTCCGTCACCCGCAACCCGCTCGGGTCGCCCGACATCCTGGGCGTGAACGCCGGGGCCTTCCTCGCCGCGGTCCTTGCGGCGCTGTACCTGCCGAGCCTGCCCGGGGTCCCGACGATCGCGGTCGCGCTGGCGGGCGGCCTCGCGACCTCGGCGCTCGTCTACACCGTCGCCGCCAGCGTGCGCCCGACGCCGCTGCGGCTCGCGCTGTCGGGCGTGGCCGTGACACTGATGCTGGCGGCGGCGTCGGGCGGCCTGCAACTGTTGAACGACGTCGAGACCGCCGGGCTGTTCTTCTGGGGCCAGGGCACGATCGTCCAGGACGGCTGGGACGACGTCCAGCTCACCGGCCCGCTGACCGTGGCCGGGGTGGTCCTCGCGCTCGGGCTGTCCAGGCCGCTGGACGTCCTCTCGCTCGGCGACACGACCGCGCGCTCGCTCGGCCAGCGCGTCGGCCTGATCCGTCTGGTGTCGTGGATCGCGGCCGTCGCGCTCGGCTCGATCGCGGTGAGCCTCGCCGGCCCGATCGGGTTCGTCGGGCTGATGGCGCCGCACATCGTGCGGCTGAGCGGCCTGCGCCGGCACGTCCTGCTGCTGCCGGCCTCGGCGCTGTGGGGCGCGGTGATCGTGCTCGCGTCCGACGACATCGCGCGGCTGTTCGGCAACAACGTGCAGGAGGTCCCCGCGGGCGTCGTGACGGCCGTCCTCGGGCTGCCGTTCCTCGTCTGGCTGGCGCGCCGCTCGGTCGGCGGCCAGATCGACGAGTCGGCGACGGCGGACCGCACCCGCTCGCGGCGGCCCACCCGCCGGTACGGGGTCACCATCACGTTGGCGGCCGCCTCGCTCGCCGCCGTGGTGGCCGCGTCCCTGCTGATCGGAGACACGCCGCTGTCGGAGCTGAGCGACTTCGTCCTGTGGCACATGCGGGCGCCGCGCACGCTGGTGGCGCTGGCGGCGGGCGCGGCGCTGGCCGCGAGCGGCGTGATCCTCCAAGGGGTGCTGCGCAACCCGCTGGGTGAGCCCGCGCTCGTCGGCGTGATGCCAGGCGCGACGATCGGCGCGCTGAGCGTGCTGCTGGTGTTCCCGGCACTGCCGATCGCGCTGCTGCCGGTGGCGGCCTTCAGCGGCGGGGTGCTGCTGTTCGCCGTGGCCTACGCCTGCGCGTGGCAGTCCGGCGGGGTCGCGCCGGCGCGGCTGGCGCTCGTCGGCGTCGGGTTCTCCGCGGCCGGGACGGGCATCGTCAGCATGATCGTGATCGACTCGCAGCTCCAGCTCAGCCAGGCGCTCGTCTGGCTCACGGGCAGCACCTACGCGCGGTCGTGGACCGACCTGCTGCACCTGCTGCCCTGGATCGCGGTCCTGGTGCCGCTCGCCTGGGTCGGCGGCCGCCAGCTCGACCTTTTCCCGCTGGGAGACGCCGCGATGCGGGGCCTCGGCATGCGACTGGAGCGCGTCCGGCTCGGGCTGCTCGCCCTCGCGGTCGCGCTGGCGGCCACGGCTGTGGCGGTGGTCGGCGCGATGGCCTTCGTCGGCCTCGTGGCGCCGCACATCGCCCGGCTGCTGGGCGGCGGCCGGACGCGGCGGCTGCTCCCGCTCGCGGCGCTGATCGGCGCGATGGTCGTCGTGGCCGCGGACCTCGTGGGGCGCACGGCGCTGTCGCCGAAGGAGATTCCCTCCGGCGTCATCACGGCCCTGGTCGGCACGCCGTTCTTCATCTGGCTGCTCTGGAGGACCCGGCGATGACCCTGGACCCCTGGTTCGCCACGGAACCGGCCATGGCGGGCAACACTGCCGGCGCCGTGCCCGTCCGCGAGATCCTCGAAGGGGGCCCGGCGTTGGACCTGCTGGCCACGGCGGCGGGTCGCAGACACGGCACCGACGACCCGCTGCTTGGCGCCTCGTTCCTGCTCAAGGGCTACCTGTCGCGGCTGGCCTGCGCGGGGACGGCGGCACTCGCGCGGGACCGGCGGGCACCCGCGCTGACCCCGGGGAACCTGCTGATGACGTTCGACGGCGGGCGTCCCCAGGCGGTCCTGCTGCGGGTGGCCACGCCCGTCGGCGGCAGTGACCGGCGACTGGTCGCGCGCCTGCACGAGCAACTCGTCGAGCAGCACTGCCGCCCGCTGGTGGCCACGCTTCGGCGGCGTCTCGGCGCCGGGCCGGGTTGGCTGTGGAGCAACGCCGCCGCGGCCGTGGCGAGCGGCTGGGTCGAGACCGAGCGGATCGCCGACCCGGAACGGGTGCGGGCGCTCGCACGCGCTTTCCACAGCCTGCCGGGCTCACCGCTCGAAGGCCGGGGGACGCTGGCCGTCAAGAACGGCCGGCTCGCCTTTCAGCGGCACGCGTGCTGCCTTTACATCCGGGTGCCGGACGGGGAGCGCTGCGACGACTGCAATCTGCCGGGCCGGGGTTCCGGCCGTTCCTGAGGAAATGGCGCCGCCGAACAAAGGTGCCTGGTGGGCGTCGCCGCCCACCAGGCACCTGGAGAACTTCGGGCTAGGAGATCGTGACGTCCAGCAGACTGCCGATGCCGAAGGTGACGGCGGCGGCGGCGACTCCGAGGACGAGCTGCCGCACACCGCCCAGCCACCAGGGCCGCGCCGTCATCCGCGCGACCGCCGCGCCGAACCCGAACAGCGAGAGCAAGCTCACCACCAGCGCCACCACCAGGCCCGACGCTCCGAACAGGAACGGCGCGAGCGGCACCAGCGCGCCGAGGGCGAACGCGCAGAACGACGACCCGGCGGCGACGAACGGGGACGGCAGGTCGTCGGGGTCGACCCCCAACTCCTCGCGGACGTGTACGCGCAGTGCCTGCTCGGGGTCGGCCGACAGGCTCTCGGCCACCTGGCGCGCCAGGTCCTCGTCCAGGCCGCGGGTGCGGTACAGGGCGGTCAGTTCGTTTCGCTCGCCGTCCGGGTTGCGGCCGAGCTCGCGCCGCTCCACGGCGATCTCCGCGCGCATCAGCTCCGTCTGCGACCTCACCGACGTGTACTCGCCGGCCGCCATCGAGCAGGCGCCGGCGACCAGCCCGGCGACCCCGGCGAGCACGGCCGCGCGGCCGGTCCCCGACGCGCCCACGACGCCGGCGATCAGGGCGAAGTTGGAGACGAGACCGTCCATCGCGCCGAACACGGCGGGCCGCAGCCAGCCGCCGGTGACGTCGCGGTGGCTGTGATGGTGCTCAGGTGTATAGGGCACGGCAACGTCGATCGTCATGAATTCCTCCGTTTATAGAAGCCGAGTCGAAAATATAGAAATTCCACCCGGTCCGCAACGAAGGAATGCCTATCCTGAGCTGACGCACAACGAAGGCAAGGCTAACTTGACCTGGCGATACCAGATGCCCCTTAAGATCATTTTCCTGATGCGCAACAATGGCCCCACGGGGTAAGGAGAGAACATTGTCCGATCCGATTCGACGCTTGCGCAATTTCATCGGCGGCCGTCATGTCGACGCGGCCGACGGCCGGACGTCGGACGTCCTCAGCCCGGTCACCGGGGAGCCGTTCGCCGCGGCCCCGCTGTCGGGCCCCGCCGACGTGGACGCCGCCTTCGCCGCCGCGGCCGCCGCGTTCGAGGACGGCTGGCGGGACACGACGCCCGCGGAGCGGCAGCTCGCCCTGCACCGGATCGCCGACGCCGTCGAGGACCGCGCGGACGACCTCGTCGCGGCCGAGGTCGAGAACTGCGGGAAACCCGTCCGGCCGACCATGGACGAGGAGATCTTCCAGGTCCTGGACGCGCTGCGCTTCTTCGCCGGCGCCGCCCGCAACCTGGAGGGCCGGGCCGCCGGGGAGTACCTGGCCGGGCACACCTCCTGGGTCCGCCGGGAGCCGGTCGGCGTCGTCGGTCAGATCACTCCGTGGAACTACCCGATGGCGATGGCGGCCTGGAAGATCGGCCCCGCGCTGGCCGCGGGCGACACGATCGTCCTCAAGCCGTCGGACACCACGCCCGTGTCCACGCTGCTGCTCGCCGAGATCGCCGCGGAGTTCCTCCCCCCGGGCGTGTTCAACGTCGTCACCGGGGACCGCGACACCGGCCGCGCCCTGGTCCGGCACCCGGCCCCGCGGCTCATCTCGCTGACCGGCTCCACCCGGGCCGGCGTCGAGGTCGCTCGGGCCGGCGCAGAAGACCTCAAACGGCTCCATCTCGAACTCGGCGGCAAGGCGCCGGTCATCGTCTTCGACGACGCCGACGTGGAGCGGGCGGCCGAGGTCATCGCGGCGGCGGGCTACTTCAACGCCGGGCAGGACTGCACCGCAGCGACCCGCGTGCTGGCCTCCGCGTCCGTGCACGACGATCTGGCCGCCGCGCTCGCCGACCGGGCCGCGAAGACGGTCACCGCGCCCCCGGACGACCCGTCGGCGGACTACGGGCCGCTCAACAACGCCGCGCAGCTCGCCAGGGTCGGTGGCTTCGTCGACCGGATGCCGGGTCACGCGCGGCTGCTGGCGGGCGGCGGACGGGTCGGCGGCGCCGGCTATTTCTTCGCGCCCACCGTCGTCGCGGGGCTGCGGCAGGGCGACGAGATGGTGTCCGAGGAGATCTTCGGGCCGGTCATCACTGTCCAGCGGTTCGACGACGAGGACACCGCCGTCGCGTGGGCCAACGCCGTCGACTACGGGCTCGCGTCGAGCGTGTGGACGCGCGACCACGCGCGGGCGCTGCGGGTGTCCCGCAGGCTCGACTTCGGCTGCGTGTGGATCAACACCCACATCCCCCTCATCGCCGAGATGCCGCACGGGGGCTTCAAGCACTCCGGGTACGGCAAGGACCTCTCGATGTACAGCTTCGAGGAGTACACGCGGGTCAAACACGTGATGAGCCACCTCGGCTGAACCGCGCGCGGCGCCGCCGGGAGCAGCGCCGCGCCGGACCGGCGCTGGATCATTGCCGTTACCCTGAGGGCGTGTCCGACGAACCCGGCGTGCCCGCCGCCGACGATCCGAGCGGCGAGTCGTGGCTGATGCTGATCTACCGCGTGCCGAGCGACTCGTCGCGTGCCAGGGTGGCGGTCTGGCGTGAGCTGAAGCGGCTGGGCGGGCTGTACGTCCAGCAGGCGGTCTGCGTCCTGCCCGACCGGGACGGCCTGCGCGACCGGCTCCGCCAGACCCGCAAGCGCATCGACGAACTCGGCGGATCGAGCATCTTCCTCGTGCTGCGGGAGGTGGAGCCCGACGTGCGCGAACAGTTCATCGAGGGCTTCCGCGGCCAGTCGTCGAAGGAGTACGCGGAGATCATCGAGGAGTGCGAGACGAAGTTCTTCAAGGAGATCGAGTTCGAGCGCTACCGGGAGAACTACACCTTCGAGGAGGCCGAGGAGATCCGCCAGGACCTGGAGAAGCTCCGCCGGTGGCTCGCCCGGGTCGAGGAGCGCGACTGGATGTCGGCGGACGGCCGTGAGGCCGCCCGCGCCAGGGTCTCCGACTGTGAGCAACTCCTCGAAGAGTTCGAGGCGGACGTCTACGAGCGGACGGTCACCGACCCGTCCTGACGTCCGCTCACCGGACCGCGCTCACCGGTCATCGTTCGCAGGGGCACGGACGTCGATCGCCACGCTGACCACGAAGGCGGTCACGAAGGCCAGGCCGCTCAGCAGCGCCAGTGCCGTCTCGCCGAGCACCTCGAAGGACACCGCCGCCGCCAGCGCGGCGAGCGCGCCGACCACCGCGGCGGCGATCTTCCAGTCGTCGCCGATCACGAGGTCGTACCAGAACCGCCCGAAGGCCCGAACGAAGCTCATCGGGCGCCCTCCGTCGAGCCGGGCGCGAGGACCGAGCCGCCCGCCGCGGGGACGCGCAGCAGGCGGGCGAGCGTGTAGCAGGTCAGGAACCACACACCCAGCAGCCCGAGGATCGCCAGGTCACCGCCCGGCCATTCGAGGCTCTCCCCGCCGGCCCGGAAGGTCCCGCTGCCCTCTCCCACCCAGTACGTTCCAAACGAGGCAAGCAGCAGACCGACCCCGTATTTCAGCAGGTTCTCGTTGATCATCGACAGCGGGCGTCCGATCGCCGCCGCGACGGCGAGCACGACGAGCAGGGCCGCGCCGGCCCCGGCGGCCGCGCCCGGCACGTTGTGCGCGTTGACGCCGAACGTGATGACGATGAACACCACCTCGACGCCTTCGAGGAAGACGCCCTTGAAGGACACCATGAACGAGAACATGTCGATGCGTCCGACGCCGTGACCGGCCGCGAGCGCCGCCTCGACCTCTTCCCGGTAGATCTCCTCCTCGTCATGGATCTTCTTGCGGCCGGAGGAACGCAGGACGGCCTTGCGCAGCCACTGCAACCCGAAAATCAGCATGAGGGTTCCGACCACCAGTTGGAGTCCGGACTCAGGAACCCAGTCCCCGAAGCCGAGCCCCAGGACCGCCGTCACGACGGTCAGCACGCCCAGCGCGGCGGCCGTTCCGAGCAGGGCCGAACGCCAACTTCGGGTGAATCCCATCGCCATCACGATGGTGGCCGCCTCCACCGCCTCCACGAAGCAGGCGGCGAACGAGGCCGCGACGACGCCCCAGACCGCGGCGCTCATCGGGCCGCCGCCCTTCGCCCGCCCGCCGCGGCGGAGCGCCCTCCGGTCAGCGGGCGGCCGTCCGACCAGCCGCACGTCCTGCAGAACACCGCCATGCCACCGCCTAAGTGCTGATGTTTCGATGAAACGAATGTTTCATCGAGATGCACGTTACATCGCCGACCGGTCCTCGTCCACCGTCAGCTCGGACACCGTCACCGGGGGATGACGAGGTCATGCTCACGACGCCTGCTCCGGCGAAGACGCGGCGCGCCAGGAATGAGGAGTTGCGACCACTCCGGTCCACCCGACGAGCCGACCGGGCCAGGGTTGCGGCGCGGCGGTCCGATGCCGACTGGGCCCGGTGCGGGCAATCCGAGCGCGAGCCGGGGCGTACCGCTGTGCCCCTCAAGGGAGATCCGGCAGATTCCGACACGTCCGCCCCACCAGCCCAAGCTCCCGGCACACAGCACACGCCCGAACCGCGCGCCAGCTGACCCTCCCCCAAACCGTCACAACCTCACGCCGGAGGCTGACTTCTCAAACCAGTGGGATGCGACAGGCATACCTACAGAGAGTTGTCGTCAAATCACCTTTAGTGATGGCATGTGGATACTGCTCCCGACCCGGCGGGCAGTCCAGTACCGCCCCCACCTGCGAAGGATCCCGCCATGCCTCGAGTCCAGCGCGTCGTGTTCGCCCTGACCACCGGTGTCGCCGCCGCCACCATCGCGGCGACCTTGACGGCTCACCCCGCTGGGGCGGCCCCAGCGAAGACCGCTCCCGTCCAGGCCGCGGAGTGCGCGTCGCAGTACCCCCAATGGATCGGAACCTACGTCGGCACCCTGCACGAGAAGAAGTTCACCATCGTCATGCAGCCGGGCGAACAAGCCAGCTATGAACTGACGGGCGTGCAGAAGGGCACGATCAGCGCTCGGCTGGAGAAAGCCGGTGTCGATGCCTGGTGGATCCTGTTCGGTGGCAGCAGGCTGGACGTCGGCTTCTGGCCGTCCTGTTCCGGGGGAAAGGTCACCAAGTTCCAGGTGAAGACGGAGTTCGGAGTACGCGCTGACACCTGGGTGACGCGCCAGCAGTCCCAATGACCCGACCAGGGACGAGCCACTGACCCCGGATCAGCTCCGCCAAGCCCGCGCCCTGCCCACCCAGCCGCTGCGCCTGCACTACCGACCCCTCGGTTAGAGGCGAGATGGCCGCCCCTTCGGAGGAGGCGACGCCTTCGACCCCCGCCTTTTCTTCCGAGCCCGCGCGCGCGTGGTGGGTAGGGCGCTGCTGGCCGACCCCGCCCGCCCGCGGCCCGGTGCTGGTGCTGGTCCGATTTGGCCCGAGTTCCGGCGCGACCGTCGACCTCACCTCTGGTCGCCGCCTCGTCGACCGGGGCCCGAGGCATCGAAGGCGCGATCCCGCTGCGGGCCGGCGTCGCGACCCGGCCGCAGGCCGCCGCCATTTACGCCAAGCTGATCGTCCGGAACGAATTCGCCACCCACTATCCATTTCCTGCCGTTTCGAAGAACTCGCCGTTCTTCGCGCCGGAGGAATACTGGTGCGGCCCCGTCTGGCTTGACCGGGCGTACTTCTCCCTCAAGGGCCTGCAAGGGTACGGCTACAACGGCGACGCCACTGCACTCGCCGACCGTCTACGCAACTCGGCGACCGGCCTCCTCGACAACGGGCCGATCATGGAGAACTACACCCGCCGACAGGCTCGCCTCTGAACTCGACCAACTTCAGCTAGCCCGCGCCTTTCCTGCTGGAACTCAACTAACCGCCCGCCTCAGACCGGTCAGGGTGGCAGACATCTGTTACCAATCAAGGATGTACACACGCACTCACTGGCTTGGATGATGCGTTCTCCTAGCGAACTTCCGGAGGAACGCATGGCCCACAACTGGAGTTGCGCGGATGCCAGGCTCCCTGGTTGTGTATGCACTTGTGGCGGCGCGAGACATGGGTGCCAAGGGGCGTTCAGAATTGCAGATGGGTCCCTTGAGGATGTACAGAGGCATGTGAAGCAGCGAGAGAGCGAGTGGGACCTGAATGCGAGGTCGGCAAGGCTCACCCGCCGCCAGGCCGCGATCGGCTGCGCCAAAGCGGATGTCGTCCACTGGTTGCATCGTGACCGCAGGCTACTTGACTGCGCGAGGACGGCGCAGGAGCTGTCATTCGAGGACACCCCGGACGAACCAACGCAAGGAATGGTCTTGCGGCGGGTCGCCGATCACCTCGGCCCGCAACTCATGGCCGAGTTTCAGCAATGGGCTCGGAGAACACATTTCTGGTGTGAGTTGCTTGCACAGATGGCGTATGCGCTCGCGCAGTACGAAAAGGTCCGGGGCCGGATATTTCGCATGGTGGAGAATACTCTTCTGCAGCAGGACGAGCAGCCCGTGCCCGATGCGTTGCGCCACGCGGGAGCGATCGGATCCGCGGTCCAGTGGTCCTGGCGGTATGTGCTCGCAAGCGTCGTCGCGGCATCGGGCGCCGGGAGCCTTGCGACATTGCTGGCCGGCGGGGACGTGCAACGGCTCCTTTGGCCCATCCGGGTCATCGCGGTGCTGATGTGTCCGGACGCCGCGCGTCATGCGGCGGTCAGAGAACATTGCTGGGAGCCGATCGTCCGTCTTGCCCGAGCCGAGGTCCGGGACACCGTCCGCGAGCGACTCACCCGGGCCTTCGGGGAGGACCCGTGGTTCACGTCGCCGGATGCATCGGGATCGGCCTAGTACTGCCCAGAGCGCCAAAACGACGACAGCCTGCGCAGCCCCGTCCCCACACCATCATCACAAGTGCGCCCAGCCCCGATTCTTATCTGGAGCATTGACATTAATCGGCTGGGGCGGTTCATGCTGCCGCCGGCAGCGGCATGTCCCGCGGAGCCCCTGATCACCTCCCGCGGAACAAGCAGTGCTGCCTAGGTGCCGACATCAAGATGTCGAGCACTCCCGTTTTCCGCCTTACGGCTGGTTTCCCTTGCGCCCCTCCGCGCCAGGGCCTGTCAGCCTTGCGGGACCACGGCGATCGCGGAGACCTCGACCAGATACTCGGGGAGGCCCAGACCGGCGACGATGACCAAGGTGTTGGTCGGGTAATCCTCTCCTTCGAAGAAGCGGCGGCGCACCGCGGTGACCGGTTCGCGGTAGGCGCGGTCGGTGATGTAGGTGGTGGTGGCGACGATGTGGCCGGGTCCCCCGCCCGCCTCGGCGAGCACGGTGCGCAGGTTCTCATAGACTTGCCCGGCCTGTGCCTCGGGATCGGCCGGTCCGATCAGTCGGCCGGCCGCATCACGCGCGACCTGGCCGGCGATGAAGACCATGCCTCCATGCTGGACGCCGAGAGAGTAGGCGAATCGCGGCGCGTCGTGACCGTTCGGTCCGTAAGGTCGCAGCAGCCGCCGGCTCGAACGTGGATCGGAATGTTCCGGTGAGCTCACGGGATGTCTCCAGGAGACCTAGAATTCCTGCATCCGCGGCCGGATGACCAGTTCTGACACGTTGACCCTGCTCGGCTGGCCGACGGCGTACACCACTGCGGCGGCCACGTCCTCCGGCTGCAGGAATTCCATGTTCTGCTTCAGTGCCGCGATGCCGCCCTGGGCTTCCTTGTCGGTGATGTGGGTGGCCAGTTCGGTGTCCACGGCGCCTGGGATGATCACGGTGACGCCGATGCCGTCCTTGAGGAGTTCCAGGCGGACCGATTCCGAAAGGGCGGTGACGGCCGCCTTGGTGGCGGCGTAGACGCCGCCGAGCGGGCGGCTGCGGCGGGCCGCCGTGCTGGAGATGTTCACGATCGCGCCCGACCCTTGGGCCTTCATTACCGGAATGACGGCGTAGGTGGGGAAGAGCACGCCGTGCACATTGACGTCGGTCATCTGACGCCATTCGTCGGTGAGTCCGCGTTCGATTCGGCTGAGCAGCATCACGCCGGCGTTGTTGACGAGAACGTCGACACGCCCGTGGCGCTTTACGATGTCTTCGATCATCGTGGTGGCCTGGCCTTCGTCGGTGACGTCGCAGGTGTAGGTGTCGGCTGTGCCGCCGTCCTGGACGACTTCCTTGGCGACCGCGGCGAGCCGGTCCTCGCGCCGTCCGGTCACCACGACGGTGGCGCCTTGGGCGGCGAGCGCCTTCGCGGTGGCGTGGCCGATGCCGCTGGAGGCGCCGGTGATGACGGCGACCTTGCCGGTAAGGCTCATCGATTTCCTGCCTTCTTGGAGTGTTGTGGAGGGAGGTTCGCCGGTCAGACCCGCATGGCGAAGCCGGTCAGACCCGCATGGCGAAGGGGTCGCCGACGTCCTCGGAGAGGTCGGCCATCACGTTCTTGACGCGCAGGTAGTCGTGGAGCGAATCGAGGCCGCGCTCGCGGCCGAATCCGCTCTTCTTGTAGCCGCCGAACGGGGCCTGCGCCGCGTTGGTGCGGTAGGTGTTGATCCAGACCGTGCCCGCCCGGATCTCCCTTGCCACGCGCATCGCCCGCGACAGGCTGCGGGTCCACAGACCTGAGGCGAGGCCGTACTGGGTCGAGTTGGCGATGCGGATGGCCTCGTCCTCGCCGTCGAAGGGCATCACCGCCAGGACGGGGCCGAAGACCTCCTCGGACGCGACCTTCATGTCGCCGGTGACGTCGGCGAACACCGTCGGCTGCACGAAGTATCCGGTCGGCAGGTTCGGGTCGTCGGCAGGTCCGCCGCCGGTGAGCAGGCGTGCGCCGCCGGCCTTGGCGGCCGCGATGTAGTCGAGGATGGTGTCGTATTGGAGCTGGTTGGCGACCGGTCCCATTTCGGTTTCCGGGTCGAGGGGGTCGCCGAGGCGGATGGCGGCGGTGCGCTCCCCGAGCTGCTGAAGGACCGTCTCGTAGACGGGCCGCTCGACCAGCAGCCGCGAGCCGGCGATGCAGGTCTGCCCGGCGGCGCCGAAGATGCCGGCCAGTGCTCCGGGGATCGCGGCGTCGAGGTCGGCGTCCGCGAACACGATGTTCGGGGACTTGCCGCCGAGTTCGAGCGCTACGGCGACCAGGTTGTCCGCGGCCGCCCTGGCGACCAGGCGTCCGGTGCGCTGCCCACCGGTGAAGGAGATGAGATCGAGGTCGGGATGCGCGGTGAGTGCGGCTCCGACGCGTCCGTCGCCGGTGACGACGTTGATCACGCCGGGCGGGTAACCCGCCTCCTCGGCGAGCCGGGCGAGCTCCAGGGTGGTCGCCGACGCGTGCTCGGACGGTTTGATCACCACGGTGCAGCCCGCGGCGAGCGCGGGCGCGAGTTTGTTGGTCAGTAGCTGGATCGGGGAGTTCCAGGCGACGAGGAGCGCGGCGACGCCGGCGGGCTCGTGCAGGGTGAAGTCGAACAGATCGGCGTTGTCCAGGGGAATCGTCTGCCCGTAGAGCTTGTCGGCCTGCCCCGCTAGGAAGCGGTAGTTGCGGGCGGCGAAGCCCATCTGCCGCGTCGTCTCGCGGATCACCTTGCCGTTGTCGGTGGTCTCCAGCCTGGCCAGCCGCGGCGCCTCGGCCTCGATGAGGTCGGCGAGCCGCAGCATGAGCCTGGCGCGTTCCCCTCCGTTCGTCTTGCGCCAGGTGGTCTCGAACGCGGCTCGGGCACTGCGGACCGCGTGGTCCACATCGGCGTCGGACGCCTGCGGGATGCTGGCCCACGGCCTCTGGCGGTACGGATCGAGGGAGTCGAACCGTTCGCCGGTGGAGCCGTCGACCCACTTGCCGTCGATGAGCATCCGGTACGGATCGGTGTCGTTCATCGTGTGCTCTCCTCGGTCATGCTCGGCTCCAGGTGGTCGGCGGCGAAGCCCGGCCAGAGCTCGTCGACGGCGTCCATCAGGCGGTCGGGCGCTTCGACGTGCGGGAAGTGCCCGACGTCGGAGAGGCCGCGGAAGACGGCGGGGCCGCCGATCTGCTCGCAGGTACGGCGGCCGAGCTCCGGTGGGATGGACCAGTCGTCCAAGCCGTGAACGGCCAAGAGGGGCGTCGTCATCGTCGGCAGATCGCTTTGCAGGTCGGTTCGGGCGAACGCCTTGATGTCGCCCTGGACGACGTCGGGCGGGCACCGGAGGACGTCCCGGGAGATCTCGTCGACCCGCGCGGGGCTCGTGGTGGGACCGCAGATCAGCCGGAAGTTGACCTCCATCCAGTCGGTGGGGTTGATCGCCACGAGATCGAAGGCGTCTCCGCCCCAGGCGGCCGACGGGCACCCGGTGCCGTCCAGCATGATCACGGCGGCCACCGAGTCCGGCCGGGCGCGGGCGAGGCTGAGTCCGAGGCCGCCGGCGAACGAGTGGCCCATGAAGACGTACCGGCGGTGGCCGAGCGCGGCCATGAGACCGTCGACGTACGGGATGTGGTCCGCGTAGTGGTCGACGGCGGCGCCGTCGGGGCGGCGTGCGCTCTTGCCGTGGCCGGGCAGGTCAAGGGCGATGACGGAGAAGTGGTCGGTGAGGCGGTCGCTCACGTACTGCCACGACAGGGTGTCCTGGCCCGCCCCGTGCACCAGGGCCAGCGGCGGGCGGCCGGTGTCGAACCGCTCGTAGTACAGGCGGGTACCGCCGATGTCGAGGTACGGCATGTCAGCCCCTCCGGTACGCGTCTGCCAGTGCGTCACCAAGTCGCCAGATGGTCTTCCACAGGTCGAGCAGCGCGACGGGGTCTCCCTCGAAGCGGAGCAGGTGGTACCGCCACGCGCGGTGCAGCCCGCCGTGCAGTCCGTCCAGGATCGGCTTCCACTCGGCCGCCGTGCCGGCGATCCGGATCTGCTTGAGGTCGGCGCCGTCCCGACCGTCGCCGGCCCGCCGGACGGTTCCGCGGTCGACCACCAGCCACAGGTCCGGCCCGGGGGTCTCGCGCAGGCAGATGCGCGCCGACCTCCACCGGTCCAGGTGGGGATCCGTGTTCAGGAGGACGAGGGCCCGGTCCAGCAGATCTCCGGTGAGGTGGTCCGCGGCGGGGACGACGGCGCTCACGACCGGCTCCCGACGGCCTCCGCGGGCAGCGGGTTGACCGGTGCGACCGGGAGCCCGAGCGAGGTCTTCCCGAACAGGTCGAGCGCGTCCAGGTTGTTGTAGGGCTGGATGGTGGCCGCGCGCACGTCCCGGTAGATGCGGGCCAGCGAGGACCGGTTGTAGAACGCCGCGCCGCCGGCGATCGTCATGACCTTCTCCATGATCGCCACCGCGTTGTTGGCGCCCACGTACTTGGCCATCACGGCCCTGCTCATCCCGTTCTGGACGTCGAGTTCGGTGAACAGGCGCCCCCGCGCCATCTCCTGGGCGACGTCGCGGATCGTGGCGCGGGCGGTCTCGGTGAGCACCGTGATCTCCGCCATCAGCGCCTGGACCTGCGGCTGGTCGGCGAGGCCGCGCGGTTCGATGATCTGCCGCCGGAGCCGCTGCACTCCGCCCAGCGCGGTGCCGAGGTAGGTGGCGGCGAACGTCGGCTGCGCCCATCCCCAGACCGTCTTGAGGAGCGTGCCGTCCAGGGTGCCGACGGGATACCGGTGGAAGACCGCCTCATCCGGGACGAAGACGTCGTCGAACAGCACGTCGTTGCTCTGCGTGGCCCGCATGCCGAGCGTGTCCCAGGTGCGCAGGACCTCGATCCCCGGGCTTTCGGCCGGAAGCCGGTAGAAGATGATCTGCGGGCCCGTCTCCGGGTCGTCGAAGCGGGCCATGCTGGAGAAGTGCGTCATCACCGAGGAGCCGGTCCCGAAGATCTTCTTGCCGGTGACCCGGTACCCGCCGTCGACGCGGACGGCCGTGCACCGCGAGTCCCGCAGCAGCGGCGCGCCGGGCTCGGCCGACAGCACGGCGTTGATCACCTTGCCCTCGGCGCAGTCACGGAGCCACTGTTCGAGCCTGGGCTGCGGATCCGACCGCCACATGCTGGCGAGCTGGCCGATCGGCGAGACGTGCATGTTGACCACGAGGGCGGTCGCGGGGCATCCCATGGCCAGCCGTTCCTGCGCGGCGACCAGGTCGTTGAGGTCGGCGCCGAGCCCGCCGAGTTCCTCCGGGACGGTCAGCCGCAGGTATCCGGCTTCGCGCATGCGCTCGAAGTTCTCGAACGGGAAGGTGTTGTCGCGGTCGTGTTCGTCGGCGCGTTCGGCGAAGTCGTCGGCCAGCTCCGCGGCGAGGTGGACGAACCGCTGTTCACGAGTGGTCACAGGAGTCTCCCTGGGCGGTGTGGGCGCATGTCCCGCCGGTCGTGGCCGGGACGTCGAGCGCGGGGTTGCGGTCGAAGAAGCCGACGGGCTTGAGGGTGAATCCGGCGTACTCGACGGGCATCACCGGCCAGTCCTCCGTACGCGGGATGTGGGTGCTGCCGAAGGTGTGCCAGAGCACGAGGTCCTGGTCCTCCAGCGGACGGTCGGCGGCGGTCCACTCGGGCAGTCCGGCGCCACCGGCGTGCTGGTTGGGGTAGTCGCCGGCCGGATAGCGCTCGTCCGGGTGGTAGCGGGTGACCCACAGGTGCCGGGTGGCGAACGCGGCTCGTTTCGCCACCGCGGAGTCCGGATGCGCGAAGAGCGTCGGGCTCGCGTGGGGCATCAGCTTGTAGCCGACCGGCTGGCCGAGCCTGTTGCGGGACCCGGAGTTGGACACCGTCCAGTACCGGCCCGCGGCCGGATCGGCCATGCGCGCCGCCTCCGACTCCCGGGCGATCAGCGTCCTGCGGGGCTGGAACGCGTTGCCGTAGCGGTTGCCGTCTCCCATCGGCAGCGGGGTGATGTCCGTCTCGTGGACGCTGTTCGCGGAGCCGTCCACGTTCATGTCCAGGCGGGCGCAGAAGAGGTGCTGGTGGTAGGGCGCCACCAGGCCCGGGGCGACCTGGGTGCCGAACGGGAAGTCCTCCCCCGCCGCTCCGGTGAACACCACCCCGGTGAGCTTGGCCTCCATCTGGATGGTGCCGTCCTGGTACAGGTACCAGTAGAAGCCGTAGTCGTAGTTGCCGACCGTGGTGAAGAACGAGATCACCAGACGCCGTGACCGGCGGGTCTCGGCGGCGCCGGTGATGACGTCGGTGTGCTTCCAGAGGACGCCGTAGTCCTCCTCGTGCATGCAGACGGCGTTGCGGGCCACGTAGGGACGGCCCTCCGCGTCGGCCAGGACGGCGTCGAAATAGTGGATCTCGCCGAGGCAGTCGCAGCCGAGGACGAGGGAGTTGACGCATGAGCCCAGGGAGTACTCGCCGAGGTCGAAGTAGCTGATCCAGAAGCGGGTGTCGCCCGGGTCGGCGTACGGCACGACCATCTCGGCGATCGACGCCCGGTAGACCACCGGCCGGTCGACGCCGCCGTCCTGGAACGCCAGCTGGTGCAGCACCAGGCCCTCGCGCGCGTTGAACGAGATCCGGAACCGCCAGTTCTCCCAGGTCACCTGGTGCCCTGTGACGGTGAAGCTCGGGCCGTCGGGCTGTGTGATCTCCAGTGGCTTCAGGCTCGTCCGCGCCGGTCCCACCGACGCCTCGTCGAAATTGCCGCACTCGGCCGGGACGGGGACGACGCCGGTGTCGACGAGCCTGATGATCCTGCGCTCGATGACGTCCACGTAGGCGATCAGCCCTTCGACCGGGTGCGCCCACGGGCTGTCGTCCGGGTCGTGACGGACGAAGAACAGCGATCGGAGCACGCGCTTGCCCACCTCGTCCGGGAAGCCGAACTGGCCGGGTGAGAGCGGAGTGACGAACACCAGGTCGAGGTCCTCGACCCCCCGCATGGCCATCGCGTCGCGCCAGGCCTGGTCGGCCTTCACGATCTCTTCGACGTCCGCGTACTCCTGCAACATGATCGGCGCCTGGCCGTAGGGGTGCTCCCGGGTCGGGACCCGGCGCCACGAGAGGAGCTTCCGGTCGGTGAGCGAGACGACCGCGTCGAAGGTGTCCCCGTTCGCGGTGTCGAGCACCACGGCCCGCGCGCGCCGGTCGACCGTCTTTTCACCGCGTTCGACGGCCTCCTTGGGAGGTTCCTCGGGAAGGATCAGCGGGAACCTGGCCCCGGGCGACAGCTTGCCCTCATGGGTGATGATCTCGCGTACCGCGTCGATCTCCTCGGCCGAGAGCGGGTCGAGCGGATGGGTCTCCATGGCGTGGCCTTTCTGGGACGGGTCATCGGGTGTCAGGTGCCGAGGTGCACCCACACGCCCTTGGTCTCGGTGTAGGCGTCGATCGCCTGGGGGCCCATCTCCCGGCCCCAGCCACTGGTCCGGAACCCGCCCCAGGGAGCCGCCGCGTCGGGGACGGGCAGCGCGTTGACGAACACCGCGCCCGCCCTGACCGCGGCCGCCAGGCGGTGGGCCGTACCGAGATCGCGGGTCCAGACCGATGCCGCGAGCCCGTAGTCGGAGTCGTTGGCACGGCCCGCGATCTCCTCCGGGTCGTCATAGGCCAGCACCGACAGGACCGGCCCGAAGATCTCCTCGCGGGCGATCGGCATCGCGTCGGTCACCTCGGCGAACACGGTCGGCCGGTAGAAGTGGCCGCGGGCGAGGGCGCCGTCGGCGCGGGCGCCGCCGGTGACCAGTCGCGCGCCGTCCCGGACGCCGCCGCGTACGTGGTCGTCGACGTGTTCGAGATGCCGGGCCGAGACCAGCGGGCCGAGATCGGTGGCCGGGTCCAGGCCGGGGCCGACACGGAGCGTCCGCGCCGCCGCCGCCAGCGTCTCGACGAACTCGTCCGCGCGGCGTCGGTCCACGTAGATGCGCGAGTAGGCGGCGCAGATCTGCCCGCTGTTGAGCAGGCCGCCCTGCAGGTTCCCCCGGACGGCCGCGCCGAGATCGGCGTCGTGCGCCACGATGCTGGGCGCCTTCCCGCCGAGCTCCAGCGTCACGCGCTTGAGATTGCCCGCCGACGCCCGCACGATCTGCCGCCCGACCTCGGTGGATCCGGTGAAGGACACCTTGTCGACGCGCGGATGGGCGGTCAGCGCGGCGCCCACCTCGGGGCCGCCGGTGAGGAGGTTGACCACGCCGGGCGGGAAGCCCGCCTCATGGAACAGCCGCACCAGGCGCGCGCTGCTCAGCGGGGTCTGCTCGGCCGGCTTGAGGATGACCGGGTTGCCGCAGGCCAGCGCCGGCGCCAGTTTCCAGGAGGCGATGAGCAGCGGGAAGTTCCACGGCGTGATCAGAGCGCAGACGCCGACCGGCTCACGGCGCGTGTAGTGCATGGTGTCGGGCATCGAGATCGGCGTCACCGACCCCTCGATCTTGGTGCACCAGCCCGCGAAATACCGGAAGTGCTCGGCTGCCCCCGGCACGCTGACCGTGCGGGCGATCTCGATCGGCTGGCCCTGGTCGCGCGTCTCCAGCTCGGCGAGCTCGTCGGCGTGCGCGTCGATGAGCTCGGCGACCCGCCACAGCAGCCTGGCGCGGTGCGCCGGGCTCATTCCCGCCCATGCCGGATCCTCGCGAGCGAGGCACGCCGCCTGGACGGCGGCGTCGACGTCGGCGTCGCCCGCCTCGGCGCAGGTGCCGATCACCTCGCCGGTCGCGGGGTCGGTGGTGGTGAACGTCGCGCCGCCGTCCGCCTCGGTCCACGATCCGCCGATGTAGAGCTGCTCGGTGACGGTCATGTCGGTCCTCTCTTCCTCAGATCCTTCTCACACGGCGTCAGGCGACGAGGGTGCACCGTCCGTAGCCGCCGCCGTAGAACAGGAGCGGAGACCCCGGCCGGACCTGGCAGCTGAGCACCCTGCCGATGACGATCTCGTGGTCGCCGCCGCGGTGCACGGTGTCGACCTCGCAGACGATCGAGCCGAGCGCGCCGGGAAGTTCGGGCAGATGGTGCTCGTCCAGCGAGCAGTCCCCGCCGGCGAAATGATCGGCGCCCCGGCGGGCGAACTCCCGGGACACCGCGGCCTGGTTCTCGGCGAGCAGGTTCACCCGGAACATCCCGCGGCCGATCACCGCGCGCGCCGTCCGGCTCGTCGACGCCAGGCAGACCAGGAGCAGTCGGGGGTCGAGCGAGACCGAGGTCAACGCGTTGAGGGTCATTCCGTAGGGCACGCCCTCGTGGAACGTGGTGACGACGGTCACTCCGGTCGGAAACGAACTCATCGCCTCGCGGAACTCCCGCTCCTCGGGCGTTGTCCGCCCTTCGTTGGATGAAGTGGTGCGGCTGACCGATGCCATCGATCCTCCCAAGCGGTATCCAGGCAGTATACAGGGTGCGTCCAGGTGTGCAAGCCTCGGTATACTGGCTGTATGACGATCAACGAACTTGCTGCGGGAAGCGGGTCCCACGAGGAGCCCAACCTGCGTGAACAGGCATATGAGCGGATGCGCGAGCAGATCTTCACCCGCGAGCTGGCGCCGGGGATGCTGCTGTCCGAGGTCCGCCTGGCCAAGGCGTATGGGATCAGCCGCACCCCGGTGCGCGAGGCGATCAAGCAGCTCGCCCAGGCGGGTCTCGTCCGGCTGGTGCCCGGTCGCGGCGCCTTCGTGACCGAGCTCGCGCCGCACGACGTGGTCGAGATCTATGAATTGCGTGAGCAGTTGGAGTGCTACGCGATCCGGATCGGCGCCCGCCGGCTCACCGACGAGCAGATCGCGGAGTTGGAAGTACAGGCCGACGACGCCGACCGGCTGCGCGAGGCCGGCGATCTGAAGGAGGCGTTCGAACTGGCGGTGGCCACCCACCGCCGCTTCACGAGGGCGGCGCGCAACGCCCGCCTGGCCCGGATTCTGGAGCAGTTGGAGGACGAGTCCCGCCGGGTGTCGCATCTGACCTTCACGCACCCGGGCAGGCTCGCGGCGGCGCTGGCGGAGCATCGGGACATCCTCACCGCGCTGCGCGCTCGCGACGGCGACGCCGCCGAGGCCGCGCTGCGCGTCCACCTGCGCGCCGACCGGGACGCGGCGGTGGACCAGTTCGCGCCGGACACGTACTGAACCGATCCGCGCACGATCAACCCGCCGAAGGCGAGGGCGCCGGCGTCTTCTGCGACGAAAGGACCTCGGTGAGTCTGAAGCCCCCGGTGGGCGTCCATCGAACGATCATGCTGGACTCGCCGGCGAGGCCCCGGTGGTCGTCCGGGGAGAAGCAGTACCGGCCGAGCACGCCTTCGTACCCGCAGGTCCTCTCGATGCGCCGGGCGATGGACTTGGCGTCGCCGCTGCCCGCCGCCTTCGCCGCCTGGGCGATGAGCGCGACGGTGTCGGCGACATAGCCCCCGACCGTGTCGGGGCGTCTGCCGCCGTTGGCCTTGGCATAGGCGTCGACGAACTGCTTCGCCTTCGCCGCGCCGGCCATTCCGGACGGCACCTGATCGGGGATCAGGACGGGGCTGGCGTCGGAGTACACGCCGCCCTCGGGCAGATTCGAAGCGGCCAGGTGCGCGAGGTCGTAGTTGACCGAGGCGTGGCCGGCGAACACCGGTTGCGGCATCCGCAGTTGAGCCATGCCCTTGAGGACCGCGATCAGGTTCGCGCCGGATGAGCAGGAGTAGACGACATCGGGTTTCGCCGCGCGAACCTTGGTGAGCTGCGCGGTGAGGTCGGTTTCCCCCTGCTGGAAGGACTCGCTCGCGACGACCTCAAGGCCGTATCTGGGCGCGGCCCGGCTTATGGCGTCCGCATAGCCCTTGCCTCCGGCGTCCGCCGTGTAGACGCAGGCCACCCGCCGCCATCCGCGCTTCTGCATGAACTGCGCGGGCACGTCGCCGACGAGCGTGACCCTCGGAGCGTCGACCAGGAACAGCGACGGCGTGGTGCTCTCGGGAAACGGCGTGATGCAGAACATGGGGGTACGGGCCGCGTCGCTGAGCCGGTGCGCCGGATCGCACAACTGCGTCGGGGTCGGCCCGACGATCGCCGACACCTTGTCCCGGAGGTACTCGCGTGTGATCTTCACGGCGGTGTCCGGGCTCGTCCGGGAGTCCTCGACGCGCGTCCGCAGCCGTATGCCGGTGTCGCGCTCGGCCTGGGCGACGGCGAGGGCGAACGCCTGCCGCTCCGCGGCGCCGACCGGCGCGAAGGGCCCGGTGAGGTCGAACATCGCGCCGATGTACACGGAATTCTTGTCCTTCTGCGCCGCCGGTTGACCGGCCGCGGAGCAGCCGACCGCGCCGGCGACCACGGAGGCGCCTACGGCCAGCAGGGCGATTCGAGACATGACCGACTCCTAATCTGTGGCGGGGTGAGAGGACACGGGAGCCTCGCGCCGATCATCGGAGATGCGGACGCGACCGACCCGCCGCAGGCGGATCGAGTCTTTGCCGAGCAGGACCAGCAACAGGAGGGCCAGGGACACGACGTCTTTGAGGTCGGAGGAGATATAGCCCGCCGTGAGGGACTCCGTGAGCCCCAAGAAGAGTCCTGCCACCGTCGCGCCGAGAAAGCCCCAGCCGCCGAGGGCGGCGGCTATGAAGCCCTTGAGCGACAACAGGAACCCCGACGCGGGCGCCATCGCGGCGACGGGTCCGAGGAGGACCCCCGACAGCGCCCCGAGGGCCGCGGCGATGACGAGGCCGATCGTCCGGACCGCGGTCGGGTGGATCCCCACCAGCATGGCCCCGGTGGGATTCTGCGCGCAGGCGCGCATGGCCTTGCCCCAGCGGGATCGTCCGGCGAGCACGAGCGCGGTGATGAGGACGGCGGTGGCACCGACGATGAGGAGTTGCTGACGCTGCAGACTGGCCCCGAGGAACGAGACCGGCGGGCCTGCCACGGCCGGGGCGAGCTGCCGCGGCTCCGGCCCGAACCCGAGGCTCAGCAGCTCCTCCATCACGAACGCGAGGGCGAGCATGACCAGGGTGCCGCTGAGTTCGGTCTGCCGCGGGACGCGCCGCAGGATCAGGACGTCCGCGGCGAGCGTCACCGCTCCCGCCGACGCGACCACCACGACGACGGCGGGCGCCGGCGGCCAGCCGCGCTCGGTCAGGGCGTTCGTCCCGAGGACTCCCAGCACGACCATGCAGCCGCTGACGAAGAACAACTGGCCGGACACCTTCCGCACCAGCGCCCAGGTCAGCGACAGCAGCGCGTAGGCGGCACCGGCGATCACGCCGGTGATCAGGAATTGGGCGGTCTCAGCCACTGCCCCGTCCTCCCAGGTAGGCGTGGATCACCATCGGGTCGTCCAGCAGCGTTGACGCGGCGCCGGTGACCGCGATCCGGCCTCGCCGGAGCACCGCCGCCCGGTCGCCGACTCCCAGGGCGAGCGCGGCGTTCTGCTCGATGAGGACGATTCCGATCCCGTCATCGGCGAGCGCGCGCAGGGCCTTCAGGATCTGCCTGGTCATGCCGGGCGAGAGCCCGAGCGAGGGCTCGTCCAGCACGAGGAAGCGCGGGTCGGCCATCAGCGCGCGGCCGATCGCGGTCATCTGCTGCTCGCCGCCCGACAGTGTCCCCGCGGACCGCCGGAGCAGGGCCGCCAGCGGCGGGAAGATCTCCACGACCAGGGACAGCCGGTCCAGGGCGTGCCGACGGCCGTGGCGGAACCCGCCGAGTTCGAGGTTGTCGGCTACGGTCAGGCCGCCGAACAGGCCGCGGTCCTCAGGCACCAGGGCGATGCCTCGGCGCACCCGCTGCGACGGGGAGAGACCGTCCAGCCGGTTCCCGCCGTCCGTGACCGAACCGGAGCGCGGCTTCAGCAGGCCGGCCACGCAGCGCGCGAGAGTGGTCTTCCCGGCCCCGTTGGAACCGAGAAGGCAGACGATCTCACCGCCGCCGACGCTCAGGTCGATGCCGTGCAGGACGTCCGCCGCCCCGTACCCGGCGACCAGATCACTGATACGCAGCACGGGGGCGCTCATAGCGGCGTCCCGAGGTAGGCGTCGACCACGGCCGGGTGGTCGCGGACCACCGCGGGCGGCCCGGACGCGGCCACCTCGCCGCCGGCGAGGACGAGCACCTCGTCGCACAGCTCCATGATCAGTTCGAGGTGGTGCTCGACGATCAGCAGCCCGACGTCCCCGGCCGCGACCTGGCGCAGCGCGTCCGCCAGGGCGCCGGTCTCGGTGTCGTCGAGCCCGGCCGCGGGCTCGTCGAGCAGCACGAACCGCGGGTCGCCGGCCAGCCCGCGGGCCACCGACACCAGCCGCTGCTGACCCGTCGTGAGCGCGTGCGCCGGCGTGCCGGCCAGGTGGCCGCATCCGACGAGGTCCAGCGCGCGCATGGCGCACTCGCGGAGCCGGAGCTCCTCGTGCCGGACGGACGGCGGCCGCAGCGCGGCGGCCACGATGCCCACCCGCCCGCGGACGTGCGCACCCACGAGGACGTTGTCGAGGACCGTGAGGTGTTCGAGCAGCCGGGCGTGCTGGAACGTCCGCGACAGCCCGCTGCGGCACAGGTCATCGGGTGATCGGCCGGTCGCCCGGGAGCCGTTCAGCCAGATGTCCCCGCCGTCCGGCGCGAGAACCCCGGTCACACAGTTGATCAGGGTGGACTTGCCCGCGCCGTTGGGGCCGATCAGCCCGACCACGCGGCCCGGGTCCAGCCGGAAGCCCACGTCGCGGAGCACCTGGAGACCGCCGAAGCTTCGACAGAGCCGGGCGACGGTCAGCCCGTGTCGTTCGTCACCGCTCATCGGCGGTCCTTTCCGAGGGTCCGGTCGTCACGACGGACCGCGAGGGGTGTGCCAGGGGCCCGAGTCGCCACAGGCGTCCGAGTCCGGTGCCGGCCGCCGCCACGAGGCCCTGCGGAAGGAACCCGGCGAAGACCAGCAGCAGCAGCGGTGTGAGGAGTGCCTCCCGGTCCGAACCGAGGTCCACGGCCTCGGGCAGGACCTGCAGCACCACGAGCCCGACGACCCCGCCCCAGGGGCTTCTGGGACCGCCGACGATCACGGCCGCGAGCAGGACGATCGACTGCCCGACCGAGAACTGCTCGGGCGTCAGGAACTGGTTGTAGTACGCGTACAGCCCCCCGGACAGCCCCGAGCACAGGCCGCTGATCACGAAGGCCGTGCTCTTGGCCTTCGTCACGCGGACTCCCACCGAGCGGGCCAGGTCCTCCCCGACCGACAGCGCCTCGAAGGAGCGCCCGATACGGCTGCGCTGGACGTTGGCGACCAGCACGCCGGTCACGATCACGGCGGCCCACGCGACCGCGTAGAAGGTCGCCTCACTGGAGACGTCGAGGACTCCCAGGCGCAGACTCCCTTCCATCGCGACCCCGTCGGCTCCGCCGGTGACCGGCTCGGCCAGGACCGCGATCCGCTGGAACATCAGGGCGAGCACGAGAGTGGCGAGCGACAGGTAGAGGCCGCTGAGGCGCAGGAAGGGCGTCAGCGCGCACGCGACCGCACCGCCCGCGACGACCGCGGCGCACAGTGCGAGCTCCGGCGGGGCGCCGAGCCGGACGCTCACCGACGCGGCGGTGAACGCGCCCACCCCGGCCAGCGCGCCCTGCCCCAGGGAGATCAGCCCTGCCCGGCCGACCAGCAACGACAGTCCCACCGCGCTGACGCTGGAGATCGCGACGGGCACCAACAGCGGGATCACCCACGAACCCAGCGCCATCGGAGCGACCGCGGCCATCAGCCCCAGCGCCACCGGCGCCCGCCAGCCCGGCGGCGTCGTCGACGCGGCCGAGCGCCCGCGCCGCCGTGCGGCCAGGCCATCAACTCGGGTCATACATCCAGCCTGTATCCAGGCTGGATACTCTGTCAACCCCGCGATGACGTGCAGATCTGGGCAAGGGGGACCCGGGGTGGGCGAGGTCTCGCCCCTCCCCCGTACCGAGTCGCGCCGTCGCCACCGGCCCGGGGGACGAAAACGAGAACCGCGGTCGTGATCTTCTTCAGGTCCCGCTGTTCCTCGTGGCCCAGGAGGCGATCTGCGCCCGAGAAACGAAGCCCAGTTTCTCCAGGATGTGTTCGACGTGACCTTCGGCGGTGCGTTGGGCGATCACCAGGGTCGCCGCGATCTCCTTGTTGGTCATTCCCTGAGCGACCAGGTCGGCGACCTGCTGTTCCCGGGAGGTGAGGGCCGGCCGGGGGCCGGACGTCCGCCGAGACCGTCGCGCGTTCTCATTCAACGCGTAGCCGATCGCCTCGTCGGGCCCGAGCGCGGCGCCACGCTGGAAAGCCGCGACGAAAGCCCCTTCACCGAGCGTTTCGCGGAGCTGCGAATCGCAGGGCTCGTGGAAGTCCACGAATGGCGGGGTCTCGGGCATCGAGGTGCCCAGCGAACGCCAGAGCATTTGCGCCGCGCCGAGAAGCGTGGCCGCGTGTTCATGCTGCCCGTTGGCCGACGCGATCCAGGCCAGCACTTCCACGCACTGAGCCGTGTTCCACCGGTCATTGCTGTGCCGCTGGAGCCGCAGGCTCTCCCCGATCGTCGCGGCGGCTTCGGTGAGGTCGCCGCGACGATACCGGGTGAAGCCGAGCGCCCACAGCGCGAGAGGCCGGTACAGATGCGTACCGTGCTCCTCGCAGATTGCGAGGGACTCCTCGCAGAACCTCTCGGCGCGGTCGGTCTCCCCGGACGCGGAGGCGGCCAGGGCCATGCGATACAGCGTCACCGCGCGGGTGCCCGGAGGCTCACCGATCCCGTGATAGCGGCGTACCGCCTCTTCCTGGAGCGCGATCGCTCTGGCGTAGTTTCCCCGGAACAGTTCGACGACGCCGAACAGCTCCGTGACATGCGCCTCCGCGGACGGGTCACCGAGTTCCTCCGCGAGAGCGGCACAATCCCGCAAAAGCAGTTCGGCCCCGGACAAGTCACTCTGCAAAAGGGCGAGCCGTCCGGCGACCCACAACGCCCTCGCCCGCTCCGCCGTCGGCGCCGGATCTTGTTCGAGCGCCAGCTTCAGCCAGTGAAGCCCCTCACCCAAAATGCCGTAGTAAATCCAGTAGGGCCAGTTCGCGGTGACCATGTGGAACACGGTCCGCGCCCCGCCGGGCTCGGTCAGGCAAAAATCCATGGCCGCCCTGACATTGGCATGGTCCAGGCGGAGTCGCGCATACCACCGCAACTGGTCGGGGCCGAACCGCGCCTCTTCCGAGCGCATGACCACCCGGAGGTAATGGTCGCGGTGCCGACGGCCGAGCGTCGTCTCCTGACCGGACTCGACCAGCATCATCCGGCCGTACTGACGAATCGTCTCCAGCATCCGGTAGCGCGCGCCGTCCCCGCGATCGTCCCGCAGGACCAGCGACTTATCGACCAGGGCGGCCACCAGATCGAAGACGTCCTCGGACGCGATGGCCTCACCGCGGCAGACCTGTTCCGCGGCCGCCAGGTCGAATCCCCCGGAAAAGGTCGACAGCCGGGCCCACAGCGTCCGCTCGCCGGGCGAGCACAGGTCACGGCTCCAGTCGACCGTCGCCCGCAGCGTCTGCTGGCGCGGCATCGCCGTGCGGCTGCCACGTGTCAGCAGCCCGAAACGATCGTCCAGGCGGTCGATGATCTGCTCCGTCGACAGCGACCGCAGCCGCACCGCCGCCAACTCGATCGCGAGCGGAATCCCGTCCAACCGCCGGCACAGGCGCGCCACCGCCTCCCGGTCGGCCTCGCCGAACACGAGGCCCGGCACGGCCTCCGACGCCCGCTCCATGAACAGCCGCACGGCCTCGGACTCGTCGAGGCGGCGCGCCGACAGGGGCTCGTCGGACGCCGGGAGGGACATCGGGGGCACGTCAAGGACGGTCTCGCCCCCGACTCCGAGCGGCTGCCGGCTGGTCACCAGGACGCGCACATTGGCGGCCGCGCCGAGCAGCCCGCCGACGAACGCCGCGGACGCCTCCAGCAGGTGCTCGCAGTTGTCCAGCACGATGAGCAGCCGCTTGTCGGAGACGAAGTCCACCAGCGCGTTCAGCGACGGCCGGACCGACCAGTCCGCCAACCCCAGCGCCGCGGCGACCGTCGAGGCCAGCAGGTCGCCGTCCCGCAGCGGCGCCAGGTCCACCAGCCACACCCCGTCGGGAAACGTGCGCCGCACGTCGGCGGCCACCCGTCGCGCCAAGCGAGTCTTGCCGACTCCGCCCGCGCCGACGAACGTCAGTAGCCGCGTACGACCCAGCAGGCGACGCGCCTCCGACGACTCCCTCCGGCGGCCCACGAAGCTCGTCACCTCGACCGGAAGATCGCCACGGTATCGAGGTGTCGCGCGCACAGACATCTCGCCACCAGCCTACGCCCGATCGGTATACCCCCAGGTCAACCCCGGTTCCCGAGCCGAGCGGCGGCGCGCCCGCGCCGACCGGGGCCGGCGACCGGGACGGCCTTGGATCCGCCCCCGGCGGCGAGTACCGCCGAGAGGACGGGACGTCTTCACCTCGTACCGCTCAGAGGCCGGGCGGGCCTGGTTCCCGACGCTCCAGCCCGCGGTGCTGCCCGCGCGGCTGGCCGGAAGCATCCCGTTGGAGCAGCCAGAGCAGAGCGATCACCGTGTGTTCCAGGCGCTCAACGCTCCGCAGCATTTCCGTCAGGGCCGCGAAGGGGTCAGCGGTGTCCCTGTGGATCAGCGCTTCCTCCAACTCCAGCCGGAGCGCGGCAAGCGGCGTGCGCAGCTCGTGCGCGGCCTGGCCGGCGAATCGGCGCCGCCTTTCGGCCCACACCCGCTCTCCGGCACCCGCACCGGCCTCACAAGCGGGACTCGCGCCGCAGCAGCAGGCTCCCGGCCCCGGTTCGATCGTCGAAGTGGTCGACATCATCAGTCTCTTTCCACATGGGCGCTGGTCGGTCCATCACCCACTCTCGCCTCCACCGGCACCCACGACACCGGGAAGACCACCCATCCAGGTACCTGTCCGGTGCTCTCATCGGAGTTCGCGAACGCCCGACCGACGCCCCGCCCGGCCGACGCCCGGGGCCCCGGTTCCGGAGGCGGAGACGCTCGGCGGGCCTACGCTCGTGGGCGTTCCAGCAGCCGGGAAAGGACGACGGTGCTGCGGGTCCGTAGCACGAGAGGTTCACTCCGAATCCGTTCCAGGGCCGCTTCCAGATGCTGAGTGTCGGCGGCGAGCAACCGAACGATCGCGTCGGGCTCGCCCACGACGGTGCAGAGGTCGGCGATCTCCGGATGCCTCTCCAAAGTGCTGAGAATATCGTCCGACGAGATCTTTCCCGCGCAGTAGATTTCGACGAACACCTCCGTCCGCCAGCCGAGGACGTCGAGGTCCACGACAGCGGTGAAACCCCGGATGACGCCCACTTCGCGCAGCCTGTCCACCCGGCGTTTCACGGCCGGCGCGGAAAGCCCGAGCTCGTCTCCTATATCGGCATACGTCGTTCTGGCGTCATCCACCAGGCGCGCGATGACTTTCTCGTCGATGTCGTCCCGTTCTGCATGCACGGCCGCTTCCTCCATGACTCTGCATTCTTATACGGGAGCACGTTCGAGAAGCCTCCTGGGGATCAACGCCGCCGACATTTCCCAGGGGACCGGGAGGGCAGGCAAAAACGGTCACCCAAAAAGCGCTGCTCGGCCTATTCTTCGCCGTGGGTAGCCAGAGCATTGCGCAGCGCGCGCAGGGCGTAGTGGGTCCGTGACTTGACCGTGCCCTGAGGGATCTGGAACTGCTTCGCCACCTCCGCGACCGAGCGGTTCCGGTAGTAGACCTCGATGAGCATGCTGCTGTGCAGCTCGGGCAGGGATTTCAGCGCCTCGACGACCACGATGGAATCGACGACCCGATCGGAGTGATCGCCGCCGGCGACGGAGCCGCCGACGGAGCCGCCAACCGAGGCGGCCTCGGGCAGTTCGGGCACTTCCAGCGGCCGGGTCGCCTGCCGCCGGGCCCGGTCGAACGCCAGGTTGCGCAGGATCGTCAGCAGCCAGCCCGTGAGCGGGATGGTGGCGGTGGCCACGATATGGACGTGCTTCCACGCTCGGATCAGCGTCTCCTGTACCAGGTCCTCGGCCGCGGCCCGGTCCCCGGTCAGGCGTGTCGCGTAGGCGAGCAGCATCCTGCCGTACTCGTCGTGGATGCCCCTGATCAGTTGCTCGTCCCGTGCCGCGTCGCGCTCGTATGAGTTTTCCTGAATCGGGCAGGCTACCGCCGTCACCGTTCCTCCATTGATATCGCGGGCACCGGGTCCTGCATTCGACCGCGGCACGCCCGGAGCCGACCGATGATCTCGTGCCGACCACCCGTACGAGCAATGTCGAAGGAACGGTTCAAGGTTTCCAGAATTCTTGGAAAAGCGTTCCTGGAGCGGGTCGAGGTAACGCCGGCGAGGGCCGACGCCATTACCGGCGTCGGCCCTCGCTTGCCTTCCCACCTGCGGGGTCACGGGAAGGCGGCGCACCGGAGGGGACGTCGGAGCGGCGCGCCACGGGACCCATGATATGCAGCGGCCCACCCGGTCTCCGCGGCTCGACGTTGCATATCGGGAGCGATCTGTTGCGTGTTTTCAGAAGCGCGGCGACCGGACGTCCATTACGCCGCGGCGAGCGTACGATAATTGTCACTGGAAACGTTTGTCGAAGTCCGGCGCGGCAGCGAGCGGTCCGCCGGGCGGCACAGCGAAGGAGACCGCGTCATGGCTGGGAACCTGTCCGTCGATCCGGCGGGGTTCGGAGCGCTGTCGGCGTCGCTGCACGGGAGCGCGGCGACACTCCACCAACAGGCCGCACGGCTCACCACCGGGACCGGCGCCGCCTACGGCGAGACCGACGCCGGCGCGGAGGCCGAACGCGAGCACCAAGCCCTGGTCTGGGGCATGCACGACCACCTGCGGGACATGGGGGATCTGCTGGCGGAGTCCGGCACCGAGGCGGCGCGCACCGCGCGGCGGTACGACGAAGCCGAGCAGGACCGGATGCGGACCGCGACCGTCCTGGCCAATGCCGTCTGACGCCACGGCGCGGGCACTGGCGGCCGTGGGGGTGACGCATCCCGGCGGGAACCCGGCCGCCCAGCGGGAGCAGGCCGGCCATTGGCTGACGCTCGGCGAGCACTTCACCGTGCAGGCCGACCAGGTATCGACCGGGTCCGCGACGCCGCACTGGCAGGCGCCGTCCGCGGAGGGCTTCCAGCAGCACACGCTGAACCTGGCGAACAACCTCCAGGGCACGGCCGCGGTCGCGCAGAGCGTCGGGAACGCGCAGGAACATACCGCCGCGGGACACGACATGGTCCTGCGGATCCTGCGGGAGC
Source organism: Actinomadura decatromicini (assembly GCF_008121305.1). Taxonomy (NCBI): domain Bacteria; kingdom Bacillati; phylum Actinomycetota; class Actinomycetes; order Streptosporangiales; family Thermomonosporaceae; genus Actinomadura; species Actinomadura decatromicini. The sequence goes on along the minus strand of NZ_VSRQ01000013.1, from coordinate 94,872 downwards.
TGGGCATCCAGATCGCGATATCGATCGGCTTCATGGCTCTCGCGTCGGTGCTCCCCCACCTGGCCGCCGCCGCGATGGCCGAGCTGACGCTGCTCGCCGAGACGGCGGGACGGGCCGTGCAGATCCTGGTGTCGGTGCTGCGCGCCCTGTCGCGGTTCATGACGCGGGCGCGGCTGTGGCTGGAGCGGCTGGCCAAGCAGACCTGGCGCACGGAAGGGTTCAGCATCAACTGGGGCCGCCCCCTGGTGGACGGCTCCCGCGACTTCGTGACCGACATCGTCACGAACGTCACCTCGTCCAAGATCCTGAACGAGCCGATCGATCCGGCGAAGGTCTTCACCAGCGCGGGCGTCTCCTTCGCCGGGGGCGCGCTGTTCGGCGGGCTCGAGGGCAGCGGCGTCAAGAAGGTCGTCGACCAGGGCGGCAACATCAGGCGGGGAGCGGACGGTCTGCCGGAGTTCAAGACGTTCAGCGACCAGGTCAAGACCGAATTGAAGAAGATCGGGCCGCCGCCGCGGCCGCGGCCGGACGGCGGGCCCGTCGTGCCGCTGCCGGCGGCCGCGGCGGCCCGGCAGCGGGCGGCGCGGGCCGAGGCCGCCGCCCGGGCCGCCGGCCTGCTCGACCCGGTCGCGGCGCGGCGGGCGCTGGCCCAGGCGGGGAACGCGCGGCGGGCCCAGCGCCAGGCCCTCGCCGCGCGGCGCGACGCCCAACTGGAGTTCGAGCAGGCCGAGACGGCGTTCAACCGGGTCGACGATTTCATCGGCCGCGGCTGGATGCCCGAAGCGGCGGGCGAGGACGCCGCGCAGCGGCTGCTGAACGCCGACACGGCCCTGGCGCGGGCCCGTACCGCGCAGGCCACGGCGGACGCCACGTTCGGCCAGGCGCGCCGGGGCGAGCGCATCGTCGAGGAGCTGGACAACGCCCGGGACGCCCTTCGCACGGTGTCCCCCGTCCGCCGTTTCCAGGAGCACTGGCGCCACAACATGTGGAACGAGGGGGTGCCCACCGGCTACGAGGAGGTCATCGCCGCCGGCCGGCGTGTGCTGAAGCCGAACGCGTGGGAGCCGACGAACCTCGTCGGCTTCGGCGCGCAGCCGTTGAAGGGGTTCTCCTCCCCGAAGCCCTGGCAGGAATGGCTGATCTACGACGGGACCAAGGACTTCATGAAGTCCTTCGTCAACGACACCGTCAAGAACGCGATCGACTTCGCCCAGCACGGCGGCGACCCCAACGCCATCTGGAAGAAGGCGCTGCTCTCGGGCGCGTTCGCGGGCGGGCGCGGGGTGTTCAACGGCTTCGGCGCCAACGTCTACTACCCGAAGGTCGGCCTGGAGGAGCAGTTCTGGAAGATCGGGACCAAGGGCCTCGACGTGACCATCAGGAACGGCTACATCGAGCCGCTGGTCAACCCGTCCGACAAGTGAGCCGCCTGAACCCCGACTCCGTCTTCCGCGTAGCACGTGCAGCCCCAAGGAGTGGAGGATCCGATGGCCGCGCCCCTCGCGCACAGGACAGGACCGCCCGGCGCCGCCCGCGCGGCGGACGCCGCGCCCCGGCCGCTGCCCGTCCGCGGCACGCTGCTCGGCCTGCGCGCGGTGCAGATCGCCGCGTGGCCGCCCGCCGTCCTCGCCGTCGCCCACGGCCTGGACCGCCCCGGCGCCGCCGGCGCCGCGCTCGTCGCGACCGGCGGCGCGGTGCTCGCCGCGACGCTCACCCGGGCGGGCCACCGCTGGGGGTACCAGTGGCTCGCGACGGCGCTGCTCAGGCGCCGCCGTCCGGTGCGGGCGGCGCTCGCGCCGGACGCCGCGCCGGACCCCGGGCTCGCCGCGCTGCGCGCAACGCTGCTGCCCGAACTGCGCATCCCCCATGCCGGGCCCGCCCGGTCGAAGATCGGTGTGATCGAGGACGGCGGCGCCTGGACGGTCGTGATCTCCGTGGCGCGCGGCGCCGACGGGACCGGGCCCGCCGATCTGCTCCCGGGCGCGCTGGCGTCCGTCCTGCACGGCGACGAGATCACCCTGAGCGCCGTGCAGGTCCTGGTGCACGCGGTGCACGGCGGCCTCGGCGGACGGCCCCGCTCCGAGCTGGCGCGGATCGCGCTGCGCGTCGATCCGCGGACCGCCGGTCCGGGCAGCGAGGCGCTGCGGGTGCCGTCCTTCCAGCGCACGCTGCGGCTGCGTGCCCGCCGGGTCGTCGAGATGCTCGCCGCGGCGGGCCTGGAGGCGCGGATCATGGACGCCGGGCAGGCGCGCGCGGCGCTGCTGGCCGACGCGGCGGTGGACCCGTCCGCCGGGCGGCCGGCGCACCAGGGCTGGCGGTACTGGTCGGCCGGGCGCCACCGGCACACCGTGCTGTGGGTGCGGACGTGGCCGCGCACCGGGCTGTCGGCGTTGCAGGACGGGCTGGCGGGGCTCCCGGCGCACGGGACCGTCCTCTCCGTCACGCTGGCCCCGGCGCCAGACGGGACCGTCGCGGCCACCGCGCTCATCCGCGTGATCACCTCGGCCGGACGCGGCCGCGCCGAGGCCGCCCGGAGGGCGGCGCGCAGGCTCGCGCGCTCCCATGGCGCCCGGCTCGTGCCGCTGACCGGCGAGCACCACCGGGGGGTGCTCGCCACGCTGCCGCTCGCCCGTGCGATCGACGGCCGGGTGACGTGGCGGCACGCCCACCGGGCCGGGACCGGGCCCGCCACGGCCGTCCGCGTGGTCGGCGGCGGCCTGCCGCTCGGCCGCGACGGAACGGGAGCGCCCGTGCTCCTCCCGGCCTTCCGCGAGACGCCCACGCGGATCGCGCTGCTCGCGGACGCGCGGCTGGCCGGGGTGCTCGTCCTGCGCGCGCTGCGCTCGGGGGCCGCGGTCGGGATCGCCGGCGGCGACCAGGCCGCCTGGGCAGGGGTCGCCCGTGCCGCCGGGAGCGCCGCGGCCCGGCTCCGGATGGCGTCCCCGGACGATCCCGCTCCGGTGGAGGGGACGTGCTCGCTGCCGTGGCTGCTGGTCGGCGGAGGAGCGCCGGCGCACGAGCCGCCCGGCGCCTGGTGCACGTCCGTCGAGATCCTCGGCGAGGGAGGCGCGGGCCCGCTCGGCGCGCACGACGCCACGGTCGTCCACCGGCCCGCGGCGGCGGCCGTGGACGCGCTGTGCCGGACGTTCCGGCTGCCCCGCCGGATGGCCGACGACCTGCGGATGCTGCCGCCGCAGGCCGTCGCGCTGGTCCGCCGCGGGACGGTGCGGGTCGTCGACCTCTCGCCGACGGAGGACGAGCGCCGCCTGCTCGGCCACTGAGATCCCGGCCGCGGCGCCGGCCCGGCACCGCGGGGGGCTGTCAGCCGTCGCGCTCGCGCCGGTCGAGGAACGCGGCGAGGTCGAGGGACTCGAAGGGGTTCTCCGGAAGGATGTCGGCCAGGTCGAGCCTGCCGTTCATGACCGCGTCCCAGTCCAACCCGCGCGGCAGTGCGGGGGACAGCGTCTCGCTCATCTTCCCCATGGCCTTCTCACGCGCCTTCTCGACGGTCCGGACGATGAGGTCGGCCAGGTCGGTGGGCGCGAGGTCGCGGTAGTTCTCGTCGTTGAACTTCAGCGACACCAGTTCGCCCAGCGGGCCGACGGTGACGGTGAGGACGCGGCGGTCCGCGCTCACCGTCGTCCGGGCCTTCTTGATCTCCTCCCGCAGTTCCCGCAGCTCGCCGCGGCGTCTGCCGAAGTCCTCGACGAACTCCTCGATCATGTCGGGCAGGGCCTCGATCACGTCGGGCAGGTCCCCGATGCCGGGGTCCGCCGCACGCCGCCGGGCGCCGCCGTCTCTCTCCGATGACACGGTGGTCCTCTCCTCTTCAACGTCCAAGGGTCGGTGCGCCCGGCGCGGAGCCCCAGGCATCGTCGTCGCGGTCGACGTACTCGTTCCTGCGTTCCCGCTCGTCGTCGGCACCGCCGTACAGGTCGCCGGACAAGGGCAACGGCCCGCCCTCGGTCGTGCGGCGGCCCGTGCCGTCGGGACCCGCCGACATCAAGCCGTAGCCGCCCCCCAGCGGCATCGGCGGCGGCGCCGGAGCCCGCGGCGCACCCGGCGCTGAGGGCGGGGCGGGCTGCGGCGGCCGGTTCGCCGTTCCGCCCACCGGTGGGAAGGGCCCGGTGGTGAGCAGTCCGGTGGGAGGCACGAGGTCGGCCGCGACGACGTGCGGCGGCGCGCCGAGCGGCGGCGCGCCGAGCGTTCCGGACGGAGCGCCGCCCGGCGGCGCGGCGACGCCGCCGGGCGGGGCGCCGGCCCTCGGGCCGGTGTACGGCCGGTCGCCGAGCACGCCGTCGAACCCGGCCCCCGGACGGATCTGGAGACCGGCGGTTATCGGCGGCGGAGCGGCCACGGCGGGATCGAGCGGCACCAGCTTCGGGCCGTCGGCCGCGTCCCGCGGGACGGTGTCGAGCGCCCCGGGCTCGGTGACCAGGCTCAGACCGCCCACCCCGGGCGCCCGCGGGGCGATGATCGCGGGCGGGGCCGCGATCCCCGGGACGACCGGCGCAGGTGCCACCGGCGGAGGAACCACTGGCGGAGGAACCACCGGCGGGGGAACGACCGGCGGAGGAACCACCGGCGGAGGGACGACCGGCGGAGGGACGTCCGCGCCGTCCACGTCGGTCTTCAGCGCCGGGCCCGGGAGGTCCGCGGGGCTCGGCGGCGGGGCGTCGCCGGGGTCGGTCAGGCGGCCGCCCGCCGTGGCGTAGGCATCGGCGAGCGTGGTGATGATCCGCCGCATCTCCTTGTTGAGGGCCGCCTCGATCTCCGGATACCGGCTCACGTCGACGGTGGGCCCGGCGCCGCCGTTCTCGACGTAGGGAGCCGGGCCGATGTCGGCGGGTGGGGGGCCGTTGCCCGAGTTGTACGCGGTCGCCGCCGTGTTGTAGGCCGTCACGTCGTCGTTGTAGCGGTCGATGGTGTCCTGCGCGGCCTGGGTCATCGCCTCCTTCACGGCCGTCCGCGCGTCGGTCAGGTCATCACCGGCGGTGTCGAGCACGCTCTGGTAGGACGGCGGCCCGCCGAGCACGTCGGCGTGCCCCACGACGATGGTGAGCACCTCGTTCATCAGTCCGGTGAACGCGACCGAGGCCGGTCCCGCCCAGGTGCCGCCGGGCCCGGTCAGGTCCTCGGTGCCCTTCTTGCCCGCGGCGGCGACGTCGTCGAGCTTGTCCTTGGCATGGGCGAAGTGCGTCCCGGCGTCCTCGAACGTCTTCGGCGTCCCGGCCAGGACCGCCGCCTGCACCTGCTGCCAGGTCCAGTTCGCGTAGTCTCCGCCGTCGAACGGTGGCGCCATCGTCCGCCTCCTCGGGTCCGGCGCGCGGTCAGCGGCCGAGGACGCCGGCCCCGGCCTCGGACTCGGCGCCCCAGATCTCCTCGTCCTCGGTCAGCCAGGTCGTGCGCTCGCGGTTCTGCTCGCCGCCGCCCGCACCGCCCGGCGCGCCCATGCCGCCGCCCATGGGCGCGGGGCCGCCCGTACGGGTCCGGCCGCCAAGGCCCTTCGCCCCGAACACGGCCTCCCCCGCCTTGGCGCCCCGCGGACCGGCCGACCCCGGCGGCGGCCCGCCGGACGTGAGCCTGCTCAGGTTGGGCGGGGCGACGCCGAGCTTCTTCAGGTTGTTCAGCAACCGGGCATCGGACAGTCTGGGCGACCTGATCCCCGGAACCGTGAGCGACCTGCCACCGGGCACCCTCAGGTTCCCGGTCCGCGGGACGCCCGGCAGCCGGCCGACGGGCCCGAGCGGTCCCGGGCCCACCAGGTTCGAGCCCACCAGGTTCGGGCCCGCCGGGTTCGGGAGCGCTCCGGCGCCCGGCAGGTTCCGCTCGGCCTCGTCGGCGGCGCGCCTGGCCGCCTCCGCGGCCTGCCTCCGGGCCGCCTCCTGAGCCGCCGCCTGATCGGCGCCCGGGTTCCCCGGGGCGCCGAGCAGCGCCTGGCCCGGCAGGTTCCTCTTGGCCTGCTCGGCGGCCTTCTCGGCGTCCAGCGCCGCCTTCTCCTGCGCCTCGTTCTGCGCCTTGGCGAACTCGTCGGCCGCGTCCTTCTGCTCGTTCTTCAGGTCGTCCAGGTCCTTCTTGGCCTTGTCCTTGAACTTGTCGAGGTCCTCCTTGTATTTGTCGGGGTCCTTGTCCTTGTCGGGGTCCGGGAGCCCGCCGCCGGGCCCCGGTCCGGCCGGGAGCGGCGCCGCGGGCGCCGGCATTCCGTTGCGCGACTTGCGGTAGTTCTGCGCGAGCTCGTTTATCGTTTTCCGCATCTGCACGGACAACTCGTTGTCCATCTCCGGATATTGGGAGATGTGGACGATCGTCGTCCCGTTCTGGTCGTGCCAGGGCTTCGGCCCGCTCAGGTCGGTGACGTTCGACTGGCCGATCGTGTACGTGTGCTCGTCCGTCCAGCGTTCGATGACGCGCCTGGCCATCTCGGAGTCCTGGCTGTTGACCGTGTTGATCGCCCAGGTGAGATAGCCGGCCGCGTCGTCCAGCGTCGTCTTGTAGGACGGAGGCCCGGCCAGCGGATCCGCGTGGGCCTTCACCGAGGCCATGGTCTTCAGCGCCAGGCCCTTGAACGCCGTGGCGGCCTCGCCCTTCCACAGCGGGTCGTCAAAGCCGACCAGGGAGTCGGTCCCGGCCTTCATGTTCTGCCAGGTGGTGTCCAGCGCGGTGTAGGCCGCGTCGAAATGGCCTCCCGCGGTGACGAGCGTCGACGGATTGGACGTGCCGCCGAGCGAGTTCTGCGCGGTCTGGAAATCGGTGTTCACCGAGCCGGTGATCGCCATTTTGATCTTGCGCCAGTCCCAGCCGTCGTACTTGTCGTCGTCCGGCGAAATGTCCTTGTCATCAGGCATGGCAAAACCTCTCGGAAATCAGGGGGGCGGGAGAACGGTGCGCGCGGCCTCAGCCGGCCGGTCCGGCGGGCAGCAGGGGCTCGATCTTCCCGATGAGTTCCCCGACCTTCGCGGCGAGGTCGGTGTTGAGCGCCTCCGTGGTGTCGTATTTCTTGGCCATGTCGTCCAGTTCGGTCGCGAACCGCTCGACGGCCAGTTTCAGGCTCGCCAGGTGCGCGGAGTACTGGTCGGCCCGCCCCCCCTGCCCCCAGCCGATCAGGTCGCGCAGCAGGTTGGCGTCCTTGAAGTTCCCGGCCGTGACGTCGACCTGGTTGATCCTGTTCTGGGCGTCCTCGATCGACGGGATCTGGTCGCGCAGCATCTTCGCGAAATTGCGCAGCGCCTGCGGCGTGACCTTGATCTCCTTGTCCTTCGCTGCCATGACTCCCCCTTCGCGGGACGTGCGGCGAAAGGCCGGCGCGGGCGCCGTTCACCACCCGCGCCGGCCCTGTCGGCGAGCCGCGCCGGGCTGCCCGGCCTGGTGCAGCCCGCGCTCGGCCCCGGGCCGCCGGTCAGCCGTAGACGTTCTGCCAGGCCTTCCTGTTGACGGCCTCGGTCACGTCCACGTTGTCCACCATCTTCTGCAGGGTGGCGCCGCCGGTGAGGGCGGCGCCGTGCATCTGCGCGGCGGACTGGTTCCAGATGAGCTGCTGGGTGTCGTACTCCTGCCGCTCCGTGCCCTGCCAGTTCTCGTCGCCCAGGAGCAGCTTGATATCCCGGTCCATGTTGGTGAGCGTCTGCTGGATCTGGGTGGCGGCGTTGTCCATCCTCGTGGTGATGTCGTCCATCATCACGCGCTGCATCCGCATCCGGCCGTCAGCGGGTGGCATGATCGTTCTCCTTCCCGGCCGGGCTCACCGGCCGTTCGTCGACTGGGGTGCGCCGGTCACACCGGCAGGCGGAGCGCCTCGACCTCGGCGACCGCGGCGTCGGCATGGGTGCTGTTGTCCAGCTCCCGCTGGTCGTTGGCGTCCCTGTTGCCGCCCATCGTGATCTTCACGGCGATCAGCGCCTCGATGATCCGGTGGTACTTGGCGTCCCAGGCGAACATCGCGCCCAGGTGCTTGTTGGCCGCCCCGGACTCGAAGCTGGCCCCGAGGTCCTCAAGCGTGCGGAGCATGTCCTTGCGGATGGCCGCCAGCACGTCGATGTGCTGGTCGATCTTGTTCGCCGCCTCTCCCATCGCGGCGCTGTCGGTGATCTTCAGGTCGCCTGCCGCCATGTCTCACCGCCTCTGTTCTGGCCTTCTCCAGGCCGGTCGAAGGTGTCTGCGCCCGTAGCTACGCGGTCTTCCAGGGGCGGGTTCACGGGTTCCGCCGCGTTTCCGGACGGGCGGCCCAGGGGGACTCATGGGCGCCGGGCCCCCGAGCGCTCCGGGACGGATCCGCCGTCCCTACCGGTTCCAGGAGCTCCTGGAGGGCCCGGTGCATGCGGACGCCGTCCGGCACCGGCGGCACGTAGTTCCGGTTGCGGATGTGGGCGACCAGCCCGGGGTCGGGTGACAGCCTGTGCTCCGCCAGGTAATAGGCGACGGCGTCGGTCCAGATCCAGTGGCCGTCGGTGCGGAAGCTCATCGGCACCACGGCTCTCCGGGCGGTGTCCACCACGTCGTCCAGCCGCGCCTTGGTGATCATCAGTGGCGCCGCGGAACGCAGATAGGCCAGCAGCCGGTCGCGCTCCGCCGCGTCGTGGATCCGGGCGTGGTCGTCCCGGTAGCGGGGGCCGGTCTCCGGATCGATCTCGCCGAAGGTGCCCGCGACCCGGACCGGAGCGTCGTCGGCCGCCCAGATCAGCTCGCCGTGCCCGCGGGCCAGCCGCTGGTAGAGCGGCAGCTCGCGGCCGGTCCGGTACACCTCGGCCGACGGCTCGGGCTCGCCCGCGGCCGCCAGCGCGTCCTGCAGGCTCCCCGTGACCGCCACCGGATCGGCGGCGGCCATCTCCGCGACGTACACGCGGCGCGGCGGCGGCCACGGCGCGCCGTCGGCCGGGACCCGCCACGCCCGCCACAGGCCGATCACGCCCGGTTCCGCGGCGGCCCACCGCACGGCCGCCGGATCCGGATCCCGCCCCCCGTCCCCGTCCGGTGGCCTTCCGGCCCGCGCGTCGAAGAGATAGGGCAGGGCGGCCCGGTCGCCGCCCTGCTCGGCCTGCGCCAGGATCGCCGGGTCCGCCCCGGCCTCCTCCAGCAGCTCGGCCAGCAGCTCGACGTCCTCGAACGTCAGCGGGATCCGCTGCTGGAGGGCCGCGAGCGTGACGGCCCTCGCCATCTCCCCCGGGCGCCCCCGGGCCGCCAGGCTCCGGGCCCGCGCGACCAGCGGGACCGGGGCCCTGGCGGCCAGCCGCAGCAGCATCTCGTGGCATGCCTCCGACCGCGCCTCATCCGCTCCGGTCGCCCCCTCCGGAAGCCCGGTTCCGCCGCTCATGCCCGCAACTCCTGCGGGTCCGGGGCCGACCGCGCCCGCGGGACGCGGTTCGGCGTCACGGTCATCAGGCAGGACGCCCCCGCTCCGCCGAGCCGCAACCGGACGATCCGCGGCCCGCCGGGCGGGTCGGGCTCGGCGGCGCTCTCCGCCGCCATCACGGCGACGACCGGGCCGCGCCCGCCGCCGGGGGCGAGGGCGCTCAGCGCCCGGACCCGGCTCACCCTCGGGCCGTCCGGCATCTCCGCCAGGACCTCGCCGACCAGCGCGACGGAGGCATGCCCGGCATCGGTGGACAGCTGGTGGACCAGCGCCTCGGCGAGGCGGGCCACGGCGTCGGCGGGCCCCTTGATCCCGACGGTGCCCGAGACGGCGCCGAGGTCGAGGAACAGGCAGCCCCTGGACGCGGCCCCGAGGCAGACCACGGCCAGACCGTCCGGGACGTCGTGCGGCAGCGGCCGCCAGAACGTCGCCTTGGCGTGTCCGCTGATGGCGAGCGTCACCAGGTCGTCGCCGAAGCCCACCTCGTACTCGACCAGCGGGGGAAGGTCGGGCATCGTCAAGTCCGCCGGCGGCGGCGCGGCGAGCGGGACCGGGCCGGGCCGGCCGAAGGGGTCTGAGCGCGGAGGCGGGCCGTCGTGTCCGTCGCGATCCGGGCGCGGCCGGACGGCGGCACGGGGCAGGGCCCAGAGCTCCGGCGACTCCGGGCGCCGGATGGTCTCCCCGTCCGGCGGCCAGAATCCCGGCGCGTTCTCCTGGTGCCAAGCGTCGTTCCGCTGGGGCCAGGCGTCGTTCTGCGGGGCCCAGGCGTCGGCCTGCGGGGCCCAGGCGTCGGCCTGCGGGGGCCAAGCGTCGTTCTGCTGGGGCCAGGCGTCGTCCGGGGGCTCCGTCCGGCGCCGGCGGAACAGGCGGCGGCCGGAGTCGTCCGCCTCGTCGTCAGGACCCCAGAAGCCGGTGTCGACGGCCTGGCGGGCGGCGGCGGTCTCCTGCTCTTCGGCGCGCCGCCGCCGTGCGTCGCCGGCGATCCGCCGCTTGGCGCGCAGCGAGGTGATCCCGCCCGTCAGGAGGACGACCCCGATGAACGTCCCGGCGCCCGCCGCCAGCGCCGGGACGACCGGCAGCGAGCAGAGCGGACCGTCGGCCCGGGCGGCCTCGGCCCCGGCCGGCGCGGCGGGCACGCCGGACGCGGACGGTTCGCCCGTGCGCACGCCCGGCCCGGCCGCGTCGGCGGGCAGGACCAGAACCCAGCCGGGCTCGATGGTCGCCGGGCTGGTCAGGCGTCCGCCGCCCGGCTGCGGCCGGCCCTTGTTCAGCTCGAAGATCTCCTCGGCGCGGGCGCCGTCGCGCAGCGTCCGCCGGGCGATGTCGTACAGGAACTCCGGTCTCCCGTCCCGCGGCCGGGCCACCACGTAGTACTTCACGTCCGCGGCCGCCGCCAGGACCGCGTGGACGGGAACCGGCCCGGCGGCCGGCAAGGGGGCGACAGCGAGCCCCCCGGCGAAACCGAGGACGAGGAATACGGACTTCATCGCCAATCTTTTCAACATTTCCCAGCATCCCCTTGCCGCCATGAAATGGCATGGTCGTCATTACTGCTCGTATTTGGGTTCACAGTGGATCGGCCTGCCGCCATTCCGCTGTTTCGGTGCCGGCGCGCGAATCAGCCGGGCAGATCTCCCGGGAGGATGACGCGGAGGTCGTCGGGCGTCGGTTCGGCCAGCCGGCTCACACGGGTGGCGTGCCGGGCGACCATTCCGTCCATCACCTGGCGGCAGTAGCGGCCGTTGCCGTGCGGTTTGTCCACCGGAAGCCGCACGTAGTGCCCGAGCAGCCCGCGCACGGTCTCGGGCGCGAGTTCGTAGCCGGCCGCGCCCGCGTGCTGCTGGGTGATGGTGACCATCTCCTCCGGGCTGTAGTCCGGGAACTCGATGCGGTGGGTGAAGCGGGATCCGAGCCCTGGGTTGGACTCCAGGAACCGCCGCATGCGGTCGGTGTAGCCCGCAACGATGACCACGGTCTCCTCGCGGTGGTCCTCCATCAGCTTCACCAGCGTGTCCACGGCCTCCCGGCCGAAGTCGGCCTCGTCGGCGCCCTTGGGCGTCAGGGTGTACGCCTCGTCGATGAACAGCACGCCGCCGCGGGCCCGGTCGAAGACCTCCCTGGTCTTGATGGCGGTCTGGCCGCGGTACTGGCCGACCAGGTCGGCGCGGGCGACCTCGGTGACGTGGCCGGCGGCCAGCACGCCCATCGCCGCCAGCAGCCGCCCGTAGAGCCGCGCGACGGTGGTCTTGCCGGTGCCGGGCGGCCCCGAGAACACCAGGTGGCGGCTCAGCGAGGGGGCCGGTAGCCCCGCATCCCTGCGCCGCCGCGCCGTCCGCAGCAGGTCGACCAGACCGGTGACCTCCTGCTTGACCTGGGCGAGGCCGACCATCCCGGCGAGCGTCTCCAGCAGCGTCTCCAGGTCCTCGCCCTGGGCGCGGGCCCCGGCGGCCACTCCGGAGCCGGGGGCCTCGCCGACGTCCTCGGGAAGCAGGCGGGTCAGGTCGCCGGGGGTGAGCTCGGTGCTCTCGGCCAGCCGCCGCGCCTGCCGGTCGACCATCTCCTCGAACGTCTTCCGGGCGGCCCGCGCGTTGCCGAACGAGGTGTCGCGGCGCATCCGGTCGAACCGCTCCAGCAGCGCCCGGCGGGCGCTCTCGTCCAGCTCGAAGCGGTGCCGCTCGCACATCGCCTCGACGATCGTCACCAGCTCGGCGCCGGTGTAGTCGGCGAACTCGATCGTGCGGCTGAACCTGGAGGCCAGTCCCGGGTTGGAGTCGAGGAACCCGCGCATCTCGTGGGAGTAGCCCGCCACGATCACCACCAGGTCGGCGCGGTGGTCCTCCATCAGCTTGACCAGGGCGTCGACGGCCTCGCGGCCGAAGTCGGGCCCGGCGCCGCCCTCGCCCCCCGCCGACAGCGCGTAGGCCTCGTCGATGAAGAGCACCCCGCCGAGCGCGCTCCGCACGACCTCCGTCGTCTTGATCGCCGTACCCCCGACGATCTGCGCGACCAGGTCGGCGCGGGCCACCTCCACGACGTGCCCGGAGCGCAGCAGCCCGAGCGCCGCCAGGATCCGCCCGTACAGCCGGGCGACGGTGGTCTTGCCGGTGCCGGGCCCTCCGGTGAAGACCAGGTGGCGGCTCATCGGCGGGACGGGCAGGCCCATCTCCTCCCGGCGCCGGGCCAGGTTGATCAAGCTGATGAGGGTGGCGACCTCCTTCTTCACGCCGTCCAGGCCGATGAGGTCGGCCAGCTCCGCCTGCAGCGCGGCCAGGGTCTCGGCGCCACCGCCCGGGTCGCCGGACGGCAGGGCGCCCGCAGCCTCGGGATCGGCGCCCGCCGTCCCGGACCCGCCGGGGCCGGTCCCGTCCGCGGCGGCGGTTCCGTAGGCGTCGGGGCGCCCGTTGCCCCGGCTGGTCAGATCCTCGACGGTCAGCCGCGCGTCCGGCGAGGTCTGGCGCAGTCCGGACCCGGCGTTGTCGCGGACCAGGCACCGGGTCACCGAGACCGATTCGGCGGCCTCCACGACCACCCCGTCCGCGCCATTGCCGAAGACCTCCGAGTCGCTGACGGTGCCCCGCGCCCGCGCGCCGAAGCGCAGCCCCGGGCCCTCGCAGTCGTGCACTCGGCAGCGGGTCAGCGCGGCCTCCCCGTCGTCGCCGACGACCACGCCTGTCCGCGCCGACAAATCGCATTCCTGGAGCGCGACCGCGCCCCCGGCGGTGACCTCGACGGCGGGCCCGTCCCCCCGTGTGAAGCTCGTGCCGCCCGCCTCGAACCGCGCGTCCGCGCCCACGACGAGCCCGGTGCCGCCGTTCCCGCCGATCTCGCAGTCCTCGATCCGGCCGCGTCCCCCGTCGACCACGACGATCCCGTGGCCCGCGCAGCCGCGCACGGTGCTGCGCCGCAGCGTCGGGCTCGCGCCGTTCTTGACGCCGACGCCGTAGGAGTGGCAGGCGTCGATGTCCAGCTTGAAGAACTCTCCGCCCGAGTCGTCGAGCACCGCCACGGCCACGTCGGCGCAGTCCCGGACCCGGACGTCGGAGAAGGACGGCTCGGCGCCGCCGTCCACCCAGATCGCCGCCCCCTGCGCGCCGGTGATGTCGAGGTCCTCGAAGGTGCCCTTCGCCCGGTCGGTCACCTGGACTCCGTGGCCGGCGGCGCCCGAGACGCGGCAGCCGCGCAGGGTCGGCGCCGCGCCCGCCGCCAGGGCGACGCCGTGCGAGCCCGTGCCGAGCACCGTGCAGTCCTCGATCAGCGGGGCGCCGTCGCTGGCGACGTACACGCCGATGCCGGAGGTGTCGCGGATGGTGCAGCGCACGATCGAGGTGGAGCTGTGCTGTTCGAGGGCGACCGCGGGCCTGTCCGCCTCCGACAGTTCGCACTCCTCGACGGCGCCCCGGGCGCTGCCCATCGCGCACACCGCGTTGCCCCCGGCGGCGCGCAGCCGGGACAGCCGGACGCGCAGGTCGGCACGGTCGGCGACGACGACCGCCGAACTGCCCACCGATTCGATCACGGTGCGCTCCACCGTCCCGCCGCCGGAGTCGACGGCGACGACGCCCGCGCCTTCGGGGTTGGTCACCCGGCAGTCCGCCATGCGGAGCTCGCCCCGCGCCCTGACCAGCACGGCGGACCAGGCCGCGCCGATGACCTCGCAGTCGCGGACCGTGCCCGCGCCGAGGGGCACGTCCAGCGCGGGATGCTCGGCCGTGCCGCGCAGAACGAGCCCCTCCAGCACCACTTGCTCGGCCGCCACCACCACGGCGCTGCCGCCGGCGGGGCCCGTGAGCTCCACCGCGCCGCGCCCGCCGTCGGCGACGATCGTCACGTTCCGGTCCGCGACGACCGTCTCCTCGTACCTGCCGGGCGATACGCGGACCACGCCGCCGGCGGGGGCCATCGCGACCGCCTCGGCGACGGTCGCGTAGCAGTGCGGATGCCCGGATGCCACGACCAGGACCGACATCAACCCACCCCCATCGGGGAAACGGTTCTACGGACGAAACCGCGGACGGACCGCGGACGGTCTGCGTGCCGCGGCGCTGGGCGCGCGCTCCCTGGCAGACCACCTGGAACTACGCACCGGCGGCGCCGCGGTTCACCAGGGACGGACGGAATCAGGAGTAGAGGCCGCGGGTGCTGTGGTCCAGGCGAGAGCCTGGTTGTTCCACATCCATTCCAGGTACGACACGATGACGCCGTCTCCAGAATCTCGTTGATCGCGGAAAATCCGCGTCTCCGGAAAGGCGTTGACTTTTCGCGCCATTTTGGGTGACGCTCGACAGCCTACGAAGGGAACCTTTCTCTGCTGTCGAACAATTGTTGCGCGCCGCGCTCGTTCCGTTGCGGAGGGGGGTCTTCTCGTCCGGTCCCGGCGGCGTCGCGTCCACCGGGCCGCCAACCCCGCCCGCGTCCCGATCGGACCACCGCGGCGACGACGCCCACCACCACGACCGCCCCGCTGACCACCATGACCAGCGTGAGCGCCCGGTCGACGGCCCGCTCGTCCGCCGGCACGCGCTCCGGCAGGGCCACGGACGGCGCCCGTCCCGCCGCCCGCTCGCCGGGGATCACCGCGCCGACCGCGTCCACCGGGTTGACCGTCCCCCATCCGACACCGGGGTCGGGGACCCGTGCGCCCGGACGGGTGGCGGTGTCGAGCAGACGGCGCTTCACCTGAGCCGCCGGCTCCTCGGGACGGTAGGCCCGGACCAGCGCGGCCGTCCCCGCGACGTAGGCCGCCGCGTACTCGCCGCCCGAATCCGCCACCTGCCCGGGGCCGCGGACGCCGAGCCCCACCAGGTCCGCGGCCGGCGCCGCCAGATCCACCCGCGCCGCGGGCCGGTCGCCCGCGGCGCTCCCAGGCCCGGCCGGAGCCCCGCCCGCGGCGCCGACGGGCGTCCCGGCCTGGTCGGTACCGGCGACGGCGACGACGGCCGGGTACGCCGCCGGGTGCCGCCTGGAAGCCGCGTCGCGGTCGGGTGCGACCGCGGCGCGGTCGTCGAGGGCCGGGGCCACCAGCAGCACGTCCCGTGCCGCCGCGTCCGCCACCGCGCGGGCGAGCCGCGCGTTCCCCGCGACCGGCGGGACCGCCACCGAGATCACCTTCGCTCCGCCCGCGACGGCCGCGTCGATACCGGCCGCGAGCCCGGTCGCGGTCGGCTCCTCGCCGTCCCGCGCGACGCGCACCGGAAGGACCGTCGCGCCGGGCGCCACGCCCGCGAAGCCCACGCCCGGGACCGGCCGCGCGGCCACGATGCCCGCCGCGAACGTTCCCGACCCGGCGCAGTCGTCGTCGGCGCGGCCCCCGGACGCCACGTCCCGGCCCGGGCGCACACGTCCGCGCAACTGCGGGACGTCGCCGTCCGTCCCGGTGCCCAGGACGGCGACCACGATCCCCTCTCCTCGGGTCAGGTTCCAGGCTCGCCCGGGGGCGAGGGCCTGTTGCGCCCAAGGGGTCTCCGCCGACCGGTCGGCGGCCGGTTCGGCGCATCGGCCGATCCGCGGGGCGGTCCCGGCGGCCGCGCCGACGCCCACGCCGATCAGGGGCGCTCCGGCGACGAACAGGACGGGCACCGCCACGACCGCGCGGCGAACACTGAAGGGCATGGCGATGCTCCTCTCGATGGGTCACGGATGTTGGTCGGTGCTGATCCGGGCGGATGTGAAACGGCGCCCGGCGTCGTCGAGGCAGAGGGCGAATCCGTCCGCCGCTGGCGCGTCCGGCGCGGGCGGCTCGGGGTGTCCGGCCACCGCCGCGCGGAGCCGCTCCAGCGTCGCCGGGCCGCTCTGGGCGAGTTCGGCCGGAGCGTCCGCCCGGATCCGCTCGTCGAGGTAGACCACTCGACGGGCGCCCTGGTCCACGGCGAGGACGGCGAACAGCGACCCGGCCGCGAAGAGCACCTCGCCCGGATCGTCGCCGGCGTCCAGCAGGCCGATCCGGCGCGCCGTCCGCGACCACACCGCGAACAGCGTGTCGCCCCGGCGCGCGGGCGGCCTGCCGGTGGCCCGGACGAACGCGGGTTCCACCAGCACCTGCCCCGGCACGTAACCCGCCGCCCGCGGCCCGCCGAGATCCGCGGTCAGGAAGACCGGTCCCCGGTCGGCCGCGAGGAGGCGCAGCGCCGAGATGACGCACGCGGCCTCGGCGGCGCGCCCGCCGGGCTCGCCCGACCGCAGCGCGGCGTCGAGATCCGGCAGGTCACCGCTCAGATAGGCGCGCAGGGCCGACAGATCCGTCGCGATCGCGTCGGCGGGCTCCCGCGACAGCGCCCCGCGCAGCGCCGGCCGCTCGGTCAGCAACCGGCTCACGACGGCCTGGTGCGTGTCGCGCCGCGTCCCGCCTCCCTCCCGGAACCTCCGCCGCTCCTCCGCCGTGCTGCGGTGCCCCCGGGGGAACAGGGCCCGCACCGGCACGCTCGCGGACGCGGACGCCCGCTCGGGCGGCGACGGCGCGGTCTGCGCCCGCGGCACGGGATCCGGCGACCGGGACTGTGTGACCGGCGGGGCGGTCATCGGCGGCGGGACGGCGACACGCGGCGGCGCTTCGACGGGCGCGGGGGGCGCTTCGCGTTCCCGAGTACGGCCCGCGACGGGGGACGCTTCGCGTTCCCGGGGACGGCCCGCGACGGGGGGCGCTTCGCGTTCTCGGTGACGGCCCGCGACCAGGACGTCCTGCGGACGCGGGCTCGGCGGGAGGACGGCCATCAGCGGCGCGGGCTCGGACGCCTGCTCATGGTCGGAAGCGGGGGCGGGCAGGCGTGCGGGCGGGAAGGCCGGGCTCTCCTCAAGGCGGAAGTCCGTCCACCGCGTCGGGTCGCCGGGTGCGCCGTCGGCGACGGTGACATGGGCGCCGTAGCGGTTGGCCAGCCACTGGCCGTACGCCCGCGGCCCACCGGCGGCGGCCCCGCGCATGACGAGCCGGAAGGACCGGGCCAGCGAGGCGGGGAGCTGGTCGAGGAGGCGTTCGAGGACGGCCCGGTCCCCCGCCCGGGCGGCGTCCCCGTCGGCGAACAGCGTCACGCGCGCCTCGTCGGGCGGCACCGAGGCGGTGAGGCGCGCGGTCGCCGGGTCGTCCGAACAGCGCAGCCGCAGGCCCGCGGGGACCTCGTCGAGGCCGGCCTCACCGGAGTACCGGATCGACGTCGCGCGGGCGAGGGGCTGCCATCGAGGCGCGGGGTGCAGCGGCCCGAGCGGCTCCACGTGTCCCCCGGACGACATGCGGAGCCACCTGCCGAGCCCCCGCGGGCCCCACGCGAGGAGGGCGCCCGACCCGGGGTCCTGGACGAGCGCCGTGTCGGGCGCGACGATCTCGACCCCGTGCCGGCGGCACAGCTCCGCCAGGCCGGGACGCGTCCCGCCCGACATCGCCCCCGGCCACGCGACCCGCAGGCTGCGGGCCGCCGCCGCGGGCAGCGTTCCGAGCAGCGACTCCAGGACGGCCGGCACGGCCGATCCGGCCACGGTGGGCGCGATGGCGACGGTGGGCCGCTCCGGGTCGGGCCGGAGGCCCGCCGCGCGCCGGAGAAAGCCGACCGCGGACGACTCGTCCTGGTACACGGTGAGGCCGGCGGCGATACGGCCGGCGGTCATGCCGAGGCCGCGCAGCGGGATCTCGGTGTCCGCGCCCGCCAGCGCGGTGTCCCAGCGGGGGCTCGGGTACACCGCGCCGGCGGGCCGGGGCCGGCCGCCGGGGACGTACCGGTGCCACTGCCAGTACGCGGCGGGCTTGTTCTCGCTGAAACCCCAGGTGACCACCTGTGCGGGATGGACTTTGAGCAGGCCCGACGTGGCGATCAGGTCGAGGGAGTGGCGCTCGGCCAGCCGCTGGGCGTGCCGCGGCGCCAGTTCCGGGAGCAGCAGCCGCACCGGACGCGGCCCGTCGCCCGGCTCCGGACGGCCGAGGGCGGGCATGGCCGCGAGGGCGGCGGCCGCGGCCTCCAGCGCCGCCCCGCGGGACCCGGACCCTTGCACGGCGAGGATCGGGCGCGACGGGTCGCCGGGGATCCGCGACATCTCGTCCCGCAGTTCCGGAGAGGGCGGCCTGTCATAGAGCAGGAACCCCGCCTGGATCGGATCGGCCGCCCACCCCGCGGGGAGACCGGCCGCCCGGTCGCTTCGCCCGGCCGTCGTGGTCATCGTCCGTTCACCGGGCCCCGCTGGACGGCGGGCGGGCGCAGGCGGCCGGCTCGTCCGCGGGCGATCGCGCGCCGCTCCGCTCGGCCCGGTGGATCCGGTCCCCGAGCAGGACGGCCTCCCGGTCCCCCGTCCGCCGGGCCGCCTGCCCGGCCTTCGAACGGCGCTGCTTGCGGCGGAGGGCCGCGCGCTGTTGGGGTGTCGTCCCGCCCCATATCCCGACGGGTTCGCGACGTTCGACCGCTTCTCGGCGGCACTCCTGCTGCACGGGGCATCCAGCGCAGACGGCCTTGGCCTGGGCTATCCGGCGCTTGCCGTCGGACACCGGGTCGGACACCGGGTCGGGCGCGGAACCGGAGGCGGCGTCGGGAAAGAAGACCTCGGGATCGACATCGCGGCAGGCGGCCGAACGGCGCCATTCGGTGCCGTCCCCCGATTCCGCCGGACGAATCTGTTCCTCGCTAACGGACATTTCCGCTCTCCCGAACTGGCAGGCTGAGTGAACCGGACAGGACGAGCCCGCGGCAAAGGGCGCGGACTTCAGGTCTCGTAGTGGAATACGGGCAATTCATGGGCCGGTTCACTTTCAAGTCCGGACGCTCACCGCTTCGCACCCGCCTGGGGAGCGTCCGCCCGCGTGCGGTCCCTTCGCGTGTGCCGCTCGATGAGCCGCGACAGAACGATGACGCTGCGGGTCCGCAGGACGTCGGGTTCGAGCCGGATGCGTTCCAGCGTCCTCTCGAGGTGTTCGAGGTCGTCGGCGCAGAGCCGGACCACGGCGCTCGGCGCTCCGGCGACGACGCAGATCTCGGCGACCTCCGGATGACGCTCCATGGCGCAGCGGATGTCCGCGCGGGAGGTCCGCTCCGCGCAGTAGAGCTCCACGTAGGCCTCGGTCCGCGGACTTCCGTGGCCGCGATCCACCATCGCGGTGAAGCCGCGGATCACTCCCCGGTCGCGCAATCGGTCGACACGCCGTTTCACCGCCGAGGCCGAAAGGCCGACATCGGCTCCGATATCGGAGAACGTGGCGCGCGAGTGGTCGAGCAGATGCGCGACGATCCTCCGGTCGAGTTCGTCGCCGGGAAAGTGGGACGGGGGCTGCATGGGTCCTCCTTCATCGGACTCTCGCCCCATGCACGACGGGACCGGTCGCCGCGGGTGAGTACGGCCGGTTAGCAATGGGTGAACTCACCCGGCGACGAGGCCCGTCTGGACTATCGAGACGCCACGGCGGCGGGTGACGTACTGCGCGCGGCCCGGCGGGAGGAGCTGCGGCTTCACGTCGCCGAGGAAGGCGCCTTCGTCGCGCGGGCAGGACAGCAGCAGCGCCGGGGTGTTGATCTCCCAGAGGCGGCGCATCAGCGGGTCCATCATGCCGCGGACCGCGTTCGCCGTGGACCGGGCGACGACCAGGTGCAGGCCGATCTCGGCGCCCAGCGGCAGCAGGTCGAGCAGCGGCTTGAGCGGGCTGTCGAAACCGCTGCCGACCAGGTCGTAGTCGTCCACGAGAAGGTAGAGCCGCGGGCCGTGCCACCAGTCGCGGCGCGCGAGCCGCTCGGGGCTGACGTCGGCGCCGGGGACCCGCTGGCGCAGCGAGCCGACGACGTCCTCGACGTTCTTCTCCAGCGCCATGCCGGACACGGCGTATCCGAGCTTGCGCTCCGCCGGCACCACGTCGTACAGGCCCCGCCGGAAGTCGGCCAGCATGACGCGGGCCTCGTCCACGCCGAAGCGCCGGTCGACGGCGCGGGCGACGAGCCGCAGGACGTTGGTCTTGCCGCTCTCCGAATCGCCCCACACCATCAGGTGCGGCTGCTGCCCGAAGTCGTGGTGCACCGGCGACAGTGCGGCCTGGTCAATGCCGATGGCGACGCGCAGGTCGCCGTCGGGCGCGGGGAGGGAGTCCGCGGTGACCTCGTCCGGCAGCATCCGGACGGCGGGCGCGACCGGCCCGGTCCATTCGTCGGCGACGGCCCGGACCGCCGCGCGCAGGGCGTCGCCGAGGTCCTCGCCGGAGCGGGCGCCGTCGAGGCGGGGCACGGCCGCCAGGAACTGCATGCCGTCGCGGGTGAGGCCGCGGCCGGGCTCGGCGGGCACCCGGCCCGCCGCCCTCGCGTTCACCTCGGACTCGATCGGGTCGCCCAGGTGCAGCTCGAAGCGGCTGGCCAGCAGGTCGCGCAGCCACGGCCGGATCTCCGACCAGCGGGTGGCGGACACGACGAGGTGGATCCCGTAGGACAGGCCCCGGTTGGCGAGGTCGGAGACGACGCTCTCGATCTCCTCGTACTCCTGGCGCACGCTGAACCAGCCGTCGATGATCAGGAAGACGTCGCCGAACGGGTCGGCGGACGCCCACGGCTCGTTCCCGCGGCGGCGGAAGTCCTCCATCGACTCCACGCCGTGCCGGGTGAACGCCTGCTCGCGGGCGGCGAGCAGGGCGGCCATCTCCGCGACGGTGCGGACCACCCGGTCGCGGTCCGACCGGGAGGCGATCGTCCCCACGTGCGGCAGGCCGGTGAGGGAGGTGAGCGCGCCGCCGCCGAAGTCCAGCACGTAGAACTGCACCTCCTCCGGGGTGTGGGTGAGCGCCAGGCTCAGCGCCAGCGTGCGGATGAGGGTGCTCTTGCCGCTCTGCGGGGCGCCGACGATCCCGACGTGGCCCTCGCCCCCCGCCAGGTCGGCGACCAGCAGGTCGCGCACGCCGTCGAACGGCTTGTCGACGATGCCGAGGGGAACGGTGAGCCGTCCCCGGCCGGGCCAGCCCACGGTGGTCAGCCCGCGATCGGGGTCGGGCTCCAGCGAGGGCAGCACCTCGTCGAGGGTCGGGGGCTCGGCCAGCGGCGGCAGCCACACCTGGTGGGCCGGGGGCCCGGCGTCCTTGAGCCGGTCGAGCATCACCCGCATGAGGGTCGTCCTCCCGGCCTCGGCCTGCCTCTCCCCGGGCGCCTCCTCCGGCTCTTCGGCCTCGGGAGGTTCGGGGGTCTCAGGGGATTCGACGTAGACGGTGCCGTAGGGCACGACCTGCCGCCGCACCACGGCCGCCTCGTGCCTGACCCGGTCGCCCCCGTGGAAGGAACCCGAGACGTACGCGGCCTTGAACCGGGTCAGCCCCTCGGTGCCGGCCTTGAGGTACCCGTTGCCCGGCGAGGACGGCAGTTCGTAGGCGTCGGGCACGCCGAGCACGCTGCGGCTCTCGGCCACGGAGAAGGTGCGCAGCCCGATCCGGTACGACAGGTGGCTCTCCAGCTGATGGATGCGGCCCTCGTCCAGCCGCTGCGAGGCCAGCAGCAGATGGACGCCGAGGCTCCGGCCCAGCCGCCCGATCATGATGAAGAGGTCCATCATCTCCCGGCGCGAGGACAGCATCTCGCTGAACTCGTCCACCACCACGAACAGGGTCGGCAGCGCGGCCAGGGCGGCGCCGCCCACGCGCGCCTTCTCGTAGTCGAGCAGGGACGCGTGCCCGGTGCGGCGCAGCAGTTCCTGCCGCCGGACCAGTTCGCCCTGCAGCGCGTCCTGCATCCGGTCGACCAGCGGCAGCTCGTCGGCGAGGTTGGTGATGACGGCCGAGGTGTGCGGGAGCTCGTCCAGGCCGAGGAAGGTCGCGCCGCCCTTGAAGTCGACGAGCACGAAGTTGAGCGTCTCGGACGAGTGGGTGGCCGCCAGCGCCAGCACGAGGGTGCGCAGCAGCTCGCTCTTGCCCGACCCGGTCGCGCCGATCAGCATGCCGTGCGGGCCCATGCCGCCCTGCGCCGACTCCTTGATGTCCAGCTCGATGGGGGAACCGTCCTGCGCGACGCCGATCGGGACCCGCAGCCGGTCCCACGGCGAACGGCCCGCCCAGATCGTCGCGGGCTCGAAGCCGCGCGGGTCGGCGATGCCGAGCAGCGCGTGCAGGTCCAGGTCCGCGGCCAGCGGATCGTCGGCCGCCGCGCCCCGACCGAGCCTGCGGGGCGCGAGCACCTTGGCCAGGCTCCGCGCCCGGACGAGGCTGAGCGCGTCCGGCCGTCCCACCGGCGCCGGGACGTCGCGCCCGACCCGGTCCGCGCCGACCGACTCGACCCGCTCGCCGGTGACCTCCAGGCGCAGCGTCACCCGGTCGGCCTTCCACGGCAGCGCGCCGGACAGGTCCAGCACCAGCACGTTCCGGAACCCGGTGTCGCCGATGCGCGCCCCCGGCGGCGGCGCCACCCCGTCCAGGACGATGACCGTGAACGGCTCGTCCGCGGCGGGCCGGGCGGCCGGGTCGAACTTGGGCCGGTCGGCGAGGCCGTCGCCCAGCAGCCGTTCCAGCTCGGCGTAGCCGTCGGTGACCAGCCGCACCGGTCCCGCGGCGTCGGCGGCCTCCGGGTGGTGCGCGTGCGGCAGCCACTTGACCCAGTCCCACTCGTCCCGCCGGTCCGCGCGGACGCACACCGCGAGCCTCAGGTCCTCGGGCGAGTGGAAGACGACGAGCTGCGCCAGCATCGCCCGGACCAGGCCGCGGACGGCCTCGGCGTCGCCGCGGAACAGCAGCCGGGCGAAGGCCCGCAGGTAGACGGCGGTCGGGAGGTCCGGCAGCGCGGTGTAGGCGCGGATGAGCCGGCGCAGCGCGCTCGCGCACAGCGGCTCCAGGTCCTCCACCGGCTTGCTCTGCGGGGGGCGCAGCCGCACCGCCAGGCGCTGCTCGCCGACGCCGATCCGCGCCTCGCCGAAGTCGTCGTCGGTGGGCCGCCGCTCCCACAGCCGGGTCGACAGCGCCGCCGACCACAGCGACCGCGGCGGCGGGTGCCGCCAGTGCACGGCCCTGATCTGCTGCTCGGCGTGCCGGCGGACCTGGCGCCTGACCTGTGAGAGGTAGCGCAGGTAGTCGCGCCGCTCGCCGTTCATCTTCCGCTTGCGGTCGCCGGAGTTGCGCAGCGCCATCCCGACGAGCATGCCGAGGCCGGCGACCGCCATCAGACCGGCGCTGAGATAGCCCATCACCGCGCCGCCCGGGCCGACGAAGACCAGCATCATCGCGCCGGACGCGAGCGCCATCGGCAGGTACGTCACGGCCCCGATCCAGCCGCCGCCCTGCGCCTCCGGGATCGCGGGCGGCTCCTGGAGCACGATCTCGCCCTCGGGCATCTCGGGACCGGACCGCTGCGGCGGCCGCCGAACCGTGCGCGTGCCCATCGTCACTCCCCTGCGTGAACTGGCGTCCCGAACCTCTCGTAGGTCGGTTCGGAGACGCGACCGGGTCGGGCTGGTCGGAGTTACGACCGGTGACCCGCGGCGGTTCGGCCGGTCGCGCGAAGAAGTCTTTTTTCCAAGGAAGGAGGAGGCGCGTGGCGAACATGACGAGCGAGACCTGCCGGGTGACCGTGGTCGCGCCGACGGGATGGATCGAGGTCGCGGTGCCGTCGGACGTCCCGGTCGCCGACCTGCTGCCCGTCCTGGTGCAGCAGGCCGGCGACCACGCGGCCGAGGAGGGGCTCGACCACTCCGGGTGGGTGCTGCAACGGCTCGGCGAGGAGCCGCTCGACGAGGACCGGACCCCCGCGGCGCTGGGGCTGCTCGACGGCGACACGCTGTATCTCCGTCCCCGGGACGCGGGCCTGCCGGCCCTGGAGTTCGACGACGTCGTCGACGGCGTGTCGGCCGGGGTGCGCTCGCGGCCGGCCCGCTGGCGCGAGTCGACCACCCGGTGGATGTTCCTCGGGCTGGTGGCCGTCACGCTGGCGACCGCGCTGGCGGTGCTGCTGTCGGCGCCGCTGCCCGCCGCCGAGCGCGCGGCGGCCGCGGCGCTGATCGAGATCACGCTGCTCGCCGCCGCGGCCGGCATGTCGCGGGCGTTCGCCGACACCGCGGCCGGGGTGCTGCTCGGCGCCGCCGCCCTGCCCGACGCGGCGCTGGCCGGCGCGCTGGCGGTGCGGCTCGCCGAACCGGCGGGGAGCGGCGGCCTCGGCGCGCCGCACCTGGCCGCGGCGTCCGCGTCGGTCGCGGGCGCCGCGTTCCTCGCGATGCTCGGCACCGGCGCGGCGGGCCCGCTGTTCCTGGCGGCGGGCGGCGTCGGCGTCGCGGGCACGGCGGGCGGGATCCTGGAGATCGCCACCCGGCTGGACGCGCCGCGCTCGGCGGCGGTCGTCGCGACCGTCGCGCTGACGCTCGCGCCGGTCGTCCCCGTCACCGGCTTCCGGCTGGCCAGGATGCGGCTGCCGATCCTGCCCCGCACCCCCGAGGAGCTCCAGCAGGACCTCGAACCGGTCGCCAGTTCCACGCTGCTCGACCGGGCCGCGGTCGCCGACCACTACATGATCGCGTTGTCCGCCGCGATCGGCACGGTCGCCGCCGCGTGCATGACGCTGCTGCCGCGGCAGGACGGCTGGGAGACCGCGGCCATGCTGCCGGCGATCTGCGCGGCCCTCATGCTCCGTTCGCGCGTCATGTCCGGCGCCTGGGCGCGGCTGACGGTGATCCTGCCCGCCTGCTTCGGCCTGGCGCTGTACGTCGTGCACTGGGTCCGGGACCGTCCGGCGGCCGCCGGCGCGGTCCTGACCCTCCTGGTCGCGCTCACCGGCCTGTTCCTCGTCGGCGCCGAGCGGATGCCCGGCAAGCGGCTGCTGCCCTACTGGGGACGCGCCGCCGACCTCGCCGAGTCCGCCGTCTCCATCGCCCTGCCCATGCTCATGCTCGCCGTCCTGCACGGCTACGGCTGGGCGCGGGCCTTCGGGGACTGACGGCCATGCAGAACAAGCGGGATCAGGTCCAGTCCCACATGTGCGCCGTGGGACGCCTCAACGCGGCGCTCGTCAGCGGCGACCCCGACGTCCCGGACGCGCCGATGAAGCGCGTCACCACCGGCGCCGTCGTCGGCGCGGTGCTCGGCATGCTGCTCCTCGCGGGGTTCGGCGTCTACGGGCTGATCAGGCCGGGCGGATCCACCGACTGGCGGACCGAGGGCGCGCTGGTCTCGGTGAAGGAGAGCGGCGCGCGCTACGTCTTCCTCGGCGGGCAACTGCACCCGGTGGCGAACCTCGCCTCCGGCCGGCTGATCGCCGGGCCGGACGCCAAGCTCGTCTCCGTGCACGAGGGCACGCTCGGGAACACCCCCCGCGGCTTCCCGGTCGGCATCCTGGGCGCGCCCGACGCGCTCCCCCGGCCCGCCTCGCTGGGAGGACGGGACTGGCTGGTCTGCACCACGGCCCTGACCGACCCTGCGGGCCGGACCAGCGACCAAGTGGTCATCACGATGAACGTGGCCGCGCCGAGATCGGCCGCCGCCCCGGACGAGGGCCTGCTCGTCCGCGCGTCCTCCGGCCAGGCGTATCTGCTCTGGCGAGGCAGGAGGCACCGCTTCGCCACCGCCGCCGGGCCGTTCTCCCTGGGATACCGAGGCGTCGTTCCGTACCGCGTCGCGGACCAGTGGATCAACCTGCTGCCCGCGGGCGGGGACGTGGCGCCGCCTCCGGTCCCCGGGCGGGGCGACGCGGGGCCTGACATCGGTGATCGTCCGACCCGCATCGGCCAGGTCTTCACCACCGAGAACCCCGGGACCGCGAAGCAGTACTTCGTCCTCTTCGGCGACGGGCTCCGCCAGGTCAGCGAGACCGTCGCCGCCCTGCTGCTCGGCGACCCCGCCACGGCCGGCGCGTACGGCGGCGGGGCGGTGCGGGCCGTCCCCCTGCCGTCGGCCGCCGCGGCCCGGTTCCTGTCCAGCGCCCCCGGCTTCTCCGGCGGCCTGCCCGGCACGCCTCCGCCCGTCCGGCAGGCGGGTGGGTTCGGCCGCCCCGTCTGCGCCTCGGCCCGTGCGGGCTCCGACCGGGGCGCGAGCGTCGAGGTCGTCATGCCCCGGTCGGGAGTCCCCGCCGGGGGCGTGCCGGTCACCGAGCCCGGCCCGAGGACGGCGCAGGTCGTCCTGGTGAAGTCGGGCACCGGGGCGCTCGTGCGGTCGCTCCCGGCTCCGGGCAGCGGGACCGGCGTCCGCTACCTGATCACCGATCTCGGTGTGAAGCACCCGGTCCCCGGCGACGACGACCTCTCCGCCCTCGGATACGCGCGCCTACGGCCGGTCCCCGTCCCGCCGGCCCTCCTCGACCTGCTCCCGTCGGGCCCGGCCCTGGCCCGTGCCGCTGCCGCACGTCCCAGCCAGACCGGCGGAAGCTGAGCTCGCGGAACCTGAGCCTCTGCCGGGGGCGCGCGGGCCGTTCGGTTGAGCGGCCCCCTCGAACAGGAAGAGGGCCGGGGCGTGGATCGCTCCTCCACGCCCCGGCCCTCTTCAGGTCGGACGGTCGGCCCGTCAGGCCGCCTGCTGGGAGAGGACCGAA
Organism: Actinomadura decatromicini; assembly: GCF_008121305.1. Taxonomy (NCBI): domain Bacteria; kingdom Bacillati; phylum Actinomycetota; class Actinomycetes; order Streptosporangiales; family Thermomonosporaceae; genus Actinomadura; species Actinomadura decatromicini. The sequence continues at coordinate 68,100 of NZ_VSRQ01000013.1, read as the reverse complement.
GCCTTCCCGGTCCGGAATGCGCCCCTGATCCGGAACACGCCCCTGGTCCGGAGCGCGCCGACCTCAGCGGTATGCCACGCGCGCATCGGAGCCGGGGCCGCAACGGATCTCATCGATCCGGAGCGGCACCCGGCTCCCGCGGTGAACGGCGGTCCCCTCGTTACGAGCAGTTCTGGCCGTTGTTTATGCAGTCGGTGGCCCGGCGCATGAGACCGTCGGGCATCACGTTGACGAAGTCTCCGTGATCGGTGATCGGGCTGTGCTTCTCGCTGGGAAACCCGTCCAGCGCGAACAACCGGTTCCGCGGGATGTCGTAGGTGAGCAAGTACTCCAGATGCGGGATGGGCTTGAAGTCGTCGTCGCACTTCCCGTCACGCTTTGGGAAGACGACGTGGGAACGGTGGTCGGCGCTGTCGGTGTTCTCACCGTCCCAGCAACTCGGGAAGTCCAGGACGCGGGCCACCCGGCTGCCGGGCGGGCAGAGCGGGTACTTCTCGGTCCGGCGGTCGCCGAATCCGGTGCAGGTCCATTGGGCCCGCGCCTTCTCGCCATCGCCCGACTTCGCCTTCGCGTCCCCTGTGATCATCCGCAGGAAGCGCGGCATCTCCCGGACGTCGTCCCGTGGGTTCCCGGAGAACCGCAGTGTCACCGATGCCGGTGTGAGCGGCCTTCCCACATTGCCGTCCTTTTCGCTCTGCCGTGCCTGCGGGGTGTCGTCCCGCTGGCCCCGCAACCGCAGGACCGGCCAGTAGTAGGTGGACTTGTCCCCGTTTTCGCACGTGGTGTCCGCGCGCTTCAGGCTCTCGTCGTCGGAGTCGCCGTCGGTGGACTCGTTGCCGACATAGTCGTGAAGGTGCTGGGCCCCGTTCCGCACTCCGGGCGCCGCGATGAAGTTGTCCGAGTTGTAGTGCTCGTTCTCGTTCCTGCCGCATCGCGAGATGAACGTCCCGCCCGAGCCGCCGTCGCGGAGCCTCGGCCGGCGGAAGTCCGGACGGACGCCCCGGATGTCGACGAAATCGTTCCGCTTCGGCCCGAGGTCGTCATCGTCCTTGCCGTGATCGTCGTCGTCGCGGTCCCTTCCCTTCCGGCCGTCGGCCTTGCCCCGATGGCCGCCGTCCCGATCACCATGCTCGTGGGCGCCGACGGTCATGGCCCCGAAGGCGGGTCCCCGCGCCGCCGACGCCGAATGGTTCCCCGTCACGATGGTCGTGAACGCCATTGCGGGCACGATCACCAACAGGTGGTTGATTCGCATTAGCCACTCTCCTTAGATTTCCTGAGACTGGGCGTGATCAGTGGTGCGCGTCGCCCATTTTCAGTTCGCCGCCGACCTTCGCCTTGATGGATTCCAGCGACTGCGGCGTCCCCACGACGGCGAAACGGGAGCCGACCAGATAGGCGCCTCCCCATTTGGTGGCCTCGCTCAGCCAGGCGTCCCTGTTGCGATCCGTACCGAAGGTCACCATGGTGTAGCGGCCCTGCGATGTCCTGCAGGTGCCCTGGCGCAGATCCCTGACATTGCGCTTTCCGGTGATCTGCGTGCAGCCGATCTTGGAGGCCAGTCCCTCGATGTCGGCGGGCGCACCGGCGGGCGGACCCGCCTGCGCCCGCGAACCGTGATCAGAGGAACAGCCCACGGCCAATCCGAAGATCAGCACGGCGACGCAATACCGTTTCGTGCGGCGAAGAATCCCGCCGCGCCCTTCGCAGGTCATCCGACACACCCTCCCCATATGTGGAAGCGATCGACTCGCCCAGAGTTACGACCGATAGGAGGGTCGAGTTCACGCCAATTTCGGCCGTTTCGGGATCAGTGACGGGAGCCGAGGGTCCACCCGATCACCAACCGGTCGCGGGAGGCGGATCTCGACCTTCACCTGCCGGCGAAGGCGCTCTCGGATCCCCGGACCATCGACCGACCGTCCGCCGCGTCCACGAAGCTGGACGCGCCGCTCACCGACCTCCATCACTTGGCGCTCGACGCCGCCGCCCCGGACGCACAGCAGGACGAGTCAGGGTGGAGCGACGAAGCGCCGTAACCGGAACGGCGGCGGCGGCGCTCGATCGCGCGGACCCGCTGCCCGGTGGCCGTGACCTCGGTGCCGGTCTCCAGGCCCACGACCAGCTCACGGTCACGATCGATGTGGCCGGGCGCGAACGCGGTGATCAAGGACGGCGTCGGAGTGTCCACTTGCTCACCTACGAGCATGAAGACGACGCGGACGCCGCCGACCGGCGTGCGCAAGTGGACGCGGCCGGGGTGCTCGTCGGTGCCCCTGCCGATCGCGCGGGCCTAGGCATCTTCAGGGCGCCGCGCATCGCCCGCAGGACGGCTCGGCGCCGCGGTCGACGCGATGGAAACGGCCAGGGCCTTTATTGGCGACGTGCAGCGGGTCCAGTCCAATCAGTTCGCAGGCGGCGGCCGCATGCCGCACGGTACAGGGAGGGTGTCCTCGGCGATGTCGACGCCGACCGACGAGGTCTCGGCCGGTTCGTTGAGGGCACTCCATAGGTGGACGTGCCCTGTCGCGGAATTGGCGCATCTCGTGCCAGCGCGTGTCGGGCAGGCGGATGGAACCGTCCCCGCCCGGCTATCCGACCACTGCCCGAACCGCACCCTCCACCCTAACCGCACCCTGCGGCATGAGCCGGATCAGGGACCGGCCCGACCTCGCCCGGGCCGCTAAGGGGTAGCGCGCCGTGAACAGCAGCGCGACCGCGGCGACGAGCACCAGCACGGCGAGCAGCCAATCAGTCCGCCTGTCCTCCCGGGTGACCGTCGGCAGGGGCGGCGGCGGTGTCGTCAGGAACGGCCCGCGATGCGTGTGTGGCGGTGCGGGATCGTCCGGTACAGGGCGTCTAGGACTCCTGGCAGGCTCGTGCGAGGCCGCGGATCAGTTCGTTGAGGGTTTGCTCGTCCGAGCCGAACGTGAGGCGGACGTGTGTGCCGGGCGCGTGCATGTCGGCGCCGCGCACCGTCGCTATGCCGTTGCGCAGGAGTGCGCGGTCGATGGCGGCCGGTGTGTCGCCGAGGCGGGAGCAGTCGACGAGCAGGAAGGCGCCGCCGGCGGGTCGCGCGGGCCGGGCGAGCCCGCTCGCGGCGATGCCGTCGCAGACGAGGTCGCGCTTCGCCTGGTATGTGGAGAGCGCCTGGTCCAGCCAGTCGCGGGGCCCGGTCAAGGTGGCGACCGCGGCCCGCTGCGGGACCACTCCGCAGCACACCGCCTCCCACTCGAAGCGACGGTGGAGCGCGTCGACGATCGACGGAGGTGCCAGGACGTAGCCGAGGCGCCAGCTCGCGAGCGCGTAGTACTTGCTGAGGCTGGTGACGGTGACCAGATGGGGCCAGCGATCGGCGAACGCCTCCACCGGGTGGTATCGGCGGCCATCGAACGTGAAGTGCTGCCATGAGTCGTCGGAGATGACGAGCAGCCCGTGGCGCGCGGCGATGTCGACCACGGCCTCGACGGTCGCGGCGTCGGGAAGGTAGCCCGTCGGGTTGGTCGGGTTGCACAGGAGGATGGCACGGCTGCGAGGCGTGACGGCGGCCTCCATACCGGCGAGGTCGAGCGCCCAGCCGTCGCGCTCGCGGGACGGGACGCGGACGGGTCTCGCACCGGCTTCGCGGACGGCGCCGTCGAAGAAGTACGTGGGCGTCGGCACGATCACCTCGTCGCCTGGCGCGAGCACCGTGCGGAGCACCAGGGAGAGCCCCTGCATCGCGCCGTGTGTGATCAGCAGGCGGCGCTCGGGATCGACGCGGAGGCCGTGCTCGCGCGCCAGTTCGGCGCTGATCGCGGCGCGGAGTTCCGGGAGGCCGCGGGTGTCGCGCGGATCGGGCCGGTTCATCGCCTCCGCGACCGCCCGCCGCACATGCTCGGGCATGGGAAGGACCGGGGCCCCGACGAGTGGAAGGATCCGCACGCCGTCACGCGCGCTCCGCGCGGCGCGGGCGAGCGTGCTCATCGCGCCCAGCTGCGGGAAGCCGCTCTCAGGGGGAAGGGCCCAGGATTTCGAGGTGCATCGCTGCATGGAGCGAGCATGGCATATTGAGATATCAATGCCAAGGATAGATATCTCTCATCCTCCATACGCAAGTTGACTGCTGTATCAACCCGTGGAGTTGGTATGCTTGCCGGGTGTCCGACATCCATGGCGTGGTCCCAGGAACGCCGCACATTCCCGCGCTGCTGCTGGTCGGCAGGGACGAGACGGGTCTCGACCGCACGAGCCAGGCCTACCGGGCGATCAGGCGTCAGATCATCGACCTGACGCTACCGCCCGGCAGCAGCTTCACCGAGACTTCGCTCGCGGAGCAATGGCGCATCAGCAAGACTCCGGTTCGCGAGGCGCTCGCGCGGTTGAGGCGCGACGGGCTCGTGACCGCGCTTCCGCGCGCGGGCTACATCGTCAGCCCGATCACGCTCGAGGACACCGACGCGCTCTGCGCGCTGCGAACGCTCCTGTCTGGCGAGGCGGCCGCCGCCGCGGCGCGCCTCGGCGTCACGGAACCGGCGCTCGAACGGCTCGAAGTGCTGTCCCTGGTGCCGTTCGCGCTCGCGGCGGGCGAGGTGGAGCAGGAGGAATCGCTGCGGGCCGGGATCGAGTTCGAGGCCATCATCGCCAACTTCTGCGGCAACCCTCGTCTCGGCAAGACGATCGTCGACGTGCTCGACGAACTCGAGCGGGTGCTGCGGATGGCCGCGCTGATCGATCCCGGCATCGCGAGCCCGCCCGGAGAGCTGGGAGCGGTCTTCGAGCGACTGCGCGAGCGGGACGCGGACGGCGTCCAAGACGCGATGCGGACGCGGTGCGAGCGCGTGCGCCGCGACCTGCTGCAGGTTCTGGCGAAGAGCACGTCGGTGAGCAGAGCGCACATCGAACTGCCCGCGTCACTCCCGCCGACCTAGCCCCCGACCGGGAACGCCGCTCCCACCAGTCCAGTGGGACGCCCAGGGGTACCACCACACCCGAGCACGCCATTCCTACCGGCCAAGCGCCGCCCGCCCCCTGGTTCCATCACCACAACCGGGAGACGTCACTCCCGCCGCCTCGGGGCACGCCCGGGCGCGTCACCCCACCACCCATCGCCACGACCGGAGACGTCATTCCCACCCGGCCCAAGGCACGACCGGGCACGTCACCCGCCCAGCCCGGGGCAGGGCCGGGCACGTCACCCTCACCACTACTGATTGCCACGGCCGGAGATATCACTCCCGCCGCCCCAAGGCACGACCGGGGACGTTACTCCCACCGGACCAGGACACGGCTGGGCACGTCACCCGACCAGCCCAGGGCATGCCGCTCCCGCCACCCATCGCCACGACCGGAGGCGTTCCCGGCGAGCCAGTGCCATGGCCAGGGACGTCACTCCCGGCGCGCGGTGGCACGGGCGGGAACTCCTTCTGGTCAGGGGCTGGACGACCGCTTCTTAGATGCGGTCAGGCCCCTGGTTCGGCGTGGTGCCGGTCCAGGGGCCTGGGCGTTCGGGTCAGACCGCCGTCGGGAAGCGAAGGTCGGGGCCGGCCTTCGCGTCCTCCGTCTTCGCGCCTTCTGCCTTCGCGTTGTCCGGCTTGTCGTCCGGCCAGCGGGTGGTGACGGCCTTCGCGCGCGTGTAGAACGCGACGCCCTCGGGGCCGTGGATGTGGTGGGCGCCGAACAGCGAGTCCTTCCAGCCGCCGAACGAGTAGAACGCCATGGGCACCGGGATCGGGACGTTGACGCCGATCATCCCGACCTGCACGGAGCGCTGGAAGAGGCGGGCCGCATGGCCGCCGGTGGTGAAGATCGCCGTGCCGTTGGCCAGGTCGTTGCCGTTGATGAGGTCGATCGCCTCTTCCAACGTGTCGACCCGCACGACGGCGACGACGGGGCCGAAGATCTCCTCGCGGTAGACGTCCATCTCGGGTGTGACACGGTCGAACAGCGTCGGGCCGACGAAGAAGCCGCCACCCTCGACGTCCAGTTCGCGCCCGTCGACCACGAGGTCGGCGCCCGCGGCGACGCCGGAGCCGATGTAGTCCGTGATCCGGGCGAGCGCCTCGGGCGACACGACCGGGCCCATCTCGGACCCGGCGTCCAGCCCGGGCCCGACCTTGATCGCGCGCGCCTTCTCGCGCACGAGCTCGACGAGCGGGTCGGCCGCGGCGCCGACCGCGACGGCGACCGAGATCGCCATGCAGCGCTGGCCCGCCGAGCCGTACCCGGCGGCGACCAGATGATCGGCGGCCTGGTCGAGGTCGGCGTCGGGCAGCACGACGGCGTGGTTCTTGGCGCCGCCGAGGGCCTGCACGCGCTTGCCGCCGGCGGTCGCGCGCTCGTGCACGTACCGGGCGATCGGCGTCGAGCCGACGAACGACACCGCCGCGATGTCCGGGTGGTCGAGGATCGCGTCCACCGCGACCTTGTCGCCGTGGACGATGTTGAAGACGCCGTCCGGCAGGCCCGCCTCGGCGTAGAGCTCGGCGATGAGGTTGGAGGCCGACGGGTCGCGCTCGGAGGGCTTGAGCACGAACGTGTTGCCGGTCGCGATCGCGATCGGGTGCATCCACAGCGGGACCATCGCGGGGAAGTTGAACGGCGTGATCCCGGCGCAGACGCCGAGCGGCTGCCGGAACGAGAAGAGGTCCACGCCGGACGAGACCTGGTCGGAGTACTCGCCCTTGAGGAGCTGCGGAATCCCGCAGGCGAAGTCGATCACCTCCAGGCCGCGGACGAGTTCGCCCCTGGCGTCGTCGAGGACCTTGCCGTGCTCGGCGGACACGATCCGCGCGAGGTCGTCGAGATTCTTCTCGACGAGGTTGCGGAAGGCGAACATCAGCCGCGACCGGCGCATGAGGGAGGTCTCGGCCCAGTCCGCCAGGGCGGTGCGCGCCGCCCGCACCGCGGCGTCGACGTCGCCGGGCTCGGCCAGCAGCACGTCGGCCTGGTGTTCGCCGGTCGCGGGATTCCACACCGGGGCCGTACGGCTCGACTCGCCTGTGGTTTCGCGGCCGTCGATCACGTGCCGGATCGTCCTGACCGGCGAAGTACTCACTGTGCTCACAGAGTGCTCTCTTTCATGGGATTCCAGGTAGGTCCGTCGGGGGGTCCGCCGCGCCGGTGTCAGACGATCAGGTCGCCGCCGTTGATATCGATGGCCGCGCCCGTGATGTACGCCGCGCGGTCGGAGGCCAGGAAAGCGACGAGTTCGGCGACCTCCCACGGCTGTCCGACGCGGGGCACGGGGAAGGACCGGGCGGCGCGTTCGAGCTCGTCTCCGGGCAGCAGTCCGCGGGCCATCGGCGTGTCGATGAGACCGGGGCAGACGGCGTTCACCGTGACGCCACCGGGTCCGCCGACCTTCGCCAGGTGCCGGGTGAGGCCGAGGACGCCGTGCTTCGCCGTCGTGTAGTGGGCGCCGCCCGCGGTGCTGATGGTCTTGCCCGCGGTGGAGGAGAAGTTGACGACGCGGCCCCAGCCGCCGTCGCGCATCGCGGGCAGCGCCCGCCGGCAGCACAGGAACGTCCCGTGCACGTTGACCGCGAGCACGCGGTTCCACTCGGCCTCGGTGATGTCCTCGAACGGGGTCGGTGGCGCGATACCCGCCGCGTTGACCAGGATGTCGAGCCGCGATCGCTCCTCCAACAGCGCGGCGAACGCGTGGTCGACCCGGTCGCCGTCCGTCACGTCCACCGCGACCGACCGGACGCGGTCGGCGTCCACCGCCAGCGTCGACGCCAGTCCGAGCGCATCCGGCGGGGCGAGGTCGAACACCGCGACGGTCGCGCCGCGGCGGGCGAGCGCGTGCGTGACCGCCAGGCCCATGCCGCTGGCGCCGCCGGTCACGACCGCGACCCGGCCGTCGAGCTCGCGGCCGTCGGCGCCGGTGGGCGCCCGGAGCCCCTCGGCGGCGGTCACGAGCGGGCCGTGCCGACCCGCGCGCGCCCGAAGGCGGCCGCCGCGAGTTCGAGCTGGTCGGCCGTGTGCGCCGCCGAGACCTGCACCCGGATCCGCTCCTCGCCGAGCGGAACGACCGGGTGCGACAGCGCGAAGGCGAGGACGCCCTCGCGGCGGAGCGCCGCCGCCACGTCGCGGGCCAGCGTGCCGCCGCGCAGCATCACGGGGACGATCGGGTGCTCCCCCGGCGGCACCTCGTAGCCGAGGTCGCGCAACGCCGCGCGGAACCGGGCGGTGTTGGCGGCCAGTCGCTCCCGCAGCCCGGGACGGTCCCGCGCGACGCGGATCGCCGTCAGCGCCGCGGCGGCCAGCGGAGGGGACATCGCGTTGGTGAAGATGTACGGACGCGAGACCTGGCGCAGCGTCTCCACGATCGGGCGAGGACCGGCGACGAAACCGCCCGCTCCGCCGCCCAGCGCCTTGCCGAGCGTCCCGGTCAGCACGTCGATCCGGCCCGCGAGCCCGAAGTGCTCCGCGGTGCCCGCGCCGGTCGTGCCCAGGACGCCCGTGGCGTGCGAGTCGTCGACCAGCAGCGCGGCGTCGTGGCGGCGCGCCAGCTCGCGGAGCCGCGGCAGCGCGGCGACGTCGCCGTCCATGCTGAAGACGCCGTCGGTGACGATCAGCCGGTGGCGCGCGTCCGCGGACTCGACGAGGCGGCGCTCTAGGTCGTCGAGGTCGGCGTGGGCGAAGACGCGCCGCCGGGCCCGGGCCAGGCGGATGCCGTCGATCAGGCTGGCGTGGTTGAGCGCGTCGCTGAGGACGACGTCGTCCGGGCCGAGCAGAGCGTCGAAGACGCCGAGGTTCGCGTCGAAGCACGAGCCGTAGAGGACGGCGTCCTCGGCTCCGACGAGGTCGGCGATGCTCGCCTCAAGTTCTCGGTGGACCTCCCTGGTGCCGCAGAGCACGCGTCCCGCCGCCACGCCGAGCCCGCCGTCGCGCAGGGCCCGCCGCGCCGCGTCGAGGACCTCGGGATCACCGGCGAGCCCGAGGTAGTCGTTCGAGGCGAGGTTCACGAGCGTGTCGCCGTCCACGCCGAGCGTCGGGCCCTGGGCGCCGGAGACCACGAGGTCGCGGCGCAGCCCGGTGGTCGTCCGGCGTTCGTCGAGCTCCGCCTGGAGCCGGTCGAGCAACGCGGCGTTCACGCCGTCCCACCGGGCCAGTCGGCGCAGGGCACGACCTCGAATCCGCGGCCGGGGAAGACGGCGTCCATGAAGAAGTCGTGGACCGCCTGGTCGCCGTCGCCGCAGCCGTCGCGCAGCACGGTCACGTGGTAGCCGCGGTCCGACGCGTCGTAGCACGTCGCCGCGACCATGGCGGAGGTCGCGACGCCGGCGACCGCGATCCTGTCGACGCCGCGGGCGCGGAGCACGAGGTCGAGATCCGTGCCGGCGAACGCGCTGGCGCGCCGCTTCAGCACGACGACGTCCTCGGCGGCGACCGGCAGGTCGATCTCGGCTCCGGGCGATCCCTCGTGGAAGGCGTCGCCCGCCTCGTAGAACGTCCGGTACAGCGCGTTGCCCGGCGGCAGGTCGGCCCCGTTGCCGCGGAAGCCGAAGTGCACGAACACGACCAGGGCCCCGGCCGCGCGGGCGCGCGGGAGCAGCTCGGTGAGCGGCGGCCGGACCCGCTGGGCGAACGGGTAGGCGCCCGTGATGCCTCGCTGGATGTCACCGATGATCAGTGCAGTGGTCATGACAGGCTCCCGTCCGGCCGCCGCGTCCGGCGGCCATGGTGGTCGTGATGGCCGGCGGCGTCCAGGTGAAACCGCCGGTCGCCGCTGACAGGCATGTCAGCGCGCCCGGTCGCGTATGGCGGCGGTGGCGGACGCGTCGATCACGCCGTCCTCGGTGATGACGACGCCGTAGTCCCGTTCGGCTCCCTCGCGGGTCACCTTGCCGTCGAGGACGTCTTCGAGCACCCGCCGCGGGCTGCGCTCGAACGGGCTGCCGTGCCCGCCTCCGCCCGCGGTCACATGCCGGTGGCGCGCTCCCGCGGTCATCGTGAAATGCGGTTTGGACTCCAGCACGCGTTCGCCGGGCCCGCCGAGGTCGAGCACATTGAGCGAGGGCGTGCCCTGCGCGCCGCCGGCCAGCCCGTACGGCAGGAACTTCCGCCGGTCCGATCTGATCTGCACGCTGGCCTCCGGCGCCAGCAGCGTCATGTCGCGGAAGGTCGCGAGGCCGCCGCGCCAACGGCCCGCCCCGCCGCTGTCGGGGAGGTAGCCGTAACCGTCGATGCGGATGTGCCCGGAGCGTTCCAGCTCCTCGACCGGCGTGTTGGTCAGGTTCGCGCCGAGCGAGCTGATCCCGTCCACGCCGTCGCGGTCGGGACGGGCGCCCCACGCTCCGGCCAGGGGGTCCCACAGCACCATGGACTCCCCGTCCGGGCCGACGAGACCGATCGCGATCCCGTCGGGCCCGCCCTCTCCGGCCGCGGGCACCCGGGACGGGAACACCGGGGCGAGCGCCCCGAGAACCGCGTCGATGATGCGGAAGCCGACGAGGCCGCGGGCGCCGCGCGCGGCGGGCCGCCGCCCGTTGAGGATGGACGCCTCCGGGATGACGAAGCTGAACGGCCGGTAGAAGCCGCTGTTGGCCGGGATGTCCGCGGCGAGGACGCCCTGGAGGGCGGCGTAGGCGGCGGACCGGGTGAACGAGGACGTCGCGTTGAGCGCGGAGTCGACCTGCGGCGCGGAGCCGGTGAAGTCGAGTTCTATCCCGTCCGACGACAGCGTGGCCCGCACGTGGATCGGGATGGGGCCGGACCCGAGGCCGTCGTCGTCGATGTGGTCGACGAACTCGTAGGTGCCGGGGACGGCCTCGGCGAGCGCGGCGCGCAGCAGGGTCTCGGAGTAGTCGAGCAGTTCGTCGACGAGGTCGGCGAGCCGCCGGACGCCGTGCCGCGCCGCGAGGGCGCGCAGGCCCTCGGCCCCGGTGTGGCAGGCCGCGAGCTGGGATTCCAGGTCACCGCGCAGCAGCTCCGGTTCGCGGACGTTGCGCAGAATCAGTTGCAGGAACGTCTCATTCAGGGTGCCCGCCTCGGCCAGGCGCGACGGTGGTATCTGAACGCCCTCGGCGAAGATACTTGTCGACTGCACTGCCATGGAGCCCGCCGCCCAGCCGCCGACGTCGGTGTGGTTGACGACCGTGACCGCGAAGCCCAGGAGGGTCTCCTCGGTGAACACCGGCGCGACCGCGAAGATGTCGGGCAGGTGCATGCCGCCCCGGGACGGGTCGTTGAGCAGGTAGACGTCTCCGGGCTGGATCCCGCCGCCGAACTCGTCGAGGATCTCCGCCATCGCGTCCGGGATGGAGCCGAGGTGCACCGGCAGGGTGTTGGCCTGGGCGATCACCCTGCCCCGAGCGTCGCACAGGGCGGCGGAGAAGTCCATGCTCGACGCGACGAGCTGCGAGTGCGCCGTGCGGACGATCGTGATCGCCATCTCGTCGGCGAGGCCGGTGACGGCGTTGCGGAAGACCTCGAAGGTCACGGCGTCGCGGATCATGAGGCACCCCAGGTGATGACGATGTTGTTGAACCGGTCGCGGTGGACCCGGGCACCGGGTGGGACGAGCGTGGTGGCGTCCATGTCCTCGATGACCATGGGTCCCTCGACGGGTTCGGCGCCGAGGTCGGACCGTCCGACGACGGGCGTGGGCACGACCTCGGCGAACCGGCAGTCGCGAGTGGCACACCCGGCGCCCCCGCCAGCGACGGCACCGGCGCTGGCGGTGGCGGTGGCAGCGGCGCCGGCGCCGGCGGTGGCAGCGGTCGCGGCGGTGGTGGCAGTGGCAGCGGTCGCGGCGGCGTCGGGGGTGGCGGTCCCGGCGGCGTCGGGGGTGGCGGTCGCGGCGCCAGCGGCGGCGGTCGCGGCGGTGGCGGCGGCGGCAGCGGTCGCGGCGGCGTCGGGGGTGGCGGTCGTGGCGGCAGTGGCGGTGGGAAGGGCCAGCACGTCCGCGATGGACACTGGGGTGGGCACGCGGCCGCGTACCCGGAGGTTGACCAGCTCCACCAGTTCGTCCGTCCCGGCCCGGCCGTAGGTGCGCTTGTGCTCGGCGTGGAACCGCTGGCGCACCTCGGCGAGCAGGTCATCACTGAGCTCGCCGTCGGGCACCCGGATCCGCAGTTCGAATCGCTGGCCGCGGTAGCGCACGTCCAGGAGCCGGTCCACGACGCAGTCCGCTCCGAGGTCGGCGCGCGCCTTCGCCGACAGCCGCGCGAACTCCGCGGCGAGCGCGCTCACCTCTACGAACTCGGTCCTGTACGGAGTGAGCTCGTGGCGTTCGGTGTCGGCCACGAGCAGGCCCAGGCTGCTGAACAGCCCGGGGTACACGGGCACGATCACGGTCGAGATGCCGAGCTCGCGGGCCAGCGCGGCGGCGTAGAGCGGACCGGCGCCGCCGAAGGCCACCATGGTGGCCTCCCGCGGGTCGCGGCCCCGTTCGCTGGTCACCGCCTTGACCGCGGTCGTCATGCTGGACACCGCGACCTGGTACGCGCCGCGCGCGGCGGCGGGCACGTCGTCGCCGAGCCGCTCGGCCACCGGCGCCAGCGCCCGCTCGGCCAGGTCCGGGTGAATCGCCACACGGCCGCCTGCAAGCGCCTGCGGGCTGAGATATCCGAGCGTCACGTTGGCATCCGTCAGGGTCGGCAGCTCACCGCCCTTGCCGTAGCAGGCGGGGCCGGGAAGCGAACCGGCGCTGGACGGCCCCACGTGAAGCGCGCCCGCCGCGTCGACGGAGATGATGCTGCCGCCTCCGGAGCCGACCTCGGCGATGTCGATCGACGGCGCCCGCACCGGATACCCGGCGCCGGAGCTGAGGCCGCGGGCGACGTTCATGCCGCCGCCGACCTCGTAGTCGACCGAGACGAACGGCTCGCCGTGCTCGATGAGGGACGCCTTCGCCGTCGTCCCGCCCATGTCGAACGCGACCACCGTGGACAGGCCGATGAGCTGCGCGAGCTTCTGCACGGCGGTGACGCCGGCGGCGGGACCGGACTCGATGATCTGCACCGGACGCCGCGCGACCGAGGCCGCGTCGAGCAGTCCGCCGCTGGACTGCATGACCAGCAGCGGGGCGCTCACCTTGGCATCCCGCAGACCCGCTTCCAACCGGGTCAGGTAGCCGTGGACGGCGGGACCGACGTAGGCGTTGACCGTCGCCGTGCTCGTGCGTTCGTACTCGTGCGGCTGCGGAGACACATCGACCGACGCCGTGACGTACACACCGGGCAGTTCGGCTCGCAGCAGCTCGGCGACCCGCCGCTCCTCGTCCGGCCGGACATAGGAGTTGAGCAGGCAAACGGCCACCGCTTCGACGCCGTCCGCGCGCAGCCGGGCGGCCAGGGCGAGCACCTCGTCCTCATCTGTCGGCGGGTCGAGACGTCCGTCGGCGGTGATCCGCTGGCCGAGTTCGTACCGGTTCCGCCGCCGGGCGAGCGGCTCGGGCTTGGACCACGAGAGGTCGTAGAGCACCGGTCGGCGGAGGCGTCCGATCTCCAGCACGTCGCGGAAGCCGCGGGTGGTGACCACCGCCGTGCGGACGCCGCTCATCGACAGGATCGCGTTGGTGGCCACGGTCGTGCCGTGCAGCATCGCGACGACGGCCTCCGGCCGGGCACCCGCCGAGGAGAGCACGTCGGTGGTCGCCGAGACCACGCCGAAGCCGTAGTCCGGCGGCGTGGACGGAACCTTCATCGGCACGACCTCTCCGGCCGGCCCCAGTGCGATGACGTCGGTGAAGGTCCCGCCGATGTCGGCGCCGACCCGCCACCCGGCCGGTCGAAGATCGGGACTGAGGGCCACGGGGATCTCCTTCATTGGGTCTGAGATTACAATAAGAACGAGTTGAGATATCAGCAAATGGCGTTGGCATTCTCTTGAGGCCAGCGCGATGGTCCTGCTGAGGGTCCCGCTAGGGATGATCTTGTTTCGGCGGTGGGACGTCATGCCGCTCAGCGCGCGGCGTGGCCGGATCCGAGCACTGGACCGGTTCCGAGCGCAGGGCCGGATCCGGGCGCAGGGCCGGATCCGAACGCGGGGGCGGGTCCGAGTGCGGGGCCGGGTCGTCCACCGTCGGCCCAGGACGCGGGTCCTTTCGGTGGGCGCCGAGCCAGCCGGGCGGCGCGAAGCCGAGTTCACGGCCCGAGGTGATCCCGCCGGGACGCAGGAGCAAGGTCAGCAGCAGCGTGAGGGCGAGGATCAACTGCTGGATGCCGGGGTGCGGGTGGATCTCGACCGGGCCCACGCCGCCTCCGGCCTCGATCCTTCGCAGTAGCTCCGCCAGGACGGAGATGAAGAGCGTCCCGACGACAGCCCCGCTCAGACTTCGTATCCCGCCGACTATCAGCATCAGCAGCGTGAGCAGCGTGAGCTGGAGGTAGACGTCGCCCGGTGTCAGCGCTCCGAGGAAGCGGGCGTACAGGCCGCCGCCGACGCCGCACACGAACGCGCTGATGACGAGCGCGACCGAACGGTCGCGGCGGATGCGGATCCCGAGCGCCGCGGCGGCGACGGGATCCTCGCGGGAGGCTCGCAGCCGGAAGCCGGATCGGCTCGACTGGTAGGTCAGAGCGACGGCGATCGCGCCGATGAGCCAGGGGACGGCGGTCCCGATGGTGAGGTCGGCCGGGATCCCCACTATCCCCTGCGAGCCGCGCGTGACCGCGTCCCAGTTGCTGATCACCACGTTGACGCTGATCAGCAGAGCCAGGCTCGCGATTCCGGCCGCCATCCCGTCCAGGCGCAGGGTCAGCAGCGCGAAGAGGGCCGCGACCAGCACCGAGAGCAGACCGGAAAGGAGCAGCGCCGCGGGGAGGCCGAGTTCGAGTTCCGCGAGCCAGCCGGGAAGCGCGGGCAGCAGCGCCTGCTTCAGGCCCCGAGGAAGGGTCGTCAACGCCGTGGTGTACGCGCCCACGGCGACGAACACGACGTGGCCGAAGGACAGCACGCCGGAATTGCCGACGTAGATGTACGTGCCGACGGTGATGACGCCCATCACGAGCATCTGCGTGGCCGTCCGCTGGGTCGTCTCCGAACCGAGCAGGGCCAGGCCGCTGACCGCGAGCACCAGCAGACTGCAGACGACGGCGGGCGCGCTGCGCGCGAGCACCGAAGGCCGCAGGCCCATCCGCGCACCGACCCCCCGCCCGCTGGTCGTCTGCGCGCTGGCTGCCTGCGGGTCGGTCGTCTGCGGGTCGGCTGCCTGCGGGGCGGTTCTCTGCGCGCCGGTTGCCTGCGGGTCGGGTCGGGGGGCGGTCATACGCGCACCGCCCCGGGGCGGCCCGCGATGCCGTGCGGGCGGAACATGAGGATCACGACGATCCCGAGGTACACCAAAGCGTCTTGATAGGGCACCACACCTCCCGGCAGATATGCCTGAAGCATCACCGTGAGCAGCGCGAGCACGTACGCGCCGAGGGCCGCGGCCCACAGCCGTCCGAGCCCGCCGAGCACGACCGCGACGAATCCGACGAGCACCGGCCGCAGGCCCATGCCCGGCGTCAGCGTGCCCGTGCTCGCCACCAGGAAGATCGCCGCGATCGCGGCGAACGCGCCGCTCACGCCGAACGCGGCGGCGACGACGAGGTTCGCGCGCACGCCGAGCGCGCGGGCCGTCCTGAAGTCCTCGGCCGCGGCGCGCATCTGGACGCCAAGCGGCGTGGCACGCAGGAACCATGCGAGTCCCAGCAGCAGCACAGCGGTAACACCGATGATCGCTATGTCGAGCCTGCCGACGGTCAGTCCCGCCACCTCCGTGCTCGCGCCGAGGCTCCCGAGCACGTCGGCGCTCTTCGGGTCGGCGCCCTCGAACAGCAGCGCGCCGCCCTGGACGAACAGGCTGAGGGCGAAGGAGGTCATCAGCAGCGTCTCCCCGCTGGCCCCGCGCACGGAGCGGAAGGCGAGCCGTTCCATCGCGAGCGCGCATCCGATGACGACCGCCACGACGAGCACCGCCGTCACGGCGAACGGCAGGGCGGCGAACCACAGCAGCGCGTACCCGCCGATCATGATCAGCTCGCCGTGCGCGAAGTTGATCAGTCCCATGATGCTGAACAGCAGCGCGATGCCGAGGGCGATCAGGGCGTAGAGGCTGCCGAGGCTCAGCGCGTTGACGAGGTTCTGGGCCACCGCGCTCACCCCATGCCCAGGTGCCGGGCCCGCAGGGCGGGGTTCCGCAGCAGTTCGGCGGGGTCGTCCACGCGTTCGATCACGCCTCCTCGCAGCGAGAAAAGATGGTCGGCGAGCTTCACCGCGCGTGCGACGTTCTGCTCGACGAGCAGGATCGTCAGGCCCTCGTCGCGGAGCGCGGCGAGGGCGGCGAACAGCTCGTCGAGCACGACCGGGGCGAGCCCGAGCGAAGGCTCGTCGAGGACGAGCAGGTCCGGCGCGGCCACCAGGGCCCGGCCGATCGCGAGCTGCTGGCACTCGCCGCCGGACAGGACCGCCGCCCGCTCGGAGAGGCGATCCGCCAGCGCGGGAAAGTGCCGCAAGGCCAGCTCCACACGTTCGGCGACGTCGGCGCCCTTGGCCAACGCGCAGCCGGCGAGGCGGAGGTTCTCACCGATCGACAGCGTGCAGAAGACGCCGCGCGACTCCGGGACGAACGAGATCCCCGCCCGCGCCCTGCGCTCGGGCGCCCAGCCCGTGATGTCCGTGCCGCGCCAGCGGACCGATCCGCTCCGCGCTCGGACCAGACCTTGGATCGCCAGCATGGTGCTGGACTTCCCGGCTCCGTTCGGACCGACGATCGCGACCACGTCGCCCCGCTCGACGCGGAGCGAGACACCCTTCACGGCGTCGATCGGCCCGTACGAGACGCGCAGGTCGGATACTTCGAGCAGCGTCATTCCATCGCCTCCGCCCCGAGATAAGCGGACACGACCTCGGGATCCGTCCGGATCTCGTCCGGGCTGCCGACCCGGAGCGTGACGCCGTGGTCGAGGACGTGCACGCGGTCGCACAGGCTGAGGATCACGCGCACGTCGTGCTCGATCACGACGATCGCGCAGCCGATCTCCTCGTGGATCCGCCGCACGGTCCGTGCCATCGCGGCGCTCTCGTCGTCGTTGAGGCCCGCCGCCGGCTCGTCGAGCAGAAGCACCCGTGGCCGAGCGCAGAGGGCCCGGGCCATGCCGACCCGCCTCTCCGCTCCGTACGGCAGGTCACGGGCGAGGACGTCGGCGCTCCCTTCCAGGTCGAACCAGTCCAGCGCCCGGCCCGCGCGTGCGCGTGCGGCCGGCCACGTTCCACCGGAGCCGATCACGGCCGCCTCGCAGTTCTCGCGGACGGTCATGTCCGGGAAGAGCCGGACGTCCTGGAACGTCCGGCTGATGCCCGCCCTCGCCCGGCGCGGGGCGTCCCAGCCGGTGATCCGGCGGCCGTCGAGCTCGACCTCGCCCGCGGTGGGGCGCTGGAAGCCCGACAGCACGTTGAGCAGCGTCGTCTTCCCGGCGCCGTTCGGCCCGATCAGCCCGAGGATCTCACCGTCGCCCAGTTCGAGGCCGACGTCGTCCAGCGCACACAGTCCCGCGAAGCGCACGGTGACGTGGCTCGTGCGGAGCAGCTGACGCATCCGGCTCAGCCCTCCTTGATCTTGCGTCCGCCGGCGTAGGTCGCGACCACGCTGGTCCGGCCGCCCTCGACGCTCAAGATCGTTGAAGGACGCTCGGTCACGATGTGCTGCTTCGCGCCGTACCCGGTGGGGCCGGCGATCGTCTCGTACGAGCCGAGGCCGTCGATCGCCTTCGCCAGCGCGGGCCCGCTGGTCGTCTGCGCCGTCTCGATCGCCTTGGCGATCACCTGGACCGTCGCGTAGCCGGTGAGCGCGTAGGACGTGACGGCGCGCTCGCCGAACTTCGCCTTGTAGCGCGCGAAGAAGTCGTTCACGTCCGCGCGCGGATCGTCGCCGTACAGCGACGCGAAGGCGTCGTAGTAGAAGTTCTTCAGGTCCGGGACGCCCTTCAGCCAGTAGTCGCCGTCCATGGACATGTTCGACACCACCGGGATGTCGACGCCCGCGGCTCGGAGCTGGCGCAGGGCCGTGCCCGCTCCCGGGTTGTAGCTGCACAGCTCCAGCACGTCGGCGCCGGACGCGCGCAGCCGCGCGATCTGACCGGCGAACGACGTGTCCTTCTGCTGGATCGTGTCGCTCCCGACCACCTCGGCCTGCGGCTGGGCGCCGAACGTCGACTCGAACGCGGCGCAGGTCTCCTTCGTGTGCGTGATGCTCGGGTCGCGCCAGAGGTACGCCTTCCGGTAGCCCTTGTCATAGGCGAACCGGGCCACGTTCGTCGCCCCGGCCGCGCTCTTGGTGCCCATGGAGTACGCGAGCGGACCCAGCGTGGGCACGTCGAACTGCGAGGAGCCCGCACAGGGCGACACCGCCACGATCTTCTTGCCGGTCGCCGCGATGGCCGCGGGGCTGCCAAGGTCGAAGTCGCAGGTGACGAACATGGCCTTCGCCCCGCGCGACAGCAGGTCGATGCCCACGGTGGTCCCGAGCGCCCGGTCGGATTTGGTGTCGCCGTACTTGAGCTCGAGGCGGTGGCCCAGGACGCCGCCGCGGGCGTTGATGTCCGCGACGGCGAGTTCGGCGCCGCGGGACGGCCCGAGGTCGTAGGCCGCGGCGAACCCGGAACGCGCGACGGCCATCCCGATGACGATCGGCCCGTCCGGCAGCTTCGCCTTCGCGGACGACGCCCCCGAGTCATCGTCGTGGCCGCCGCAGCCGGCGGCCATGGTCGCACCAAGGATCCCTGCGGTCAGAAGGAGGACGGTTCGGCGCATCTCGCTAATCCCTTGATCTCGATGGCCAGCGTGTCGTCGCAACCTAAGGCATTGAAATCTCAATGTCCAGACTCAGATATCTCAACACAGCCATCTGAAAGATCGACAGGTGAGTCCTGCCCTGACCTGGCGGTGTCGTCGACATCGCGCACGTCGCCGCGCATCTCCTTGGCTGGAGCCGCTTCCCCTTCCACCCGCGAGATTCGGGGAGGCGGGCATCCGGGGCGCGGGCGCGCTCCGAAGAAGACGTGTGGAATCGATGCGCGGGAGCCGCGCCGTGGGGTCCCGGCGGGCCGGTCCGGGGGCGAACAGACGGGCCGGTCCGGGGACGGGCGGGCGGAGCAATCCGGGGGCGGACGGACGGGCCGGTCCGGGCGGGCGGGGCGGTTCGGGCGGTCCGGGCGGGCGGGGCGGGCGGGGCGGTCCGGGCAGGCGGGGCGGTCCGGAGACGGACGGGCTGGTGGTGGTCGGTGCCGGGTGCCTCGCCGGAATGGTCGCTGCTCAGGTGGCGTCTGGGGTGGTCTCGGATCCGGTGCCGCTGACCGGTCCGGTGGTGGGTCTGCTGGCGGCGGGAGCGGCATGCTTCGTCGCGTCGCGGCGGGGCCTCGGGCGTGCCGCCGGGGCCGTCGGAGCGGCGGCGGCGGTGGGTTACGCGGCGGAGTCGGTCGGGATGCGAACCGGTGTCCCGTTCGGGAGGTACGCGTACACACCGGTGCTGCGGCCGCAGTTGGGCGGGGTTCCGGTGGCGGTACCGGGGGCGTGGGCCGGGATGGGGCTGGCGTCGCACGCGGTGGCGGCGGCGATCGTCCCGGCCGAGTGGAGGACGGCGCGCGTGGCCGTAGGCGCGGCAGCACTGACCGCGTGGGATCTGTTCCTTGATCCGCAGATGGTGCGGCAGGGCCTGTGGACGTGGACTGACGGCGGGATGTACCGGGGTGTGCCCGTCAGCAACTTCGCCGGGTGGCTGGCGGTGTCGGCACTGCTGATGGCCGTGGTGGAGCCGATCGTGGAGTGGGGGCCGGACGCGTCAGGGTGGCTCGTAGCGTCCTACGGGGTGATGGCGGCGATGGAGACGCTCGCGTTCGCGGCGGTGTTCGATCCGCCGGACCGGCTCGTCGCGGTGACCGGTGGCGCGGCGATGGGCGTGTTCGCCGTCCCGGCGGCGGTGCTGGCGTTCAGACGGCGGCAGGCCGTGAGACCGCCGCCTGCGAGAAAGCGGGCGCGGAGCCGCGCATCGGGGTGGGGCACAGCCGGGTGGCGCGGAGCCGGGTGGCGCACAGCGGGCTCGCGCACAGCGGGCTCGCGCACAGCGGGCTCGCGCACAGGGGGCTCGCGCACAGGGGGATGGCGCACAGGGGGATGGCGCACAGGGGGATGGCGCACAGCGGGCTCGCGCACAGGGGGATGGCGGCCAACGGGAGAGCGGCCAGCGCGACGGCGGGCAGCGCGACGGCGGGCAGCGCGACGGCGGGCAGCGGGGTGGCGGCCACGGCCAGCGGGGTGGCGCACAGCGCGATGGCGGGTAGCGGGGTGGCGGGTATGGCGGAGGTGATCGTGGTCGGGGGCGGGGTCGGCGGGATGGTCGCCGCGCTGCTGCTGGCGCGCGGCGGGCATGCGGTCCGGTTGTTCGAGCGGCTCGACGGGCTCGGCGGGAAGCTGGCCGAGTACGAGCGCGACGGGTTCGTGTTCTCGCTCGGCCCGTCGCTGCTCACCATGCCCCAGGTGTTCAGAGAACTCGGTATCGGACGCGCGATGGTGGAGCCGGAGGAGCTGTGCCTCTACCGCTTCGCCGACGGGTCGCGGCTGCGCGCGTTCCGCGATCCGGTCCGGATGGAGGAGCAGGTGGAGTCCCTGGCGCCGGGCCAGGGGGCGGCGTGGCGGGCCTTCCACGGCTGGGCGCGGGAGTGCCTCGCGGCGTCGCGCCGGACGTTCTTCGCCGGGCCGCTGGGCCGTCCGCCCGAGCACGCGCGGATCGGCGATCTGCTCGCCGTCGCGCCGGGCCGGACGCTGGACGGGCTGGCGCGCCGCTTCTTCGCCGATCCGCGGCTGCGCCAGTACGTCGGCCGCTACGCGACCTACGCGGGGTCGAGCCCGTACCGGGCCCCGGCCGCGCTCGGCTGCGTCCCGGCGATCGAGCACGATGAGGGCGGCTGGTACGTGCCGGGCGGGCTGCCGCGGATCGCCGACGACCTGGCCGGGGCGCTGGCGGCGGCGGGCGTCGAGGTCCGCACCGGCGCCGAGGTGGCCGAGGTGATCGCCGACCGCGCGGCGGTGTCCGGCGTGCGGCTGGCGTCGGGTGAGCGGGTGGCGGCCGACGCGGTGGTGGTCAACGCCGACGCGGCGGCGCTGTACGGCCGGTTGCTGCCGGACCGGCGCAGGCTGCGGCGGATCGCCGGTCTCGGCCTGTCGTCCTCGGCGCTGCTGCTGCTGGCCGGCGTGGAGGGCCGGACGCCGGGGCTGCCGCACCATTCGGTCGTCTTCTCGGCCGACTACCGGCGGGAGTTCGACGCCGTCTTCCGGGAGCGGACTCCGGCGACCGACCCCACCGTCTACATCGGCTGCTCGGCGGTGGACGACCCCTCGCAGGCGCCGGCCGGAGCCGAGAACTGGGTGATGCTGGTCAACGTCCCCGCCCGGGATCCGGGCCGGTGGCCGATGTCCGTCGAGTCCTACCGGGACCTGGTGCTGGAGCTGCTGGCGCGGCGCGGGCACGACCTGTCGGGACGGCTCCGGTTCGTGGAGACCTTCACCCCGGCGGATCTGCGGGACCGGTACGGGGCGTGGGGCGGGGCGATCTACGGCAGTGCCTACCGGGGCCGGTTCGCGCCGTTCCGCAGGCCCGGCAACCGCGGCCCGCGGCGCGGGTTGTACCTGGTGGGCGGGTCGGCGCATCCGGGCGGCGGGCTGCCGCTGGTCGCCATGGGCGGGCGGATCGTCGCGTCCCTGGTCGAGGAGGATTTCGCCGAGTACCGCGTGGGAAGAGGGCAGTGGCGGTGAGGCCGCTGACCGTGGCGCAGGCGGTCGCCGCCGCGGTCGTGGCGGTGCGGCTGGCGCGCGGACGGACCCGCCCCGCCGCGCTGGCGCCGGATCCGTCCAGGCCCCCGCCGGAGCCGGTGTCCGTGGTGATCCCGGCGCGCGACGAGGAGTCCCGCCTCGCGGGCTGCGTCGCACCGTTGCTCGCCGACCCGGCGGTGCGCGAGGTGATCGTCGTGGACGACGAGTCCCACGACGGCACCGCCGAACTGGCCCGGCGGCTCGGCGCCACGGTCGTCTCCGGTGCCCCGCCGCCCGCCGGGTGGGTCGGCAAGCAGTGGGCGCTGCACCAGGGCGTGCGCGCGGCGGCGGGGCCGATCGTGGTCCTGCTGGACGCCGACACGCGTCCCAAGCCCGGCCTGTGCGCGGAGCTGGCGGCCCTCCTTGACGCCTACGACCTGGTGTCCGCTGGGCCGCGGTTCGTCTGCGGCGGCGCGGTCGAGCAGGCGCTGCACGCGTCGTTGCTCGCCACGCTCGTCTACCGGTTCGGCCCGCTCGGGCCAGAGGCCGTGTCCGTGGACCGGTTGCTGGTCAACGGCCAATGCCTGGCGTTCCGCAAGGCCCGGATGGTCGAGGCAGACGGGTTCGCGCGGATCCGCCGCCACCTGACCGACGACGTGGCGCTCGGACGCGCCCTGGCCCGGGATGGCTGGCGGGTCGCCTTCCGGGACGCGGGCGCCCTGCTGGAGGTCGACATGCACGAGTCGGTCGCCGACGTGTGGCGCCAGTGGGGCCGCTCGATCGCGCTGCGGGACGTGACCTCGGCGGCCCGGCTGGCCGGGGACCTGGGCGTGGTCTGGCTGGCCGCCGCGCTTCCCGTCCTGCGGCTGGCGGCGGGACGTCCCGCCCCGCTCGACCTGGCCCTGCTGGCGCAGCGGTTCCTCCTCGTGGCCGCGCTGCGGGGAAGCTACGCGCGGCCGGGCGTGGGCCTCATGGCGTCTCCGCTGCTGGACGCGGCCGCGGCCGTCCGGTTGACGCGGTCGGCGCTGCTGCCGACGCGGACCTGGCGCGGCCGCCGCTACGGCCGGGCGGCGGTCAGGCCCGGCGGCCCGTCACGGCGGCCTGTCCGAAGCGCAGCCCGATGAGGCACATCAGCGCCCCGGTGCCCGCGACCTGCCCGACCGGCGCGACGAACAACTGCAGCACCGGCAGGGAGAACACCGCGAGGCGGGCGCCCCAGGCGAACGAGCGGAAGGCCGTCCCGGCCACGACGAGCAACGCGAGGCCGAGCACGAAGGCAGGCGGGCAGATCACGGCGAATCCCCCGGCGAATGTGAGGATGGAGCGTCCGCCCCGCCGACCGGCGAACAGCGGCCAGGCGTGGCCCGCCATGGCCGCGGCCACCGCCGCGTACACCGGCGGGGCGCTCGCCCCGGCCGCCGATCCGAGCGCGCCCGTCTCGGCCCCGCTCACCAGCAGCCCGGCCAGCCCGGCCAGCGTCCCCTTGAGCATGTCTCCGGCGAAGACGGGCACGGCGGCCTTCCAGCCGAGCTGTTCCCTCATGTTCCAGAAGCCCGGGTTGCGGTCGCCGACGTCGCGCGGGTCGAAGCCGTGGGCGCGTCCGACGAGCACCGCGACCGGCACCGAGCCGAGCAGGTAGCCGCTGATGACCGCCACCAGCACTGGGATCATCGCCTCGTTTCACCTCATCCGGTACGCGGGCCTGGACGCCATGCGGCACATGGCGTTCGACCGTCCGGTGCTGCGCGGCACCGGCGGCCTGCGGTTCTGGCGGCTCCTCGGCACGGGGAAGGGCCGGTCCATGAGCCTGAGCGCCGACCTGCGCCGCTGGGCGCTGTTCGCGGTCTGGGACGGCGAGCGGGCCCTGGACCGTTTCCTGGAGCGCTCCCCGGTCGCGGCGCGCTGGCGCGACGAGGCCGTGGAGTCCTGGCACGTCCGCCTCGTCCCGCTGGCCTCGCGCGGCGCCTGGGGCGGGCACGACCCGCTCGCCGGAGCCGCCCCGGGCCCGCCCGCGCCACCGCCCGCGCCGCCGCAAGGGCCGCCGCACGGGCCGCCGCACGGGCCGGTGGCCGTGCTGACCAGGGCGTCGATCCGCCCGCGGCGGCTCCCGGCGTTCTACCGCTCGATCCCCGACGTGGACCGCCTGCTCCGCCGCCAGGACGCCTGCATCGCCTCGATCGGGGTGGGCGAGTGGCCGCTCGCCCGGCAGGCGACCTTCTCGCTGTGGGACGACGAGCAGGCCATCGCCCGCTTCGCCTACCGGGCGGCCGCGCACCGCGACGTCATCGGACGCGTCCGCCGCGAAGCCTGGTACAGCGAGGAGCTCTTCGCCCGTTTCAGCCCGTTCGGGAGCGCGGGGACCTGGGACGGCCGCGACCCGCTGCGCCCCGGCCGGGCCTGACCCGCTCACCGGCCCCGCCCCGCCGCGCGAGGAACGTGCACGGGCGCGTGCCCGGCGGCCAGGTCGGACGCCACCGCGCACGCGCGGGCGATGGCGGCCGGGCTCGACGAGCCGTGCGCGACGACGACCGTCCCGGTCAGTCCGAGCAGCGCGGCGCCCCCGTGCGTGTCGGCCGCGTACAGCCGCGCGACCTCCTCCAAAGGCCCGGTGTCGGCGATCCCGGCATCGGCCGCCAACCCCAGGACGGCGCGGACGCAGCCCTCGATGTTCTTCAGCACGACGTTGCCGGTGAACCCGTCCGTCACGACCACGTCGACGGTGCCCGCGAGCACGTCGTGTCCTTCGACGTTGCCGTGGAAGCGGACCGGCAGGTCCGGCAGCAGCCGGGCGGCGTCCCGGACGAGCCGGTTGCCCTTGCCCGGCTCGGCGCCGATGGACAGCAGCCCGACCGACGGGTCGCGGACGCCGAGGACGTCGCGCGCGTAGGCGGCGCCCAGCGTCGCGAACTGCGCGAGCATCTCCGCCGTCGGGTCGGCGGTGCCGCCCGCGTCGATCAGCACGGTGGAACCCGACACGGTCGGCAGCGCCACGGCCAGCGCCGGACGCCGCACGCCCTCCCGCCGTCCGAGGGCGCGGACGGCGCCCGCCACCACCGCCCCGGTGGGTCCGGCCGAGACGAACGGCAGCCCCTTCCGCCCGGCCAGCTCACAGCCCACCATCAGGCTCGACGCCCGCCGGAACGCGGTGCGCCCGCCCCGCTCGGTCATGGGGACGGCGTCGTCGGCGTGCCACACCTCCACCTCCCCGGAGGCGCCGTGCCGCCGAAGCCGCCGGTGGATCTCGTCGGCCCGGCCCACCAGGATCACCGGCACCCCGTGCTCGCGATGCGCGGCCAGCGCTCCCGGCACCGTCCGGTCCGGTCCGTGGTCGCCGCCCATCGCGTCCAGGACCACCGGGGTCCGGCGAGCGGCCATCTCAGCGCGCCCCGGCGGTGACGCGCCGCTCGGCCCGGCCCGCGGCGGACGCCGCCAGCAGGTGCCGCGCGTAGATCGCGGCGCGCCGCCGCCTCGGCACGCGGGCGCGGGCGGTCAGCACGTCGTGGTCGGCCGCGGCGATCCGGCCGAGGATCCCGCCGTACAGCTCGTACGCGGCGCGGATGCAGGGCCGGGAGGACGGCGCCAGCAGCATCACCCCGTCCAGGGCGCGGCGGTAGTGGCCGCGGGCCCGGTCGGCCTCGAAGGCCACGAGTTCCCGCACGGCCCGGGTGCAGGCGCCGCCGGCTAGGTCGGCCTCGGTCACGCCGAAGGCGGCCAGGTCGTCCTGGGGCAGGTAGATGCGGTCCCGCCGCAGGTCCTCGGCGACGTCCCGGATGAAGTTGGTGAGCTGGAACGCGCGTCCGAGCTCCCGGGCGGGCTCCCGGGCGGCCTTCTCGGCGCCCGGCACGGTCTCCAGGACGGGCAGCATCATGAGTCCGATGGCGGCGGCCGACCCTTCCATGTAGCCGAGAAGGTCTTCGTAGGCGGCGTACCGGGTGACCGTCAGGTCGCTGCGCATCGAGGCCAGGAACGCGTCGACGTCCGCGCGGTCGACGTCGAAGGAGCGCACGGTGTGCGCGAACGCGGGCAGGACCGGGTCGTCCACCGGCTCGCCCGCCGTGGCGGCGTCCAGCCGGCGGGTCACGGCGTCGAGGGCCGCGGCCCGTCCCGCCGCACCCGCGGGTCCGCTCTCGTCGACGATGTCGTCGACGTGCCGGGCGAACCCGTACAGCGCGTGCACATGCCGGCGTTTCCACGCCGGCAGCAGCAGCGTGGCCAGGTAGAACGAGCGGCCGTGCCGGGCGTTGAGGCGGCGGCAGTGCTCGTAGCTCGCGGTCAGCGTCATCGGCTGTCCTCCAGGATCCGGGCGGCGGCCAGCCGCCCGGAGATCAGGACGGGTGGGACGCCCACGCCGGGCGCGGTGTGCATCCCCGCGAAGTGCAGGCCGGGGACGCGGCGGCTGCGGCCCCGGGGCCGCAGCCATGCCGTCTGGCGGAAGCGGTGGTCAAGCGCGAAGGGCGTGCCCGCCGAATGGCCGAGCCGCGCCCACGCCGGTGGGTCGAAGGTCATGCGCGGCGCCGCCCGCAGGTCCTCATAGCCGAGGTCGGCCAGGCGCGCCAGCAGGCGTTCCTCCAGCCGCGGGCCGAGCAGATCCCAGTCGGCTCCGCTGGTCAGGTTCGGTACCGGTTCTAGGACGCTCAGGGTCGGACGACCCTCCGGCGCGGCGGGGTCGGCGGGCTCGGCGGGTTCCGGGCAGGTGACGAGCAGGCTCGGGTCGGGCTGCGGCCGTCCGGCCGCCAGGGCGTCGAACGTCTCGGCCCACTGGCGGCCGAAGTGCAGGGTGTGGTGCGCGTGGCCCGGCGGCCGCCGGGCGATCCCGAAATGCATGACCAGGCAGGACGGCGAGTACCGCGGCCTGCGCAGCCGCCAGTCGCTTGCCGCCTCGGGCAGCAGCCCGCCGTGCGCGCGCGGCAGGTCGCAGGCGATGACGACGTGGCTCGCGGGCAGCCGCTCCCCGCCGTCCAGCCGGACCGCCGTCACCCCGGACGCACCGGCCTCCACCCGCTCGGCGCGGACGCCGTACCTGATCGAGGCGCCGGCCTTCTCCGCCACGGTCGCCATCGCCCGCGGGATGGCGTGCATGCCGCCGCTGGACGGGAAGTACACGCCTCCGACGGTGTCCATGTGCGCGATGACGGCGTAGATGGCGAGCGCCCTCTGCGGAGGCAGTCCCACGTACAGGGCCTGGAAGGTGTGCGCCTTGATCAGCCGTTCGTCGGTCAGGTGGGCGGTCACGTACTTGTCCAGGCGCCGGAAGCCGCCCGCCGCCGCCAGTTTGAGCAGCGCATACGGACGGGCCATGCCGCGCAGCCGGGTCATGTCCGCGTCGATGAACGACGACCATTCCGCCTCGAACAGCCTCCCGAGCCGTCGCCGGAACCGCAGGTACCGCGCCGCCTCCGCCGGGCCGCACAGGTCCCGGACGCTGTCCGCCATCCGCTGCGCGCCCGCGACGACGTCCAGGCGGGACCCGTCGGGGAAGGCCAGCCGGTAGAACGGGTCCAGGCGCCGCAGCGGCAGGACGCTCTCCAGGTCCTCCCCCGCCGCGCCGAACGTCTCGGCGAGCACGTCCGGCATGGTCAGCACGGAGGGGCCGGTGTCGAACCGGTAGGGGCCGGCGCTCGCCGTCCCGCAGCATCCGCCCGGCTCGTCCCGCGCCTCGACCACCACCACCTCACGGCCCCGCCCCGCCAGGTGGATCGCCGCTGACAGGCCGCCCAGGCCCGCCCCGACCACGACGACCGGATCCCGCCGCGCCATCAGCGCCACCCGCGCTGACAGCCGTCCCGTGTCACG
This sequence comes from Actinomadura decatromicini, assembly GCF_008121305.1. Classification (NCBI taxonomy): domain Bacteria; kingdom Bacillati; phylum Actinomycetota; class Actinomycetes; order Streptosporangiales; family Thermomonosporaceae; genus Actinomadura; species Actinomadura decatromicini. Next base: position 40,587 of record NZ_VSRQ01000013.1, on the reverse strand, counting down.
TCGTCCCGTGTCACGTCGTCCTGTGTCACATGGTGTGGGGAGCGCACTGTTTCTCCATCGCCGTCCGTAGTGGTGCTGTCCGTTCCTTCGGGCCGCGACGGTCGGCCGGTTGCATCCGGGCGCCGATCGGCCCGCGGGCTGCCGATCGTGACGCCGCGGTGACTATCCGTCCCGGCGGCGGGTACCGCGAGGAACATGGGCAAGAAGCGCAAGAAGGACCCCGGCGTGGGGGACGAGGTCGACTGGCGCAGCCACGGCTCCACGGCCGAAGGGCGCGTGGAGGAGAAGATCACCGATCGCCGGGAGGAGGCGGGCCGCACCGTCGCGGCCTCGCCGGAGGAGCCGCAGTACGTCGTGCGCAGCCACAAGAGCGGCAAGAAGGCGGTCCACAAGGGCTCGGCACTGAACAAGCGGAAGCGCTCGAAATAGCGAAAGTGCCGGCAGTGAGTCGCCGTCCGTTAATAAGACGGCCGGACGCCGATTTTCGGCCCCGGCCGTCCGTCTCACTGACGTGACTGGACGGGCTGGTGGGCCGCGAGTGAGGCGGGTGGCGGTGTCCTGGTGCGGCCGTGCGGGTGAAACCGGCAGGTCACCACTGGCGTGACCATCTGCGGCCAGACCCCGGCGATGGCCCGGCCACGCCTCCTGGGGCACGATGATCCAACGGAGGGCTAAAAGCGGCCCTCCGCGCTCCCATCACGTATAGTCGCGCTTTTCTCCGAATCCGGTACCGAGTACCGATCGGCTCATTCCGCATGCGCGAAACCGCAGGTCATCCTGATCGGCGATCGCATTTTCGGCAGTTACCGCCAAGCCAACCCTGCCGACCCGGCAACCATACCGGAACCATTTTGGCAGGGTCCAAGAAAGGAGAAAGTCGATGAAGACGCGCATCAAGTGGGGGTTGGCCGCGCTGGCCGCCTCCGCGGCGTTGGTCGCGGGCTTCCCGGGCAGCGGCTCAGCCCAGAACGCCAGACTCCAGGCGTTCGGAATCTCCGCCGACGGCACGCTGGTGGCGGCGTTCAAGACCGACGCCCCGCAGGTCCTCGACTGGGTCAAGAACCCGACGGGGCTGGTCACCGACACCTCGCTGATCGGGATCGACTTCCGGGTACAGGACGGCAAGCTCTACGTCGTCGGCAACGCCGGCGGCATCTACACGGTCTCGCTGGACGCGGGATCCGAATCGACCCTGACGAAGGTCTCCCAGCTCACGGCGGCGCTGAAGGGCACGAACTTCGGGGTCGACTTCAACCCGGCGCTCGACCGGCTCCGGGTGATCAGCGACGCCGGCCAGAACCTCCGGCACGACCTCAACACCAACACCACGGCCATCGACAGCCCGCTGTCGGCCAACAATGTCGCGGCCGCCGCCTACACCAACAACGACCTCAACAACGACACCGCGACCACCCTGTTCGACATCAACGCCGACACCGACCAGGTCGTCATCCAATCCCCCACCAACAACGGCCTCCTGGTCGCGACCGGTGCGCTCGGCGTGAACGTCGCGCCCAACGCCGGTCTCGACATCCACAGCGTCCTCAGCAACGGCAAGACGGTCTCGAACTCGGCCTACGGGACCTTCGTCGCGCCGAACGGCGCCTCCACCTTCTACACCGTGGACCTGCTCACCGGCGCGGCCACGGCGGTGGGCAAGTTCCCGCTCCCCATCACCGACGTCGCCGTCGCCCTCGACTCCCGCTGAGCTCCCGACCGATGACCACACGGTGAGCCCGTCCCGTCCCCCCGGGACGGGCTCACCGCCCGCCCGTCCGTCCCCCCGCCCGTCCCCCGTCGATCCGGCCCCTGTCGATCTGGCCGAATGCGGCTGCGCGGCGCCGATCTCCGGCGCGCCCGAAATCGGCGCGTTCCAAGGAGATTTCGCTCTCTACCACAGCAAATGATCATATTTCGGAACGCGGATCCCCGGCGGCCCGGCCGCTCCCGGCCGTCTCCGGCTCCACGACCTCCGCGAACGTGATCCGGTGGGGCGCGGAGTCCGGCTAGCCTGTGAGATGTGCCACCGCACCGACCAAGGGGGCATCCCGTGGCCGACGCCACCGACCATGAACCGACCTCGCTCGACCTCCGGACCGACGTGGCCCACTCGGCCCGGGTCTACGACTACCTGCTCGGTGGAAAGGACCACTACGCCGCCGACCGCGCCGCAGCCGAAGAGGTCGTCAAGGTCGCCCCCTACATGCGGACGTCCATGCGCGCCAGCCGCAACTTCATGGTCAGGGTCGCCCGTTACCTCGCGGTCGAGGGCGGCGTCCGGCAGTACCTCGACATCGGGACGGGCCTGCCGACGTCCCCCAACCTGCACGAGGTCGTCCAGAGCGTCGACCCCGCCGCCCGCGTCGTGTACGTCGACAACGACCCGATCGTCCTCACGCACGCCCGCGCGCTGCTCACCAGCACCCCGGAGGGGCGGTCCCGCTACATCGAGGCCGACCTGAGCGACCCGGACGCCATCATGACCGCGCGCGAGGTGCACGACACGCTCGACCTGACCAAGCCCGTCGCGCTCTGCCTGATCGCCGTGATCCACTTCATCCACGACGACGACGAGGCGCTGCGGATCGTCCGGCGGCTGATGGAGCCGCTGCCGTCCGGCAGCTACCTGGCCCTGTCGACGATCAACCTCGACAGCGCGGCGCGGCCGGTCGCCGCCGTGAAGAAGCACAACGAGCACGGGATCAAGTCCAAGGGCCGCACCACGGAGCAGATCACGCGGTTCTTCGACGGGCTCGACATGGTCGAGCCGGGGGTCGTCCCCGCCCACCACTGGCGGCCGGACGACGAGGCCCGCCGCATCCACGACTCGCAGGTCTCGATCTACGGCGGCCTCGGCCGCAAGCGCTGAAGTCCGCGGCCCGCCGGGCCCCGCGCGGTAGGGTCGGCGGATGCTGCTGCGCGCCTACGGGATCGCCCGCTCGCTGGTCATGTACTACGGCGTCCCCGGCAAGCACCGGCGGGCGCGCCGCCTGTACGGCGAGTTCCTCGGGCCCGGCGACGTGGCGTTCGACATCGGCGCCCACGTCGGCGGACGGGTGCGCGTCTGGCGCGGTCTCGGCGCGCGGGTCGTGGCGGTCGAGCCGCAGCCCGACTGCCTGCGCGTCCTCCGCCTCCTCTACGGCCGCGACGGCGGGACCGCGATCGTGCCGGAGGCGGTCGGCGCGGCCCCCGGGCACGCGCGGCTCGCCGTGTCGTCCGCGACGCCGACCGTGTCGTCGATGTCGCCCGGCTGGATCTCGTCGGTCGCGTCCGACCGGAGCTTCGCCCGCGTCCGCTGGGACGAGTCCGTCGAGGTCGAGGTCACGACGCTGGACGACCTCATCGCGCGCCACGGCGTCCCGGCCTTCTGCAAGATCGACGTGGAGGGGTTCGAGGCGGACGTCCTGCGCGGCCTGACGCGGCCCGTGCCCGCGCTGTCGTTCGAGTACGTCCCGTCCGCGCACGACGCCGGGCTGGAGGCGCTGCGCATCGTCGAGCGGCTCGGGGCGGAGGCGGGCGGTTACGTCTACAACTACTCGCCCGTCGAGACGATGCGGCTCGCCAGCGAGCGCTGGCTCGACGCGGCCACTCTGGAGAGGCGGCTCGAAGGCATCCGGCCGCGCGGCCGGTCAGGCGACGTCTACGCCCGCCTGAAGCGATAGGGGCGCGGAGTCAGTCGGACGGCTTGGTGAATTCCGCCAGCCACGCCTCGACGTCCTCGGACGGCAGTTCACGGAGGCTGACCCGCGATTCCAGCGCCTCATGCAGAACCGGGTACATGTTTCCCGGCGACCACTGGGCGCGAAAGGACCGCTCGGCCAGGAAGAGGGTCGGGACCCCGGCGATCACCGGAATGGCCTCGAATGGCGCCGAGCCGGGGAAGAACAGCCCCGTGACGGCTTCTCCGGCGGGCCGTTTCACCCCCGGATAGAAGAATCCGAGAAGCTGGTGGTCGAGCAGGTCCGCCGCCGCCCGGTGGTCGTCGGCGGACAGCCCCCGGTTCTGCGCGTAGCGGACGGCCGCCGGGTCGGCCGGCTCGGCGCCGAGGTAGCCGGGCCCGGCGTGCCGGAGCAGGGCGTCCTGGGCGAGGGCGAAGAAGTGGTACATGCGGTCCCGCACGCCGGTCAGGCCGAGGACGAAGCCCCGCCGGTTCCGCACGTCGATCAGCAGGACGTCGCGACCGTCCACGAGCGACAGCACCTCGCGGACGTAGTACAGCGTCTCGTAGTGCTTCTGGAGCGCGTCCACCAGCGCGGCGATCCCGGGACGGGCGCGCAGCCGCCGCCGCGCCGCCTCGTCCCGGCTGAGCATCGTCATGGCCGCGAGCAGCACGAATGGCAGCGCGTGATGCGCCCGGACGAGGTCGGGAGACCGCTCGAACAACTCGTCGTCCGCGCCCGCGCCCGCGCCGTCGCGGCCGTCCGCGCGTTCCCTGGCCAGCAGCAGGTGGCGCTCCATCAGCGCGAGGACGGCGTCGACCGGGATCGCCACGGAGCCGCCGCGCTCGACCAGCACCCCGCAGACGAACGCCATCATCCCGGCGCGGAAGGCGTCGCCGCCGTCCAGCACCCCGGTCAGCTCGGCGAGGGCGGCGTCGGGGTCGGTGATGGACTGGAGGAACTCCTGCACTTCGGGACGTCCGATCAGGTCGGTCCCGGCCCGGCATTCGGCGAGGTCGCTGGGCTGCCCGGTGAAGGCGGCGATGCCCGGAGTGCGCAGCATTTGATCATGTTAGTGCCTCTCCGCTCGGCCCCGCGCCGCCGCGCTCCGCCTCGACCGCCTCGCGCACCGCCGGGACGATCTCCCCCGCCCAGCGCTCGATGGAGGCGGGCTCGGGCGTCCCGCCGTCCGGCGAGAAGAGCATGAAGCCTGACGCGCCGTGCTCCACCACCGCCCCGGTCAGCTCCTCGACCCACTGGGCGGCGGAGCCGCCGATCCAGCGCCCGGCGCGGTCGCGCGTCGCGTCCAGCGGACGGTCGGTGATGCGCCCGGGAAGGTTGTAGACGGTGCGGATCTCGCGCGGGTCGCGTCCGGCCTCCTCCGCCGCCGCGTCGATGACGGCCCGCCCCTTGAGGTAGCGCTCGCTGAGCCAGTCCGCAGCGTGGCCGGGGATCCAGCCGTCCGCGACCCGCCCGGTGGCGGCGAGGGACTTCGGGCCGACCGACCCGGTCCACACCGGCGGCGCGGGGACGGGCGCGGGCGCGATCCCGTCCACCCGGTGGTGGCGGCCGTGGCGGGTGACCGGGGGCCCGCCCCCGGACAGCTCTTTGACCAGGACGATCGCCTCCTCGAACGCCTCCACGGCGGCGGCCGGGGAGAGCCGTTCGACGCCCATGTCGGCGATCCGGTCCCAGAGCCCGCCCGCGCCCATGCCGAGGACGACCCGTCCGCCGGACACCGCCGACAGCGACGTCACGGCCCGCGCCAGCATCGGCGCCGGACGGGTCGGCAGATTGGTGACGTTGGCGAATCCGGAAAGGCGCCGCGTCCGTCCGAGGACGAACCCGAGGGCCGCATAGGCGTCCAGGCGCTCACCGAGATAGGGATGGTCGGACAGCGAGAAGACGTCGAGGCCGTCCCGGTCGGCCCGTTCCGCCATCCGCAGCAGTTCCGGCGCTTCGTCGACGCGGGGATGCGCGCCGAATCCGAAGACGACGTCGGGAAGGGTCATTCTCCTGCTCCTTTCAGGCGGTGCCGAACAGGTCGGCGAAACGTCCGGTGAACAGGTCCGCGCCCTTGTATTCGGCGACCTGGGCGGGCTGGAGGAGGGACGGTCCGTCCGGCGTGGGCAGTTGCCCCACTCCCCCGGTCGGCCCGAGCGGCAGCAGGATCATCGGGTCGGGCGTCGGCCGGTACACGGCCTCCGGCCGCTCGCCGCGCAGCTGGGCGAGGATGTTCTCCGCGACGATCTCGGCGTGCCGCATCGCCCACCCGGCGCGCTTCACCTCGGGGACGTCGGTGAGGTCCCCGATGGCGTAGACGTGCTCGTATCCGCGGACGGCGAGCGTCTCGGTCACCGGCACCTCGCCCCGCGCCGTCCTGGCGACGAGCCGCCCGTCGGCGAGGTAGTCGCTGTTGACCTTGACGCCGTGCGCGCGGAACCAGATGTCGGCGGTGATCTCCTCGCCGCCGGTGGTGGTGACGGTGAACGTCCCGGCCACCCCGGACTCCGTCTCGGGCAGGGCCTCCAGCCCGGCGCCGAGCAGCACGCGGACGCCCAGCTCGTCGAGCTGCCGGCGCAGGTCGCGGCGCAGGTCGGGATGGTAGCCGGGCAGCAGCGGCTCGGCCGGGTCCACGACGGTCACCCGCTTGTCCGGCCACACCGTCTTGATCTCACCGGCCAGCTCCAGCCCGACCGGACCGGCTCCGGCGATCAGCACGCGCTCGGCGGCGGACAGCTCCTTGTGGGTCCGGCGCAGGTGGTCCAGGGCCTCGTCGGTGGAGTCGGCCTCGGGCTTGGCCGGGTAGCTGTAGCTGGAGCCCGACGCGAGGACGAGGTAGTCGGCGTCGACGCGCCGTCCGGACGCCAGGGTGACGCCGCCCGGGTCGACCGACGCCGCGCGGTCGCGGACGAAGCTCCCCCGCGCGAGCAGCGTGCCGTAGGGGAAGAAGACGTTTCCCGCCCAGTCGGGACGGGTCAGCGCGCGCAGCGTCCCGGCCGCGTTGACGAAGGCGTCCCGCGGTTCGATCAGGACGACGTCGGCCTCGGCGTCGAGGGCCTTGGCGACCGACGCGCCGCCGTACCCGCTGCCGATGACCGCCACTGTCCGGCTCATGAGCACTCCTCAAGATTAAAGTTCGTAGAACGAACCGTATTAGTTCGTGCTACGAACTTCAACTCGCGGAGGCAGCCCTTATTCCGCGGCGGAGGACGTCACATGAAGATGACCGGGACGTCGTTGTCCATGACGACGCGGCCGAGCAGGGCGGCGAGCGTCGCGCGCTCGTCGTCGCCGAGGCCCGCCGCGAGCTTCTCCACCCGGCGGCAGGTCTCCGGATAGAAGTCGTCGATGAGGGCCCGCCCCTCCGCGGTCAGCGCGACCCGCACCGCCCGCATGTCGGCGGGGTCGGGCTCGCGCCGGACCAGGCCGAGGCGCTCGGTGCGGTCGACCAGGCCGGTGAGGCTCGACTTGGCCAGCCCGAGCATGCCGCCCAGCTCGCCCATCCCGCGCGGCTGCGCCATGAGCACGCACAGCAGGACGCCCTGCTGCGACGTGATCCCATGCTCCCGGGCCGACTCGGCGTACACCGCGTTCACCAGGAACGCGCCGCGCACGAGCGCGTTGACGACGCCGATCTCCCCATCACCCTGCGCTCCCACACGTCCACCCTAGCCGCGAAGTTCGCAAGACGAACTACTGGCTAAGGTCGTGGTATGGACATCAGCGTGGACGACCTGTCCGGCCCGGAGATAGCCGAGTTCCTCCACGAGCACGTACGGCAGATGAGGTCCGTCACGCCGTTGGAGAGCAAGCACGCCCTGGACCTCGACGCCCTTCGCCGGCCCGAGGTCACGTTCTGGACCGTACGGGACGACGGCCTGATCGTCGGATGCGGCGCGGTCAAGAGGCTGGACGCGTCCCACGCCGAGCTGAAGTCCATGCGCACCGCGCCGAAGCGCACGCGGAGCGGGGTCGCGTCGCTCCTGCTCGCCCACATCCTCACCGAGGCCAAGCGCATGGGGTTCGCCCGGTTGAGCCTGGAGACCGGCTCCGACGAGTTCTTCGCCCCCGCACGCGGCCTCTACGAGAAGTTCGGGTTCGCCTACTGCGCCCCCTTCGCGGACTACCGTCCCGACCCGAACAGCGTCTTCATGACAAAGGGGCTCTAAAACACGGCCCGGTGATGTCACATCCGAGGGTGTTCCAGGGTCTTGATGGGAGAACACCCTAGGAGGGAGACGCAATGCGAGTCTTCGTCACCGGGGCGACGGGGGCGCTGGGGAGGCACCTCGTTCCCGCCCTGATCGCGGCCGGTCACGACGTCACGGCCACCACGCGGACGCCGGGCAAGGCCGCCGGGCTGCGGGAGGCGGGCGCGGAGCCGGTCGTCCTCGACGGCCTGGACCGGGACGCGGTGATCGCGGCGGTGTCGGCCGCCGCGCCGGACGTGATCGTCCACCAGATGACCGCGCTGTCCGGCGGGACGCGCGGCTTCCGGAACTTCGACCGGATGTTCGCCGCGACGAACGAGCTGCGCACCCGCGGCACCGACAACCTGCTGGCCGCCGCCGAGCGCGCGGGCACGCGCCGGGTCGTCGCGCAGAGCTACGCCGGGCCGGGGCCGGACGCGCGTCCCGGCGGCGGGCTGAAGTCCGACGACGACCCGCTCGACTGGCGTCCGCTCCGGACGGCCGTGCGGGGCCCGGCGGCGATCGCCTACGTGGACGCGACCGTCCCGGCTAAGGCGGCCGAGGGGATCGTGCTGCGCTACGGCGGCTTCTACGGCCCCGGCGCCTCGGAGGCCATGCTCGGCGCGGTCCGCAAACGGATGATCCCGCTGGTCGGCGGCGGGATGGGCGTCTGGTCGTTCGTCGAGATCACCGACGCCGCCGCGGCCACGGTCGCGGCGGTCGAGCGCGGCGCGCCCGGCGTCTACAACATCGTGGACGACGACCCGGCCCCCGTCGCGCACTGGCTGCCCTACCTGGCCCAGGTGATCGGCGCGAAGCCGCCACTGCGCGTGCCCGCGTGGCTCGGACGCCTGCTCGCCGGAGACCTCATCGTCGGCCAGATGACCGGCTCGCGCGGATACTCCAACGAGAAGGCCAAGAAGGAACTCGGCTGGGAACCGCGCTACCCGAGCTGGCGGGACGGCTTCCGCGCCTGGACCTCCGGCTGAGAGGCGTCTGACGAGACGATCAGCTCGGCGAGCCGCATGGTCGGCGTCTCGCGCTCCGCGGCCTCGGCCTCCCGGTCGCCGAGGCCGCGCCAGACGCCGACCGCGTCCCAATGCGCCTGGACCGCGCCCGCCCGGTCGCCGTCGGCGGCGAGGAGCAGCCCGAGGTGCGAGAGCGCGTGGCCCTCGCCCCGGCGGCTGCCGCCCAGACGGCAGACCTCGATGGCGCGCCGCTGAGCCGCGACCGTGTCGCCCGGACGGCCGCTCTGAAATGAATGCCGCGAGATTCGACAGCGCTGTGCCCGGCCCCTCCACGTCGCCCAACGACTGGAAGAGCGCGAGCGCGCGACGCTAGGCCGCGCCGCCCGGGCCCTGTCCCGGACGCTTACCAGCGGTCGGACGAATACGGCCGGAGCCAGAGGATCACCTGCAACGTCACGGCCTTGAACCACGCCTGGTGCATGCGCTCGACGTCCTCCTCGCCGTGCCCCTTCTTCGCCAGGAACGGACGCATCGTCGCCGTGATCGGGTAGATGAAGGCCACCATGTAGCGGAGCGGAATGTGCGAGACGGAGGGGGCGTCGTCCGTCTTGTTCTTCTTCTCGAAGGTGTGCCGCAGGCCGATCTCGTGGGCGTAGGAGAGCCATTCCCGGTCGTGCGGGCGGCGGCAGGTGTCGAGGATCCACTGGCCGAACCGTCCGCGGACGCGCCCCAGGTAGTCGTTCAGGACGGTCCCGTCCGGGGTCGAGAAATAGGCGACGAGATGCGGGTTCGCGGCGACGAAGCCGTACCAGACGTCCAGGACGTCCTCGACCTGGTCTTCGAGGACGTCCCCCGCCGTTCGGAGGGCCTCCTGGTCGTCGGCGGTGAACAGGACGCTCGCCTCAAGCTGCGCCAGCTCCTCCGGCGAGACCGGGCTCGGCGCCGTCGAGCCATAGGTGTATCCGGCCGGGATCTGCGTGGTCATGCGAGCCACCCTTCATCTATAGGACTCCTATGTGTTTATAGAGAGGAGTCCTATAGGGTGTCAAGCATGGGTGGACGGGATGTCGCCGCGAAGACGGTCGATGCGCTGGAACGGCTGACCGTCGCCTACCGCTCTTTCAGCCAGCAGATGGCGAGCGCGCAGGGGTTGAGTCCGCTCCAGCTCCAACTGCTCACCGTTCTCGCGTCCGGGCCGCCCCCGGCCGCGAATGTCGACGCGCTGCACCGCGAACTCCAGGTGACGCAGCCGACCGTCAGCGACGCCGTTACCGCGCTCATCGGGAAGGGCTTGGTCGCCCGGCAACGCGACCCGTCCGACCGGCGCAGGTTCGCGCTTTCGCTAACCCCCGCCGGACGCGAGACCGCCGATTCCATCGCCGCCCAGCGCGGCGAACTGGTCTCCATCGTCGAGACGCTCCCCGAGGGCGAACGCGAAACCGTGCTGAACTCGCTGCTGCTCCTCATCGGGCACCTGCACCGCGAAGGCGTCATCACCGTCGCCCGGACGTGCCTGACCTGCCGGTTCCACGAACTGCGCGACGGCGGCCACCATTGCACGCTCCTAAACGCGCGCCTCGGCACCGCCGACCTCCGCCTCAACTGCCCGGAGCATCTCTCCGCGTAATCGGATTGCGGGGCGGCGGCCGGACGATTACCGTCCGGCGGGAATGTCGGGCCGGCGTCGAGAGGGGATCACATGCGACTCGGGATGCACACGGCCGCCGCCTCGCACCCGGAGCCCACCTGCCGCTAAGGCGTCACGGCTCCCGGTGACAGGGCGGACGAAGGTCATCACCCCTGTTCCGCCTTTTCCGAGGAGCTCTTCTTGCGTGCCCTCAGTTCGACGCGCCTGGGCGCGGAGTTCACCAAACTCTGGGCCGCCTCGGCGGTCTCCAACATCGGCGACGGCGTCACCCTGGTGGCCGGTCCGCTGCTCGCCGCCACCCTGACGCGGGACCCGGCGCTGGTCGCGGGCGCCGCGTTCGTCCAGGCCCTCCCCTGGCTCCTGTTCTCCCTGGTCAGCGGTGCCCACGTGGACCGGGTCGACCGGCAAAAGCTGATCTTCGCGGTCAATGTGGCGCGCGGTGCCACGCTCGCCTGCTCACCGCGGTGATCGCCATCGGAGTGGTGAACATCCCGCTTCTTTACGCCGTGTTCTTCCTCCTCGGTACCGGCGAGACGCTGGCCGACACGGCATCGGTCGCCCGGCTGCCCACCATCGTGCCGCCCGAACGGCTGGCGTCGGCGAACGCACTGCTGATGGCCACCTTCACGGTCGGCAACCAGTTCCTTTCCAAGCCGTTGGGCGCGGCATTGTTCGCCATAGCCGCCGCCATTCCGTTCGGGGTCAACGCCGTCACGTTCCTCGTCGCTGCGCTCTTGGTGGCGTCGATGCGCCCGGTGCCCGTCGAACCCGTCCAGGGAACGCGACGCGCGCTGCGCACCGAGATCGCCGAAGGAATGCGCTTTCTGTGGTCGCATCAATTGCTGCGCACGCTGGCGGTCGCCATGGGAGTGGCGAACCTGGCGTTCTGCGGCGCATTCTCGGTCTTTGTCCTCTACGCCGAAGAGCGCCTCGGGCTTTCGCCCGTCGGATACGGATTCCTGCTCACCACGTTCGGCGTCGGCGGCCTTGTCGGAACCGCTGTCGCAGACCGTTTGCGGCGACGCCTCGGCGCGGCCGCGCTTCTCCGGGGCGGGCTGGTCGTCGAAGCGGCGACCCATCTGACCCTCGCGCTCACTACGCGGGCGTGGCTGGCAGCCGCCATTCTCGTGGTCTTCGGGATTCACACCATGGTGTGGGGAGTGATCTCCGCCACCGTCCGGCAGCGAGCAACCCCCAACCACCTTCTTGGACGGGTCACCAGCGTCTATTCGCTGATCGACGCCTCCGGAGCCGCGACCGGCATGCTGCTGGGCGGACTCGCGGCGCGGGCCGTCACCATCACCACGCCGTTCTTGCTCGCCGCTGCGCTCACCACCGTGGTCGTCCTCGCGTCCTGGCACGCGTTGAGTGGCGCTTCTGCTCCCTGAACATCTGATATCTGTCGTCCTGGAGGAGATCTGGCGTGACCTATGTAGAAATACCCTTCACCGACTCCATCCGAGCAGCGATTCAGGACGGTTGGGGGCGGGAGGTCGAGGACCCGGCCGAGCGCTTGCACGGCGGGGAGGAGTCGGCCGCCTACCGGATCGGGGATCTGGTGGCACGGGTCGGCCCGGAGTGGCGGAGCACGGCAACAGCGGAATGGTGCCATGCGGTCGCCGCACATGCCGCGTCCGCCATTCCCGAGGCCGTGACCCCATTGCGGACGCGAGCGGGAGGCACGATCGTCCGCGTCGATGGACGTCCCGTGTCGCTGTGGCCGTACGTCGCGGGCGAATGGCCCGACGACCACGATCCCCGCATGCGAGCCCAGGCCGCGCGGACGCTCGCACGCCTGCACCGCGCGCTCGCCTCCTACCGCCCGCCGCCACGTCCCGAGACGGCCTTCGCCGAAGTCGGCCTGAACGGCGACCCGCCCACGGAAGTGCCCTACCTAGCCGACCCGGAACTGGACCACTGGCTTGCCGACTACGCCGAACGCAATCCCGCACGCCAGGTACTGCACGGCGACTTCTACGCGGGCAACACCCTTGCCCACGACGGGCGCCTAATAGCCGTCCTCGACTGGGACGAGGTCCTCATCGGCCCGCCCGAACTGGAGGTCGCCTCGGCCGCACTCGAATGGTCGGACGAATTCGGCGAGGCCGAGCAGGAACGCCGCCGCTTCATCACCGACTACCACGAGGCTGGCGGCACCGCCGGTCCCATCGACGACCGGACCGCCGCCCAGCTCATCCGCACAAACTCCGCCGCGAGGCCGCCTACTTCGAGCTCGCCCGCCAACACGGAACCGAATTCGACCAGGACGACGTCACCTACCACGAATGCCGAATAGCCGCGTTCTTCCAACTGAAGTGACCTCCCGCGGCTCGGACCGAGACCGTACGCTGGGGCGATCTCTGGGAGGTCGTGGATGGTTGACCGGCTGTACGAACGTTCCAGTAGGCGATGCGAGCCGGACGCGCTCGATCCGGCGGTGCGGGACGCGCTCATTGAGCACGGCGAGGCGCACCAACTCGGCGACGTGGCGGCGGCCGCGCGGATGTGCTGCGTGACGCGCAGCGTCCGGCTCAAGCGGCCTGGGCTGCTGGCGCGGTTGACCAAGTCGGGCGACCCCGACACCGAGCACACGACGATCGCCCTTCTCCTGCCGCGCTACTTGGTGGTGGCGGTAACCGGGGCCAGCGCGGAATCCACGTCCGCTCGATTCGCCTGGAGGACGTGAGCCTCGACCCGGCGCTACCCGCGAGCCTGGACACGGGCATCTCCGCCACGGGCCCGTGGTCCGGAACCCCGGAACACTCGTCCTTCCACATCGCTCTGGGCGACGACCCAGACGGCAAGGCTTTCCTCACCGAACTGCGCAACGCCATCACCAAGGCCAAGACCGCCTGACGCACAAGAGGGGACGACCGCAGCGCGGTCGTCCCCTCTTGAAGCCAATGTCAGGGAGTCAGGTCGAGCGAACCGTCCTTGATGCTGGCGAGGAGAGTCGCCCAGGCGGACGGCGCGACGGGCAGAATCGGCCCGCTCGCATCCTTGGAGTCACGCAACGCCACGCCCTGGTCCATCAGAGCGGTGACCTCGACGCACTCCTGTCCTTCGCCTCCGCTGTGGGTGCTCTTACGCCAGAGCGTAGCCACCTCCACGCACTCCTGCCCCACGCTTCCGCTGTGGCTGCTCTTACGCCATGGGGAGATAATGTACCGCTGACTAATCATGCCTCCGACATTAGCTGTTCTATGTAGGCCCGAGAGTCGGATGGCGATAATGCGACGCCACTGAGGTGGTCGAAGACGATCTCGTGTCGACGAATGTCGTCCTGCTGCTCCAGATACCAGCCGGTGGTCAGGTTCTCCACCAGGACGATCGAAAGATCGTCTGTTCTTACGGTGGTGAAGGAACCATTGAGGCCAGCGTGACCACCCACCGCGAACGGAAGGACTTGCAGAGTCACGTTCTGTAGTATCGAGAGTTCGATCAAGCGTTTGAGCTGACGCAGCATTACAGCACGTCCGCCAAACTGCTGGCGGAGCGCAGCCTCACTTGCTATCGCCCACAAGTGTGGCGGGTCAGGGTCGGCGAGGATCTTTTGCCGACGCATACGTATCTCCGCCAGCCCGTCGACATCCGGCGTAAAACCTTGGAAGAATCCGCATTCGATTACCGCACGGGCATAGTCTTCCGTCTGCATGAGCCCGGGGATTAGGTGAAGCTGGAAGCTCCTCATGGAGGTGGCCTCGGCCTCAAGGGAAATGTAGTCCAGCATTGACGGGGAGATCTTGCCCTCGTAGCGCAGCCACCATCCCTTCTTCTTTGAGTCGCGGGCGAGTTCGTACAGGGCGTTGCGCTGGTCGGTGTCGGTGAGTTCGTAGCGGTCGAGCATGTGCTCCAGGGCTGGGCGGCGGATGCCGCGTTTGCCGGTCTCCAGCTTGCTGAGCGAGGACGGCGTCCGGTTCAGCAGGCGGGCGGCCTTCTGGAGGGTGAGGCCGCGGCTCTCCCGCAGCTCGCGCAGCATCGCGCCGAGCTTGCGGCTTCGCATGGTCGGGCGCTGCGGGTCGTCCATGACGTAATCATGACCTGACGAAGAGTAATCAGTGAAGGTGACGGGCCGGGTTGGCCAAAGTGACTCAGTCAAAAGTGACTGAGTCACATGTGCCCGGGGACCTCGGGACGACGCGGGCGAACGCATCACTCGGCGTTGCGCGTCCAGCCCATTCTTTTCGGCGACGGTGATCCGGAAGGAGTGGACTGGTGACGGTGCCGACCCTGAGGTTCGATGTGCTTCTGCTGCCGGGGATGGATCGGGCGGCCGGGCACGCGCGGCAATGGCTACGCGACGTTCTGGGCGACCACCCCTTGCTGGACGACGCCGCACTCTGCATGAGCGAGTTGGTGGCGAACGCGCTGCGGCACGAACTCTGGGCCGGACGGACAGGTCCGCGTGGAGGTGGGGCACTCCGAGCGTGTGGTCCGAGTGGAGGTCGTGGACGACGGCGGCGGCACGTCCGTCCCGCATCTGGCGCTGGTGGGTGAGTCGGCGGTGTGCGGACGGGGCCTGCTGCTCGTCTCGTTCCTGACGGCGGACTGGGGCGTGGAACGGCGCGGCGAAGGCCACGCCGTGTGGTTCGAGATCCATTCGCCCTGAGCGCGTCAGATGCGGGTGGGTTCCATACCAGCGAGCGTCCGCCGGAATCTCAGTTCGTCGGGGCCCATATGGGACGGCGCGTCCCGCGCGTCGGCGAGCGTGTCGAAGACTGTCTCAACCCTGAAATGCGCGGGTGTCAGGTGGCCGCCGAGGACGACGGAGGGGGCGAGGTCCCGCAGCCAGGCCAGGCCGGACAGGTAGGCGTCCCGGTCCATGTCGGCCGGTCGCGGCGTGTCGGCGGCCGTCCAGAGGCGCTCGCCCGCGACCCGCTCGTCGTCCGGGACGGCGGCGACGTCCTCGCTCTGGACGAGGTCCCCGGACGTCATCGGCGCGCCGAAGCAGTCGGAGCCGAAGCAGGCCCCGGTCAGCTCGTCGATGAGCCCGGTCGTCGCGGGGTTGTCGCGGAGGGGCGGCCGGAACGCCATGAGCCGCCGGTCGCCCACGTCCAGCCGCTCGCCGGGATTCAGCACGAACATCCTCTCGCGAGGGACACGATGCTCCAACGACAACAGCCCCAAGCCGGGTCGGGACGTCACGAGCAACGCATCCTGCGCGGTTGCGAGGATCTCGAAAACGCTGCCCGTGTGGTCGGGGTGCGTGAGGTAGACCCAACGCAGGTCGTCGGGTTCGACCAGCGACCACAACTCGTCCAGGAAATCGGGGCTGGACGCGCGGAGCCCGGTGTCGATGAGCACCGGTTCCCGGGCGTAGACGACGTAGGCGTTGACCGGCAGAAACCCCAGCCCGGGTATCGCGATGGCGTCCGTCAGCTCGGCGATGTCCGGCGCGGGACGAGAGATGTGCATGATGTCCCCAAGAGTCGCTTTTAAGACATATGCACGCCTCATGGCCGCGTACCCTCACGCTCCGTCCAACACCCCGCAAAGAATCCCCAACCACCGACACCCACCCCTGCGACGACGGGTCAGCGCTGCGCGCAGGAGAGGATGGAGGAAGATCCATCTTCTTCTGCCGTTTAGGAGCCGACCTCTATGTCCATCCGCAGGGTCATGCCCGACATCCGCTCAGAGGCCATGGAAGAGAGCCGCGACTTCTACGGCCTCCTCGGGTTCGAGGAGGTCATGAACCTCGGCTGGGTGATGACGCTCGCCTCCCCCTCCAACCCCACGGCCCAGGTCACCTTCATGACCCGCGACGAGACCGCACCGGTCGTGCCGGACATGAGCGTCGAGGTGGAGGACGTCGACGCGATCTGGGCCCTCATGCAGGAACGCGGCGCAGAGATCGTGCACCCGTTGCAGGAGGAGGAGTGGGGAGTACGCCGCTTCTTCGTCCGCGACCCCAACGGCCGCGTGGTCAACGTCCTGACCCACCTCTGACTCCTCGCGGCGACCTCCCCGAATTACGCCCCTGCGGCGCCTCCGATTCTGGACGCGTCGGAAAATGGCCTGCAGCCGGTTCGCTAAACGCATTCCGTCCCATCTCGGCATAATGACTCCCGGCGAATGGGGGTTCGGTGTCCGTCGAGGTGGCCGCGATACGGGTGGGCGGATCGGTGGCGCAGTTAGCCGTCGGACGGTGGGTCGCCGGGCGTTCCGGACGGGACGCCGCGGGCAAGGACCTGGTCGAATTGATCAAGACCGGGTTCCCGGACGAGATCAGGCGGCGGGATGCACAACGCCAACTCGACGGGATCGCCGATTCGGTCGCCAAGCGAATACTGACGTTCGTCCCGCACGAGTTCCGCGACCTCACCGATGGCGATCGCATAGCCATCCTGCACGAGGTGACGCGAACACTGGAAAGCGCCGACCTTTCAGACGAGGCTTTGTTCGCAGCCGACGCCGATGCGGTGAAACTGGCGCGTGGCCTGCGCTCGCGGCTCCCCGCACGCCGAGCCGAGTTCGAGCTGGGCGAGGCGGGAGCACGCCTCTATGAGGTCACGCTCGACGAATGCTGCGACTGCCTAGCCCGGATCATCGTCCATCTGCCGCAATTCGGGCCACGCGCCTCGGTTGAGATGCTTGGACGGCTCAGCGGGATGTCCGAGCAGGTCGGGGCCGTCCTAGCGCGACTCCCCGTCCGGACGCTGGACGCGCCCGAAGGCGAATCCGAGGACGACGAGTTCACCCGCCGCTATCTGGCGTCGATCAGCGAATCGCTCGACACGCTGGAACTGTTCGGTGTGCGATTCGAGCGGTTCACACGTCCGCAGACGACTCTGAGCGTCGCGTACATAAGCCTGAACGCGTCCGACGAAGGCCGACGCGACCGCCACCGCCTGACCCCGCAGGCCGTGCCAGTCAGCGATTGGCGGGACGAGGCGAGTACGGGCACGGTTCGAGTCGAGGCAGCGCTGCGCGATCAGCGTTTGATGCTGTTGCGCGGAGAGGCGGGGAGCGGCAAGAGCACGCTGCTGCGCTGGCTCGCCATTACGGCGGCGCGTGGTTCGTTCAGCGGGCCATTGAGTGAGTGGAACGGATGCGTCCCGTTCGTCATCAAGCTCCGCAGCCATGCGGGCGGGCCATTGCCGCGTCCGGAGGAATTCCTCGACGATGTCGCCGGAAACCTCGCGGGCCTCATGCCGCGCGGGTGGGTACACCGGCGCCTGACGTCTGGTCGTGCACTCCTCCTGGTAGACGGCGTCGACGAGGTGACGAGCGCCCAGCGCCAGACGGTCCGCCAATGGCTCAAGGCGATCGTCACCGAGTTCCGCAACATCCGGATCGTCGTCACATCGCGTCCGGCGGCGGCCGGCTCCGACTGGCTACGCGCCGAAGGATTCGGGACGGCGTTTCTCGAACAACTCTCCCCAGCCGACTTGCGAACGCTCGTCCAGCACTGGCATAACGCCGTCCGCGACTGCCCCGACCTGCCGTGTCCCCTAGATCGGATCCCCTCATACGAAGCGCGGCTACTGGCGCGGTTCGAGGCGGCCCCGCATCTGCGGACACTCGCGTCCAATCCCTTGCTGGCCGCCATGCTGTGCGCCCTCAACCTCGACCGCGAAGCACTCCCCCGCGACCGCATGGGCCTCTACGCGGCGGCCCTGGAAATGCTCATCGAAACCCGCGACACGAAGCGGGGAATCCCAAGCGTCCTGGAACGCGAACAGAAGGTCCGCATCCTCCAGGACATCGCCTGGCACATCTCGACCAGCGCCCGCGTCGAACTCCCCAAGCCAATGGTGGAGCGGCTCGTCGCGAATCGGTTGGATTCGATGCCCCAAGTCCGAGTCTCCGCGAACGTCGTCCTGGACGAACTCCTGCAACGCAGCGGTATCTTGCGCGAGCCCGTGCCGGGCCGGATCGACTTCGTCCACCGCACCGTCCAGGAATACCTCACCGCCAAACATGCCGCCGACCTCGGCGACATGGACCTGCTCGTGAAGAACGCCCACCGCGACACCTGGCGCGAGACCGTCATCATGGCCGCCGGGCACGTCAACGAACCACTACGCCGCGAACTTCTCACCGGCATCCTGACGCGCGCCCATGCTGAGAAGCCGCGCGCCCGCGCCCTGAAACTCGTAGCGGTCGCCTGCCTGGAGACGCTTCCGTCCGTCCCGGAAGACCTCCAACGAGATCTCGATCAATGCCTGGACGACCTCATCCCGCCCCGCAACGATGCGGCCGCCCGCTCCCTCGCCACCGCAGGAGAACCCGTCCTGGCCCGTCTCCCGGACACTCTCGACGGTCTCAACTCGGCCGCCCTTGAAGCGACGGTGCGGACGGCCTGGCTGGTCAACGGGCCGGACTCCCTCGAAGTACTGGCCCGGTACGCGTCCCATCCCAATTCGCTCGTTCAATGGGAACTGTCAGAGGCGTGGAGGTACTTCGACTGTGACGAGTTCACGGAGCGCGTGCTCACTCACCTTCCCGCCGATGCTCGACTTTGGGCATACAGACGAGAGCACTTCAAAGCCCTGGGCAGAGTGCCGCGCCTGACCGGTCTGACGGTGAATATAGATGAGATCGACGATTTCAGTTTCCTCGATCGTCACGCGGAGACGTTGATCAGACTGCACCTCAACGTCCACAGTTCAATCACAGACTGACCCTTCTTCCATCTTTGCCGAAATTGCTGAGCCTTTCTCTGGGCACCTCAGACGTAAGGGACCTTGGCTTCCTCGAAGATCTTTCGCGGCTGAGGTCGTTCTGGCACTCCAACTGCGGTGCCGTCACCGACTATTCACCATTGCACCGCCACCGCACCCTGAGCCAACTGTCGCTCAGGGCCTGCTTCAACCTGACCAGCCTCGACGCGCTTCCTCCACTGCGATTCATGAGAACGCTGGGCATCGGCGATTCATGTCTTGGCGAGGGCGGCCTCGACGAACTCTGTCGGGAGGCGCCCCATCTGAGCACCCTCGACGTGAGTGGATGCGATTGGGTGACGTCTCTACGGCCCCTCACCGGTCTCCCGCTGACCGACCTCCGTCTGGACGGCTGTCAGCAGGCGAGCGACTTCGACGCCCTCCGCGATCTCCCCGCGATGGAGCTGCTGAGCCTCATCGCCACAGGGATCAGCGACCTCGAACCACTGCGAAGCCTTTCGAGATTGAGCATCTTGCGGCTCGATCTCTGTGCGTCGCTCAACGATCTACGGCCGCTCGCCTCGCTGCCCCGGCTGAGGAACCTGTACATCACAGATGCCGCGCCGGGGCTCGATCTGGCGCCGCTGGCCGCCAACCGCAAACTCACCGTCCACATCGCGCCGGGGCAGGAGGTTCGCAATGCCGAGGCGCTCGGTCGGCGGCTGAAGGTCGCGTGACGAACGAGATCCGACCCTTCGGCCCGCTCACTGTCACAAACCTGGACGAGACGACGTCTACATGCCGAGAGCGACGATGCGGGCGCGCTGGAGGCGTGGTCGCTGAGTGGGAGGCGGGGGTTGCGATGAGTCTGGGGTGGTCGGGCGGTCTGTCTGGGTGTGCGTGCGAGCGGAGGGAGGGCGGGATGTCGCGTCTGTCACACTTCGTTGACCTCAAGGTTGGTCGAGGTCGGACGCTTGGATGCCTGGAGCTGGGCGGTTCTGTCGTACCCCGTTGGAATACTCCCGGAGCCTGCGGAGTTTAACCGTTCGCGAAAGTGTCAGTCGCTGCAGTAATTTTGCGGCGGTACCCCCTGAACGACCCACGGTCCCTGCGTGCCCGCGTGCGCGGGCCCTCGACGATTGGAAGTCTCTCTTGACCGCTCCCGCGTCTCAGAAGACGGCGGACGGCCCGCTCAAGGAACCCGACGCAGGCGGTGGCCTAGACCGCGGCGTGCTCGTGGTGGCCGGGGTCGTCGTCCTCGGCGCGATCATGTCGATCCTGGACGTGACCGTCGTCAACGTGGCCATCAACGACCTGGCCAAGGAGTTCAACACCTCGCTGGCCACGATCCAGTGGGTGGCCACCGGCTACACGCTGGCGCTCGCCACCGTGATCCCGATCACGGGTTGGGCCTCGGCGAGGTTCGGCACGAAACGCCTGTACATGGCCTCGATCGGGCTGTTCGTGATCGGCTCGACGCTGGCCGGTCTCGCGTGGTCGGCGGAGAGTCTGATCTTCTTCCGGGTCCTGCAGGGGCTCGGCGGCGGAATGATCATGCCCGCCGCGATGACCATCATGACCCAGGCGGCCGGGCCGCAGCGGGTCGGACAGGTGATGAGCATCGTCGGCGTGCCGATGCTGCTCGGCCCGATCCTCGGGCCGATCATCGGCGGCTACCTCGTGGACGACGTGTCCTGGCGCTGGATCTTCTTCATCAACCTGCCGATCGGCATCGTCGCGCTGGTGCTGGCGGGCAGGGTCCTCAAGCGGGACGAGCCCAAGCCGGCCGAACGGCTCGACCTGATCGGGCTTCTCCTGCTCTCCCCCGGCCTGGCCTCGCTGATCTACGGCGTGGCGAAGGGCGCGGAGGAGCGCGACTTCATGCAGACCCAGCCGCTGGTCTTCACGGTGGTCGGCGCGGCACTGGTCATCGGGTTCGTGTTCCGGGCCCTGTCCGCGCAGAACCCGCTGATCGACCTGCGACTGCTGCGGCGCCGGTCGGTGGCGGCGGCGTCCGGCACGATGGTGATGTTCATCACCGCGTTCATGGGCGCGATGCTGCTGCTGCCGCTGTACTACCAGACCGTGCGCGGCGAGGGCGCGATGGCGGCGGGCCTGCTGCTCGCCCCGCAGGGCCTCGGCGCGATGGTCACGATGCCGATCGGCGGCAAGCTCACCGACCGGATCGGTCCGGGACGGGTCGTCCTGTTCGGCCTGGTCGTGGTGGTCCTGTCGGTGGCGGGCTTCGCGGCCGTCCTGGGGGCCGACACGTCCTACTGGGTGCTCGGGTCCGTGCTGTTCGTGATGGGCCTCGGCATGGGGATGACGATGATGCCGACCATGGCGGCCGCCATCCAGACCCTCGTCCACGACGAGGTTCCGCGGGCCAGCACGATGCTGAACATCATCCAGCAGGTGTCGGCGTCCATCGGCACCGCGGGCATGTCGGTGCTGCTCGCCAACCGACTCACGAGCGAGCTCGGCGGCGGCGAGATCGGCAGCACGCAGAAGCCGCCGCCCGAGGTGATGGCGAAGATCGCCGGTCCGATGGCGGACGCGTTCCAGCACACCTACCTGTACGCGGTCGGGCTGATCGCCCTGGCCTTCATCCCGGCGCTGCTCCTGCCGCGCCGGAGGCCGGACACCACCGCCGCGAGCACGGTCGACGCCCCGATGCCGATGCACTGAGCCGCCGCGGGACGGCTCGCAGCACGCTTCTGGCGCGTTCCAGGCCCCGGCTAGGCCCGACTGGCCCGGCCGGGGCCTTCGCCGTCCAGGGCCGTCTCAGCGCCCAACAGACCAGCCCCTCCAAAGCGCCTCCGGACCCCTCTCCGCGGACGTCCCCAGAACGCCCGCCCAGCCCTCGCGGCCGACCTTAGGCGTCATGGTCCAGCTCCAAGGCTCGCGGACCTGCCTTAAGGCACCCTGAAGCCGTCCCAACGTGCCACTAAGACGCACAGCTTCAGCCGTTCCAGCGCGCCACTAGGACGGGCAGGCTCAAGCCGTGCCAGCACGCCACCAGGACGCGCAGATTCAAGTCGCCCCAGCGCGCCGCTGGAGGCGGGCGCCCAGAGGGCGCCAGCGCCCCACCACGCCGGGCGGGCTCAAGGCACCGGCGGGCCGCTGAGTTCGGCAGCCTCGGTCATGCCGGTGCGCCGCTCGAGGACTCACGGCATCCGGCGGGCGGCTCAGCCAGGCGGTTTCAAGTTGTCGCAGGCAGCGCTGAGGCGGACGCTCAAGAGGTCGTGGGGTGTTTGGTGGGCCAGTATTCGTCTCTGAGTAGGCGTTTGTAGAGCTTGCCTGTCGGGTGCCGTGGGAGGTCTGGGCGGAAGTCGATCGCGCGGGGGCATTTGTAGTGGGCCAGGTGGTCGCGGCAGTAGGCGATCAGCTCGGCCGCCAGTGCGGGGGTCGCGTCGTCCATGGAGTGCGGTTGGACGACAGCCCGCACCGCCTCGCCCATCTCCTCGTCCGGGACGCCGAACACGGCGACGTCCGCGACCTGGGGATGGACGGCGAGGACGTTCTCCGCCTCCTGCGGGTAGATGTTCACCCCGCCGCTGATGATCATGTAGGCGCGGCGGTCGGTGAGGTAGAGGAAGCCGTCCTCGTCGACGTAGCCGATGTCGCCGAGGGTCGTCCAGCCGCGGCCCAGCGGGTCGCGGGACGCGGCGGTCTTGGCCTCGTCGCCGTGGTACTCGAAACGGGGGCCCTTGTCGAAGTAGAGCGTCCCCGGAGTGCCGGGCGGGAGTTCGCGGCCGTCCTCGTCGCACACGTGGACCTCGCCCAGGATGGGACGTCCGACCGTCCCGCGGTGGGCCAGCCAGGCGTCGGGACCCGCGTAGACGAAGCAGTTGGCCTCGGTGCCCGCGTAGTACTCGTGCAGGATCGGACCCCACCAGTCGAACATCCGCTCCTTGACCGGGACGGGGCACGGCGCGGCAGCGTGCACGGCGGCGCGCAGCGTCGACAGGTCGTACCGGGCGCGGGTCTCCTCCGGGAGCTGAAGCATCCGGATGAACATGGTGGGCACCCACTGGCTGTGGGTGACGCCGTACTTCTCGATGGCGGCGAGGGCCTGTTCGGCGTCGAACTTCTCCATCACCACGACCGTCGCGCCGAAGCGGTGCATGGTGAGGCAGTAGCGGAGCGGGGCCGCGTGGTAGAGCGGCGCCGGGGACAGGTACACCGAGTCGGCGTCGGGCTGGAAGAGCAGCGAAAGCAGGCCGTGGAGGATGTTCTGGCTGCCCATGGGGCCCTTGGAGAGGGGCGGCTTCACTCCCTTGGGACGACCGGTCGTCCCGGACGAGTAGAGCATGTCCGAGCCTTCGCACTCGTCCTCGATGGGCGTGGACGGGCACCGGACGACGCTCTCCTCGTAGGACGAGTAGCCGGGGGACGTGCCGCCGAGCATCAAGCGCAGCGGCACGTCCGGCGCGGGGCGCGCGTTCTCGACCGCCGCGTCCGCGATGAACGCCTTGGCCCCGCAGTTGCCCACGATGTAGGCGATCTCGTCCCGCTGGAGCCGACTGCTGATCGCCGTGTAATAAAGCCCGGACCGCTGCGCGGCCCAGGCTATGGCCAGGTAGAGCGGGTGGTTCTCCAGCATGAACGCGATGTGGTCCCCCGGCCGCAGCCCCTCCGCGCGGAGCAACTGCGCGAGCCGGTTGGACTCCTCGTTCAGTTCCCTGTAGGTCACGACCGTCCCGGAGCCCGCCATGATGACGGCGGGCTTGTCGGGCGTCAGCCCGGCGTTCTGCCCCAGGTGCATGGCCGCACGCTACCCGGCGGGACCGCCGGATGAAATGACATTCGGTCTACCGGGCGGTCTCCCGGGCGACGTCCGCCGGGTCAGACGAGCATGTGGTCGAAGTCACCGTCCTTGGCTCCGCCCACGAACGCCTCCACCTCCTCGCGGGTGTAGACGAGCACCGCCCCCTCGGGGTCTCGGGAGTTGCGCACGGCGATCTCCCCGGTGGGGAGCTCCGCCATCTCGACGCAGTTGCCGGACGGATTGCTCCGCCGGCTCTTCTGCCAGACGAGTTCGCTGCGCAAGACGTCCAGCATCTGATGGCCGTCCATCGTTGGTCTGCCCCCTCTAGGCGTCTCAGCCTTCCGAACCCGGAAGGCCGCGATCTCGCCCCACCCCACACAAATGGTACGAGATGCACGTGCATTCGTTCTTGCATCCGTTCATGCAGACGGTCTTGCATCTGCACGACTTGAGGAGCAAGATAGCGAACGCTCGCCGGTGACCACCCCGCACGCCCTGAGGTTAATGACCATGACCGTTGACCAGGCAGACGACGTCGCTGCTCCCGCCGCCATGGGAAGCGGACGGTCGCGGCGCCCCGCGGCCCTTCATCCATGGCCCGACTCTCCCGCCGCCGCGCCGCAAGGCCCGAACGTCCCAGCTCCCGTCCCCGCGAACGTCCCGGTCGCCGTGCCCGGCCTGGCCGGACGCTGGCCCGCGCCGCACGCCGGAACCCCGCGCACGGCGCGCCGCGTGTTCCCCGCGGAGATCACCGCGCCCCGCGCGGCGCGCGAGTTCACGCAGCTCACGCTGGACGCCTGGGGCGTGTCGGAGGAGACCGGGGACGTCGTCGTCACCGTGTCCGAATTGGTGACGAACGCACTCCGGCACGGTATGGAAGGGCTTCCCCAACCGCTACCGCTGTGTCCGATCCAGCTCGTCCTGGTCGGTCACCCGAGGCGGCTCGTCGTCTCGGTGACCGACCCGGGCGGACGCGCGCCCGAGCCGGTCCCGAGCGATCCCGACCGGTTCTTCGAGGGCGGCCGCGGCCTGCTCGTCGTCGGCGCGATCAGCGACGCCTGGGGCTGGGCGCGGCTCGCGACCGGCGGCAAGGCCGTGTGGGCGGCCTTCGACCTGCGGGTCAGCCCTCCATCGCCGCCGGAAGCGACTCGGCCCGATCCGACGACCGCACCGGATTCTCCAGCTCGCTGAGGAATTCGTGGGCCCAGCGGTCCACGTCGTGCTCGATCACGCGGCGGCGCATCGAGCGCATCCGCCGCGCCTGGTCGGCGGGCTCGGCGTCCAGCGCGGCGAGCAGGGTGCCCTTGAGGCCGTCGATGTCGTAGGGGTTGACCATGAACGCGCCCCGCCGCAGCTCGGCGGCGGCGCCGGTGAACTCGCTGAGCACGAGCGTGCCGCGCAGGTCCTTGCGGCATGCCACGTACTCCTTGGCGACGAGGTTCATGCCGTCCCGCAGCGGGGTCACCACCATCAGGTCGGCGGCCAGGTAGAGCGCGGTCAGCTCGGCCCGGTCGTACGAACTGTGCAGGTAGTGGATGACCGGAAAGCCGATCTCGCCGTGTTCGCCGTTGATGCGACCGACGAGCTGTTCGATCTCCTCGCGGAGCAGCTGGTACTGCTCGACCCGTTCCCGGCTGGGCGTCGCGATCTGCACGAACACCGCCTGGCCCGGCTTGATGCGGCCGTCCTCGAACAGCTCGCCGAACGCCTGGAGCCGCTGCGTGATGCCCTTCGTGTAGTCGAGCCGGTCGACGCCCAGGAGGATGGTCGCGTCGCCGAGGTCGCTGCGGATCTCCTTGGCGCGCTCCTGCACGTCTTGCCGTCCGACCAGGTCGTTCAGCTCGCCGACGTCCACCGAGATGGGGAACGCGCGGGCGCGGACGACGCGGTCGTCCCAGTACACGTCCTGCTTGACGTAGCGGGCGTCGAGCAGGCGGCGGCAGAGCCGGACGAAGTTGGCCGCCGCCCCCGGCAGCTGGAAGCCGACCAGGTCGGCGCCGAGCAGGCCCTCCAGGATCTGCCGCCGCCACGGAAGCTGCCAGAACAGCTCCAGCGGCGGGAACGGGATGTGCAGGAAGAACCCGATGCGCAGATCGGGACGCAGCTCGCGCAGCATCCGCGGGACGAGCTGGAGCTGGTAGTCCTGCACCCAGACGATCGCGCCCTCGGCCGCGACCTTCGCCGCCGCCTCCGCGAACCGCCGGTTGACCCCGACGTAGGCGTCCCACATCGCGCGGTCGTAGACCGGCGGGGCGACGACGTCGTGGTAGAGCGGCCACAGCGTGGCGTTCGAGAAGCCCTCGTAGTAGAGCTCGACCTCGCGCGCGGACTGCGCGATGGGATGGAGGGCCATGCCGTCCTCCTCGAACGGCTCCAGCTCCTCGTCCGGGGCGCCCGTCCAGCCGATCCAGGTCCCCTTCCTGCGCCGCATCACCGGGGCGATGGCGCTGACCAGGCCCCCTGGACTCCGCCGCCAGCGCGGCACCCCGTCCGCCCCGACGTTCCGATCGACCGGAAGCCGATTGGCCACCACCACGAACTCACTACCGCGCGACACCTGCGACCTGCCTCTCCAGGAACATTCAGTGATCACCATGCCCAGAAACGGTCATCAGGAACATCTTGTCACTTCGACGTTAAGGGCTGATGTCCAGAAAAGGTCGGTGTCAGGAGGGTGGGGACACCCCCGGCGGGGATTGGATCGGACCAGATTCCTTTCCCGGCAGGTGACCCCAGTTGATCGTCCGGTCACGGTGGACGAGTCACGGACCGGATAGTCGGACAAAAAGTTACATACATCACATTTCACCCGTAGACGCCGCCAGCCCGCCCGCGCGGGCGGCGGCGGTCGCGAGGACCGGGCCGCGCGGGCGCGGACGGGCTGGTTGGGGTGGGTCAGGCGAGCGGAGGGATGGTCAGGCGGGTCGGGGGCGGGTCAGGCGCGGACGGACTCCGGGTCCCTTTCCGCGCCCTCGCCGGAGCGGGTCCACAGGACGGCGTCCAGCGAGTACCGGCCGGCGCCGGTGAGCGCGAACAGCACCGAGACCGCCGCGAGGACCATCACGTACTCGTAGCCGCCCTTTTCCGAGAACAGGCCGTTGTCCATGTGGACGAACCAGAACGCTCCAGCCATGTTCAGCGCGATGAGCACCCCGGCGAGCGGGACGAGGAAACCGGCGATGAGCGCGAGGCCGCCGAGCAGCTCGACCCAGGGTGCAGTACAGCGCGGACACGCTCGGCACCGGAATGCCGAGGTGGTCGAAGGACCTCGCGACCTCCGCGTGGCCCTCGTCGACGAGTTTCCGCCAGCCGTGCGCGACGAAGATCACACCGACCGCGAGCCGTCCGAGGAGGAGTCCGGCGTCGGGCATGACGGGGTGGCGGCGGGGTGGGAGCATGCCTCGTCTCCTTCGGTTGAAGATTCAAATATGAACTTTCCCGACGCTAGCAGGGTGATTCAAATCCAGACCATTTAGAAACTTCGAAAAATGTTCGAGACAACTAGAATCTCCATATGAGCGACGGTGCGGACGCCCTCGGACCGGATGAGCTGCGCGCCTGGATGGCCTTCCTCGCCGCGAGCCACCTGATCGACCACGAGATCGAGCGGCAGCTCAAGCGGGACGGCGGGCTCTCGCACCCCGAGTTCGAGGTGCTGGTCGGGCTGTCGCTGGCGGACGGCAACCGGCTGCGGATGTCCGACCTCGCGCGCAAGGTGATGGTGTCGAAGAGCCGGCTGACCTACCAGGTGACCCAGCTCGAACGCGCCGGGCTCGTCCGGCGGACGGGCTGCGAGGACGACCGGCGCTCGGTCTGGGCCGAGCTGACCGACGCGGGCGCCGAGCGGCTGGCCCGCGCCAGGCCGGGGCACCGGCGCGTCGTCCGGGAGACGCTGATCGAGGTGCTGACGCCGGAGGAGCTCGCGGTGCTCGGCGACGCCCTCGGCCGCGTCACCGACCGCCTCCGCGCCCGCTGAGCCGCCCACGCGCCCCGCCTGAGCCGCGCCTGAGCCGCTTCCGCGCCCGCTGAGCCACCTGCGCGCTCCGCCTAGCGTCCCCGCGCTCACTGCCGCTCCGGGTGCTCCTGAGCGCCCGGCGGGTCGGGGGCGGTGGGGAACGGGTTCGCGAGAGGGTGGGGGCATGCGCGACTTCGGTGGGATCGTGGAGCGGACGCCCGTCCGGGTGGTGCGGCCGGGGTCGGCGGACGAGGTCGCCGCCGCTATCCGGGACGCCGCCGCCGACGGCCTGGAGGCGCTGCCACGCGGCCTCGGGCACTCGACCTACGGCCAGTCGCTGACGTCCGGCGTGTCGCTCGACCTGCGCGGCCTGAACGGCGTCGACGTGGTCGAGACGGGCGCGGCGGACGGCGGAGGCACGGCGGTGGCGGGGGCCGGGGCGACCTGGCGGGAGGTCCTCGCGGCGACGCTGCCGCACGGGCTGACGCCGCCGGTGCTGACCGACTACCTCGACCTGACCGTCGGCGGGACGCTCTCCGCGGGCGGCGTCGGCGGCACGTCCCACCGGTACGGCACGCAGGCCGACAACGTCCGCGCGCTGGACGCCGTCGTCGGCGGGCAGGCGGTGCGCTGCTCCCCCGGCGTCCTTCCCGAGGTGTTCGACGCGGTGCTCGGCGGGCTCGGGCGGCACGGCGTGATCACGGCGGTGGAGCTGCGGCTCGTCCCGGCTCCGGAGCGGGTGCTGTCCTGCACCGTCCCGTGCCGGGACGCGGCGGACGTGCTGCGCGTCCAGCGCGAGGCGCGGGCCGAGGAGGTGTCCGGCCAGATCAAGCCCACGGACGTCGGGTGGGCCTACGAGGTCAAGGCCGTCCTGCACGGGGACGGCGGCGAGCCGCCGCCCGGCACCGCCGAGGCCGAGGAGCTCGCGTACTTCGACTTCTGCGACCGGATGCGTCCCGACGTGGAGGAGCTGATCGCGCTCGGCGAGTGGGCGCGGCCGCATCCGCTCGGCATGGTGTTCCTGCCGGTGCCACGGGCGGCGGAGGTGATCGGGGCGACGATGGCGGAGACGACCGCGGACGACCTCGGGCTCAGCGGCGTCGTCCTGGTCAAGGCGCTGCGGTCCGGGCGCGCTCCAGTGGCGGGCGGGGAGGCCGTCCTGTTCAGCGTGCTGCGCGCGGCGTCGCCCGGATGCGCGCCCGTCGAGACGATGCTGGCCGCGAACCGGACGCTGCTCGACCGCGCCCGCGCCGTGGGCGGCGCCCGGTACCCGGTCGACTCGGTCCCCTCCTGAGCGCGTGGGTCACCCGATCCGGTCACCGGGCATCCGGTTAGAGCGCGAGGGCCAGGACCTCCGCGCCGGGAAGGACGGTCAGGGCCTTGCCCGGGACGAGGAGCTTCGAGCGGCGCAGGCCGCTGCCGATCACGACGCGGGACGCGGCGGCGACGGCCTCGTCCACCAAGATGGGCCAGCCCTCGGGGAGGCCGACCGGGGTGATGCCGCCGTACTCCATGCCGGTGAGGGACGTCGCGTCCGCCATCGGGGCGAAGGACGCCTTGCGGGCGCCGAGGCGCTTGCGGACGACGCCGTTCACGTCCGCGCGGCCGGTGGCGAAGATCATGCAGGCCGCGTAGCCGACCTCGCCGCCGCGCTTGGCGGCGACGACCACGCAGTTGGCGCTGGCGTCGAGCGGGACGTCGTACCGCTCGCAGAACGCCGCCGTGTCGGCCAGCTCGGGGTCGATCTCGGCGGTCTCGGCGTCCGGCACCGCCGCGATCGCCGCCGCGACCGGGCCGGCCAGCAGGTCCGGACGGTCGCCCGCCGGTCGCCAGTCGAGCGTGCCGAGCATGCGCGTCCCCCTCTTGAACTCGGCCGGAGGCTCCCCGAGCCTGTGGTCAGGGTCCCACCCTGCCACGGATCTCGCGGAGGCGGTATGGTCCAGTGGATGATCCAGTGGACCACTGGAGGCACTGTGCCGCCCTCGCCCATCCCCCGCGACACCGTCGTGGACGCCCTCGTCGACCGGCTCCGCGACGACGTGCTGAGCGGCCGCTACCCGCCCGGCTCGTACCTGCCGCCGGAGCGGGAGCTCGCGGCCGGGTACGCGGTGACGCGGACGTCGCTGAAGCACGCGATCGTCCGGCTGGCGCAGGCGGGGCTGCTGGAGACGCGGCACGGCGTCGGGACGCGGGTCCGCGACTACGAGCGGCTCGGCGGCCCCGAGCTGCTGCCGATGCTGGTCAGCACGGTCGGCCCCGCCTGGATGCGGGAGGTCTTCGAGGTCCGCAGGGAGATCGGCGCGCACATCGCGGGGAAGGCCGCCGCGCACGCCACGGCCGAGCACCGCGACCGGCTGCGGCGCCTCGCGACGGTGCTGCGGGACGCCGAGGACGCCTCCACCGCGCAGCTCGCCGAGTGCGAGATCCACCGGGTGATCGCCGCCGCGACCGGCAACCGGGTCTACGGGTTCATGATCAACGCTCTGCTGAACGCCTACCTGGCCGTCCGGGACGGGTTCGCGCACGCGTTCACCGACCCCGCCGTCGCGGCCGCTCGGATCGCGCCGCTGATCGAGGCGGTGTGCGCCGGGGACCCCGGCCGCGCCCGCGAGGCGGCGGCCGCCTACTTCACCGAGACCGAGGCGATCATGATCGCCGGTCCGCGACGGCCCGGCGCCGGACGCGGCTAGCTCGCGCTTCGTCCCGTCGCACAGGACGAAGCGGAGCCGGCCTGCCGTCGGTTAGGCAGCGGCGGCGACCACGCCGTGCGGGTCGAGGATGTACTTGCGCGCCGCGCCCTTGTCGAACTCGGCGTAACCCTCGGGCGCCTGGTCGAGCGGGATGACGGCCGCGTTGACGTTCCGCGCGATCTGCACCTTGTCGTACAGGATCGACATCATGAGCTGCCGGTTGTAGCTCATCACCGGGCACTGGCCCGTGACGAAGTACAGCGACTTGGCCCAGCCGAGGCCGATCCGCAGGCCGAGCTGGCCGACCTTCGCGTTCTCGTCCTCCGCGCCCGGGTCGCCGGTGACGTACAGGCCGGGGATGCCGAGCCCGCCCGCGGCGCGGGTGATGTCCATCAGCGTGTTGAGGACGGTCGCGGGCTGCTCCCCCGCCGACCCCTTCGGCCCGTGGCCGCGCGCCTCGAACCCGACGCAGTCGACGGCCGCGTCCACCTCGCCGACGCCGAGGATCTGCTCGATCTGCTCGGCCACGTCGTCGTGCCGCGACAGGTCGATCGTCTCGCAGCCGAACTCGCGCGCCTGCCCGAGGCGCCCCTCGTTCATGTCGCCGACGATCACGACGGCGGCGCCGAGGACGTGGCACGCGGTGGCGCAGGCGAGCCCGACCGGGCCCGCCCCCGCCACGTACACGGTGGAGCCCGTGGTCACGCCCGCCGTGTAGGCGCCGTGGTAGCCGGTCGGGAAGATGTCCGAGAGCATGGCCAGGTCTTCGAGCTTCGCCATGACCGTGTCCCGGTCGGCGGGGAACTTGAGCAGGTTGAAGTCGGCGTACGGGACGACCGCGTACCGCGCCTGCCCGCCGTGCCAGCCGCCCATGTCGACGTACCCGTAGGCGGCGCCCGGACGGTCCCGGTTGACGTTCTCGCACACGCCGGTGTGGCGCTCCTTGCAGTTGCGGCAGCGTCCGCAGGCGATGTTGAACGGGACGCTGACGAGGTCGCCCTTCTTGATGAACTCGACGTCCCTGCCGGTCTCGATCACCTCGCCGGTGATCTCGTGGCCGAGCGTGAGCCCGGCGGGCGCGGTCGTCCGGCCGCGCACCATGTGCTGGTCGGACCCGCAGATGTTGGTGGCCAGTACCTTGAGGATGACGCCGTGTTCCAGCTTGCGGCCGTTCTGCTCGGCCAGTTCGAGCTTCGGGAAGTCCAGGTCCTCGACCGTGACCTCGCCGGGCCGCTGGTACACGACGCCTCGGTTGGTGTCCGCCACGACCCCTCCCTCCGCGATTGAGGATCGTCCGAAACCCCTACCCGATTTATTGCTGTTAGTCCGATTCTCGGGCGGGCGGTTCCGAGCCCAGATAGCGCAGGACGGCGAGGACGCGGCGGCTGTACCCGGTGGCGTGCGACAGGTCGAGCTTGTCGAAGATCTGGTTGACGTGCTTCTCCACGGCGCTCTGCGAGACGTGCAGGCTCGCGGCGATCGACGCGTTGGTGTGGCCCTGCGCCATGGCGCCGAGGACGTCCCGCTCGCGCGGGGTCAGCCGGGCGAGCGGGTCGTCCCGGGCGCCGTGCGCGGCGAGCAGCCGCCGCACCACCTCCGGGTCGAACGCCGCGCCGCCCCCGCCGACCCGGTCGAGCGCGTCGAGGAACTCGTCGACCTGGGCGACGCGGTCCTTCAGCAGGTAGCCGACCCCGCCGGAGTCCGCGGTGATCAGCTCGGCGGCGTAGCGCTTCTCCACGTACTGGGACAGGACGAGCACGCCCACGTCCGGCCACCGCCGCCTGATCTCCAGCGCGGCGCGCAGGCCCTCGTCGGTGTGCGTCGGCGGCATCCGGACGTCCACGACCACGACGTCCGGCGGACCGGCGTCCACCGCCGCGAGGAGCGCGTCGCCGTCCCCGACCGCCGCCGCGACCTCGTGGCCCTCCTCGGCGAGCAGCCGGACGAGGCCCTCGCGGAGGAGCGTCGAGTCCTCGGCCAGCATCACCCGCATGGCGGCATCACCCGCATGGCGGCATCACCCGCACGGCAGGTTCGCGGTGATCAGGGTCGGGCCGCCGGGCGGGCTGGACACGGCGAACTCGCCGTCCAGCGCGGCGACCCTGCGGGCGAGGCCCGCGAGCCCGCCGCCCGCCGGGTCGGCTCCGCCCGAACCGTCGTCCTCGATGCGCACGCCGATCATTGTGGCCGACCCGGTGACGTCCACATTCACGCGGCTCGCCCCGGAGTGCTTGGCGGCGTTCGTGACCGCCTCGCAGACGACGAAGTACGCGGCGGTCTCGACCGCGCGCGGCGGGCGCTCTGGGACGGCGTAGCCGATCTCCACGGGCAGCGGCGACCGCTCGGCGACCGTCTCCAGCGCGGCGCGCAGGCCCTCGCCGTCCAGCGCGGCCGGGTAGACGCGCCAGGCGACCTCCCGCAGGTCCTCCAGGGCGCGCGCCGACTCCTCGTGGGCCTGCCGCAGCAGGTCGGACGCGCGGTCGGCGTCCCCGGCGCGGCGGGCGCGGCCGATCAGCATGCCGAGCGCCACCAGCCGCTGCTGGACGCCGTCGTGCAGGTCGCGCTCGATGCGGCGGCGCTCGTCGTCGACCGCGTCCACGACCTGCGCGCGGGTCACCGAGAGGCGCGCGATGCGGCGCTCGTACTCCTCCAGCGGGCTCGGGCCGAGGCAGCGGCGGGCCACCGTCCGCTCCAGGGCCGCGACCCCGGCCAGGCCCTGGACGGCCAGGAACAGCAGCACCAGCCCGAACACCGCCGTGTAGACGACGATCCACGGGGTCGGCGGGATGCCGTCCATGTAGTCGCCGGTGATCCACCAGCTCGCGGCGAGCTCCGCCGCCATCGCGGCGCCGTAGGCGAGCAGGAAGAGGATCACGCCGCCGAGCAGCCCGACCGGCACCCGCAGGACGAGGTACGCCAGCGCCCGCAGCGGCCCGTAGTCGGCCGGCCCGCGCTCGTCGAGGAACGTCCGCAGGCGCCGGCGCTCCAGCTCGGCGGCGGCGCGGGTGGTGTCGGCGACGACCCCCGGGACGGTCCGGCGGCCGCGCGAGAAGGCCAGCGAATAGGCCATCAGCAGCGCCGCGGCGGCCAGCAGGACCAGCTCCGCGCCCGCCGTCACCGCGCCCAGCAGCAGGCCGGCCGCGACCCGCGCGACCGTCCGCGCGGGTCGTCGTCGGCGGGTGTTCCGGGCGTCAGAAGATCCGATCACGTTCGATCTCTCGTGTCCCCGCCCGATGCTCTCCGGTCCGCCGTCCCTTCACGATACGCACGGCGGCGAACGCGGCGACCGCGACGGCGGCCACCGCCAGGACCGCCTTGGAGTACACGCCGACGTACTCCTCGACCGTCCGCCAGTTGTCGCCGAGCCCGTACCCGGCCAGGACGAACGCCGTGTTCCACAGCAGGCTGCCGAGGCCGGTGTAGAGCAGGAACGTCGTCATCCGCATCCGCTCCACCCCCGCCGGGACCGAGACCAGGCTCCGGAAGATCGGGATCATGCGGCCGAGGAACACCGCCTTGGCGCCGTGCCGCGCGAACCACGCCTCCGTCCGGTCGAGGTCGGAGAGCTTGACGAGTGGCAGCCGCGCCACCAGCGCCCGGACGCGGTCGCGGCCGATCAGCGCGCCGACGCCGTAGAGGGCGAGCGCTCCGGCGAGGCTGCCGAGGGTCGTCCAGAGCAGGGCCGCCGCGAGGCTCATCCGGCCCTGCGCGGCGGTGAACCCGGCGAGCGGGAGGATCACCTCGCTCGGCAGCGGCGGGAACAGGTTCTCCAGCGCGATGGCGAGCCCCGCGCCGGGCGCGCCGAGCTTGTCCATGAGGTCGGTCGCCCAGCCCGCGACGCCGCCCGCGGGCTCGCCTCCGGACGCCGCGTACACCGTTTCGATCATGCTTCGACGCTAGGAACCGGGCGGGCCCGCGACCATGGAGTGCGCCGCCGGACCGTCCGGCCACGCGCCGCACCCCGCACCTGCGGAAAACCACACCCCGAGCGGTCTTGGCCGGGCCGTCCGAAAAGACGCGGAGCCGCGCGCCTCCCCGCGACCGGACGAACCGTGCGTGAGGCACGGAGCCAGGCACCTCGACCGCGTCCGGACGAACCGTGCGACGAGGCGCGGAGCCGGGCCCTCGCCCGCGTCCGGACGGGGGTGGCGCCTCCCCGGACGGTGGCCGTCGGACCCCGGACGGTGGCCGTTCCCGGCCGTGCGGGCCGAGCCGGATTCAGCGGAGAGTGAAACCCGGCCCGCCCGGGACGGGTGTCCCTGGACGCCCGGAACCCCGGTTGTCGCAGGCAGCGGGCCCTGTGGGCGCCGGTTTCGGACATCGCGGCCGGTCAGCCGACCTGTAAAGAATCTTTATAGATCGACTTTTCCGTTAAGACCCTTTCTTGTAGCGTTCGCAGCGTTTTGTGAAGCGAATTCGTGAACGGACATTCCCGCCACAAGATCGTATAAGGACGCCGCGATGCCCATGGCGACCAGCCTGGCCGCGGCCGCGCTCCTCGGCCTGCTGACCTTCCTGGCCACAACGCGGCGCGGCCTGCGCGAAGAACGCCCGCACGAAGGGCACCCCGAGTCCCTGACGGCCGTCCTCGGCCCGGGTGACGAGGAGTACCTCGCATGGCTGGCCGACCACCATTGGCCTGGCGACGAGTACCTCGACCTGGAGCACGAATGGGCGGAGGAACTGGAACACGCCGAGACACCCGGGTGTTATGTCTCACCGCAGTGCCCCCAGTGCAATCTCCGGCGCGAGGACGTCTGGCCGTGCCCGAACTGCGGCCGGCTGCTGCATCCGTCCTGCGGGCACGGGATGCGGCGGCGGCAGGTCGAGCGCCCGTACCGCACGCACGCCACCAGCTCGGACGCGGTCATCGCCGAGTGGATCTGCACGGGCTGCACGTCCGTCGTCGGCCTGGACGTGGACCACGGCGACGAGCCTGACGGGGGTCTCTTGCGGTGAAAACCGGGTAGTTGCCCCACCTTGTCCGGCTTCACACGTTAAGTACGGTAAAGAATCC
This sequence comes from Actinomadura decatromicini, assembly GCF_008121305.1. Lineage (NCBI taxonomy): Bacteria > Bacillati > Actinomycetota > Actinomycetes > Streptosporangiales > Thermomonosporaceae > Actinomadura > Actinomadura decatromicini. Next base: position 5,080 of record NZ_VSRQ01000013.1, on the reverse strand, counting down.
CTCATCCCCTTGCATATTTCGGACGAGCAGCGGCAGGCTGCATCTATGTCCTTAATCACTGGGGACACGTGGAGGACCCTGTGACCGCTCAACCCGACTCGATCTGCTGCCACCAGCCGCACTGCCCGGCTCCCGACGCCCTCGACCGCGAGGCCGCGCGCACCGTCGCCAGCCACCCGGAACAGGGCTGGAGCCTGCTCTGCAACGGCATCGTCGTCTTCGAGGACACGGGCGAGCTGCTGCCGGACGGCCGGGTCATCGCCCCGCACCGTCCGAGCACCGCCGCCTAGCCTCCACGACGACCACCTGATCAATTTCGCCGGGCTCGGCCCGGCCTGCCCGGCGTGCCCGGAAACACCTGATCCGGACGCCGGAGCTCACCCCTGCCCGCGTGTCGCGGCGCCCCCGCGGGACGATCACGTCCAGCCTGGGAGAGGGGCCTCACCGGAAGCCCTGGCCGAACCTGGCCGGGTCCGTGTCGTACGCGCGTCCACATGAGGCTTCGGGGGTCTGGTATGCCCGGCGATTCGCGTATCGGGCTCCCATCCGGCGGAGTCCCCCGGTAGCGTTCACTTGTTTCGCTACTTACGCAAGAATCATGTGGAACTCGACCGCGAAAGGACGGTGTGGCGTGATCACAGTCCTGGTCCTCGTGTCCCTGGTCGCCCTGTTCGGTCTGTGCATGCCGGACCTGCTCCGCCCCATGCCCGTCGGACCGTCGCACGATCCACCGCCGGGCGGCGTGCCGGCCGTCCATCCCGAGTCGATGACCGCCGAGCTCGACCCCGTCGACGAGGAGTACCTCGCGTTCCTCGCCGACGAGCTGTGGCCCGACGACGAGTACCTCGAACCCGAGCCCAGCACCGACGGCGAGGAGGAGTCGGGCGGCAGCGGCATGCTCCTCTGACCGCGTCCCGATCCACGCACGGCCGGGTGACCGCGAGGTAAACCGCGCGGAGCGCCGACCCGTCCCAGAGACGTCGAGCGCTCCCCTCGACTGCCGCCTGGTCAACTCGCGGCGGGAGTGACGGTCAGCCGGTGGTGGGGGCGGGCAGGGGCTCGCCGGTCTCCAGGAGCGTCTTCAGGCCGGACAGGAGTTGCGGCCAGCCATGCCGCGACATGCCGAGCAGCGTCTCTCCCCCTTCGTGGACGACCGTGAGCTTGACGGTCTCCCCGGCGGGCTCGATCTCGAAGGTGACCTTCGAGCGCGGTTCGGCGAGGAGGGCGGCGCGGGTCTCCTCGTCCACGCCGACGGCCTTCGCCCACTCCGGCGTGAACGTGTGCCAGGTGTAGGACAGGCGGCGTCCCGGCTCCGCTTCGAGGACGACCTGCTCCGGGTCGGCGGTGGTGGCGCCGTCCTCGACCCAGGTGATCGTGGAGCCGGGCTTCCAGTCGGTCTCGAAGGCGACGCCCCAGTAACGCCGGGTGAAGGCCGGGTCGGTCAGCGCCTGCCAGAGTCGTTCCGGCGTGGTCTTGATATAGGTCGTGTAGACGAACTCACTGTCGGTCATGGCGTCGTGCTCCTCCTCCAGTGCGGTCTTCAGGTCGGCGAGGGCGCTCGCCCGCTGGCGGTCGTAGCGGCTCATCCAGCGGTCGGCGATCGCGTTGATCGGGGCGGCGTCGAGGTGGTGCAGCTTCTCCCGGCCCCGCCTGGACGTGGTGACGAGGCCCGCGGCCTCCAGGACGGCGAGGTGCTTGCTGACCGACTGCCGGGTCATGTCCAGCCCGGCGCAGAGCTCGCGGAGCGTCTGCCCGTTGCGGGTGTTCAGGCCGTCCAGCAGGCGGCGGCGGCTGGGATCGGCCAGCGCCTTGAAGACCTCGTCCATGCGTCGTCCCCTTGACATGCAACCGTCCGGCTGCCTTTTCACCATAGGCAGCCGGACGGTTGCATGTCAACGCGGTCGGCGCGCGTCGGCGCGCGTCGGTCAGTCGCCGGTCTCGGACTTGAGGATCTTGGCGGACGCGGCGTCCACGCGCAGTTCGTGCTCGGCGCCGTCGTTCCCGGTGACGTCCACCTCCCAGTACGTCCTGCCGTGCTCCTGCTCGAACTCGGCGGACGTCACGCGGCCCGGGACGGCCTTGAGCGCGGCGTCGGCGGCGCCCGACGCGGTGACCGCCGCCTTGCGCAGCGCGGCGGCCTCGGCCTGGTCGTCGTCCTTGTGACCGCCCCGACCGTCGCCCCGACCGTCGCCCCGACCGTCGCCTCGGTCGTCGCCGTGGTCGTCGGCGCGGTTCGTCAGCACCGTGCCGGTGCCGGAGTCGACGGTCACGTCGCGCCATCCGCCGCCGTCCGCGAGGACGTCGACCTCCCAGACGGGCTTGCCGTCCTCGTCGTCCAGCTCGATCTCCCCGACCTTGCCGGGGACGGCCTTCAGCGCCGCGTCCACCGCCTGGGACGCGGTGACCGCCGTCGCGGGCGGCGGGCTGTCGGCCCGCTCGGACGGGGACGCGGGCGGGGATCCGTCGTGGGTCGCGGCGAAGGCGGTGGCCGCTCCCCCGCCCGCGAGGACGCCCGCGGCGACCACCGTCACCAGCAGCCCGCGTCCCGTGGCCAGGCGCCGTGCGTCGGTCTTCATCGAACCTCCCTGTGTCGCGGCGGCGGACCGTCCGCCGCCGCGCTTCCGAAGGTGGCGCGGCTTCCTGTGGCCCCGCTGAAGCAACCTGAAGCCTTCTTCAGGGAGGATTTGGCACGCTGAGAGCATGCGCCTGCTGATCGTCGAGGACGAGAAACGCCTGGCCACGTCCCTCGCCCGCGGGCTCGCCGCCGAGGGGTTCGTGGTCGAGACCGTCCACGACGGCGCGCGGGGGCTGGACCGGGCGCTCGGCGGGGAGTTCGACCTGATCGTCCTCGACATCATGCTGCCCGGCATGAACGGGTACCGGGTGTGCGGGGCGCTGCGCGCGGCGGGCGACGAGACGCCGATCCTGATGCTGACCGCGAAGGACGGCGAGTACGACGAGGCCGAGGGCCTCGACACGGGCGCCGACGACTACCTGACCAAGCCGTTCTCGTACGTGGTGCTCGTCGCCCGGATCCGGGCGCTGCTGCGCCGCCGGACGCGCGGCGCGGCCCCGTCGATCGTGCTCGGCGACCTGACCGTCGACCCGGCGGCGCGGCGCGTCTTCCGCGGGAACGCCGAGGTGGAGCTGACCGCCAAAGAGTTCGCCGTGCTGGAGCACCTGGCGGCGAACGCGGGCCAGGTCGTGTCCAAGGCGCAGATCATGGAGGCGGTCTGGGACCTCGCCTACGGCGGCGACCCGAACATCGTCGAGGTGTACGTGAGCGCGCTGCGCCGCAAGCTGGACGTCCCGTTCGGGCGCAAGTCGATCATGACGGTGCGCGGGGCCGGGTACCGGCTGGCCAGGGACGGGGGCGCCTGACATGGCGCGGTTGCCGTCGTCGGTTCGGGCGCGGACGACGCTCGGCGCGACCGCCGTCGTCGCGGGCGCGCTGGTCGCGGCCGGGCTCGCGGTCGTGCTGCTGCTGCGCGCGAACCTCGGCGGGCAGACCGATCTGCAGGCGGAGGTGACCGCGCGGGAGATCGCGTCGCAGCTCGCCACCGGCGCGTCGTTCGGGGGCCTCGACCTGCCGGACGGCGAGGAGCACCCCGTCCAGGTCGTGGACGAGCGCGGCCGGGTCCTGGCGGCCAGCGACGACCTGCGGAAGATCACGGGCACGGGGTCGCCGAACGTCCGCCCCGGTCCGTCGGGCGAGCCGGGGGACGACGGCGGACGGCGCGGCAGGCACGGCGGCGACGATCCGGGACGCGGTGAGGTGTCCGACGACGATCCGCACCTCACCACCGGCAGCGCGACCGTCGACGGCCGCACGGCCGACTACCGGTTCGCGGCGGTCCAGGTGACGACGCCGCGGGACGAGACCGTCACCGTCTACGCGGGCGCCGACCTCGCCGCCGCGCGGGACGCGGTCGGCACCGTCGCCCGGGCGATGCTCGCGGGCCTGCCGCTGCTGCTCGCCGTCGTCGCGGGCGTGACGTGGCTGGTCACGCGGCGGGCGCTGCGTCCGGTGGAGGCGGTCAGGGCGGAGCTGGCGGAGATCACGGCGGCGGGCGACCTGGCGCGGCGGGTGCCCGTCCCGGACGCGCGGGACGAGATCGCCGGGCTCGCCGCCACCACGAACGAGACCCTCGCCGCGCTGGAGGACTCGGTGGCGCGCCAGCGCGGGTTCGTCGCGGACGCCTCGCACGAGCTGCGCAGCCCGATCGCGTCGCTGCGCACGCAACTGGAGGTCGCGGCTGCGCATCCGGAGCTGCTGGACGTACCGGGCCTGATCGCGGACGTCGTCCGGCTCCAGCACCTCGCCGCCGACCTGCTGCTGCTCGCCCGCATCGACGCGGGCGACCGTCCGCCGGAGCGGCCCGTCGCGCTCGGCCCCCTCGTCCGGGACGAGCTGGACCGGCGTGCGCCCGGCAACCGGATCCCCGTCCGGGCGTCGATCGAGGGCGACCCGCAGGTCACGGGGGTGTCTGGACGGCTGTCCCGGGTCGTCGGCAACCTGCTGGACAACGCCGAGCGGCACGCGGACGCGGCCGTCCGGCTGTCGCTGCGCGCGGAGGGCGGGACGGCGGTGCTGCGCGTCGCCGATGACGGGCCCGGCGTGCCGCCCGCCGACCGCGCGCGGATCTTCGAGCGGTTCGTCCGGCTGGACGACGCGCGCAGCCGGGACGAGGGCGGCGCGGGGCTCGGCCTCGCCATCGCCCGGGACCTGGTCGTCGCGCACGGCGGGGAGCTCACCGTCGGCGACGCCCCGGAGGGCGGCGCGCTGTTCGAGGTTCGGCTTCCGGTTATTTGAGGAGTTGGCGGGCGATGACCATGCGCTGGATCTGGTTGGTCCCCTCATAGATCTGGGTGATCTTGGCGTCGCGCATCATCCGCTCCACCGGGAACTCCCGCGTATACCCATACCCGCCCAGCAACTGCACCGCATCGGTGGTGACATCCATCGCCACATCCGACGCCAACGCCTTGCACGCCGACGACACCAACGTCAGGTCGCGGACCCTCTCCCCGTCCATGGCCCGCTCGGACTTGATCGCCGCGTGATAAGTGAGTTGCCGCG
>NZ_VSRQ01000012.1:0-182382 GCF_008121305.1 Actinomadura decatromicini | reverse complement strand
CCGGCCCCAGATACCGCTCCTTCAACTCCTGCGACCCCGCCAGCAGGATCGGCACCGTGCCCAGCTTGTTCACCGCCGGGATCAGCGACGAGGCCGCACACGCCCGCGCCACCTCCTCGATCACGATAACCGTGGCCAGCGCGTCCGCACCCGCACCGCCGTAGGCTTCGGGCACGTGCACCGCATGCAACCCGGCCGCCACCAGCGCCTCCAGCGCCTCGACCGGAAACCGCGACTCCTCATCCACCACCGCCGCGAAAGGAGCGATCTTGGCATCGGCCAGCTCACGCACCGTCCCCCGCAGCAGCTCATGCTCCTCCGACGGCGCGTACGCGGGAAAATCAGATGTCATGGCGCCGATGCTACCGGCGAGTAGACATGCGTGGACGGCGCGGACGCCGCCCGGTGGCGGGCACGTGACAATTGAGGCCGCGAGTCGGCGACAGCGAATCGAAAGGAGCGGGCCGTGTCCTACCGGCTGACGGTCATCGGAACCGGGTACCTCGGGACCACGCACGCGGCCTGCATGGCCGACCTGGGCTTCGAGGTGCTCGGCCTGGACGTGGACGAGCCGCGCATCGCCCGGCTCGCGGCGGGCGACCTGCCGTTCTACGAGCCCGGCCTGGAGCCGGTGCTCCGCCGCGGGCTGGAGAGCGGGCGGCTGCGCTTCACCACGTCCTACGAGGAGGCGGCGGAGTTCGGCGACGTCCACTTCCTGTGCGTCGGGACGCCGCAGAAGGCCGGGGAGTACGCGGCCGACCTCCGCTACGTGGACGCCGCCGTCACCACCCTCGCGCCGCTGCTCGACCGGCCCTGCCTGATCGTCGGCAAGTCCACGGTGCCGGTCGGGACGGCCGCCCGGCTCGCCGAGATCCTGGCGGACACCGCGCCCGCGGGCGGCGACGCCGTCCTCGCCTGGAACCCCGAGTTCCTGCGCGAGGGGTTCGCCGTCCAGGACACCCTGCAACCGGACCGGATCGTCGCCGGGCTGCCCGCCGAGCAGGGCGCGGCCGAGCACGCCGAGAAGGCGCTGCGCGAGGTGTACCGGACGATGATCGGCGCGGGCACCCCGTTCATCACCACCGACTACCCGACCGCCGAGCTGGTCAAGGTGTCGGCCAACGCGTTCCTCGCCACCAAGATCTCGTTCATCAACGCGATGGCGGAGGTGTGCGAGGCCGCGCACGCCGACGTGACGAAGCTCTCCGAGGCGCTGTCGCACGACGACCGGATCGGCGGCAAGTTCCTCGGCCCGGGGCTCGGCTTCGGCGGCGGCTGCCTGCCGAAGGACATCCGCGCGTTCATGGCCCGCGCGGGCGAGCTCGGCGCCGACCAGGCGCTCACCTTCCTGCGCGAGGTCGACGAGATCAACATCCGGCGCCGGATCCGGATGGTGGACCTCGCCCGCGAGCTGCTCGGCGGCTCGTTCGCCGGACGGACGGTCGGCGTCCTCGGCGCCGCGTTCAAGCCGAACTCCGACGACGTCCGCGACTCGCCCGCGCTGGACGTCGCCGCGTCCATCCGCGCGCAGGGCGCCAGGGTGACGGTGTACGACCCGCAGGCGATGGCGAACGCGCGGGTCGCGCAGCCGTCCCTGGAGTACGGCGAGTCGGCGCTGTCGGCCGCCCGCGACGCGCACGTCGTCCTGCTGCTGACCGAGTGGGCCGAGTTCCGCGACATGGAGCCGACCGCGCTGGCCGAGGCGGTCGCGGAGCGCAACATCGTGGACGGCCGCAACGCCCTCGACCCGGAGCGGTGGCGGGCGGCGGGCTGGAACTACCGGGCCCTCGGACGTCCTTGAAAACGGAACTAAACGGACGGCGGGCGCTGTTGACGCGGACATGACGGATTCTCTCGCCACCCCTCCGGCCGACCCGTCCGCCGACCCCTACGCCGAACTCGCCGTGATCCGGCGGCTGCTGCACGAGTCCAGGACGTGGGCGTTCGTCGGCCTCGGCGACAACCCCGACCGCGAGGTGTACACCCAGGCCGGGCTGCTGCAGAAGCGCGGGAAGCGGATCATCCCCGTCCATCCGAAGGCGGCGGACGTGCTCGGGGAGAAGGGCTACGCCTCCCTCGCCGACGTTCCGGACGCGTCCGAGATCGACGTCGTGGGCGTCTACCGCCGCGCCGAGCACGCCGGGGAGGTCGTGGACGAAGCGATCGCGGTAAGCGCGAAGGCCGTCTGGCTGCCTCTCCAGGTGATCGACGAGGCGGCCGCGAAGCGCGCGAAGGACGCCGGGCTCGACGTCGTCATGAACCGCTGCCCCGCTGTCGAATGGGCCCTCCGCCGGTAACAGCGGAGGGCGGCGCTCAGAGGCGCTCTCAGAGCCGTTCTCTGAGCCGCTCGCCCTTCGCCTTGGCCTGGCCGTAGAGGTCGCGCTGGAAATCCTTCATCCTGGCGCGCAGGCCCTCGTCCGACGCGGCGAGGATCCGGACGGCCAGCAGCCCCGCGTTTCGCGCCGCGCCGACCGCGACCGTCGCGACCGGGACCCCGGCGGGCATCTGGACGATCGAGAGCAGCGAGTCCATCCCGTCGAGGTACTTCAGCGGGACGGGCACGCCGATCACCGGCAGCGGCGTCACCGACGCCAGCATCCCCGGCAGGTGCGCCGCGCCGCCCGCGCCCGCGATGATCACGCGCAGCCCGCGGGCCGCGGCGTCCTCGCCGTAGGCGATCATGTCGTGCGGCATCCGGTGCGCGGACACGACGTCGGCCTCGTGGGGGACGTCGAACTCCGCGAGCGCGCGGGCCGCCTCCTCCATCACGGGCCAGTCGGAGTCGCTGCCCATGACCACGCCGACCAGCGGCTTCGGGCCGCCCGTCATCGCCGTCCCTCCCGCTCCGCGAGCGCCTTGCCCCAGCGCAGGTAGCCCGCCGCGTGCCGGGCCCGCTCGCGCAGGTCGGCGAGGTCGTCGCCGAGCACCGTCACATGGCCGATCTTGCGTCCGGGACGCGACTCCTTGCCGTACATGTGCACCTTGACGCCCGGGTCGTGGGCCATCACGTGGAAGTAGCGGGAGTGGACGTCCGGGTCGTCGCCGCCGAGCACGTTCGCCATCACCGTGTAGCGGGCGGTGGGCTCGGTGGAGCCGAGCGGCAGGTCGAGGACGGCGCGCAGGTGCTGCTCGAACTGCGACGTGCGGGCGCCCTCGATCGTCCAGTGGCCGGAGTTGTGCGGGCGCATCGCCAGCTCGTTCACGAGCAGCCCGGCGTCGGTCTCGAACAGCTCGACGGCGAGCAGCCCGGTGACGCCGAGCCCCTCGGCGACGGCGAGCGCGAGCCGCTGCGCCTCGGCGGCGAGGTCACCGGACAGGCCGGGCGCGGGCGCGATCACCTCGGTGCAAATCCCGCCCTCCTGGACGGTCTCCACGATCGGGTACGCGGCGCCCTGCCCGTACGGGGAGCGGGCGACGAGCGCGGCCAGCTCCCGCCGGAACGGGACGTGCCGCTCCGCCATCAGGTCGACGCCCTCGGCCAGCAGCCGCGGCACGAGGTCGGCGGCCTCGCCGGAGTCGCGGATGATCCAGACGCCCTTGCCGTCGTAGCCGCCGCGCGTCGCCTTCAGCACCACCGGCCAGCCGTGCTCGGCGGCGAACGCTTCGAGGACGTCCAGCGCGCCGCCGGCCGGGATGTGCGCGTACGCCGGGCACGGGACGCCCATCCCGCTGAGCCGCTCGCGCATGACCAGCTTGTCCTGGGCGTGGGCGAGGGCGGCGGCGCCCGGACGGCACGGCACGCCCGACGCCTCGAGCTCCCGGATGTGCGGGCCCGGGACGTGCTCGTGGTCGAACGTCACGACGTCGCAGCCCTTGGCGAAGGACAGCAGGTCGTCGAGGGAGCGGTCGTCGCCCACCCGGACGTCGGAGACGACCTTGGCGGCCGAGTCGTCCGCCGCGCCCGCGAGGACGCGGAGCGACACGCCGAGGGCGATCGCCGCCTGCTGGGTCATCCGGGCGAGCTGGCCCCCGCCCGCCATGCCCACGACGGGTGTGTCAGCCGGATACGTCACGTGTGCAGGGTATCGGCCGACCGGCGTGAACGAACCCGCCGGACCCCGCGTCGAACCTGGTGTGTGGGGATCGCGACAATGGGCAAGGAACGCACGGACGACGTGAAACGTTCATGTTCCGACGTCCCGGCGGGCGCGGGCGTCTATCCTCGTGATGCCTCCGCAGGCGCCGCGGCCTGTCCGCCGCGGCGCAGAGACGAAGTCCGGAAGGACGGTTCCCCTTCGTGAGCCTGGTCGCCAAGATCCATCGGCAGTTCGCGCACCTCGTGCGGGAGCTGGCCAAGTTCGGCAGCGTGGGCGCGATCGCGTTCGTCATCACCTTCGGGATCGGCAACGGCCTGCACACCGGCCTGGGGATGGGCCCGCTGACGTCCAACGGCATCGCCACCGTGGTCGCCACGACGTTCGCCTACCTGGCGAACCGGTACTGGACGTTCCGGCACCGCGACCGCACCGGCCTCGGCCGCGAGTACGTCCTGTTCTTCGCGCTGAACGGCGTCGGGCTGGTCATCACCGAGCTGTTCATCGGGTTCTCGCACTACGTCCTCGGGCTGGGCGGCGCGGTCTACTACAACGCCGCGCTGATCATCGGGACGGGCTTCGCCACGCTGTTCCGCTTCTGGTCGTACAAGAAGTGGGTGTTCCTGCCGGCGAGCGCGCCGCAGGTCGACCCGGCGTCCGGGCTGCCGGAGGCCCCGGCCGCGCCCGGCGGCGCGCACCGCGCGAACGGGCAGCAGCCGAACGGGCAGCCGACCGGACAGCAGGGCCCGCCGCACCGGCTGGGCCACCCGCTCGACGCGCGCCACGCCGAGGACTACGCCCAGTTCACCCGCCGCTGAGCCCCGCGCTCTCGTCTCACGCGGGGCCCATGACGACGCGCTCCTCCGCCAGCCGGGCCTGCTCGGTCTGGCGCAGGAACACCCCGAACACGGCCGGACGCGACTGGATCAGCTCCAGCCGCCCGCCGTCCACCATCGCGAGCGAGCGGGCCAGGTAGAGCCCGAGGCCGGTGCCCCGGCCGCCGCTGACGCTGCGCTCGAAGATCCGCGGCTCCAGCTCGGGCGGGATCCCGGCGCCCTCGTCGCCGACCTCGACGACCACCGAGCTGACGCCCGGCTTGGTGTGGATGGTCACGGTGCCCGCGCCGTGCATCAGCGAGTTGTCGAGCAGCGTCGCGACGATCTGGGAGAGGCCCTCGGGGTTGGTCATGCCGACGAGGCCCTGCTCGCCGACGATCCGCACGTCCCGGCCGTCCCGCCGGAAGATGGGCCGCCACTCCTCCACCTGCTGGGCGATGATCTCGTCGATGGGCGAGGCGACGGCGGCGCCGGTCCGGTCGTGCCGGGCGCGGGCGAGCAGCTGCTCGACGACCGCGACGAGCCGCTCGGCCTGCGCGACGGCCGCCGCGCCCTCCTCCCGGACGACGTCCGGGTAGTCGGCGGCGTCGATCATCTCTTCCAGCCGCATGGACAGCGCGGTCAGCGGCGTGCGGAGCTGGTGGCTCGCGTCGGAGGCGAACTCGCGGCTCGCGGCGAGTAAGTCGGCGATCCGGACGGCGCTGCGGTCCAGCACCTCGGCGACCCGGTCGACCTCGGGGATGCCGTAGCGGCGGCGGCGCGGCCTGGCGTTGCCGCTGCCGAGCCGGTCGGCGGTCTCGGCGAGGTCGACGAGCGGGACGGTCAGCTTGCGGGCCTGCACCATCGCGAGGCCGACGGTCAGCGCGACGCCGAGCAGGGCGAGGCTGCCGATGAACAGCATCCGCCGCATCGCGTCGTCGCGGATCTCCGCCTCCGGCCGGGACACCCGCACGCGCACCGCGCCGTTCGACCGGTCCGCGGACAGCACGGGCCCGCGGCGCGGCGGCCCGGCGGTGAGCGTCCGGCCGTCCGGCATGACGATCGACACGTGCCGCCCCGGGTACTCCCGCGCGATCATCGCGCCGGTGACGGGACGGTTCGACTCCAGGCTGAAGCCGACGCCGACGGCGATGGACGACGCCTCCCGGTCGAGCGACCGGCTCTCCTTCTCGTAGGAGAGTCTGTGGGCGAAGTAGGTGAGGGGTATGCCGAGCGACAGGATCGCGACCACCGCCACCGCGAGCGTCGACAGGAGGAGTCGGCGCCTCATCAGGGCTCCTTCAGGGGTGGGGCCACGGACCGCGCGGCAGGGACCCGGCGCCTCTCGGGAAGGCGCCGGGACGACCCGCGCGACCGTGGCGGCCGGTAGGGCGTGCCCTAGTCGCCGCGCTCGAACCGGAAGCCGACGCCCCGCACCGTCGTGATGTAGCGGGGGCTGCCGGCGTCGTCGCCGAGCTTGCGGCGCAGCCAGGAAATGTGCATGTCGAGCGTCTTCGTGGAACCCCACCAGTTGGTGTCCCACACCTCGCGCATGATCTGTTCGCGGGTGACGACCTTGCCCGCGTCGCGGACGAGCACCCGCAGCAGGTCGAACTCCTTCGTCGTGAGTTGAAGCTCCTGGTCGCCCATCCAGGCGCGGCGCGACTCGGCGTCGATCCGGACCCCCTGGACGATCGGGGTCTCGGTGCTGCCGCGGCGCAGCAGCGCCCGGACCCGGGCCAGCAGCTCGGCCAGCCGGAACGGCTTGGTCACGTAGTCGTCGGCGCCCGCGTCCAGCCCGACGACGGTGTCGACCTCGTCGGCACGCGCGGTCAGGATCAGGATGGGCACGCCGTGCCCCTCGGCCCGCACCCGGCGGGCCACCTCAAGGCCGTCCAGCTCGGGTAGGCCGAGGTCCAGGACGATCAGGTCCACCCCGCCGCCGAGCGCCCGCTCCAGCGCCTGCGGGCCGTCCGGGCTGACTTCGACGGTGTACCCCTCGCGCCGCAGCGCGCGGGCGAGAGGCTCGGAGATGGACGTGTCGTCCTCGGCGAGCAGTACTGAGGTCATGAACCGATCGTATGACCATTCTTGAACATTGCCCGGCTGCCGCCGCGCTCTTGACCTGCGGTTTGCCACTCGTAGTACATCCTCGAACACCGCTTTTCAGGCGGAACCGGGATGCAGTCCGCATCCCGCCTGGGGGGCGTCGGGGCCGGTCAGCCGACGATCAGCCGGGGATCAGCCGACGACGGCCGCGGACGCGCCCGGAAGTTCGACCTCGGCGATTCCGGAATCGCCGATCATGTCCTTGTCCAGGCGGATTGCCGGGTCCGAGGCGAGCAGGAGGCGGGGCGGCGGCGCTCCGGGAGCGGACGCCGGGAGCGCGACGGGGACGTCTCCGACGTTCGCCACGACGCGGATCGGACCGCGTTGCATGATCAGCCAGCGGGCCCCGTCCTCGCCGGTCTCGACGGTCGTCTCCGTGAGGCGCGGGTCGTTCAGCTCGGGGCGGGAGCGGCGAAGCGCGATCAGCGCCCGGTGCCATTCCAGCAGGTCCCTGTGGTGCGGCCGGTCGGGCTCGGTCCAGTCGAGGACGGACCGCCGGAAAGTATCCACAGCCTGTGGATCGGGGACGTCGCCCGTCCAGCCGTGCCCCGCGAACTCGCGGCGGCGCCCCTCGCTGACGGCGCGTCCCAGTTCGGGGTCCTGATGGTCGGTGAAATAGCACCACGGGGTGGACGCGCCCCATTCCTCGCCCATGAAGAGCATGGGCGTGAAAGGCGCGAGCAGGAGCAGCGCCGCGCCGACCTTGAGCAGGCCGGGCGGCATGTCCTCGTCCGCGTCCGCGGCTGCCAGGACGGCGCCGATCCGGTCGCCGGTCGCCCGGTTGCCGATCTGGTCGTGGTTCTGGAGGAAGCCGACGAACCGGTGCGCGGGCGTTTTCAGGACGTCCACCGGGCGCCCGTGGCGGCGTCCCCGGTAAGTCGACCAGGTTCCGTCGTGGACGAAGACGTTCGTGAGCGCCTTTTTGAGGGTGTCCAAGGCGCCGAAATCGCAGTAGTAGCCCTGCCTCTCACCGGTGAGCGCGGCGTGCAGGGCGTGGTGGAAGTCGTCGCTCCATTGCGCGTCCAGGCCGTATCCGCCCGCCTCCCTGGACGTCACAAGGCGCGGGTCGTTCAGATCGGATTCGGCGATGAGGAACAGTTCGCGTCCGAGATGCGCCGAAAGGCCCGCGACCGCGCCCGCGAGTTCTTCGAGGACGTGCACCGCTCCGAGGTCGGTGATGGCGTGGACGGCGTCGAGCCGCAGCCCGTCGAAGTGGTAGTCGCGCAGCCACATCAGCGCGTTCCGCACGACGAACGCGCGCACTTCCTCCGAGCCTTCCTGGTCGAAGTTGACCGCGTCGCCCCATGGTGTCGGGTGCGTGCTGGTGAAATAGGGCCCATAACCGGCGAGGCGGTTTCCGTCCGGGCCGAGGTGGTTGTAGACGACGTCGAGGATCACCGCGAGCCCGCGCGCGTGGGCGGCGTCGACGAAGCGTTTCAGCGCGTCCGGGCCGCCGTACGGCTCGTGCGGCGCCCACAGGTGAACGCCGTCATATCCCCACCCGTGATTTCCGGGAAAGGACGCGACGGGCAGGATCTCCACCGCGTCTATGCCGAGCGCGACGAGATGGTCGAGCCGTTCGGTGGCCGCGTCGAACGTCCCCTCCGGAGTGAACGTGCCCACGTGCATCTCGTAGAGGACGCTTCCGGGGAGGGGACGTCCGTGCCAGTGCTGGTCCGTCCAGGCGAACCGGTCGTGGTCGTAGACGCGGCTCAACCCGTGGACGCCGTGCGGCTGCCATGGCGAGCGGGGGTCGGGCAGTACTTCGTCCGCGTCGTCCAAGACGAACCCGTAGTCGGTGCCATGCGAGGCGTCCGTGACATCCGCTCTCCACCAGCCGGACGGCGATGCGTCCATGGAATGCCGGACGCCGTCTGCCTCGACCTCCACTCGCCCAGCCGACGGCGCCCACACCTCGAACCGTTCGCTCACCGATCGATCTCCCGGGGGACGAGCAGCGCCACGGGCAGCGTCTCGAACAGCTTCCCCGCGTCCAGGATCGGGCCCATGTGGGTGCAGCCGGTCAGGACGTCCCGCCAGCCCTGGTGGGCGACGTCGACCCTCGTCCCGGACCAGCCGCCCTTGCGTTCCAGGCCGACCGGCAGACGCGTCGCCAGCGCGACGGCCTCGCCGCGGGCGAACCCGACGACGTGCTCGGCGGCGGGGCCGCGCGACGTGATCGGCTCGTGCCGGGAACCGGGCCCGAACCATTCGGGATGGGCCCGGCGCAGCCGCAGCGTCCGCGACGTGACGAGGAGCTTCTCGTCGTCGACCTCCTTCGGCAGGCGTCCGGTGTCGAGCCGCAGGAGGTGCTCGCGGCGCCGCCCGTAGTCGACCGGTCGCCGGTTGTCGGGGTCGACCAGCGCGAGCCCGGTCAGCTCGCAGCCCTGGTAGACGTCCGGGACGCCCGGCATCGCCAGTTGGACGAGCTTCTGCCCCAGCGTGTTGTACCGCGCGTAAGGGGCGAGCCTGCGCACGAACGAGGTCATGTCGGTGATGAGGTCGGGGTCGGCCAGGACGCCCCGCGCGTATTCGAGGACGGCCCGCTCGTACTCGGGGTCGTGGTCGGTCCACGACGTGCGGGTCTTGGCCTCGCGCATCGCCTTGGTGAGGAATTCCTCCAGGCGTCCGATGGTGAGGGGCCAGGCTCCGACGAGCGTCTGCCAGAGCAGGTATTCGAGGTCCGGCTCCAGAGGAGACGGGCCGGGACCCCAGTTCCGCCACCGTTCGACGGCCTCAGTCCATTCGAGGGGGAGTTCCGACAGGACGGACAGCCACGCCCGTACGTCCTCTTCACGTTTGGTGTCGTGCGTGGACAGCGTCGTCATCGTGGACGGCCAGTCCCTCGCCGTCCTTATGCAGAACGCGTGGAAATCCTCGGGGCTCACCGAGAAGCGCTCCGGGTCGCCGCCCACCTCGTTCAGCGCGGCCATGCGGTTCCACCGGTAGAACGCCGTGTCCTCTACGCCCTTGGCCGCCAGGGGCGCGGACGTCTGCTGGAACCGGACGATGAACTCGGCGTCGGTGCGCTCGCCACGTCCGAGGGCCAGATCCACGACGAATTCGAGATCCGCGTGCATTTCCTCTGGCAGATGCGCGCGGGCACGGCCCGCCGCCTCGTTCAGGACGTCGATGGCCGATTGCGACGGGTCCTGCCCAGGGACGACGTACGCGCGGTACACGGGCATGGCGACGAGCAGCTCGACCAAGGCCCGCTCCAGACCGGGACGGCGTTCACCCACCACACGCTGGAGGACGCGCTGGAGCCGCTCGATCTCCGGCTTCAACCCATGCGTCGCGACGTACCCGCGCGATTCGTACTCCACGTCCGCGAAGTCGTGCGGGCCGCCCGTCAGCGCGACGTAGTAGTCGGTGAGCGGCTTCTCCCCGGCCGGGTCGACGAACAGCCCGCCGACCATGCCGAGCGCGTCGTAGCCGGTGGTGCCCGCGCACGGCCAGTCGGGCGGCAGCCGCTCCTCCCCCGCCGTGATCTTCTCGACCAGCAGCCACGCGCCCGGCGCCTTCTCCGAGAGCCGCCGCAGGTAGCCGCGCGGGTCGGCGAGGCCGTCCGGGTGGTCGACGCGCAGGCCGTCCACGTGACCCTCCTCGACCAGGTTCAGCAGGAGGGCGTGGGTCCGCTCGAAGACCTCCGGGTCCTCCTGGCGGAGCCCGATCAGGCCGGAGATGTCGAAGAAGCGGCGGTAGTTGGGCTCGCCCTCGCCGGGCGGGACGATCCGTCCGCCTCCGGCCGCCCAGTCCACGTCGAACCACTTCGCGAACGGCGAGGACGGCCCGTCCGCGAGGACGGCGGCGAACGGCAGGTTCAGGTCGGGCGGCGACGGGATCGCCATGTGGTTCGGGACGACGTCCACCAGCAGCCTCAACCCGTGCGCGCGGAACCGGGCGGCCATCGCGCCGAACGCCTCCGACCCGCCGAGCTCCTCCGAGAGCCGGGAGTGGTCGATCACGTCGTAGCCGTGCGTGGAGCCCGGCGCGGCCTGCAGGATCGGCGACAGGTAGACGTGCGACACGCCGAGGGACGCGAGATAGGGGGCGAGCGCGGCGGCCTCGGCGAAGCCGAAGCGGCCCTCCGGCGTGCCGCGCAACTGGAGCCGGTAGGTGCCGGACGGCGGCGCCGCCTCCTCCTCCGCGGGGACGCCTCCATGCCTGCCGGTTCTGCTCTTGGCGGTCAGGTGCTCTTCGTCCAGGTGATCCTCGGACACGGTCTCCTCACCAGGGGGTTCGCCGGGGAGCTGTTCGTCGGGAGCGGGTTCGGCGTACGTGTCGTGCGGGTCGTGCGGGTCGGGCGGGTCGTGCGCGGCATGGGTGAAGGCGGAGGTCACGGCTCAGCCCCGGCGCAGGACCTGGATCGACCGGCCGGCGACCGCGACGGTCTCGCGGGCCTTCACGGTGGACGGCTCGTCCGGGCCGGGCAGCGGGTCGACGGTGTCGAGGACGGGCGTCCACGTCCCTCCGTAGGAGGCGGGCGGGAGCGTGAACGCGAGGTCGCCGTCGTCCGCGTTGAACAGGAGCAGGAACGAGTCGTCGGTGACCTGCCTGCCGCGCCGGTCGGGTTCGCCTATCGCGTCGCCGTTCAGGAAGACGCACAGGGCCTTGTTGAATCCGGCCGTCCAGTCGGTTCCGGCCATTTCCGTGCCGCCGGGGGTGAACCAGACGAGGTCGGGAAGCTCCTCCGGACGGCCGTTCGCGCGGCCCTTCTTCGGCCGCTGGTCGCCGAGGAAGAAGCGCCTGCGCCGGAACACCGGATGCCTGGTCCGCAGCCGGGACAGCCGCCGGACGAAGTCGAGCAGCGCCCCGCGCTCGCCGGGGAAATCGCCGTCGTCCAGGCCCGTCCAGTCGACCCAGGACAATTCGTTGTCCTGGCAGTAGCCGTTGTTGTTCCCGCGTTGCGTGCGGCCGATCTCGTCGCCGTGCAGCAGCATCGGGACGCCCTGCGAAAGGAACAGCGTCGTCAGCAGATTGCGTTTCTGCCGCTCGCGCAGTTCGAGGATGGCGGGATCGTCGGTCGGGCCCTCGTGGCCGCAGTTCCAGGAGCGGTTGTCGTCGGTGCCGTCCCGGCCGCCCTCGCCGTTGGCGTCGTTGTGCTTGTGGTCGTAGGAGACGAGGTCGTGCAGCGTGAACCCGTCGTGGCAGGTCACGAAGTTGATCGAGGCGATCGGCCGCCGCCCGTCGTCGGCGTACAGGTCGGACGACCCGGTCAGCCGCGACGCGAACTCGGGCATGGCGCCCGGCTCCCCGCGCCAGTAGTCGCGCATCGTGTCGCGGTACTTGCCGTTCCACTCCGTCCACAGGGGCGGGAAGTTGCCGACCTGGTAGCCGCCCTCGCCCACGTCCCACGGCTCGGCGATCAGCTTCACCTGCGACACCACCGGATCCTGCTGGACGAGGTCGAAGAACGCCGACAGCCGGTCCACCTCGTGCAGCTCGCGGGCGAGCGTCGCGGCCAGGTCGAAGCGGAACCCGTCCACGTGCATCTCGGTCACCCAGTACCGCAGCGAATCCATGATCATTTGCAGGACGTGCGGCCCGCGCATCAGCAGGCTGTTCCCGGTGCCCGTCGTGTCCGTGTAGTAGCGGGGGTCGTCGTCGGCGAGCCGGTAGTAGGAGGCGTTGTCGATGCCCCGGAACGACAGGGTCGGCCCGCGATGATCGCCTTCGGCGGTGTGGTTGTAGACGACGTCCAGGATCACCTCGATCCCCGCCTCGTGCAGCGCCTTCACCATCGCCTTGAACTCGAACACCTGCTCGCCCCGCTGCCCGGACGAGGCGTACTCGTTGTGCGGCGCGAAGAACCCGATGCTGTTGTAGCCCCAGTAGTTGCGCAGGCCGCGCCGCTCCAGGATGTCGTCCTGGACGAACTGGTGGACGGGCATCAGCTCCACCGCCGTCACCCCGAGCGAGCGGAGATGATCGATGACCACCGGGTGGCCGAGGCCCGCGTACGTGCCGCGCAGCGCGCGCGGGACGTCCGGATGCCGCGCGGTGAGGCCCCGGACGTGCGCCTCGTAGATCACCGTCTCGTGGTACGGGATGCGCGGCGGACGGTCGTCCCCCCAGTCGAAGTAGGGGCTGACCACCACCGACCGCATCGTGTGGGCCGCCGAGTCGGCGTCGTTGCGCGACCACGGGTCGCCGAACCGGTAGCCGAAGCAGGACTCGTCCCAGTCCATGGAGCCTTCGACGGCCTGCGCGTACGGGTCGAGCAGCAGCTTCGCCGGGTTGCAGCGCTGGCCCCGGCGCGGGTCGTAGGGCCCGTGCACCCGGTAGCCGTAGCGGTGCCCCGGCATGATCCCCGGCAGGTAGCCGTGCCAGACGAAGGCGTCCACCTCGGGGAGCGGGATCCGGGTCTCGGCGCCCTCGCCCGCCGGGCCGTCGAACAGGCACAGCTCGACGTGCTCGGCGGCCTCGGAGAAGACGGCGAAGTTCGTCCCAGCGCCGTCGAACCGGGCACCGAGGGGGTAGGCGTCGCCCGGCCAGACCTGAGCCAATGTGTCGCCCTCTCGTCACTGCGGCACGCGGGGGCGCGCACGCGGTGGAAGCCCTTCCCGCTGAGGGGTGGATCACACCGATTAGGAGCCCTCTGGTCAGAACGGACATCTCTGAGCTACCTTAGGGGAGCCTTACCTTAATGAGGGTCACCTAAGAACCCCTGGTGGGCATTTGTCCGGGACACGAGCCGCATGGAAGGTCCGCCTGCCGATGTACGTCTGCATCTGCAACGCCATCACGGAGGACGACGTCAACGGCTGCATGGCGAGCGGCTGCGCCTCCGCCAAGCAGGTCAAGGCGGCCTGCGGCTTCAAGCCCGGATGCGGGTCCTGCACCAAGCGCATTCACCGCATGGTCAGCGAGTACAGGACGGCGAGCGAACTGGCCGACGCCCTCACCGGCGGGCCCGCCGCGCTCACCGCCGTCCCGGAGCCCGACCTCTCCGAGCCCGCGCTCTCCGACCCGGTCGCCGGCGAACCGATCATCGCCGAGCCGGTGCTCGCCGAGGCCGCCGAAGAGGGGGCCGCCCCGCCGACCGCCGCCTGAGCCTCCGCCCGCCGCAGTGGCCCGCCACCAGGGCGGACACGCTCCTGCGGGGGGTTAGTGCTGTCCCGAACCAGCCCGCCGTGGAAGCATGGAGCCCATGGAAGGCGACAAGGACATCATCGCGCTGCTGAACGACCAGCTCACCGCGGAGCTCACGGCGATCAACCAGTACTTCCTGCACTCCAAGATGCAGGCGAACTGGGGATACACGCGCATCGCCGAGCACACCCGCGACGAGTCGTTCGACGAGATGAAGCACGCGGAGCGGCTCACCGACCGGATCCTGTTCCTGGAAGGGCTGCCGAACTACCAGAAGCTCGGCACGCTGCGGATCGGCCAGACCGTCTTCGAGCAGCTCGAAGCGGACCTCGCGGTCGAGATGGAGGCCGTCGCCCGGCTGCGGCCCGGCATCGAGCTGATGCGCTCGCGCGGCGACATCACCTCCGCGCGGATCTTCGAGGACATCCTCGCCGACGAGGAGGAGCACATCGACTACCTGGAGACCGAGCTGAGCCTCGTCCAGGCGCTCGGCGAGCAGAACTACCTCCAGCGCCTCACCGACGCTCCCGGCGAAGACAGCATCAAGCCCGTCTGACGACGGTCACGACGCCCTGCCTTTCTGGGGGGCGACCCCCAGACCCCCGCGGGGCGGCGTCATGATCCTCGCTTCGCTCCGGTCATGACGCCTCCGGCTCCGCGGGCGCGGGCGCCGGGGCCACGGCGGCCGCGCCCGGACGGCGGCGGCGCAGCACGTACGGCTGGATGATGCCGAGCCCGCGGACCGGGCGCCGCACGATCCGCGTCACCTCGAACTCCGTGCTCGCCTCCAGCGCCCCGGCCAGCTCCCCGTCGATCACGACCGAGCCGGGCCGGGCCAGCGACGTCAGCCGGGCCGCGAGGTTCACCGTGGTCCCGAACAGGTCGCCCATCAGCGGCAGGACGGGCCCGTGCGCGACGCCGACCCGCACGTCCGGGACCTCCGTCTCGTCCTGGATGGCGGCCGCCACGGTCAGCGCGATCTCCGCGCCGATCTCCGGCGTCTCCGCGCTGAACAGCACCTCGTCGCCGAGCGTCTTCACGAGGCGCCCGCCGCAGGACGCGATGATGTCCGCGGCGGTCTCCTCGAACCACTCCACGATCCGGGCGAGCTCGATCTCCTCCAGCTCCCGGCTGACCTGGGTGAACGACACCATGTCCGCGAACCCGACGGTGGTCAGCGGGCGGCCCGCCGGGTCGCCGTTCTCGCGGGTCGCGGCGGCGGCGAGGGCGCGCGTCCCGGCGGCGGCGAGCTGGCGCCGCCAGGCGTGCACGACGAGCGGCTCGAACTCGCCGATGTGCTTCTCCGCGACGTCCACGATCGTCTGCACGGCCTCGGCGGACGCGGCGTCGTGCACGTCCTCGGCGAGCATGTCGCGCAACAGGCTGACCTGCCACTCCGCGAGCCGGGTCATGGTCTGGCCGAACGCCCTGACCAGCCGGATCACGCCGTCCTCGTCGAGGACGCCGTCGTCCACCAGGCGGCGCATCCGGTCCAGCGCGGCGACGTCGCCCTCGGTGTAGGCGATCGCGTCGTCCGGCATCGAGGGGTAGCCGAACGCGCGCCACACCCGGCCGGAGAACTCGCGGGAGACGCCGGCGAGCCGCACGGCGTCGACGCGGTTGTACCGCAGCTCGCCGCCGAGCAGCAGCTCTTCGATCTCCTTCGGGTCCGGCATGCCGGCCGTCATCCTCCGCCCCTCAGTGCGCCGCCCACGGCCGTGGCGGCGGCGTCCCGACTCGGTATCGGGACATATCGTTGCAGATCAACCGCGCTTTCACCGCCGGGACCCGGACCGGACGTCCTCCGTTCATCGGACGTGCACCCCTCACCGGACGTCCATCCGTCATCGGACATGCACGACGTCGCCCGCGCTGATCGCGCGCTCCCCGCCCGGACCGGCGACCACGAGCCGCCCGGCCTCGTCGACGTCCGTCGCCGTCCCGGGCAGGAACTCCCCGCCCGGCAGTTCCACCCGCACCCGGCGGCCCAGCGTCACGCACAGCTCCTTGTACGCGGTGCGCAGGCCGCTGGTTTCAGGGTCGCCGTCGAGGGCCGTCCACTCCCGGTACCAGGTGGAGAACTCGCGGAGGATCGCGCGGAGCAGCGGCGCCCGGTCGCTCAGCGGCGCGCCCTCGATGGCGAGGGACGTCGCGGTCGGGACGGGCAGCTCGTCCTCGCGCAGGCCCACGTTCAGGCCGACGCCGACGACGATCCCGGCGTCGACCTTCTCGACGAGGATCCCGGCGAGCTTGCGGTCGCCGACGAGCAGGTCGTTCGGCCACTTGAGGCGGGCGTCCACGGCCGCGTCGCCGGCGGGGCCCGCGTCCGCGCCGAGGAACCCCTCCCCGGCCTCCGACCACGCCGTCATCCGGCGGACGGCCATCGCGACCGCGACGCCGGTCAGCAGCGACGCCCAGCCGAGCGCCCGCACCGGCACCTCCGGGCGCAGCAGCATCGAGAACGTCAGGGCCGACCGCGCGGGGGCCGTCCACGTCCGGCCGAGCCGACCGCGCCCGGCCGTCTGCACCTCGGTGACCAGGACGGTGCCCTCCGGGGCGCCGTCCCGCGCCCGTTCGGCGAGGTCGGCGTTGGTCGACCCCGTCTCCCGAACGACCCCCACCTCCCGCCAGAGCCCGCCGTCCCGGACGAGCGCGCGGTGCAGCGCCGCCTCGTGCAGCGGCGGCCGGTCGAGGTCTCCGTACGGTGAGTCGCTCACGCGTCCATCCAACATCACCCGCGGCCCGATCATGAGGGCAGGCGTCGAGTGTCCCGGACGCCCGTGGTCGGAGGACCGTGGCTAGGGTGCCTCCCATGGATGGTGTGACGCTGCGGCGCGACGGTCACGTCGCGGAGATCGTGCTCGACCGGCCCGAGGCCCTGAACGCCCTGTCCACGGCGATGGCGCGGCGGCTCGCCGCGGTGTGCGCCGAGGTGGCGGCGGACGCGTCCGCCCGCGCCGTGGTGCTGAGCGCGGCCGGGGAGAAGGCGTTCTGCGTGGGCGCCGACCTCAAGGAGCGCAACGCGATGACGGACGCGGAGATCCTCGCGCAGCGGCCGATCTTCCGGTCGGCGTTCGGCGGCGTGCTGAACCTCCCGCAGCCCGTGATCGCGGCCGTGCACGGCTACGCGCTCGGCGGCGGCTGCGAGTTCGCGCTGTCCACCGACATGATCGTCGCGGACGAGACCGCCGTGTTCGGGCTGCCCGAGGTGACCGTCGGGCTCGTCCCGGGCGGCGGCGGGACGCAGCTCGCGCTGCACCGGCTCGGCCCCGGCAGGGCCGCTGAGCTGGTCCTCACCGGCCGCCGCCTGCGCGCCGCCGAGGCCGTCGCCTACGGACTCGCCGACCGCGAGGTCGCCGCGGGCACGGCCCGCGAGGAGGCCCTCTCCATCGCCCGCGTGATCGCGGGCAACTCGCCGGTCGCCGTCCGCGCCGCGAAGCGCGCCCTCCGCCTCGGCATCGGCTCCCCCCTGGAAGCGGGCCTCGACCTTGAGGACAACGCCTGGCGCACCGCCGCCTTCTCCCCCGACCGCCGCGAGGGCATAGCCGCCTTCAACGAAAAGCGCACCCCCGACTGGCCCTCCTAAGAGTCACAGGGCCGCAGGGGCTCCATGTCCTTGAGGATGGCGGCGATCTCCGCACGATCGACCGGATCGGCCGCGACCGCCGCCGCCTCGCCCTTGAGATCGCGGGCCCGGCGTAGCCGTTCGGCCTCGCTGGCAACTCCGCCTTCGGTGACTTCGTCCACGGGTCGCGATGCTATGCGAGGGGCTTGGACATGTGGATGACGTAGCGGCCGCCCATGTCCTGGCGGCCGGTCTCGCGGTAGCCGAGTCGTTCGTAGCGGGCGATGTTGGACGTCATCAGCTCGTTCGTGTAGAGCCGCAGGTCAGGCAGGCCCAAGGCGCGGGCGTGGTCTTCGGCGAAGGCGAGGAGGGCGCCGCCGAGGCCCCGTCCGTGGCGGTCGGGGGCGACGGCGACGTTCTCCACCAGGAGGGCGCCGTCCTCGGGGATGAGGACGATCACGCCGTGCGGCCCGTCGTCCGTCACGAACACCCGGCCCGCGTCGATCAGGGCCGCGTAGTCGGCGTCCATTGGGAGGGGACGGGCGCCGATGAGCTCGGCCCAGGGCGTGTAGGCGGCCTCGACGATCTCCTCGATCCGGGCGCGGTCGTCCTGGGTCGCAGGTCTGATCCGGGGGGAGGTCATCAGCGTCATCCCGTGTTCTGGAGGCCCGCGGCGACGCCGTTGACGGAGAGGAGGAGCAGGTTCTCCAGGTGGGCGCGCTCGTCGTCGTTGGCCACGCCCGCGCGGAGTGCCTGTAGGGCGCGGAGTTGGAGGTGGGAGAGGGCGTCCACGTACGGGTTGCGCAGCTCCACGGCGCGGGACAGGACGCGCCGGTTCTCCAGCAGCCGCTCGTGGCCCGTCACCGCGAGGACGAGGCGGCGGGTCCGGTCGTACTCGGCGAGGACGGTCTCCGTCAGCTCGGGACGCTCGCCGAGCGCCAGGTAGCGTTCGGCGATCGCGCGGTCGGACTTGGCGAGGCTCATCTCGGCGTTGTCGAGCAGGGTGTTGAACAGCGGCCACGTCTCGTAGGCGTCGCGGAGCCCGGCGAGGTCGGCGCCGTCGCCGGAGACGGCGGCGAGGCCGCTGCCGAGGCCGTACCAGCCGGGGAGGTTGACGCGGGTCTGCGTCCAGGCGAACACCCACGGGATGGCGCGCAGGTCCTCCAGGCCGCGGGCGGCCTTGCGGCGCGCCGGACGCGACCCGATCCGGAGTTCGGCGATCTCCTCCAGCGGGCTGACGCGGGCGAACCAGGCGGCGAACCCGTCGGTCTCGATCAGCGCGCGGAACGCGGCGCGCGCCGCCTCGCCGAGCCGGTCCGCGAGCGGGCGGAAGCGGGCGGCGGCCGCGCGGGCGCGATCCTGCACGGCGTCCGTGGAGGCCAGCAGGACGGCGCTGGTCACCTGCTCGACGTGGCGCTTGGCGATCTCGCCGTGCCCGTACCTCGCGAAGATCACCTCGCCCTGCTCGGTGACCTTGAAGCGGCCCGCGACCGAGCCCGGCGCCTGCGCGAGGATCGCCCGGTTCGCGGGCCCGCCGCCGCGGCCGAGGGAGCCGCCCCGGCCGTGGAACAGCGTGAGCGTGACGTCGTTGCGCGCGGCCCACGCGGCGAGCGCCTCCTGCGTGTCGTAGAGGCGCAGGGTCGCGCTCGCCGGGCCGAGCTGCTTGGCCGAGTCGGAGTAGCCGAGCATGACCTCAAGGCGGCGGCCGGTGTCGTCCAGGCGGCGCCGGACGGCGGGGATCTCCAGCATCCCGTCCAGGACGGACGGCGCGCGCTCCAGGTCCTCGCCGGTCTCGAACAGCGGGATCACGTCCAGGACGGGCGCGCCGTCCCCGAGCGAGGCGGCCAGCTCGTGCACGCCCGCGATGTCGGCGGCCGAGCGGGTGAACGACACGATGTACCGGTGGCAGGCGCGGACGCCGAACCGCCGCTGGATCCACGCGACGACGCGGAGCGTCTCCAGGATCTCCTCGGTCATCTCCGACCGCTCGCCGCCCGCGCGGACCTCCTCCAGGGCCTTCTCGTGCAGCTCGGAGTGCTGCCGGATCTCCAGCTCGGCGAGGTGGAAGCCGAACGTCTCGACCTGCCAGATCAACTGCTGGACGCGCCCGTACGCCTGGCGCGGCGCGCCCGCCGCGGCCAGCGACTCCTGGACGGTCCGCAGGTCGGCGAGCAGCTCGTCCGGGGACGGGTAGGCGAGGTCGGCGTCCCGCTCCCGGGTCGCGGCGATCCGGGACGCGGCGTGCAGCAGGAACTGGCGGTGCGGCTCGCCCGGCGACCGCTTCGCGATCTCGCGGACGCGCTCCGGATGCGCGGTGCGGGCGGCGGCGAGGGCGCCCAGCAGCTCCGGCGACGCGGGCGTGGTGCCCTCGTTGACGGTCAGCTCCCGCCCGATCCGCCCGCACGCCGCCTCCAGGGCGCGCAGGACGTGGTCGGCCTGGATCATGACCGCGTCCCGGGTGACCTGCGCGGTGACGTAGGGGTTGCCGTCCCGGTCGCCGCCGATCCAGCTCCCGAACCGCAGGTAGGGCCGGGCCTTCGGCGGGCGGGCGCCGGTGTCGCCGCCGTCGAGCGCGCGGTCGAGCGTCCGGTAGATGCGCGGCACGACGCGGAAGATCGTCTCGTCGAACGCGGCCATCGCGGTGCGGACCTCGTCCAGCGGGTCCATCTGCGTCTCGCGGCGCAGGGCCGTCCGCCAGAGGAGGTCGATCTCCTCGCGGAGGGCGCGCTCGATCTCCTCGCGCTCCGTCCAGCCGGGCCCGGCGTCGAGCCGCGTCATCAGGTCGCTGATCCGCTGGATGGCGGTGACGACGGCGCGGCGGCGCGCCTCGGTCGGGTGCGCGGTGAAGACGGGACGGAACTCGAGGCCGCCCACCAGTGCGTCGAGCCGGTCCTCGCCGGTCGCGCGGATCTCCTCCACGGCCGCCGCCACCGACCCGGGGACGGTGTCGCCGGTGTCACGTTCCCTCAGCGTCCGGATGCGGTGGTGCTCCTCCGCGAGGTTCGTCAGGTGGAAGTACACGGTGAACGCGCGGGCGACCTGCTCGGCGCGTTCCAGCGTCCACCCGGCGACGAGGGACGCGGCCTCGTCCCCGGACGCCTCGCCGCGGCGCGCCGCGATCACCGCGCGGCGCAGCCGCTCGACGTCGTCCAGGAGGCCGGGGCCGCCGTACTCGACCAGGCCGTCGCCGAGCATCGCGCCGAGCAGGCGGACGTCGCGGCGGAGCGGCTCGGGCAGGTCCTGCCGGAAGGTGTCGCGCGTCTTCGTAGCCACCCGGCCAGCGTAACGAGCCGCGTCCCGCCGCGTTCGGCCCGGTCAGCGGTCGGCGGCCCCCGCGCGCCGGGGCCGGGCCCGGGTCCGGTTACCCTGGCCCGCATGGCGATGGAAGCCCCTGAACCCCCCGCTGAGTACGACGTCCACACCACGGCGGGAAAGATCGCGGACCTGGCCCGCCGCCGGTACGAGGCGGTGCACGCCGGATCGGCCCGCGCCGTCGAGAAGCAGCACGCCAAGGGCAAGATGACGGCCCGCGAGCGGATCGACGCGCTGCTCGACCCCGGCTCATTCGTCGAGTTCGACGAGCTGGCGCGGCACCGGTCCACGAACTTCGGGATGGAGAGGAACCGGCCCTACGGCGACGGCGTCGTGACCGGGCACGGCACCGTGGACGGACGTCCGGTCGCCGTGTTCAGCCAGGACTTCACCGTCTCCGGCGGCTCCCTCGGCGAGGTCTTCGGCGAGAAGATCTGCAAGGTCATGGACCACGCCGTCACCAACGGCTGCCCGGTGATCGGGATCAACGACTCCGGCGGCGCGCGGATCCAGGAGGGCGTCGTCGCGCTCGGCCTGTACGCGGAGATCTTCAAGCGGAACGTGCACGCGTCCGGCGTCATCCCGCAGATCTCGCTGGTCATGGGGCCGTGCGCGGGCGGCGCGGTGTACTCGCCCGCGATCACCGACTTCATCGTCATGGTCGACCAGACGTCCCACATGTTCATCACCGGGCCGGACGTGATCAAGACCGTCACCGGCGAGGAGGTGACGATGGAGGAGCTGGGCGGCGCGCACTCGCACAACTCCAAGTCCGGCGTGGCGCACTACCAGGGGTCGGACGAGGACGACGCGATCGAGTACGTCAAGGCGCTGCTGTCCTACCTGCCGTCCAACAACCTGTCGGACGCGCCCGTCCTCCCGGCGGAGGTCGACCCCTCCGAACTGGACGAGGAGCTCGACACCCTCATCCCCGACTCGCCGAACCAGCCGTACGACATGCACGTCGCGATCGAGCACGTCCTGGACGACGGCGAGTTCCTGGAGGTCCAGGAGCTGTACGCGCCGAACATCATCACCGGCTTCGGACGGGTCGAGGGCCACTCGGTCGGCGTCGTCGCGAACCAGCCGATGCAGTTCGCCGGGACGCTCGACATCGACGCCTCGGAGAAGGCGGCGCGGTTCGTCCGGACCTGCGACGCCTTCAACGTCCCCGTGCTGACGTTCGTGGACGTCCCCGGCTTCCTCCCCGGCACCGACCAGGAGTGGAACGGGATCATCCGGCGCGGCGCGAAGCTGCTGTACGCGTACGCGGAGGCGACCGTCCCGCTCGTCACGATCATCACGCGGAAGGCGTACGGCGGCGCGTACGACGTCATGGGCTCCAAGCACCTCGGCGCCGACATCAACCTGGCGTGGCCGACCGCGCAGATCGCGGTGATGGGCGCGCAGGGCGCGGTGAACATCCTGTACCGGCGCGAGCTGGCCGCCGCCGACGACCCGGACGCCCGCCGCGCCGAGCTGATCACCGAGTACGAGGACACGCTCGCCAACCCCTACATCGCGGCCGAGCGCGGCTACGTCGACAACGTGATCCGGCCCGCCGAGACGCGCGGGCAGGTCGTGCGGGCCCTGCGGGCGCTGCGCGAGAAGCGCAGGACGCTGCCACCGAAGAAGCACGGGAACATCCCGCTCTGACGTCCGCTTTGATCGCCCGCTTTGCCTCGACACTCCCAGGAGAAACGGTGACCGACGCCGACAAGCCGTTCGTCCAGATCGTCCGGGGCGAGCCGGGCCCGGCGGAGATCGCCGCCCTCGTCGCCGTGCTGACCCGCCGCGCCAGGGCCGCCGCGGCCCGGGACGGCGGCGGCCCGGCCCGGCCGTCCCGGTGGGCGGACCGGACGCGGCTCGTCCGCGGGACGGCCGCCGGGGACCTGCGGCCGCGCGGCCCCGGCGCGTGGCGCGCCAGCGCCCTCCCGCGCTGACCCGCCGCCGAGGGCTCCCCGCCGACCCGCCACAGTCGCGGTGCCCGGGGTGACGGACAACCCCGGTTCACGCCCAGTGGGGGCCGGGCACGAATAAGGTGGAAGGCCATGGCCACCTCGGAGTTCGTCCCACAGCCCGCGCGCTACGCCATTTTCGTCGACGCGGGGTACCTCTACGCGGCCTCCGGCGCCTTGCTGCTGAGCTGCGGTTCCAGACGCGAATACCGGGTGGCGGCCGAAAAGTTGATCAAGGCGCTGACCGATCACGCGGACGAGCAGCGCCGTGGCGAACTGCTCCGGGTGTACTGGTTCGACGCGGCGCCGAAGCGGCAGCCGACCGTCGACCAGCGGGTCATCGCGAACCTTCCGCTGGTGAAGCTGCGGCTCGGCAACCTGAACGCGCAGGGCCAGCAGAAGGGCGTGGACGCCCAGCTCCGCGCCGACCTCGAGGCCCTCGCCCGGCACCGCGCGATCACCGACGCCGTGCTGCTCGCGGGCGACGAGGACATGCTGCCCGCCGTCGAGGCGGCCCAGCGGTACGGCGTGCGCGTCCACCTGTGGGGCGTCGAGCCGACGCACGGCTCGAACCAGGCCGAGTGGCTCGTGTGGGAGTCCGACACGGTCGAGGTGCTGCCCGCCGACTTCCTGCGCCCGTACTTCACCAAGGCCAAGCTGCTGCCGCAGCCCGCGCCGGGCAGCCCGGCCGCCGCCCGCGACGCCGCGGCCGCCGCGCAGCGGACGAGCCCCGTCCCGTCGCCGTCGCAGGTGTTCGCGGGACGTCCCCCGGCGGTCAAGCCCGCGGCCGGGGTGGGCGCCCGCACCGCCGTGCAGGTGGCGGGCGGCGTGACGCCCGCGACCGTCGCCGCGTCGATGAACTCGGCGGCCGCCGCGGTGTCCGACGGCAAGCTCGGGCCCGACCGCGACCACATGCTGGAGATCGGCGAGCACGTCGCACAGAAGTGGATCTTCGAGCGGGGCCGGGACAACATCCGCGACCTGCTGCCCGGACCGATCCTGCCGCCCGTCATCGACAAGGAGCTGCTGATCGAGGCGGAGAAGGAGCTCGGCGGGTCGCTGCGCCCCTACCAGGAGGCCCGCACCTGGCTGCGGGACGGCTTCTGGGAGCGCGTCTACCGCGAGTTCGGCATCGGGATCGGCAAGTCCGACTGACGTTTCCCCGGCTCAGGCCACGAACGCGAACACGTTTTGCGATTGACCGGACACTCCCCGTCGCCACTCGGTAAGGTCCCCGCCGACGACGAGGGGGTGACCGGGGATGGGACCGCGCCGACGACGGACGCGGCACGCCGCGCTTCCGGTCGCGGCGGCGCTCGGGCTGGCGCTGACCGGCGGCGCGGCGGGCGCGTGCTCGTCGCCCGTCCCGTTCTACCGGCCCGGCGAAGGCCCCCCTGACCAGCCGGTCGTCGGCCTCGGCGGCCCGGCCCCCTACCAGCCGCCCCGCGCGGACCGGGGCCGCCGCACGGCGCCCGACTCGGGGCGGCGCGGCGCCGCCCCGGCCGTCGTCGACGTCTACGCCGCCGCCGGGCCCGGCATGATCGCACCGGGCGCGCGGGGGACGCCGCCCCGCCTGTACGTGGCGAACGGCCCGCGCGTGGACGTCGTCGACCCGTCCGGACCGCGCCTCGTCGCGCGGCTTCCCGCCGGGGCGGCGGCGGTCGTCCCGTCGTGGGACCTGCGGCGGCTGTGGGCGGCCGATCCGATGCGCGGCCTGCTCGTCCCGTTCGGGTCGCACGGTGTGGGGCGGGCGTTCTTCGTCCCGGTCGCGAGCCCTGCCGGGTTGTACTTCACCCCGGACGGGCGGGACGCGCTCGTCCTCGCCGTCCCTCCGAGCCGTTCCGGGGGGCGTGGGGGGTGGTCCCCCCACAATGATCCGAGCCGTTCCGGGGGGCGTGGAGGGTCGTCCCCCCACAATGATCCGGGACGGGTCGACGTCCGCGACCCGCGCACGATGCTGCGGAAGGCGACGGTGCCGCTGCCGTGCGCCGCCGGGCACGCCGACTTCGTCGCCGACGGCTCCGCGCTCGTCGCGTCCTGCCCGGCGGCGGGCGGCCTGGCCCGCGTCGACCTCGCCGGCCGCCGCGTCTCCGGGGTGCTCCGGCTGCCGGACGGGGCACGTCCCGGCGACTTGCGGCTCTCCCCCGACGGCGCCGTGTTCTACGTCGCCGACCCGGTGAAGGGCGGGTTGTGGCTGGTGGACGCGCGGCGGTTCGTCCTGCTCGGGTTCGTCCCGGCGGTGCCGGGCGCGCGCGGCCTCGCGGTCAGCCGGGACGCACGGCGCCTGTTCGTCGTGGGCAACGGCATCCTGGCGGCCGTCGACTTCGCGGCGCGGCGGGTCGCGTCCCGGTGGCCGCTGCCCGGCGTCGGGTCCCCGGCGCCCGGCGGCGTGTCGTCGGACGGAACGGTCCTATGGCTCGCGGACGCGGCCGGGCTCGTCTACGCCGTGTCCACCCGGACGGGACGGGTCGTCCGCCGCCTCTGGGTGGGCGGACGCCCGACGAGCCTCCGCCTCAACCCCCAGCCAGGCCGCTACTCCCTGGGCGGCACGGGCCTCTACCGCTGACCCGACTCCCGGAGCGGTGGCGGACTGAACCGGGGCAGCGGTTGCGGGGCGTCCCCCCACAGGAGCTCAGCGGGAGCTGACGCCGTGCCAGTCGTGGGCGGCCTGCCAGTCCGGGAGGAGTTCCTCGATCAGCGCCTCCGTCTCCGGCTGGAGGCCGCCGAGCATCGGGTCGCGGGCCGCGCGGGAGCGCAGCTCGTCGACGACCACCCGCACCTGCGCGACGTCGCCGGTGGCGTGCGTGGCGCGGAGCAGGTCGCGCCACAGTCCCTCGTCGCCGGGCGAGAGCCGCAGCCCGGCGCGGGCCGCGCCGACCGCGCCGCGCGGGTCGCCCTCGTCCAGGCGGAGCACGACGAGCCGGTGCGCGACGTCGATGACCCGCGCGGACGCCTCGTACTCCAGGTCGTGGTCGGCCAGCCACGAGTACCGGCCGCGCGGGCGGTCCGCGAGCAGCGGCCCGCGCACCAGGTCCAGCGCGTACGACATGTACGCGGTCTCGGACGCGGGCTCGGCCGCCGACCGCCACACCAGCCAGCGGAACACGTTGAGGTCGACCCGCACCTCCGAGCCGAGCCTGATCCGGCCGCGCTCGTCGTAGTACAGGTTCGGGCGGCCCCGGGCGTCCTGGCCGAGCCAGTCGGCGACGCGGGCGACGGTCGCGTCCCGGACGGCCGTGCTCACCCCGCGCGGCCAGACGGCCCCGGACAGCACGGTCGGGTGGACGCCCTCCGGGTGCGCCGCGAGGTACACGAGCAGCTCGGTGCACAGGGCGCGGCGGCCCTCGTCCATCGGGCCCGGCGCCTCGACCTCGATCGGGCCGAGCAGCCGCACCTCGGCGGACGACTGCCGCGCGGCGGGCGGCTCCGCGCTCTCGGCGAGGCCGGGCAGCTGGACGGAGTCGAGCCGGTTCGCGGTCCGGAACAGCTCGAACACGCGACGGTAGTCGTCGTCCGGGACGAGCTGCGCCGCGACGTCGAAGCCGAGCACCCCGGCGCGGAGCCGTCCGGCGTCGTCGACGTCCCAGGTCCAGGTGGCGCCCTGCACGTCGCCGGGGACGAGGTAGCCCATCGCCATCCGGGTGCCGGTGCGGGCGAGCGCGACGAGCCGGTCGGCGTCCCACTCGGCGGGCTGGTCGGCCATGATCAGGTAGTGCGGCATCCACGCCTCGCCGAACACGCCGCGGCAGCGTCCGGTGAGGACCGAGTCGACGCCGGACGCGGCGAGCGCCTGCCGCACCTCCTCGCCGCGCTCCTCCAGCTCGGGCAGCGCGTCGGCGAGCGTCGGCACGGACCGGACGCGGTCCGGGGCGAGGTCGGCCAGGCCCTCGCCCAGCTCGGCGTCGAATCCGACGAGCGTGATCCGCATGTGGTCGGACCAGCGGTTCGTCGCCAGCTCCAGCGCGATGGCCGACAGCGCGGCGCGCCGGACGTCCTCCGGGCCGCGCAGCGCGATCAGTCCGTGCGCGGCCTCCAGGTCGACGAGGATGCGGCCGTTGTCGTTCGTCCCGATGGACACGAGGCCGGGGTAGGGGGCGAGGACGTCCCCGAGGTCGGACGCCTCCAGCGTCGGCAGCGCGTCGCCGTGCAGCCGCCACACCTGGCCGTCGTCGAACGCCTGCCACGGGGCGGGCGGGTTGAGGTCGGCGGGCGCGATCCACAGGTCGAGGCTGCTCTGCCCCTCGTGGGCCTCGCTCCGCGACCGGCCGAGGTGGACGCCGTACACGGTCGGCAGCGCCCGGCCGCCCGCCGCCATCGACTTCGACAGGTGCCGCAGCCCGAGGTCGAGGAGCTTCGCCGCCTCGTCGTCGGCGCCGAGCCGCAGCGCCCGCTCCGCCTCCGCGGCCTGTCCCTCCGGCCGGACGATCATGTGCCCGTCGGCCCGCCGCCGCAGTTGCGCGCGGCGCCGCTTGGCGAGCACGGCGAGCAGCCCGGCGGCGACCAGCCCGGCCGCCGCGAGACCGGCCGGCCGGGCGATGCCCGTCCCGTCGTCGTGCTGCGCGCCCTGGCCGGGGACGGCCGCGCCGCCGCTGATCTCGCTGGACGGCGCATCCCCGTGCACCGGCGGATGCTTCGGCTCCGACTTCTGCGGCGGCGCCTGCGTGGCCGGGGCCTTCGACGCCGGGGCCTTCGTCGCGGGCGCCTGGCTCGCGGGCGGCGCCTGGCTCGCGGGCGGCGGGGTGGCCGGGGCCCGCGTCGTGGGAGGCGGCGTTGCCGGTGGCGGCGTCGCCGGGGGCTTCGCCGTGGACGGCGGGGCGGGCTGCGCGGGCTTCGGGTCGGGCTTCGCCGACTGCTCCGGCGGCGGCTGCGCGGGCTTCTTCGCGGGCTTGTCGGGGACGTCGTGCCCGTACCGGAAGTAGTCCTGCAGATCCTTGGCGGGGATGACGCGGGCGCCCTTGGCGTCGGCGGGCATCTCCAGGATCCAGCCCGGACGGATCAGGCTCGCGATCGTCAGCCGCGACCCGTCCGGCTGCACGTGGTTCTTGTTGAGCGAGTAGATCTCCTTGTAGCGGCGGCCCTCGCCGAGGCACTTCTCCGCGATCTCCCAGAGGCTCTCGTGGTGGCGTCCCTCGGGCGGCTGCACCCGGTAGATCTTGGTGGTCTCCGCCTTCTCGATGGTCGTCCCGGCGGCGGGGCTCTCCGCGAGGCGGTCGCTGACGGTGGTCCGCTCGACGTTCGCGACCGGGACGGCCTGGAACGCCTGCCCCTGGGCCTGCGTCTGCGCGGGCGGGCGCTGCGCCAGCCCGGCGGCGGAGAACGCGGGCGCGACCGCCGCCGTCGCGCTGAACAGCAGCAGCGCGGCCACGACGAGGCGGTGGACGAGCGACTGCGTCCCGCCCGCGAGCGGCACCCGCGCCGGGACGCCGACGCCGCGGATCCCCGCGTACACCTCGACGACCACGCACGCCGCGAGCTGGAGCCAGGCCAGCCACACCAGCGCGACGAGGATGCCGATCAGCGCGCCGGGCCCCACCCGGTGCGTCAGGTCGGACGCGGACGGCACATGGCCGGGCAGCGGCGACCCGAACACCGACAGCAGCAGGAGGGGGACGCCGATCATCAGCGCCGCGAGCGCCACCACCGAGCCGAGCCCGGCGAGGACCTCGCCGGCGCCGCGCCGTCCGCTCACCCGCACCGGGGTCCGCCGCTCTTGCCGAGTCGTCATCGCGCCCCTGCCGTTCGGCTCGCTGCACGCCTGGACGTCGCACTCATGGTAAGTCCGATCGGGCTCAAGGGTTGCCTCCCGTCACGGGACGGGCGGTGGCCCCCGAGGTCAGGCGGAACTCACTGAACCCGGGGATGATCCCGAGGAGCTGCGGCCGGACGGTGATCTGCACGGTCACCGCCACCTCCTGCTCGTCGGCGTCGCAGGTGGACGCCGTGACCTGGTCCCGGTAGGCGGCGAGCAGGTCGCAGGCCGCGGCGCGGGCCCGTCCGGGATCGAGGACGGGCTCGCCGGTCGCGCGGAGCCGCTCGGCGTCGATCTGGTTGGCGCCCGCGCGGGCCGCCTGCTCGGCCATGTCGGCGGCGCGCTGCCGCGCGTGGATGGCGAGGCCGCCGTCGACCAGCAGCCCGGCCAGCAGGAACACGATCGGGGTGAACAGGACGGTGTAGAGCGCGATCGTCCCTCGATCGCGCCCGCGCCCGAGGAGCCCGCGAAGCCGCGTCACGGCGCGCCTCCCGGATCGAGCCCGCCCGGCTCCGTCCCGCCGCCGGGGTCCGGCGGGGCGCTGGGGTCGGTGCCGCGGTAGCTGAACGTGTCGATGGGCGCGATCGCCGTCCCCTGCATGCGCTTGCTGCCCGGCAGCCCGATGAACGACAGGTCGCCGAGGTCGACGTCGCAGGTGATCGTGACGCCGACGCTTCCGCCCGGCTGCCAGTGGGACACGTCGGTCTCCACGGTCGGCCCGCCCGAGCACCAGTCGTTGCCGCGCAGCCCGGCGGCGGCGGTCTCGGCGGCGAGGTCCCGCGCGGACAGCGCGCTGCGCGCGATGGACGCGGCGCGCACCGCGTCCCGGGCGGCGCCGTCCACCTGGCTCTGCGCGTCCACCATCCGCCCGGCCCCGGCGAGGAGCAGCAGGAACGCGACGAACAGCGGCGTGACCAGCACCATCTCCAGGGACATCGACCCCCGGTCCCCACCCCGCGGGCGCCTCATTGCCCGCCCCCAGGTTCGCACGCCGTCCCGGAGCCGACGTCCGGCCGGAAGCACTCGATCGGCCCGCGCGAGCGCTGCGACACGTGGAACGTCATGAACGGGATGACGGACACGGCCGTCCCGCTGACCTCGACCCAGCGTTCGTCGTCCGCCTCCCCCGCCTGGACCTGGAGGCCGCTCAGCAGCTCGGGTCCGATCTTGCGGACGTCGCCGGACGCCTTCGCGGTCGCCGGGCCCTGCCAGCCGTCGCCGAGGGGCGCGGTCCGCGCGACGCGCGCGCCCGACTGCGCCGCCGCGAGCGCGACGTGCCGGGCGTGGAACACCATCGCGAACTGCACCACGACCATCATCAGCAGGATGAGGACGGGCGTCAGTAACGCCCATTCCATCGCCGTCACCCCGGCGTCCGACCGGAGGCTCCGCCCGTGCCGATTCAGCCGGTGTCGATTCAGCCGGTGTTGATGTTGTTCGCCTTGTCCGTGACCTTCTTCGTGATGATCGCGCCGATCGTGATCGCGAGCAGCGCCAGGATCGCGGTGATGATCGCCCATTCGATCGCGGACGCGCCGCGGCTGCGGTCCTCCTCGGCGCGCAGCCGGGCGATCCGGGCCGAGACCATGGCGCGCAGATAGACGACGAACGGGTCGTGCAGGGGGTTGAGCGGACTCATCGTGGCACCTCCAGGGGCCGGTCGAGGTGAGGTCGAACAGGGGCGGCGGCGTCATGAGGCCAGCACCCGCATCAGGGCCGGATAGGCCAGGAAGATCAGGAATCCGGCGCACAGGAAGAGCTGCGCGACCAGCATCGACTGGGATCGCTCGCCCGCCTTGCCCTCCAGCTCCGACAGCTCGCGGCTGCGCATGGACGCGGCCCGCGCGCCGAGCGACTTGCGGATCTGCGCGCCGTCGTCCTGGACGAGCGCGAGCGCCCCCGCGAGGTCGCGGAGCTCGGCGATGTCGAGCTCCTCGCCGAGCCGGCCGAGCGACTGCCAGGGCGTCTGCCCGGTGATCCGGGCGTTGCCGAGCGCGTCCCGGATCCGGTGCATGGCCCAGCCCTCGCCGACGCCCGCCGCCGTCATCAGCGCCTCCGGGACGCCGCGCCCGCCCGCGAGGTTCATCGAGACGAGGTCGAGGAACGCGCCGACGACGTGCCGGAAGTCCTGACGGCGGGCCTGTGCCTCCTGGCGGAGCTGCATGTCGGGGAAGAAGAAGAAAACGATGGCGAACAGCACGCAGATCCAGGCCGGGACGGCGACCGACGACCCGAGGCCGAGCAGCGCGAACCACGCGACGACCAGCGGGATGAACACCAGCGCGGCGGCGGGCAGCAGGAACTTCGTCGCGAGGAACGCCTCCAGCGACCGCTCGGTGATCGCGAGGTCGGCGCGCACCGAGCGCAGCCGCCAGCCCCGCGACTCGCAGAACTTGACCAGCTCGCGGCCGAGCCGCGCCCGCACCCCGCCGACCTTCTCCAGCGTCGGGGAGAGCCGTCCGGCCGCCTGCTCCTCCAGGTCGCGGTGCCGGGCGGCGTCGAGCGCGGCCATCCGCGCGGCGAGCCCGGGACGCGCCGGGAACAGCGCGCGGACCAGCACGTACAGGCCGAAGCCGACGACGGCTCCCGCGAGCAGGGCGGCGTTCACGTCCCGCCACCCCCGCCCGCGTCCATGGTGTGCCGGCCGCGCAGCGGAAGCTCCTGCGGGCCCGCGGACCCGTCGCCCTGCCAGCCCGCGACGGTGCTCGGCACCTCGCCCGGCACGCCCGGATGGGCGGTCTTGCGCGACTCGGTGAGGAAGCGTCCGGGCAGCTCGTAGCGGGCGAGGCGGCGCAGCCACAGGAACGCCGCCGCGTACAGCGCGACGACCACGCACAGGACGAGCTGCCCGAGGACGTCGTCGTACGGCTGCACGTACGAGTGGTTGAACACGGCGAGGGCGAGGGCCGTCCCGACCGAGACGGCGACGACGATCCGGACGCTCCGCCGCGTGGACCGCCGGTCGGCCTCCACCCGGCGCCGCATGTCCAGCTCGGCGCGGGCGGACGTGGCGAGGGCGCTCAGCATGTCGCGCAGGCCGGGCCCGCGCAGCTTGGCGTTCAGGACCAGCGCGGCGATCACGAGGTCGGCGGACGGGTCGTCCAGGTCGTCGGCGAACCGGCGCAGCGCGTCCGGCATCGGGACGCGGGTGTGCAGCCGGTCGACCAGGTCGCGCAGCGGCCGCCGGAGCGCGGGCGCGGCGGCGCGCTGCGAGGCGGGGATGGCCTGTTCGAGGCCGACGGCGCCCGCGATCGTGTCGCGCAGCGACTCCGTCCACCCGGCGAGGGCTTCGAGTCGCGCCATGCCCTTGCGCTCCTCGGCGGCGCCGCCCGCGAGGCCGTTCCAGGCGAGGACGAGCGCGCCCGTCCCGGCGGCGGCGATGGGCCAGCGGGTCAGGACGAGCACGACGACGCCGACGATGACGGCGACGGCGGTGCGGGTGGTGAGGGTCCGGACGAGGTCCTCGCGGCTGCGCCCGCGGACGGGCTTCGCGCGAGGCGGGAGCCCGCGCAGCGCGACGGCGAACAGCAGCAGCCCGCCGCCCGCCACCGCCCCGGCGGCGACGGCGAGCAGCACGTCCGGCGCGTACATCAGCCGTCCTCCCGGGGGTTCACCACGCGCCTCCGGAGGGGTCGTAGCCGTGGTGGGCGAGTTCGTCGGCGCAGGCGATCGGCGCGCTCGGCACCGCGTACCCGTTGGGCCCGAGCGCGAACACCTCCGACGACAGGACGCGGCCGTCCACGCCGGTGACCTCGCGGATGCTCGACACGAACCGGCGCAGCCGCCCGCCCGTCGCGTAGTCGTTCTGCTTCTCGACGAACACGACGAAGTCGATCGCGCCCGCGATGAGCATGTGGGTCGCCTCGACGGGGAGCCGCTCCTCCGACTGGATCGCGTAGGTCGCGATGCGGTTGAACACCTCCACCGACGAGTTCGCGTGGATCGTGGACAGCGACCCGTCGTTGCCCTGCGTCATGGCGTTCAGCATCGTGACGATCTCGTCGCCGAGGACCTCGCCGACGATCACCCGGGACGGGTTCATCCGCAGCGACCGGCGGACCAGCTCCGCCATCGAGATCGCGCCCTGCCCCTCCGAGTTCGGCAGCCGCTGCTCGAACGCGACGCAGTTCGGGTGCAGTTCGGGGAAGGCGTCGAGGCCGAGCTCCAGCGCCCGCTCGACGGTGATCAGCCGCTCGTGCGGCGGGATCTCGTTGGCGACGGCGCGCAGCAGCGTCGTCTTCCCCGCGTTGGTCGCCCCGGCGATCATGATGTTCTTGCGGGCGAGCACGGCGGCGCGGAAGAACTGGCCGATCTCCTGGCTGAACGTCCCGTTGCCGACCAGGTCGGCGAGGAACACCTTGCCGAGCCGCGCGCGCCGGATCGACAGCGCCGGGCGGACGGTCACGTCCATCACCGCCGACAGCCGGGAGCCGTCCGGGAGGCGCAGGTCGAGCTGCGGGTTCGCGGTGTCGAACGGCCGCGACGACAGCCCGCTGTAGGCGGCGAGGATCTGGATCAGCTCGACCAGTTCCTCGTCGCTCTCGGCGACCGGCTCGGCCATCACCTCGCGCCCGTCGGCGTAGCCGATGAACACGCGGTCGCAGCCGTTGACGTCGATGTTCTCGATCTCGGGGTCTTCCAGTAAAGGCTGGAGGCGGCCGACGCCGAACAGCGCGGCGTGCACCCCGGCGGCGAGCGCCTCCTCCTCTTCGGCGTTCGGCGGACGCCGCCCGGACGTGATCTCGCCGCGCGCGAACTCCTCCAGCACCCGGCCGATCAGCGCGCGGGCGAACTGGCGCTCGTCCTCCCCGGACATCGGCGCCAGCCCGTTCGCGGCGTCCAGCCTGCGCTGCTGCGCGAGCCGGTCGCCGACCTCCTGGCGGAGCCGTTTGACGAGTCCGTGGTCCATCTAGCGCCTCCCCTCGACGTGCTGCGGGACGTCCCGCCGCGGCGCGCCGTCCGGGACGCCGGGCCCCACCGGCTGCTCGGGCGCGTGCCCGGCGGACGGGAGCCGTCCGACGAGGTCGCCCGCGACCTCCCGGGCGGAGCGGATCAGCAGCGAGCGGTCGAGCCGCCCGCCCCACTGGCCGGACAGCAGCTCCGCGCCCTTCGGGTCGAGCGCGAGGCCGCCGAGGACGGACACCGGGGGCGGCGGCGGGCCGGGCTGCCCGCCCGCGTCCACCGCGTGGCCGCGGTTGCGGGCGCCCGCGAGGATCCGGTCGACCTCGGCGATCGGCGCGCGGAAGTCGCGCGGGTCGGCGAGCACGAGCACCCCGACCGGCGGCCCGCCGCGCAGCGACTCGGTCAGCGCCGCGACCCGTTCGCGCAGGTGCGCGACCTGTTCGAGGGTGGCGCGGGTGAGCAGGACGACGAGGTCGGCCTCGCGCATCAGCTCGGTCAGCGGGGTGTCGGCGCCGAGCCGTCCGCAGTCGGCGAGGACGTCCACCGGGGCGAGCCCGGCGAACGCGCGGCCGAGCGGCCCC
Source organism: Actinomadura decatromicini (assembly GCF_008121305.1). Classification (NCBI taxonomy): domain Bacteria; kingdom Bacillati; phylum Actinomycetota; class Actinomycetes; order Streptosporangiales; family Thermomonosporaceae; genus Actinomadura; species Actinomadura decatromicini. Next base: position 148,262 of record NZ_VSRQ01000012.1, on the reverse strand, counting down.
CACAGCCACGTCATGGCCTGCGCCTGCTCGGCGTTCGTGATCCCGACGAGGACGTCGAGGCCGCCGACGAGCCGCTGGCAGTGCTCGGCGATCTGGTCGGGGCGCAGCCCGCGCCGCGCGGTCGCGGCGAGGCTGAGCAGGCCGCGGGACGGGTTGAGCATGGCCTCGGCGCCGTCGCCGTCCTGCGCGGGGAGCCGGTACACGAGGTCGCCGCCCGCCTGGTCGCACTCGGCGACCAGCACCGGGCGCGGCCACACGGCGCCGAGGGCGACGGCCGCCGTGGTGACGCCCGGCGCCCCCTTGTCAGCGGCGAGCGCGATGAGGGCCACCGTCAGTTACCGCCGTTGCCCGCGGGCGGCGCGCCGCTCTGCGGCGGGACGGGCACCGTCCCGCCGGTGGGGTTCTGCTGGTTGCCGCCCTGGTTCTGAGTGCCGCCCTGGTTCTGCTCGCCGTTCTTGCCCGGCGTCGCGGGCGGCGGGAGGGCGGCCTTCGTGCCGTCCGGGACGAGCGCGAGCGCGACCGTCCCGCCGGACGCGGCCTGCGTGACGAGCGCCGCCTCCGCGGGCAGGACGGCGACGTCCACGCTGGTCTGGTCGGAGCGCAGCCGCGCGCCGCCGAACCCGCTGCCGCCGCTGCCGCCGCCGACGGCCATCACGATCGCGTCCGGGGCGAGGACGGTGCCCGCGCGGGGCCCGCCGTTCGTCCCGCCGCCGACCGCGTAGAGGGTGACGTGCTTGCCGGTCTCCAGCCCGCCGGACGGGAACTGCCCCGGTTTCAGCGCGAGCCCGACGATGAGGCGGCCCTTCGCCGGGCCGTCCGCCGGGCTGATCATGGCGTTGGTCAGCAGCGCGCCCTTCACCAGCGGGACGGCCGCGAAGTAGCGGGTCACCTTGGCGCGCTCCGACCAGGCGATGTACTGGATGCCGGTGTCGCCGACCTGGACCTCCTCGAGCGCGTTCGCCGGGATCCGCTGCCCGGCCGCGACCGGCTGCGCGATCCGGACCGCCGACACCCGCTCGCCGCTCGCCATCACGAGGTAGGCGCTGGCGAGCGCGCCGCCGAGGATCAGCAGGACGGCGAGCGCCGCGAGGGCCGGTTTGCGCTCGCGCTGCGAGGCGGGGAGCCGCTGCCCGCCCGAGGTGCCGAGCCCGGAGCGGCCGAGGCCCGGCGTCCCGCCGGACGAGCCCGCCCCGCCGCCGGAGACGGTCGTCTGGTTGGCCTTCATCGCGCCCTGTCCTCCTGGACCCTGTCCTGGTCCTCCTGGACCCTGTCCTGCTGGGCTTGGTCCCGCTCCCGGCCATCGCCGAGCGATCCATGCTTGCGGGGGCGGTGAGGTCACGTCAATGGATTCGGTGGAGTCGAGCCGCCCGTTCTCCGGGGTTTCCACGGTGACCTGCGCATTCGCCGGTCACTTGGCCGCTTACCACCAGTCACACCCGTCACTGACCGCGCGCGGGGCGCGGCGGAGCCCGCCTCCGGTCAGGCGCGGAGGCCGATGAGGCGGCCGAGAAGTGTCATGGAATGGTGGAAATAGGCGGCACGTTCTTCGATCACCGCGGTGAATTGTCCGAACAATTCGAAGCTGACCGTCCCGTACAGGCCGCACCACGCGGTGAGGGCCCGCGCGACGATCTCCTCGGGCACGTCCATGCCGACGGCCTCGCGCGCGCGGGCCGCGTCCCCGGCGAGGCCGGGCGGGACGGGCGGGCACGGCCCGGCGGGGTCGAGGGCGTCCGCCGCGTGCGCCTCGGTGACGATCCGCGCGAAGACGACGGTGTCGCGCAGGGCGGCGGGGACGGTGTCCTCCGGCGCCTCGTACCCGGGGACGGGCGACCCGTAGAGCAGGGCGTACTCGTGCGGGTGCGCGAGCGCCCACTCGCGGACGGCCCGGCACACGGCGAGCCAGCGTCCGGCGAAGTCGTCCGCGTCGTTCGCGCGGGCCTCGGCGTCGGCGCGCTCGACCGCGTCCCCGATGGCGTCGTACCCGTCGATGATCAGCGCGGTGAGCAGGTCGTCGCGGCTCGGGAAGTACCGGTAGATGGCCGACGACACCATGCCCATCTCGCGGGCGATCGCGCGCAGCGACAGCCCCGCCGCGCCCGAGCTGCCGAGCTGCCGCCTGGCCAGCTCGGTGATCTCGCCGATCAGCTCCGCCCGTACCCGTTCCCGTGCCGTCCGCCCCGCGCTCATGGGCGGCAGCCTAGCAGAGCGCCGCACCTAACCGAGAGCATCGCTCTTGACAACGCCGCTCTCCTCAGAGAGCATTGCTCTCATAACGGAGCACCGATTGGAGACTGAGCCATGGGAAAGCACGTGATCGTCGGAGCCGGGCAGGTCGGCGGCCATCTGGCCGAGCGGCTGGCCGGGCAGGGCCATGACGTCGTCGTGGTGACCAGGTCCGGGACGGGCCCCGAGGGCGTCGAGCGGATCGCCGCCGACGCCTCCGACCGGGCGCGGCTCACCGAGATCGCCACGAACGCCGACGCGCTCTACAACTGCGTCAACCCGCGGTACCACCGCTGGACGCAGGACTGGCCGCCGCTGGCCGCGTCCTTCCTGGGCGCCGCCGAGGCGACCGGCGCCGTCCTCGTGATCCTGGGCAACCTGTACGGGTACGGCCCGGTCGACGGCCCCATGACCGAGGACCTGCCGCTCGCCGCCCCCGGCGTGAAGGGCCAGGTGCGGGCGAAGATGTGGCGGGACGCCCTGGCCGCGCACGAGGCCGGCCGCATCCGCACCACCGAGCTGCGGCCGTCCGACTACTACGGGCCGCGCAGCACCGACCAGGCGTACATCGGCGAGACCCGGTTCGTGAAGCCGCTGCTGGCGGGCAAGCGGGTGCCGTACTTCAGCGACCCGTCCGTCCCGCACGCCTGGACGTACCTGCCGGACGTCGCCGAGGCCCTCGCCATCGCGGGCACCGACGAGCGCGCGTGGGGACGGCCCTGGCACGTCCCGACCGGGCCCGCCGTCTCGACGCTCGACGTCGCGAGGCGGCTGTGCGAGATTGCGGACGCTCCCGCCCCGCGCGTCTTCGAGGTGCCGCGCCTCGTCTTCAACGCGGCCGGGCTCGTCAACCCGATGGCGCGCGAGCTGCGCGAGACCCGCTACCAGTTCGACAAGCCGTACATCCTGGACTCGTCCGCCTTCGAGACGACATTCGGGATGAGGCCGACGCCCATGGACGACGCGCTTCGCACGATCGTCGCCGCCTACCGGGAGTCGGCCGCGGCGGGTAACTAAGCTGACTCCGATCGTGCTGCGGACGCGGACGTCGGAGGCTCGGATGCGGATCTCGTTCACGGCGCTGACCGGCGGAGGGCCGCGCGACGTCGTGCTCGACGTCGACTCGGAGGCCACCGTGGACGGTGTCGCGCACTCCCTCGCCGCCCTCCTCGACGCCCCGGCCCCCGCGCTCTCCCCGCGCCTGTCCAAGGAGGCCCTGGGCTCCGGCCCGGGGCGGCGCCGCGCGCTCTGGATGGACGGCCGCATGCTCGACCCGCAGGCCCTCGCCGTGAAGGAGCTGCGGGACGGCGCGGTCGTCGCGGTCGAGCGGCGCGGCGCGGCGGCGACCGTCCTCGCCGAGCCGACCGGACTGGTCGAGGTGCGCGTCATCGGCGGTCCGGCCGCCGGGTCGGTGCACCGGCTCGGCCTCGGGGTCAGCACGCTCGGCTCCGGCCTCGACGTGGACGTGGTGCTGGACGACCCGTCCGTCCCGGCCCGGTCGCTGCGCCTCACGGTCGGGCGGGAGACGGTGCAGGTGGAGGCGTCCGCCCTGACGATGCAGGGCAGCGTCGCGCTCGACGGCACGCCGCTCACCGAGCCCGCGACCTGGCGGCCGGGCGCGCTGCTGGCGGTCGGCGCCAGCGTCCTGGTGCTCGTGCCGAGCGCCGCCCCCGACACGCACCTGGAGCCGCTGCCGGAGGGCGGGCTGGCGTTCAACCGTCCGCCCCGGCTGAACCCGGCGCACCGGGCGCGCCGGCTGGACGTCCCGGAGCGTCCCGAGCGCAACCCGCGCGAGCGCCTCCGCCTTTTCGGCGCGCTGCTGTTCTCCGCGTTCGGGCTGGCGATGGCGTTTGGGCTCGGCCAGTGGTGGTGGGCGCTGTTCGCGCTGGCCTGGCCGCTGATGACGCTCGGCGAATGGATCGGCGACCGGATCCACGGCCGCAAGTCGTACAAGAAGGCGCTGAAGGACTACCACCGCCGCGCCGGGGAGTTCGACGGCGAGGTGGAGCGGCTCCGCCGCGAGGACGAGGCGGAGCGCCGCGCCCTGCACCCCGACCCGGCCGAGGTGCTGCTCACCGCGACCGGTCCGCGGCGGCGGCTGTGGGAGCGGCGGCGCGGCGACGCCGACGTCCTGCACCTGCGGGTCGGGCTGGCCGACCTGCCCGCCCGCATCGAGTTCACCGGGGCGAAGGCCGACCTCGCGCCGCCGACCGCGCGGCACGTGCCGGTCGCGCTGCCGCTCGCCGACCTCGGCGTGATCGGGCTGACCGGGCCGCGCCGGGCGTCCCGCGCGCTGGCCCGCTGGATGGTCGCGCAGGCGGCCGTCCTGCACAGCCCGCGCGACCTGGCGATCGTCGTCCTGTCCGCGGACGCCGAGGCCGGGGAGGAGTGGAACTGGGTGCGCTGGCTCCCGCACTGCGCGCCCCGCGAGGGCGAGGACTGCGTCGCCCTCGTCGGCACCGATCAGGAGTCGGCCGCGCACCGGGTGACCGAGCTGGCGATCCGCGTGACGGAGCGGCGGCGCGCCGCGCAGGCCGAGTCGTCGTTCTTCGGCAAGGGCGAGGCGAAACCGGCCGGGTCCGTCCCGTACAATATCCTGATCGTGCTGGACGGCGCCCGCGCCCTCCGCCGCATCCCCGGCATGCCGATGCTCCTGTCGCGCGGCGCCGAGTTCGGCCTCTACGCCATCTGCGTGGACGACGAGGAGCGCCTCCTCCCCGAGGAATGCAGCGCCGTCGCGGCCCTCGACCCGCAGTACCACTCCGCCGTCAACCTGCGCGGACAGGGCTTGGAGGCGCTCGGGCACGTCCTCGCCGACCAGGTGTCCCCTGTCTGGACCGACCGGGTCGCGCGGGCGCTCGCACCCGTCCGGGACGTGTCGCGCGAGGACGCGGCGGAGTCTGTCCCTTCCGAGGTGCGGCTGCTGGACGTCCTCGGCATGCCGGAGCCGACCGCCGAGCACATCCTCCAGACCTGGACCCGGACCGGCGGCCGGACGACCCGCGTCCCCATCGGCGTCGGCCCCGGCGGGCACGGCTCCGCCGCCGAAAGCCACGAGATCGACCTCCGCGCGGACGGCCCCCACGCCCTCATCGCCGGAACCACCGGGGCGGGCAAGTCGGAGCTGCTGCAAACGCTGATCGCGTCGCTCGCCGTGGCGAACCGCCCGGACGAGATGACGTTCGTCCTGATCGACTACAAGGGCGGCGCCGCGTTCAACGACTGCGCCCGCCTCCCGCACACCGTCGGCATGGTCACCGACCTGGACGGGCACGCCACCGAACGCGCCCTGGAGTCCCTGGCCGCCGAGCTGCGCCGCCGCGAGGAGATCCTGCTCAAGGCGGGCGCCAAGGACATCGACGACTACAACGACCTGCGCCCTGGCGACCCCGGCCTGCCGGTCATGCCGCGCCTCGTCCTCGTGATCGACGAGTTCGCCGCGATGGTCACCGAGCTGCCCGGCTTCGTCGCCGGACTGGTCGACATCGGACGCCGGGGACGCTCCCTCGGCGTGCACCTCGTCCTCGCCACGCAGCGTCCGGCCGGGGTGGTGACGGCCGACATCCGCGCCAACACGAACCTGCGGATCGCGCTGCGCGTCACCGACCCCGACGAGTCGGTGGACGTGCTCGACGGCCCCGAGGCCGCGCAGATCTCCAAGTCGACCCCCGGCCGCTGCTACATCCGCTCCGGCGGGTCGACGCCGCAGCCGGTGCAGTCGGCGCGGATCGGCGGCCGTCGCCCGGGCGCGGTGGCCGGACGCCGGACGACCGACGTCCACGTCCTGCCGTGGCGCGGCCTCGGACACCCGCTGCCCGGCCCCCGCGAACCGGCCGACGACGCCGTCCAGGCCACCGACCTGGGCGTTCTCGTCCAGGCCGTGGACGAGGCGGCCCGCCGGGCGGGCATCGCGCGGCAGCCGTCCCCGTGGCTGAGCCCGCTGCCCGAGACCGTCGCGCTCACCCCGCGCACCGCCGCCGGGGGCTCCGTCGTGGACGTCCCGCCGATCCCGTTCGGCATCACCGACCTGCCCGCCGTCCAGTCCCGCGAGGCCCTGACGCTCGACCTCACCGCGGGCGGCCACCTCTACCTCGCCGGATCCGCCCAGTCGGGACGCTCCACCGCGCTCCGCACCATCGCCGGTTCGCTCGCCGCCGCCTGCTCCCCCTACGACGCGCACCTGTACGCGGTCGACTGCGGCGCGAACGCCCTCCTCCCACTGGTGTCCCTGCCGCACTGCGGGGCCGTCGTCACCCGCGACCAGCTCGACCGCTGCGAACGCCTCCTCACCGCGTTGACCGCCGAGGTCGCCCGCCGCCAGCAGCTCCTCGCCGAGGCGGGCTTCGCGTCCGTCGCCGAGCAGCGCGCCGCCGTGGCCGCCACCGACCGGCTCCCCTGGATGGTCCTGCTCCTCGACCGCTGGGAGGGCTTCCTCGGCGCGTTCGAGCACTACGACTACGGACGGCTCGTCGACCAGGTCGTCCGCCTCCTGCGCGAGGGCGCCGCCGCCGGGCTCCGCGCCGTCTTCACCGGCGACCGCTCCGGCCTGGGCGGACAGGTCTCCACCGTCTTCGACCGCCGCCTCATCCTGCGCATGGCCGACCCGAACGACTACGCCTACGGCGGCCTCCAGGACAAACAGGTCCCCGCCGCGATGCCACCGGGCCGTGCCCTGGAGCCGTCCGTGCCGGGCGCCCCGCCGCGCGAGTCGCAGATCGGCGTCCTGGGCGACGACCCGTCCGGGCCTGGGCAGGTGGCGGCGTTGCAGGAGATCGCCCGAACCTCCCTGTCCCGCTACGGCCGCCTGCCGCGCCGCCGCCGTCCCCTCCGGGTGGACGAGCTGCCCGTGCGGGTCACGTATCGCGAGGCGATGTCGCTGGACCCCGAGTTCCTGGCCCCCTCAGCGCTCTGGGCGCTGGTAGGCGTAGGCGGCGACACACTGGCCCCGGTGGGCATCGACCTCCTGGACGACGGCCCCGGCTTCGCGGTAGCGGGACCACCCCGCTCGGGCCGCTCGACCACCCTCCGGACGATCGTCCATTCCCTCTTGGACCCGGCGGTAGGCGGCGGCCTGGTCCCAGTCGTTCTGGTGACGCCGCGCCGCTCCCCGCTCCGCCTGCTGTCCGGCCACCCCGGCGTCCTGGGCCTGCTCACCGCCGACTCCGACCCGGACGACCTGATCGACGCGATAGGCGACGAACACCGCTACGCCGTGGTCGTGGACGACGCCGAACTCCTGGACGAGACCGACCTCGACGACGCCCTCCGCGACGTCCTCCGCACGGCCCGCGACGGCGAGCACGCCGTCATCATCGGCGGGACGACCGCCGACCTGGGCCGCGGCTACCGAGGCTTCCTCTCCGACACCCGCCGCTCCCGCTCAGGCGTGCTGCTCTCCATCGAGTCCCCCGACGACGGCGACCTCTTCGGCCTCCGCCTCCCCCGCAACGCTCCCTTGGGCGGCCCCACCGGCCGCGGCCTCTTCGTGGCCACAGGCATGACAACCCAAATCCAGGTCGCCCTACCACCACCCACCACCGACTGACATCGACCTCGAAATTCAGCATTTTTTCCAGAGGACGCTCTAGCAGTTTTTTGTGATCCCGACCAACGGGACATGAAGGACAATATAGTGCCTCTGAGGCATCTTCAATAATCGCTTCGACAAAAGGCTTGCAGCAAGCCGGTCGGCGCGGTTATTAGTGGGAGCGGCAGCCACTCCAGACCCACCTCAAGCTGGGCGGAGATCAACTCAACCCACCCCCCGGGTTAACCATTCCGGAGGCTCCCATGAGCGAGAATCGAGCCCGCGACTTCTTCGGCGACGAACTCCGCCGAAAGCGCAAGGCGGCGGGCCTCACCGGCAAAGAACTCGCCGACGCCCTCGGCTGCACCCCGCAATGGGTCAGCACCCTGGAGAACGGCCGCAAGGCGTCCGAGCAGAGCGCCCACGACCTCGATACCTTCTTCAAGACGGACGGCCTCTTCCACCGCATGTGGGAACTGGCCATGGAGATCGAGATCCAGACCGTCGTCCCACCCGGCTTCACCGAGTACGTCGGCTACGAGAAGACGGCCGACCGCATCCGCATCTTCAGCACCGGGCTGATCAGCGGGCTCTTCCAGACGGAGAGGTACGCATACACCGTCATCAGCGCGATGATGGGCTCAGACGCCGACAGGCTCGTCGCCGAGCGCATGGAACGAAAGTCGATATTCGCCAAGGACGACCCCCCGCACACCTTCCTCGTCCTGGACGAGAGCGTTATCCGGCGATCGGTCGGCGGCCCGGAAATAATGCGCCAGCAGCTCGCCTATCTGCTGGAGGTCGCGCAACGCCCGAGAATGATGCTCCAAATCGTCCCCTACAAGTCCGGATGCCACGTCGGGCTGACCGGAAGCTCCATCATCCTTGGCTTCGAGAACGGGCCGGAGGTCGCGTACACCGAATCGTCCGGGGAGGGAGTACTCCTAAGGCAAAGCGACAGGGTCGCGCTCCAAAACGTAAGGTGGGACTTGATCCAGTGCCACACGATCCCTTCCGAGGAGTCGTTGGCCATGATCCAACACGCGATGGAGCAGCTATGAGCACCTCGAACGTGCCAAGCCGATGGCGCAAGAGCAGCCACAGCGGCCCCGAAGGAGGCGAATGCGTCGAGGTGGCCAACCTGGCCGCATTGATCGGCGTTCGCGACTCCAAGGACCCCAACGGGCCCCAACTCACCATCTCCCCCGCAGCCTGGGCGGTCTTCACGCGCGATGTTAAAGGCAACGCCCACGACCTGCCCTGATGTCCCCCACAGCCCCGAATGAAGCGAGCCCTCGACCGCGACGAAACGGTCGAGGGCTCGGCTCTCTCACACCAGCACGAAGGAGAAGTCCGCCTTCGTCTTGCGCTTGAGCGGGATGTCGATCTTTACTCTCCGAGCGACCTCCTTCCGGCTGAGGCCCAGCTCATGGGCGATGAGCCAGTCGGGACGGACCGGCACGGGATCCTCGAAGGTGACCTCGATCTGGACGGGCCACGGATCATCCGGAACAGGTGCCGCGACGAGCTCCCAGCACCCGTCCCAGTCCAGCTCGAACCGGTTGCGCCGAGCGATCAACGGATCGAACAGGGCGTCCACGACGAGCTCGGACGAGTTGGCCGTGTACCCGGCCAGCAGCTCAGCGGACAGCGAGCGCACCGGCACCCGCTCGTACACGCTGACCTTGCTGGTCCGTTCACACCCGACACAGATGACCAGCAGCCAGACAGAAAGCAGCTTGCCGTTGGCATTGACACGGAACTTGCCGCTCCCGGTACTGGCGCGCTCGGACGGGCAAGCCACGCACCGCAGAACGAGCGAAGGCAGCCGAGTCCGCCGCACCACCCAGGGCAGCACGATATGGCGATGTGAAGACATGATCTCTCTGAAGACCTGACGAGAGCACAGAAAACAGAGCCGACGTCACACGTCGGCAATCAATGCGCGAAGAAGAGTCAGGTCTAAAGAGCAGGCGGCGTCATGCGCGCGATGTCCTCACGTAGGCGAACCTCCGACGGTAGACACCCCCGTCTCCCACCACCACCCATTTTTCGCCGCCCGAACGCCCGGCGCCTCCGATCGGCGAGCACAGGCGAAGCCGCCGCGAGGTGTCGAGCGAGGCAGCATTCCGGTCTGCGATCACGTCGGGTGCCGGAGTGTCGTCAGTCGTTGTGGGCGCGGTCGTAGGCGGCCTGGGCGGCGGCGACGGCGCCGCCGTGTCGTTTGGCCCAGTCGGTGAGCTCCAGCAGCGACTTGTGCAGCTCTTGGGCCATCTCCGTCAGGGTGTACTCGACCTTGGGCGGGACGACCGGATGGACGGTGCGTACGAGCAGGCCGTCCCGCTCCAGCTTGCGCAGCTTGAGCGTGAGCATGCGCCTGCTGATCCCCGTGATCGAACGTTCCAGCTCCGTGAACCGGACCGGACCCTGCGCGGCGGCCACCAGGATGCCGATGCTCCACTTCCCGGAGACGTGATCCAGGACCTCCGAGACCGGGCACGCCTCGCTGGCCAGGACTGACACATCGATGTGACGCTGGGACATAAAGGTGCCTTCTTCCGCCGGCCTCGATGGTCACCAATCATGTACTCCGTATCAAATCGTGCACCGAACCGGAAGGCAGCTCGATGCTTCGGGAACTGGCAGACCGCGCCGCGATCCTGGACGCCGTCATCGCGTACGCGACGGCCCTGGACACCAGGGACTGGGAGAAGCTGGGCGCGTTGTTCACCGACGGCGCCTGCTGGGAGTACAGCGGTTCGGGAGAGAAGCTCTTCGGACCCGATGCGATCGTCGCCAGGATCAGCACCAGCTTGGAGCGACTCGACGCCACCCATCACCTGAACGGCAACCATGTCGCCTCGGTGCACGGTGACGAGGCCGAGCACACGTGCTACTACCAAGCCCAGCATGTCCGCCATGGCCTACCCGATGGCGAGAAGTTCCTCGGTGCCGGTCGCTACGTCGACCGTCTGCGCCGCACCCCGAACGGCTGGCGATTCACGCACCGCACGATCACCACCGTCTGGAGCGAGGGAAACCCCGCCGTGTTCGCGTCCTGACGGCAGCCCAGGATCGAGCTGCCGGGTTGCGGCTACGCGGCGGAATCCCTCGGGTTCGCGGTTCGCTCAGGAAGTGCCGGGGACGTCCGGACCGCGTATCGGCGGCTGGTGGACGCCAAGTTCGACGGCTTGGGTTCCGCGGTAGCACGCGTAGAGTGCCGATCATGGACAGCGTCCAAGACTGGCCTGCGGACAAGCTGAACGCGTTGCGGGTCGGGCAGCGGCTCGTCGCCGAGGTCTCGGCCTCTGGGACCGGTCGGCGTGCGTTCGTCGACATCACGCCGGTCGTGACACCGGGTGACGCTCAGGCCGGGCGAGAAGGTTGGAAACGGGCCGACCGTGCGCGCACGATTCGTCTGCAGCACTGGGAGTACGACGCTGAGGGCATTGGCGGCCTTGATTACGACGTCGGAGCCGTCCTGGTTCGGAGCGCGTCAGTAGTCGGGGAGGGTGAGTTGGCCGCGACGCTTGAGGCGTGGGGGCTGCATGCCGGGCGGTTCCGCTATCCCTGGGAGACCGATGACCCGAGGTAGCCGCCTGGGAAAGGGTGTGCGGGTCCACCGCCACTGTCTCGGACGCCGACCACAAGCGGCCCCGACAATAGGAATGCTCCACCTCACGCAAGCAACCGGGCCTCCTGATGTTGGACGAGCCCGAGCCGTAAAGCAGCACCTCAGAGCCCCGGCCGACCGGCTCCTTTAGCCGGGTCCGGCCGCCGCGCGCCCCCTCACTGCCGCAGTGCCCGGACGGGCCGCCCCAGCGAGAAGGATCTAGGGCGCAGCGGGCAATCAAGGGTGTGCTCAAGTCCTCCCGTAGCCCCGCAAGGAGCTCAGATGATCAGCCATGGGTCCCTCCTGGATCGGACGTGACCGCGGCGCCGCCGCCAGACGCGGAGACCATCGTCACCTCATGGCGGCGGCCGGAGAACTTCGCAATGATCTTCGATCGGTACTACACCGAAATCCACAGGTACGTTGACCGTCGCCTCGGCCCGGACATCGCGGACGACATCGCGGCAGAGACGTTCCTCGTGGCATTTCGCTCACGCGCAAAGTTCCAACCGGCAAGCGACTCGGCGCGGCCCTGGCTGTACGGCATAGCGACCCACCTCATCAGCCGACACCGTCGAACCGAAACGCGAAAATACAGGGCAATGGCACGCCTACGAGCACGAGCCCCGGCGAACGAGCACGAAGAACACACGCTCGACCCGACCTCCGCAATGGACGGCCCTCTGAGCGAGGCGCTGGCCGCCCTCAAACACGGCGACCGAGACGTCTTACTCCTCATCGCCCTCGGAGACCTAAGCTACGCCGAGGTGGCAGAAGTGATCCACAGAGCCGAGTGGACCAAAATCCCCGCCACCCAACTCCTACCGAAGTCACTCAGCCCCAAGCCCCAGGTCGAGGAAAGTCCATGAACGTCAAGAGCCGTCCTGCTGCGCGCATCAATCCTGGTTGAGACGGTAGGCGTGCCAGGACTGAGCGGCGGCAGCCATCCTGACCGGCCAATCTGCCGGGTTGTCCGCCGCGGCCCCGGCCCAGAACCTGGCATTGGCCTCGGCGAACACCTGAAGCCCTCTGGGGTCGGCCTGCCTCCAGGCCGACAGGTCGGCCACCACGGCTTCGGCCTGTTCGGCGGTGTGGCCATAAGACATGATCCGCAGCACCAAACACGCCGGATCGATCCACCCCGCCCCACGGGTCGGCCATGCCCAATCCACCAGGAGCGCGCGACCTTCGGCCATGAGGATGTTCAGTGGGTTGTAGTCGGTATGCAGAAGCCGATCACCGTCAAGCAGGGCCAGATCCAGCGAATCGTCCACGTAGTTCCGCCACCTGCTGGTGGCTTCCTTGAGCGGCAGGCTTGGGCAGGGAATCTCTCCGACATGGGAGATCGTCTCCACCACCTTGGGCAGGTCGGCCGAACCGGGAGTCGGATCGGCGTGACGCCCCTTGATGTATTCAAAGCCGAGGATGTCCCACTCGTCCCGTACCCGCCAGAGCAGCCGCGGCCCGAGGTGCCGGACGTACGGATTGATCACGGCTTCCATGTCTTGCGTCCACCGGCGCGGATGGTCGACAGGAAGCCCCTTGAGAAACACCGGACCATTATCGGTGTCGAGAACGACGGCCACCGCCGAGTTGAGCCCCTTCGATATCGGACGCACTCCACGGACGGTCCCCGCGTGCTTCTCAACCGCAAGCCGAGTCAACTCCGGAAGCCTCTCCCAAGCGACACGCTCAACGGCCAAGGCCATCTCCGATCACCGAGGGGACGGGTCCGCCCCAGCGTAGGGGCGGCCCGTCAGGTACACACACGAAAGTCACGGAGAGTCGTAACACTTGGCGTGACATTGTGAGCAGTCCCCAGAGACGTCCCACAGCTCGTCATCCACGTGGAAACCCGTGGCGTGAAGAGCCGCGACCGTGCGCGCCAGAGCCGCGCCGGACTGGATGTCGGCCGTGCACACCGGGTCGTGGTGCAGGAACCGCCCGGCGACACGTTCGCAGAACTCAGCGTAGAGGTGGGTGCGCAGGATGAACCTGTGCCAGCCCTTGTCCACACGCTTGGACGGGGACAGCATCGCGCCAGGACTGTCCGCACACGCCCGCAAGAACACGAGGGTCTGCCCTACTATTCGCGTGGCAGCCTCCAAGTTCTCGTGTTCCTCTTCCACGAGATCTCTGACAAGCGACTCGAATGTTTCGGCGTCGAGCAATTTCCTCGGATCGATCGCCCCTGTGGCGGCATCGGCCGTCCGGTCCTCGGTGGTGATCACGTGTTCCCCCCTCAAGAAGGAAGTCGTCCGCTCGACGATGCCCCGGAGGGACCCACCAGACCAACAACATTGCGCCCTATTGCGCGCGGGTCAGGACAACGCGTCCAACGCCTGCTCGATCAGCGCGCGGGCCTGGTCACCAGTGACGGCGAGGGTTGCGAGTTCGCCGAAGGCCCGCGCGTAGACCGACAGCTCGCCGGGCGCGGACACCGTGACCTTGGCGGTCAGAAGCTCGATCTGCACTTCGACGTCATCGAAGATCGTGAACCCTTCAAGCGTCCATATCCGGCGGGGCCGTGCGTTCATCGGGATAACGCCGAAGGAAACGGAGGGCAGGCGCATCATGGTCAGCAAATGACGAAGCTGGGCCGCCATCACATCGCTGTCGCCTACGCCGTACATCAGGACGGCTTCTTCGACCAGAAACGCAAAGCGCCGTTCGGAGTAGAGCACCCGCTGACGCTCGACACGACCACTGGCCGCCGCTTCTGCATCATTTGGGATCCTTCTGAACATTGTGATGGCCGAGAGCAGGGCTGAGGCATACTCCACCGTCTGAAGCAACCCTGGAACGACATGCGACTGATACACACGAAAGTGCGTCGTTCGTTCATACAACGGAACGTAAGTCTGCTGAAGCCGACTCAGTCCAGTACGTTCCAACCGCCGCCACTCGACGTAGGCGCCCTCGACGGCGCGAAGCGACGCCACAAGGTCGGGCGCCAGATCAATGACCCCGCAGACCTCGCACCACTTCTGGATGTCCGCGGCCGTTGCCGGTTGGCCGCCCCGCTCAATGCGCGATGTCTTGGCCGGGTGCCACTGAGCGGCCTCCGACAGGGCACGCCCGGACAGGCCGGCGTCCTGCCGGATCTCGCGCAAGCGATCAGCGAGCGCTTGCCGGGCCGCTTGGACCGACGACGAAGGGGATGGAGACGAAGGCACGGTGACAGTTTGCGACGGACGCTCAGACCAGCCGGTAGTCCTGGTGGTCGACGGCGCGTTCCCATACGGCCTCGAAGGCCGACGAGCACAGCTTCACAACCGACCGGTCCTCCGTGAGTTCATGGCCGAGCAGGTCGCCGACCCCAGAGAAATGACCGAATCGAACGAGCCTGTCGTCGATCAGCCAGAAGTCCGTCCCTGGCAGGCACAGGTCGGCGGCCCTGCGTCGGGACAGCCATCGAACCTGCTCACCGGCCGACAAGTTCATCGACTCCGTGACCGCGTGCTCGTACCGGATGTAATCCGTCACGGGCTCACTGACGATCCGTGCCCGCCTCACCACGACGCCCCGCGCAACCGCCGGTTTGATCAGCGAATGCCACTCGGCCTCCCGTGGACCACGGTCATACGGTGGTCCACCCATGAACGCGATGAAAGAAGGGTCAGCCGGAACATAGGCGTCCCGCATCTCCAGATGCACCGCCGACACGGTTGCTCGTCCGATCAGCTCACTGTGTGGGAATGGTTTGAGCTCCGCCACCTTCAACCTCCAACAGTGCTCGCAAGAGGACTGCACGCATCCTCGAAGGTAACCGGACGATCGACTCCTCGGGCTTGATCCGGCTAGTGCCGTCGATCTGGCTCAAGAGGAGCGGGTCTTCTTCATCCACCCCCTGTACGACCAGATCGCCCGTGTCCGTGTCCAGGAAGACCGCCGGGCAGTCGCCGCCATCGGTGTCGGGGTCCAGCGCGATCAAGACCAGCGCCACAGGAGCCTCCCAGTCGGGAATTACGCGCGGTTATGCCTGGGCCGACTCTCATCCGCGAGGGCTTCACCGTCAAGACTGAGGACACCAACAAGTCACCACAGGGGTCTGATCCATGCCGGGAAAAGCCCTTTTCGTCCGTCCCCACCAGCCCTCTGATCGACCGCCCACGAGTCGCTACTGGTGAGCAGCGCCGGACGAGAAGGTTGAGAACGGCTGATTGTGCACGGAGATTTCCTCCGCAGCGCTGGGAGTTGGCCAGTGGGGATGGGTGCCTGGCTCGGTCGGCGCGCTTTGGCGCGGGGCCGAGCCAGGCTGTGATCGCAGTGGGTGTTAGAGATATTCGATATCGGTCAGGTCGCTGCCCGGCCAGCAGGACGCGCCGTACCACATGTCGAGGTGTGAGCCGCCGGCGGCGCTCCCGTGAAAGAGAGTCGCGCCCCACTTTCCGTGCGGGTATGCCTTATGGCTGTGGTGCGATCCGGCCCACGACTTGCTGAAGAGGAGCGACGGCGAGGCGTCGTATAGGTAGGTGTAGTCCGGCCCGTAGATATATGCGTGCCAGGACATGCTGAGCACCGTGCTGTTGGATTCCCAGCCGGTGTTCATGACGACCGGCTCGGTGTTGTGGTTGTAGTACTCCCCGACGACGATCCAGGCGGTGCCGCACGACATGCCCTCTTCGCTGAAGGTGTGAGGACCTGTTCGCTTCGCCTTGGACAGCGCGAGCGCCTTGCGGTAGTAGCTCAACATCTTGGTCGGCGCGGTGTCCTTGGCGCCATTGCTGTAGGTGACCCGGATCTTGCCGGTACGCGCGGCGTCCTTGGTATCGAGAGACGTGACATAGGCCGTATGCATCGTCTGCTGGAATTTGTGGCCTTGCAGCACCCGCCCACTTCTGGTCGCGGCGAGTGCCTGCCGGAAGTAGGACAGCATCGACGATGGCTCGGTCCGCGTGGTTCCGTTGGAGTATTTGACGTGAATCTTCCCGGTCAGCTCGGCGTCACGGGCGTCGACACCGACGACATGATTGGGTCGCAGCGCGGTGCCGCCCGGCGCCGGCGACGCGGAGGCGGGGATGGTGGAGGTGATGGCGAACGCCGCCATGGCCGTCGCCAGCGTGGAAGCGGTCCGCGCGACCTTGCGGGTTCGTGAGCTTGAGAGCAGAGAAATCATGGTGAGTCGGCCTTGTCTCGTGAGGGATGGGGTCAGCAGACATTTGCGGTGGCGGTTCCTGCGGCATTGGTCCAGCCTTTGGAACTGCCGGAGAAGTTGGCCTGGAGGAACCCGGGGCCGACGGTCCAGCTGTCGATGCCGGTCTCAAGGGGGGCGTGCGCAAAGGCGCCGTCGGCGGTGTAGGTCTTGCAGCCTTCGGTACTGCGGAACCGGATGACGCCCGTCCCGTACTTTCCGGAGCCGTCGCTGCCCGACACGCGGTTCTTGAACACCATGCCCATTCCCCCGTTCGCGGTGGGAAGGAGGTTGTCGATCGAGCAGTCGGTGGGGAACGCGTCGCCCCAGTGGCAGTCGGCGAATCCGAGGCGGCGGATCTGCTGGTCGAAGCTCAGGGCGACGCTGTCCCAGTGGGTACCGTCGGCGACGTCGGACAGGTTGTTGATCCATCGCCAGCCGAAGGAGGCGTACCAGTCGCTGCCGAACTTGTAGATGGTCGGGTTGCTGACGGTGTTGCCGTGGATCGTCGTGTAGGCGGCCCGTGCGGACGGGGCCGTACCGGCGCGGTCGACGCGGACGCCCCCGAGCTGGGCCTTGACGGCGGCGTCGATCTCCGCTTGGCCGGCGTGGGCGCGGGACATCGTGCTGATGAGGCGGGCGAGCCGCTGGGTGGTCGCGTCGGACCCGCCGTGCGCGGGAGCGACCCGGGCGGCGGGGGCTGCGTGGGCGGGAGCTGCTGCGAGGGTGAGCGCGGCGGTCGCGCAGGCGGCCAGGCAGGCTGCCGCCTTCCGCGACGCGGGCAGGCTGAGATGCATGTTCGGCTCCTTTACCGCGGGGGATTTTCGTTGCGTTCAGATGGCCGTCACATGGGGCGGCGCAGCGTGCCGCCTCACGTTGGCGGTAGGCGGCGCCGACCTCGGCCAGGGGATGCGTATCGGCGATTGAGAATGGGAGACTTCCGGCGGTGATCCGGGCGGCGAATTCGGGGGAATCAGCGCTCTCACTTCTTTCGGCCCGACACGCTCGGCCATTATGCGCAGCAGCCGAACACAGGTGCGATCGTTTAAGTCCGTGAGTTAAACGATCACCTGCGGGCCCCTCGCCAGCCCGTTCACATGACCTGATGCGGCCAGAAGTTGATCACGGTCGCGCCCCGCCTTCTACGCTGGAAAACGTTCGAATGCGTCTCCGGGGGCGTGATGTGACGACAATCAGTTATCCTGCCGCGGATCTGGCCAAGACCAGGTTCGCTCTCTCACCACTGGGCCATCTTGTACACGGCGTCCACGATTCCGCGTGCAGCCGTGGCTCTTCACTGCGTCGCGCCTGGTGGCATACGGCGCGCCGCAATGTTCCTTCGGCCGCGTACGACCTCGTCGCGCGCATCAATGCCGACCCGTTGGCGTCGCCGGCCTTTCTGGCGCCTCCCTTAGCGGGCCAGGGATACCTGGAGCCCAGTTTCGACACCGAACTTCAAGCTCTGGAGGCGTCGTCGCCCGACCTCGTCGGCATCGTGGACCCGCTGCGGAAGCTCTATGACGCGTGCCTGGCCGACGACTGGGCGCAGATCTCGCGGGAACTGCACGCCGACCTCGGCGGGCGCGCCGCCACCCTCCTCGCCGAAGGCCCGGCGGCCGCGCTCGCCGGCCTCTGCGAAGGGCTGACCTGGAAGGACGGGCAACTGATCATTCCGGGCCCCGACGTCCCCGACTTCGACGGGACGGGCGGGCTGGTGGCGATGCCCTGCGCGTTCGGCCAGGCCAGGCTCCACCCGATCCTGTCGCCGGGGCGGGTCCCGATCCTCGTCTACTCGATCGCCCCCGGCCCGGTGCGGCCCGCCTCGGCGCTCCGGGACACCCTGTCGTCTCTGATCGGTGCGGGCCGGGCCCGCTCCTTGCGCGAGCTCGCGAAGTCGCCCGCGTCCACCTCGCAGCTCGCCCAGCGCCTCAACGTGTCGGTCCCGGCCGCCTCGATGAGCGCGACCGCCCTCCGCGACTGCGGCCTCATCCAGTCGATCCGCGACGGCAAGAAGGTCATCCACCACCTCACGCCCGCCGCGACGGCCCTCCTGGCCGCCAACCCGCCCCGGCGTCCCGCCAAGGGGGCCCCTTCGCTGATCATGTGACGGACCGGTCCACACGGCGGGCCGGACGTGGAGCGAGCCCTCGACCGGAGGGTCGGGGGCTCGGCTCGTGGTGCGGAGGGTGTGCGGGTCCCGGCCTCGGGGGGATGGGCCGGGACCCGCGGCTCAGGGGGGTCAGCGGGTGGCGGCCTCGATGTTCTGGCGGGACTTGCGGATGTCCTGGCCGCCCTCTTCGAGGGCCACCGCCATCTTGTCGAAGGCGGTCTTGGCCTCGGCCCACGCGCTGCGGAAGCGGTCGGCGCCGGGGCCCCACCAGGACGCGCTGCTGCTCACCGTCCGGCCGTTGAGGTCTTTGATCAGGGCGTCGAGGTTGCGGGAGTGCTTGCTGAAGATGCGGGACAGCTCTTCGAGCTCGCCCAGGTTGGCGCCGCGCTTGTCGCCCATCGCTCCGGCCCTTTCGTCACTGCTCGTTTCGACGGTGTCGCGTCCCGTCGCTGGAACGTTTCGAGTGGTGCGGAAAGAATGGCGACAGCTTACGCCCCATCGTTCACATGGAGCCAGCGCCACCACGCACCGTGGTGTCCGAAACGGGCGTGGGGCACCATTACGGGGTGTCCGGATGTGGCCAGAGACGCCGAACAACATCCGTTGTGACGATTCTGACGGCCCACCGTCAAAGGGATATCCAGAGCCCTTTTCGCGTCCGAATGGCTCAGCGCTCGGGGTCGCCCGGGTCGTTCACCGGATGCGCGCCCGGGTCGAGGACGCGCTCGCCGACCAGGATGATCTGGTCGCCGCTCGTCCGGAAGTCGAACCGGCGCCGCACCGACTGGGTCACCCGCCCGCTGCCGTAGCGGACCTCGGTGTGCTCGACCGCGTCCAGCGTGATGCGGTCGCCGGTGCGGACGGCGCGTCCGTCCTCCAGGCTGGTGCGGGCGCCGGTGTAGGCGGGGCCGCCCTCGACCGGCGCGCGGTTGCGGTTCTCCAGCTCCCGGACGGCCTGCTCCTGCGACTCGGCGAGCCCCGGCGAGATCCGCACCCCGTACACCTCGGCCGGGGTGTCCCGCCGGTCGCGGCCGTGGTTCTGGACGAGCGCCTGCGACCTGCGGTCGACCAGCGCGGACGCGGCGATCGTGAGCTGCCGCGTGACGTCGGCGTCCACGACGGGGCTGCCCCGCCGGACGCCGGACGAGGGCGCCACGAGGCAGAGCGCCAGGACGGCGGTCAGGCCGGTCAGGGGCCACCGGCGAAGCATCGGCCTCTCCCGCGCGGACGAGGGGCGAGCAGATCCGAGCCGAAGATACACCCGGCGGGCCCCTCCGCACGGCCCTCCGCACGGGGCGCCGTCGCGGCGCGGGGGCCAGATGAGGTGGCCCTTACGAAAACGAGAAAAAGCGATTATCTAGACTGCCTGCCAGGTTGAGGGAGGAGACCCAACGTGCGCAAGGTCCTGATCGCCAATCGTGGTGAGATAGCGGTCCGTATAGCCCGTGCCTGCCGTGACGCGGGGTTGGGCAGTGTCGCGGTGTACGCGGAGCCCGATCTGGACGCGCTGCACGTGCGGGTCGCCGACGAGGCGTTCGCGCTGGGCGGGCAGACCGCCGCCGAGACGTACCTGAACATCGACAAGCTGCTGAAGATCGCCGCCGAGGCGGGCGCGGACGCCGTCCACCCGGGCTACGGGTTCCTGGCCGAGAACGCCGACTTCGCCACCGCCGTCGAGAACGCCGGGCTGACGTGGATCGGCCCGCCGCCCGCCGCGATCACCGCGCTGGGCGACAAGGTGCAGGCCCGGCACATCGCGCAGAAGGTCGGCGCGCCGCTCGTCGCCGGGACGAAGGACCCGGTGTCGGGCGCGGACGAGGTCGTCGCGTTCGCCGAGGAGCACGGCCTGCCGATCGCGATCAAGGCGGCCTACGGCGGCGGCGGACGCGGCCTGAAGGTGGCGCGGACGCTGGAGGAGGTCCCCGAGCTGTACGAGTCGGCCGTCCGGGAGGCGGTCGGCGCGTTCGGGCGCGGCGAGTGCTTCGTCGAGCGGTACCTCGACAAGCCGCGCCACGTCGAGACGCAGTGCCTGGCGGACAAGCACGGGAACGTGGTCGTCGTGTCCACCCGCGACTGCTCGTTGCAGCGCCGGCACCAGAAGCTGGTCGAGGAGGCCCCCGCGCCGTTCCTCTCCGAGCAGCAGGTGGAGCTTCTTTACACGTCGTCCAAGGCCATTCTGAAAGAGGCCGGTTATGTCGGGGCGGGGACGTGCGAGTTCCTCGTCGGGCAGGACGGCACCATCTCCTTCCTTGAGGTCAACACCCGTCTCCAGGTCGAGCACCCGGTGACCGAGGAGGTCGCGGGCGTCGACCTGGTCCGGGAGATGTTCCGCGTCGCCGACGGCGAGGAACTCGGTTACGGCGACCCGGTCCTGCGCGGGCACTCGATCGAGTTCCGGCTCAACGCCGAGGACGCGGGACGCGGCTTCCTCCCCGCCGTCGGCACGCTGACCGCCTGGGACCCGCCGACCGGGCCCGGCGTCCGGCTCGACTCGGGGTACGTGGCGGGGCAGACCGTCCCGCAGGCGTTCGACTCGCTGATCGCCAAGCTGATCGTGACCGGCGCGACCCGGCGGCAGGCGGTCGAGCGGGCCCGCCGCGCGCTCGCCGAGTTCACCATCGACGGCATGCCGACCGTGCTGCCGTTCCACCGCGCCGTCCTGGACGACCCCGCGTTCGTCCCGGACGACGACACGACGCCCTTCACCGTCCACACCCGGTGGATCGAGACCGAGTTCGACAACCGGATCCCGCCGCACGAGGCCCCGGCCGAAAGCGACGAGGCGGAGGGCGAGCGGGAGCGCGTCACCGTCGAGGTGGGCGGACGGCGCATCGAGGTCGTCCTCCCGGCCGGGCTCGGCGCGGCGGCGGCCCCGGCGAAGGCGGCGCCCGGACGGCGGCGCGGCTCCCGCAGGGGCGGCGGCGCGCAGGCGTCGGGCGACGCCCTGGTCAGCCCCATGCAGGGCACCATCGTCAAGATCGTCGCGGCGGACGGCGCGACCGTCGCCGCCGGGGACACCATCGTCGTCCTGGAGGCGATGAAGATGGAGCAGCCCCTCACCGCGCACAAGGCCGGGACGATCACCGGCCTGTCCGCCGGCGTCGGCCAGACCGTCTCCGCGGGCGCGGCCATCTGCGAGATCAAGGACAGCTAGCCGGAGGGGCGTCCTCCGTCCGGCGGGTCCGGATGGGGGACGGCCCCCATCGAGGACGATCCCGAATCCCTCCTCCGGACGACGTATCCACCCGTCCACGTGGGCAGACTGGGTGCATGAGGACCGATGACCGGGCCAATGACCGGGGCAGGCGGACGGTGCGCCGGGGCGCCGTCCCGCTGCTCGTCGCCGCCGTGGCCGTGCCGGCGTTCGCCTTCGCCGCCCCGGCGCAGGGCGCCGTGGCGCAGACGGCCTCCACCCAGACCGTTTCGGAGCGGGCCGCCGCGCCCGCGGGCCAGCCGCATGTCGTGAAGATCGCGCAGCAGCGGGCCGCCGCCGACAACGTGGGGCAGATCGCCAAGGGGCTGATCGACTCGCGGCTGTACGTGACGAGCGAGGCGGGGAACGTGCTGTCCCCGGCCGACCAGAACCAGATCAAGACGTCCCTGGCCGGTGACTCGGACGCCGACATCCGCGCCGTCGTCGTCGGGAACAACGTGACGCGCGCCGAGGTGGGGCCGATGCTCCAGGCCGTCGCGAACCGCGTCGGCAAGGGCCAGACGTACATCGCGATCACCGCCGACGGCAGCCGGATGGGCGGGATCTCCAAGAAGCTCGACAGCAAGGAGATCAACCAGCTCGTCACGCGCACGAACGGCGCGCCGCTGAAGGAGCGGCTGATCCGGTTCGGCGGGCTGGCGGAGAAGAAGGTCGACGACGACTCCCGGTCCGGCATGATCGGCGGGTTCGTGACGCTCGGCGTGCTGGTCCTGGTGGTGGCGGGGGCGCTCGGGGCGTTCCTCGTCGTCCGGAAGCGGCGCCGGGAGCGCGAGGCCCAGCAGATGGCCGACCTCAAGGCGGGCGTGCAGGAGGACGTCACCCTCCTCGGCGAGGACATCGCCCGCCTCGACCTCAACGTCATGGACGCCGGGCTCGATCCCGAGATCCGCGCCGACTACGAGCACGCCATGGACTCCTACGACAAGGCCAAACGGGAGACCGACCGCGCCGCCCGTCCCGAGGACATGCAGGACGTCACGGCCGCGCTGGAGGACGGCCGCTACTACATGACCGCGACCCGCGCCCGGCTCGCCGGGGATCCCGTCCCCGAGCGCCGAGCGCCGTGCTTCTTCAACCCGCAGCACGGGCCCTCGGTGCGGGACGTGACGTGGGCGCCGCCCGGCGGCATGGCGAGGTCCGTCCCGGCGTGCGCGGCGGACGCGGACGCCGTCCTGCACGGGTTCGACCCGGACGTCCGGATGGTGCCGTCCGGCGGCATCCGGCGGCCGTACTGGGACGCGGGCCCCGCCTACGCGCCCTACGCGGGCGGCTACTACTACGGCTACGGCGGGTTCGACCTGCTCGGCGGCCTGCTGATCGGCACCGCGCTCGGCTCGATGATGAGCGGCGGCTGGGGCGGCGGCTACGGCGACGGCTTCGGCGGCGACGGCATGGGCGGCTTCGGCGGGGACGGCGGCGACATCGGCGGCGGCTGGGACTTCGGCAGCGGCGACTTCGGCGGCGGCGGCGACTTCGGCGGCTTCTGACGCGCCGGGCCCCATCCCGGCGGGGGCGCGCCATGCAGACCCGCGCCGGGCGTCACGCATGGACAACACCCGCCCACATGCGATGACCTGGACATATGAGCAGGCTGGACATATGAGCAGGCTGAGCACATGAGCGGGCTGGGCACATGAGCGGGACACCGGCGTCCGCGCTGTACTGGCGCATCCTCGGCATCAACGGGCTGATCTTCACGGCGGGCACGGCAGCGCTGGCGGTGGCGCCCGTCACCGTGTCCTCGCTCGTGCTGCTGCGCGAGCTGCCCGTGCTGGTGATCGGGCTGGTCGTGATGATGGCGGCGAACGCGGTGCTGCTGCGCGCCAGCCTCGCGCCGCTGGCGGGGCTGACCGCGCTGATGGCGCGGCTCGACTCGCTGCGCTCCGGCGACCGGCTGGAGTCCGGGCGCAACGGCGACCTGTTCCACCTGGTCGACCAGTTCAACGCGATGCTCGACCGGCTAGAGGCGGACCGCAGCACGAGCACGGCCGTCGTCCTGGACGCGCAGGAGGCCGAGCGCCGCCGCATCGCGCAGGAGCTGCACGACGAGATCGGGCAGAGCCTCACGGTCGTGCTGCTGGAGCTGAAGTCGGTGGTGAACCGGGCCCCGGACGAGGTGGCGGACGAGCTGCGCGACGTCCAGGAGACGGTCCGGTCGAGCCTGGACGAGGTGCGCCGAGTGGCGCGGCGGCTGCGTCCGGGCGTCCTCGACGACCTGGGCCTGACCAGCGCGCTCACCACCCTCGCCGGGGACTTCTCGGAGACCGGCGGCGGCCCGCGGGTGACCCGCCGCGTCCAGCAGGGCCTCGCCGGGATCGGCAAGGACGCCGAGCTGGTGATCTACCGAATCGCGCAGGAGGGCCTGACGAACGTGTGGCGGCACTCCGGCGCCCGCAACGCCGAGCTGTCTCTCACGCAGGACGACGACGGGCAGGTCGTCCTGCGCGTCGCGGACGACGGCGACGGCCCGCCCACCAGGGTCGGCACCGGGATCCACGGGATGCGGGAGCGGGCGATGCTGATCGGCGCGCGGCTCACCATAGGCCCCGCCGACGGCGGCGGCACCGAGGTCAGACTGGTCGTCCCGCCCAGGGGCGCCCCGCCCCGGAACGTCCCGCCGCGCCGTCCCGGCTAGGGCTCGACGAGGCCGACGCGGATGGCGTACTTGGTCAGCTCCAGCCGGTCGCGCATGCCGAGCTTGCCGAGGATGTTCGCGCGGTGCCGCTCGACGGTCTTCACGCTGATCGTGAGCGTCTCCGCGATCCGCTTGGACGAGTACCCCTCCGCGATCAGCTTGATGATCTCCTCCTCGCGGGGGGTGAGGACGCCGCCGGGCGCACCACCGTCCCGGTCGCGGGCCAGGTACTCGCGGATCAGCGCGGTGACGGCCGCCGGGTACAGGAACGGCTCGCCGCGCATCGCGGACCGGACGGCCTCCAGCAGGTCCCGGTCGGCGACGGACTTCAGCACGTACCCGGACGCGCCCGCCTTCAGCGCCTCGAACAGGTACTGCTCGTTGTCGTACATGGACAGGATCAGCGTCCGGACGTCCGGGAACCGGCGGCCGATCTCCCGCGCGGCCTGCAGCCCGGTCATCCGCGGCATCGCGATGTCGAGGATCGCGAGGTCGACACCGCCCGCGGCGAGCGCGTCGAGCGCCCCGGCCCCGTCGGCGGCCTCGGCGACGACGGTCAGGTCGGGCTCGGCGTCCAGGATGAGGCGCAGCCCGCGCCGCACCAGCGCGTGGTCGTCGGCCAGCAGAATCCGGGTCGCGGACTCGCGAGTGTGCACCCGTCACCTCCGGTCTCGTCCACCATCGTAGGGTCGGGTATCCGCGGGCGGCCTCCTCCACCTGCGGATACATGGTTCCGCCCCGCCGATATGGGGGCTCGCCCCGATATCGGGCCGGACCGGCGCCGCGAAGACTGGACGGCGCGGACGTGAAAGGCGTTCGCGGAACGACGCGGAACCGGGTGCGGCAAGGGCGCGGAAAGCGGAAGCGGAAGGGGCGGACGCATGGGTCGACTCTCTGGCGGCGCACACCGTCCCCCGCCCGCGGCGCGACGGCGGCCGTCCTGCGACGGAACGGCCCCCGGCGCCAGGAGGAGGGACCTATCAGCGCGAAGGACAAGGCTCTCCGGGAGCCGGAAGGACACTCGCATGCAGGCGCGGGACATCGCCGTACAGGTGCCGACCGTGACGCTCGGCGACTCGATCGCGCACGCTATCCAGGTGATGGCGCTCGGCCGGCTGCCCGGCCTCATCGTGGTCGACGACGCGCAGCGGCCCCGCGTCGTCCTGCCGGGGACGCAGGTGCTGCGCCTCGCGGTGCCGGTCGCCTACCAGGAGGACCCGGCGCTGACCCGCACCGTGGACGAGGCCCACGCGGACGTGTTCTGGCACGAGATACGCGACCGGACGGTCGGCGACTGCCTGGGAACGCACACGGCCCGCCCGGTGATCGTCAAGGCGTCCGCGACGCTGCTGGAGCTCGCCACGCTGATGGCGCGGCAGCGCAGCCCGCTCGTCGCCGTGGTGGACGACGCCGGGCTCCTCGCGGGCGCGATCACGCTCGACCGGCTGCTGTCGGCGCTGGCGCTGACCAGGCCCGACGACTGACCCTCCCGCGCGGGAGCGCGCGGTGAGCGCGGCCGCGGCACTCGCCGTCTTCGTCGTCGCGTTCTTCTTCATCGCGACCGAGAAGGTCGACAAGGTCAAGGTCGTCCTGATCGCCGCCGGGGTGCTGACCGTCCTCGGGCTCACCCCCGGCGCGGACGTGTTCTTCTCCGAGCACGACGGGATCGACTGGAACGTCATCTTCCTGCTGTTCGGCATGATGATCATCGTCGGGGTGATCAAAGGGACCGGGCTGTTCGACTACCTGGCGATCTGGGCGGCGAAGCGGTCGAAGGGCAGGCCGTACCAGCTGCTGGTGATGCTGATGCTCATCACCGCCGTGGCGTCCCCGTTCCTGGACAACGTCACCACGATCATGCTGGTCGCGCCGGTGACGGTCGTGGTCTGCAACCGGCTGCGGGTGCCCGCCGCGCCGTACCTGATCGCGGAGGTGCTGGCGTCCAACATCGGCGGCGCCGCGACGCTGATCGGGGACCCGCCGAACATCATCATCGGCAGCCGGGCGGGGCTGACGTTCAACGACTTCCTCGTCCACATGACGCCCATCGTCGTGATCATCTTCGTGGCGTTCGTGCTGCTCGCGCGGGTGCTGTTCCGCAAGTCGTTCACCTACGACGAGCGGTACGCGGCCGAGGTCATGTCGCTGGACGAGCGCAAGGCGATCACCGACCCGGCGCTGCTCGTCCGGTGCCTCATCGTCCTGGCGCTGGTCGTGGTCGGGTTCACGCTGCACTCGGTGCTGCACTTCGATCCGTCGATCGTGGCGCTGGTCGGCGCGGGCGTGATGCTGCTCGTCTCGCGGGTTGAGGTCTCCGACGTCCTGGAGGAGGTCGAATGGCCCGTGCTGGTGTTCTTCATGGGCCTGTTCGTGATGGTGGCGGCCCTGGGCCACACGGGCGTCATCGAGAAGATCGGCACGTGGGCGGCGGACTCGGTCGGCGACGACCACTTCGCGGCGGCGACGGCGCTGCTGTTCGGCTCGGCCGTCCTCGGGGCGTTCTTCGACAACATCCCCTACGCGGCGACGATGGCGCCGATCGTGGAGGGGATGGCGGCGAACGCGCCGGACCCGACGACGGCGGAGGCCCTGTGGTGGTCGTTCGCGCTCGGCGCCGACTTCGGCGGCAACGGGACGGCCGTCGCCGCGAGCGCCAACGTGGTCGCGATCGGCATCGCCGCGAAGACGGGGCATCCGATCAGCTTCTGGCAGTTCACCCGGTACGGGATCGTCGTCACGGTGTTCAGCACCGTGCTGGCCTGGGCCTACGTGGCGTTGCGCTACTTCTGACCCGGGCGGCCGGGCGCGTCTCTCAGCAGTCTCAGTAGGCGTGCTCGGCCATCAGCCGCCGGGACGCCTCGGTGACGCTCCCCGACAGCGACGGGTACACCGCGAACGTGTGCGCCACCTGGTCGACGGTGAGGTGCTGCTGGACGGCCATCGACAGCCCGAGGATCAGCTCGCTGGCCCGCGGCGCCACGATCACCCCGCCGAGCACGATCCCCGTGGACGGACGGCAGAACACCTTCACGAAGCCGTCCTCGAAACCCTGCATCTTGGCGCGGGCGTTGGTGAACAGCGGGAGCATGACCGTCCGGGCGTTGACGTCGCCGGAGTCGACCATGTGCTGCGTCACGCCGACCGACGCCACCTCGGGGTCGGTGAAGATGTTGGACGCGACCCACCCGAGCTTGAGCGGCTGCACCGCCTCGCCCAGCGCGTGCCACATCGCGATGCGCCCCTGCATCCCCGCGACGGACGCCAGCATCAGCACGCCCGTGCAGTCGCCGGAGGCGTAGATGTGCGGGACGGACGTCCGCGACACCTTGTCGACCTCGATGAACCCGCGCGAGTCGAGCCGGACGCCCGCCTCCTCCAGGCCGATGCCCGAGGTGTTCGGGACCATCCCGACCGTCATCAGGCAGTGCGTGCCCTCGATCTTCGTGCCGTCCTCCAGCGTGACGATCACGCCGCCGCCGGACCGCTCGACCGCCGCGGCCCGCGACCGCGACATGACGTTCATGCCGCGCCGCAGGAACACCTCCTGGAGGACGGCGGCGGCGTCGGCGTCCTCGGTCGGGAGGATCCGGTCGCGCGAGGACACCAGCGTCACCCGCGACCCGAGCGACAGGTAGGCCCCCGCGAACTCGGCGCCGGTGACGCCGGAGCCGACGACGATCAGCTCCTCGGGCAGGTCGGGCAGGTCGTAGAGCTGGCGCCAGTTCAGGATGCGCTCGCCGTCCGGCTCCGCGCCGGGCAGCACGCGCGGCGTCGCGCCGGTCGCGACGAGCACGATGTCGGCGTCGATGCGCCGCCCGCCGACCTCCACGACGTGCGGCTCGACCAGCCGTCCCGCACCGCGGACGATCTTCACGTCCTCGTAGGAGAGGCGTTCGGCGACGTCGAACGACTGGGCGCGGGCGAGGTCCTTCACACGCTTGTTGACCGTCGCCATGTCGGCTTCGAGGGCGCCGACGATGCCGTCCGGCCCGCCGTTGAACCTCAGCCCGAGGCCCGCGGACTCCGACATGACCGAGATCCGGGTCGAGGTGGCGATGAGCGTCTTGGAGGGGACGCAGTCGGTGAGCACGCACGCGCCGCCCGGACCGTCCTGCTCCACGACGGTCACGTCGGCGCCGAGCTGCGCCGCGACGAGCGCGGCCTCGTAGCCGCCCGGGCCTCCTCCGATGATCACGATTCGGGTCACGTCTTCCATTCTTTCCTACAGGCGGCGGTGAAAAGTCCGGCGGCCCCCGCGCCCCTCCGATCTGGGCAGTAGCCTTGGGCGGCGTGGCACTGTACGCGGCGTACGCCTCCAACATGGACCCCGACCAGATGGCGATCCGGGCTCCGCACTCGCCCATGCGCGGCACCGGCTGGCTGGCCGGGTGGCGGCTGACCTTCGGGGGGCAGGACAAGAGCTGGGACGGCGCGCTCGCGACCGTCGTCGAGGACGACTCCGAGCAGGTCTTCGTCGTCTACTACGACGTCCCGGCCTGGGACGAGAAGGAGCTCGACGCCTGGGAGGGGGCCGCGCTCGGCGTCTACCACAAGGTCAGGGTCCGGGTGCAGACGCTCGACGGCGACGTCCTCTGCTGGATGTACGTCCTGGACGACTACGAGGGCGGGCTCCCGTCCGCGCGCTACCTCGGCATCCTCGCCGACGCCGCCGAGAAGGCGGGCGCCCCCGACGACTACGTGAAGGGCCTGCGCACGCGTCCTTGCAAGTCACTGGGCGACTAATGTCGGGTCTGTGAGCAAAGACGCTTTCGCGCTGGCGCGGGAGGCGGCGGATGCGCTGCGCGCCCGCGCGTCCGTGGACTCTTTCGATGTCGCCTTGGTGATGGGTTCGGGCTGGGTCCCGGCCGCGGACGCGCTCGGGTCCCCGGTCGCCGAGTTGACCTTCGCCGAGCTGCCCGGGTTCGCGCCGCCTGCGGTGGAGGGGCATGCCGGGCAGGTGCGGGTGCTGGAGGTCTCTGGTCGTCGTGCGCTGGTGTTTCTGGGTCGGACGCATCTGTATGAGGGGCGCGGTGTGGATGCGGTGGCGCATCCGGTGCGGACGGCGTTGGCGGCCGGGGTGGGGACGGTGGTGTTGACGAACGCGGCGGGTGGGCTGCGGCCCGAGCATCAGAAGGTCGGTGACCCGGTGCTGATCGCCGATCATCTGAACCTGTCGGGCGCCAACCCGCTGTCGGGGGCGTCGTTCCTGGATTTGACCGAGGCGTACTCGGGGCGGCTGCGCGCGCTGGCCAAGGAGGTCGACCCGACACTGTCAGAGGGGGTGTACGCGGCGCTGCGCGGCCCGTCGTATGAGACCCCGGCCGAGATCCGGATGCTGCGCACGCTCGGCGCGGACATGGTCGGCATGTCGACCGTCCTGGAGACGATCGCGGCCCGGCAAGGCGGCGCCGACGTTCTGGGCGTGTCGCTGGTGACCAATATCGCGGCGGGTCTGGCGGGCGAGCCCCTCGACCACGAGGAGGTCCTGGCGGCGGGCCGCGCCTCGGCCGGGCGGATGGGCGCCCTGCTGGCGACCGTGCTGGGGAAGCTGTGAGCGACCTGCGGACGCGCGCCGAAGAGTGGCTCGCCCAAGACCCCGACCCCGACACCCGCGCCGAGTTGCAGGCCATCCTGGACGCAGGCGACGGCGGCGCGCTCGCCGACCGGTTCGGGGCGCGGTTGGAGTTCGGGACGGCCGGGCTGCGCGGCGAGCTGGGCGCCGGGCCGAACCGGATGAACCGGGTGATGGTGATGCGGGCGGCGGCGGGTCTGGCCGCGTGTCTGCCGCCCGGCGGGCGGGTGATCGTCGGGTTCGACGCCCGGCACGGCTCCCGCCAATTCGCCGACGACACCGCCGCCGTGCTCAGCGGCGCCGGACTGCACCCCGAAGTGTTCGCCGACCCGGTACCCACGCCGGTGCTGGCGCACTTCACCCGCAGCTTCGACGATGTGGTGGCGGGGGTGATGGTGACGGCCAGCCACAACCCGCCCCGCGACAACGGCTACAAGGTGTACCAGGCGGACGGAGCGCAGATCGTCCCGCCCACCGACACCGAGATCTCCGCCGCCATCGACGCGGTCGGCCCCGTCAACGAACTCCCCCTTGGCGAAGGCTGGCCCGTCCACGACACCGCCGACCTGTATTTGGACGCGGTGTCGTCCTTGCGCCTTGGCGACGCGGGCGGGGACTTGTCGATCGTTTACACGCCGATGCACGGGGTGGGGCGGGACGTGCTGCTCGCCGCGTTCGACCGCGCCGGATTCCGCGCCCCGATCGTCGTGCCGGAGCAGGCCGAACCCGACCCCGACTTCCCAACCGTCGCCTTCCCCAACCCCGAAGAGCCCGGCGCGCTCGACCTCGCCCTCGACCTGGCCCGCGAGCGCGGCGCGGACCTGGTGATCGCCAACGACCCCGACGCCGACCGCTGCGCCATCGCCGTCCCAGACGCCGACGGCTGGCGAACCCTGACCGGCGACGAACTCGGCGGCCTGCTCGCCGAACACATCCTCCACCACACGACCGGCGACGACCGCCTCGTCGTCACCACGATCGTGTCGTCCTCGCTGCTACGCGCGATCGCCGCCGGGCACGGCGTCCGATTCGCCGAATCCCTTACCGGCTTCAAATGGATCATGCGCGCCGGGGCCCCGTCCGACCGGATGGTGTTCGGATATGAGGAGGCACTCGGGTACAGCGTGGGCGACGACCGAGGCGTCATCGTCAACGACAAGGACGGCATCAGCGCCGCACTCGCCGTCGCCGCGCTCGCCGCCGGGGCCCGGCGCGACGGCCGCACCCTGCCCGACCTCCTGGACGACCAAGCCCGCCGGTACGGGCTACACGCCACCGCACAGGTGTCGGTCCGGGCCGCCGACCCGCAGGTGATCGCCGCGACAATGGCGCGGCTGCGCCAGGCCCCACCGTCCCGGCTCGGCGGACGCACCGTCGAGTCACTCGACGACCTCACCCACGGCTCGGACGGCCTCCCACCCACCGACGGGCTCAGATTCCGCCTGGCCGAGGGCGCGCGAGTCGTGATCAGACCGTCCGGGACAGAACCCAAACTCAAGTGCTACCTGGAAGTCGTCCACCCCGCCGGAGACGACGTCGCAGCGGCACGCGCAAAGGCCGCCGCCGACCTCGACGCGCTCCGCGCCGACGTTTCGGCCGCCCTCAGCTGACGCTCGACACGACCACGATGACGATCAGCGCCACCAAGGGGACGAGCAGCGACGCCAGCGCCGGTACCGACCAGGTGACCGTCCCGTGGGCGTCCCCGGCCTCGGCCTCGGCGGCCGCCGCCTTGTCCGGCGCGCCGGACCGGGTCTTCGGCCGCAGCCGGTCGCGCATCTCTTCGAGCTGCTGGGCCGCGTAGCGGGTCGGCGTCCGTCCGCGCAGGTCGGCGCCGTGGCTCTGGCCGCCGGTCTGCTCCCTGCGGGCCCGCGCGTCCGCCTTCGCCTGGGCGCGCGGCGACGTCTGGTGGACCCAGGCGCGGGACACGGTCTCCGTCTCGTCCGCGCCGGTGAAGCTCACGGTCAGCACGTGGCCGCCCTCGATCCGGCGGACCGCCGCCCACGGCACGCGGACGTCCCGCAGCGGGTTGCGGAGCGTGATCCCGTCGTCGTCCCCGATGATCGCCGGACGCAGCCCGACCGTGTACGCGACGCCGCAGCCGAGCAGCAGCACGGCGCCGAGGCCGAACGTGTTCGCGGAGAGCTTGGCGTCGCCGGTGACGCCGAACACGATGTCGACGAGGTTGAGCGCGGCGAACACCAGCCACGCGTACGCCGCGACGCGCCCGCCGGTGGAACGAATGGTCATGGCACGATCATGCCAGGGGACGGCCGCCGCTCCACTTGAGCTGGGCGAAACCGGGCTTGATCACCCCGTTGATCAGTTCGAGGCGCTCATTGAAGGGCGCGAACGCCGACTTCATCGCGTTGACGGTGAACCACTGGAGGTCGTCCCAGCCGTAGCCGAACGCGTCGGAGAGCTTCGCGAACTCCTCCGACAGGGTCGTCCCGCTCATCAGCCGGTTGTCGGTGTTCACGGTGACGCGGAAGCTCAGCCGCCGCAGCAGCCCGATCGGATGCTCCGCGATCGACTTCGCCGCGCCCGTCTGGATGTTGGACGTCGGGCACATCTCCAGCGGGATCCGCTTGTCCCGGACGTAGTCGGCGAGCCGCCCGAGCCGCGCCTCGCCGCCCGTGACGTCGATGTCGTCGATGATCCGGACGCCGTGGCCGAGCCGGTCGGCGCCGCACCACTGGATCGCCTGCCAGATCGACGGCAGCCCGAACCCCTCGCCCGCGTGGATGGTGAAGTGCGCGTTCTCGCGCTGGAGGTACTCGAACGCGTCCAAATGGCGGGTGGGCGGGTATCCGGCCTCGGCGCCCGCGATGTCGAAGCCGACGACGCCAGCGTCCCGGTACCGGACGGCCAGCTCCGCGATCTCCATGGACCGCGCCTGGTGCCGCATGGCGGTGACGAGCGTCCCGACGCGGATGCCGAAGTCGCGGCGGGCGCGGGCGAAGCCGTCCAGGACGGCCTCGACGACCTGCTCCAGCGTCAGCCCCGCCCGCAGGTGCTGCTCGGGCGCGTACCGGACCTCGGCGTAGACGATCCCGTCCTTCGCGAGGTCCTCGCCGCACTCGTACGCCACCCGCGTCAGCGCCTCGGCGGACTGCATCACCCCGACCGTGTGGCCGAACGTCTCCAGGTAGCGTTCCAGCGACCCCGAGTTGGACGAGTCCTCGAACCACGCGCGCAGGCCGTCGGCGTCCGTGGTGGGCAGGTCGCCGTAACCGGACTCGCGGGCCAGGTCGACGACGGTCGCGG
The DNA here is from genome assembly GCF_008121305.1 of Actinomadura decatromicini. Lineage (NCBI taxonomy): Bacteria > Bacillati > Actinomycetota > Actinomycetes > Streptosporangiales > Thermomonosporaceae > Actinomadura > Actinomadura decatromicini. Next base: position 114,964 of record NZ_VSRQ01000012.1, on the reverse strand, counting down.
GCCGCACCCCGCCGTCGAGATGGTCGTGCAGCAGCACCTTCGGGGCGCGCCGGACGTCGTCGAGGGTCGGCCGAACGTTCATCCCCCGAATCTACTCCCGGCGACCCGGCCGCGACCGGCGCCGCGACGGGACGTTCCCGCCGGCCCCGGCCCCGGCCTCCCGCACACCGGGCCCGGCCGTCACGCCCGCCGGGTCAGCGGCTCAGGCGCTGGTAGCGCCGGACGGCCAGCGGCAGGAACACCGCCGTGATCACGATCGGCCAGACGACCGACATCAGCAGGGCGTGCTGCTCGACCCACGTGCCGCCGACCGCCGCCGGGTTCCCGAACAGCTCGCGGGACGCCGTCACCGTCGAGGACACCGGGTTCCACCGCGCCACCGCGCCGAGCCAGTCCGGCATGAGGGACGGCGCCACGAACGCGCTGGAGATCATCGCGAACGGGAACGCGACCGCGAACAGGCTCCCGGCCGCCTCCTCGTTCGGCACCAGCAGGCCGAGCAGCACGCCGATCCAGATCAGCGCGAAGCGCAGCAGCAGGAGCAGGCCGAACGCGGCGAGCGTGTCGAGCACCCCGCCGCTGGATCGCCAGCCGACCGCGAGCGCGGTCAGCCCCAGCACGACCAGGTCGAGGCTCGCGCCGATCAGGTCGCCGACGCCGCGCCCGGTGACGACGGCGGACGGCGACATCGGCATCGACCGGAACCTGTCGGTGACCCCGCGCGCGCTGTCGTAGACGACGACGTACGCGGTGTTCATGAACCCCATCGCCATGGTCATCCCGAACATGCCCGGCATGAGGAACTCGCGGTAGTCGCCGCCGCCCGGCACCGACATCGCGCTGCCGAACACGTACCCGAACAGCAGCACGGACACGATCGGGAAGCCGAGCTGCCAGGCCAGGTTGGACGGCTGCCGGACGTAGTGCGTCAGGCCGCGTAGGACGATCGTCCAGCAGTCGGCGGCGGCCCAGTAGAGCCGGGCGGCCACGGTCTCCTCGGCGGCGTTCGGCTGCGAAGTCACGCGCGCACCTCTTCCTTCTCGTCGGTCTTGTGGCCGGTGAGCTGGAGGAACACCTCGTCCAGGGTGGGGCGGCGGAGCCCGATGTCCTCCACGGCGACGCCGTCGTCCTGGAGCGTGCGGGCGACCTCGGTCAGCGCGGCGACCCGGTCGGACACCGGCGCGTGCACGCGGCCCGCCACCTCCTCGATCCGCGGCTCGGCGGACGCGACCCGCGCGACGACGGCGGCCGTCGCGGCGAGGCTCGCCGGGTCGCGCACCACGACCTCGATCCGGTCGCCGCCGATGAGCCGCTTGAGCGACTCGGGCGGGCCGTCGGCGATGACCCGGCCCTTGTCGAGGACGGCGATCCGCCCGGCGAGCTGGTCGGCCTCGTCCAGGTACTGCGTCGTCAGCAGGACGGTCGTGCCCTGCGCGACGAGGGAGCGGACGGCGTCCCACACCTCGTTCCGGCCGCGCGGGTCGAGGCCGGTGGTCGGCTCGTCCAGGAACAGGACGTCCGGCGCGAGGATCATGCTGGCCGCGAGGTCGAGCCTGCGGCGCATCCCACCGCTGTACTCCTTGATCCCCTTGTCGGCGGCCTCCACCAGGTCGAACCGCTCCAGCAGCTCGTCGGCGCGGGCCGCCGCGCGGCGCTTGCCGAGGTGGAACAGGCGGCCGAACATGCGCAGGTTCTGCCGCCCGGTGAGGACCTCGTCGAGCGCGGCGTGCTGCCCGGCGAGCCCGATCCGCCGCCGGACCTGGCGGGGCCGGGCGGCGACGTCGATCCCGGCGACCTCCGCGCGCCCGCCGTCCAGCCGGACGAGCGTGCTCAGGATGCGCACGGCCGTCGTCTTCCCCGCGCCGTTGGGCCCGAGCAGGCCGTAGACCATGCCCGCGGGCACGGCCAGGTCGAGGCCGTCGAGGGCCTTCTTCGTCCCGTAGTTCTTGCGGACCCCCGTGGCGAGGATCGCGTTCTCCGGCATGACCGCCTCCACTTCGGGTATGCCATACGCAAATTAGCGTACACCATACCCGAAGTGCGGTCGGCGGCCTGCCGGGGAGGGTTGTAGCGTCGAGACAGGCGCGGCCCGCTGGGGAGCGCACGGGAACGGGCAGGACGGACGATGACGACGGAGAACGGCGCGGACCGCGACCTCGGACGGAGCCTCAAGCTGCTGTGGGGCGACCGGGCCCGCCCGCCGCGCGGCCGCCCGCCCGGCCTCACCCTCGACCGGATCGTCGCCGCCGCCGTCGAGGTCGCCGACGAGCTGGGCGCCAAGGAGGGGCTCGACGCGCTGTCCATGCGGATCATCGCCGACCGCCTCGGCGTCGGGACGATGACGCTGTACCGCTACGTCCCCGGCAAGAGCGAGCTGCTCGACCTCATGCTCGACCACGTCAGCGAGGTCGCCGAGTTCACCGCCGGGGAGGCGTCGGGCTGGCGCGAGATCTTCGCCGCCGGGGCCCGCCACCACTGGCGGCTGTGCCTCGACCACCCCTGGTACCCGTTCGTCGACCAGAGCCGTCCGCTGCTCGGCCCGAACGGGCTGCGCGGCCTGGACCGGCTCCTCGCCCTGCTACGCCCGAGCGGCGTCCCCGACCGGACGCTGATGATGATGATCAGCGCGCAGAACGACTTCGTGGAGGGCGTCGCGCGCCGGTACATCAACGAGCGCCGCGCGGAGGCGCGCACGGGCGTCAGCAACGAGGAGTTCTGGCGCGCCCAGGAGCCGACCCTGGTGGAGGCCCTGAACAGCGGCGCGTTCCCCACCATGGCCGAGCTGCCCATGGACGCCTTCGACTTCTCCTACGAGGACCTCTTCGAGTTCGGCCTGGAGCGCCTCCACGACGGCTTCGCGTCCCACCTGGGCTAGCGCTACCCGGGGACGGGGAAGGCGACGGGGCTGCGGTGCCCGTCCCGGTCGACGGCGCGGACGCCGAAGAACACGTTGTCCTTCGACAGGTCGATCGTGACGCCGGTGACGTCCCCGACGGGGATGACGTGCGTCCAGTCGGGGCTGGTGGTCTCCCGCCAGACGACCTCGTACCCGGCGAGGTCGGGTTCGGGGCCGCGCTCCCAGGCCAGGTCGGTGTCGTTGGTGAGCCGCGCGGTCAGGACGCGGACGTTCTTCGGCGTCCCCGGCGCCTGGGCCAGCGACCACAGCGCGGCGGCGTTCACCTTCGCGACCCGCGCGACGAAGTCGAAGTCGCAGAACTCAGGAAGGTCGCCGTACTGCTTGCCGTTCTCGACGCGGACGTCCTGGTGCTGGTGGTCGAAGTTCTCGTTCGGCTCGGTGAAGCGGGCGGCCGGGTAGTTCTGCTCCAGGTAGCCGATGTGGTCGCCGCCGCGCAGGTAGCGGTCGCGGCGGTAGATCGTCCGGACGTTCATGGCGGTGACGCGCGGCCCGGCGACCGACGCCACGAACCGCGCGAGCTGCCGGGCGGGCGAGTCGTTCTCGCCGCCGACCGAGCGCCGCGTCTCGCCCTGCTGCGGCGTCTCGGCGGTCGGGACGCCCTCCGCGAACAGCCGCAGGGAGCGCGGGTCGCGGGCGCCGTCGTCCGCCGTGCTGCTCCCGACGATGTCGTTGGTGAACATGGCCTGCACGTCGGCCTTGGCCTCCCGGTACAGCTTCGCCTGGTGCCGCGACCCGTAGAGGCCCTGCTCCTCCCCCGCGACCGCGGTGAACACGAGGGTCGCCTCGGGACGGCGCTTCGCCATCACCCTGGCCAGCTCCATGACGACCGCCACGCCGGACGCGTCGTCGTTCGCACCGGGCGCGAACGAGGTGGCGTCCATGACGTCGGTGACCCGCGAGTCGTAGTGGCCGGACACCACGTAGATCCGGTCAGGGGACGCCGACCCGCGCAGCGTCGCGACCACGTTCGTGATCCGCGTCGGGACGGGAATGCGCGTCGCGGGCTCCTGGACGTACGACTGGAGTTCGGCCTTCATCCGTCCGCCGGACGCCTCCGCGTAGCGGTTCATCTCGGCGAGGATCCAGTCGCGGGCCGCGCCGATGCCGCGCTCCGGATCGTCCTGGACGGAGAGCGTGTGCCGCGTGCCGAACCCGACCAGCTTCCGGATGTTCGCCTCGACGCGGTCCGGGTCGATCTCGCGCAGGAGGGCGCGCAGCTCGGCGTCCGGCGGCTGGTCTTCGACGGGCTTGCCGGGGCCCTTCGGCCAGCCGGGGCCGGGTCCGGCGGCGGACGCGGGGGCGGCGGTCAGCGCGACGCCCGTCCCGGCCGCGGCCGCGGTGACGGCGGTCGCCGCCGCCGACAGGGACAGGAACGATCTCCGGCTGGCTCCGGCGGCGGTCGGCTCGGCGGGCTCGGCTGGTTCGGCTGGTTCGGCGGGGGATGTGTTGGAGGTCACGAATTGATCCTTCTCCCTATCACGGCCGTGTCCAGGACGAGAGGCGACAGCGATGGGGGGCCGCCGGTGTCGAGAATTGCACGCGGCCGATAGGTTCGGCCCATGGCCGTCATCCACGAGACCACGTTGTCCCCCGGCAAGTTGGAACTCCTCGCCGCATGGCTCCCCGCGCAGCAGTGGTACACGAAGAATGCGGGCGCGCCCGAGCTGAGCAGGGCCGGTGGCTTCCGCCTCGACGACCCGGACGGCGAGGTCGGGATGGAGTTCATGGTGGTCACGGACACGTCGGGCGGCCGTCCGGTGTCGTACCACGTCCCGCTGAGCTACCGCGGCGCGCCGCTGGACGGGGCCGCCGACGGGCTCGTCGGCACGACGGAGCACGGCGTGCTCGGACGCCGCTGGGTCTACGACGGAGCGCACGACCCCGTCCTCGCCGGTGAGCTGCTCGCCCTCCTCCAGGGCCGCGCCGAACCGCAGCACCAGACGAGGAGCGACACCCGGGAAACGTCCGTGACCAGCCATTACACGGGAGAGGCCGCCCTGACCTTGGTCAGCCTGGCGAAGGTCGCGAACACCCCGGACGGCACCGACATCCACGTGGAGACCGATCCGCACGGCCCGTTGACGATCAAGCTCACCCGCGCGCTGCCGCCGAGCGGCGCGACCCCGGCCGACGCCCTCGGACGGGTCGAGGCGGCGTGGAGCCCGCCGGGCGGCGACCAGGCGCGCGGGACGTTCGCCGTCCTCGCCCCGGCGGCCCGCTGACGCCGCCGAGAAGCTCCCACATTTAGGACAAGACCGTCATAATTTTCGGACAAATTGGGCGTAGATGGACAGCGGACGCGGGAGAGCGCCTGTTTATCCCCAATTTCGGCGATCTGTACTTACACGATCGAACCCTGTGTCAGCCTGGATACGGACTGTACCTGCCGCGTATGCATTCCTCAGCAAATGTGCCCGTCGTCGATCGCACCGAGGACGCCGATGCCTGACTTTTCCGAAACTGCTGCCGGTGCCGAGCGCCGGGACGTCCGGCGACACGGCGGGACCCCGTCCCGCGGAACGCACCGCGAGGGCGGCGGGGCACGCCGCGAGAGCAGCATGCGCGGCCTCCACCTGTGCATCTCCGTCCTCCCGGCGGCCGCGGTCGCGGCGCTCGGGCTCGTCGCGGTGGCCGTCCTCTACACCTCCGACACCGTCACCGTCAGCCGCACCACGCAGCTCGTCCTCATCGCCGCCGCGGCGGGCATCGTGATCGCCCTCGGCGCCGCCGCGTACTCGGCGGACGTCGCGACGCGCAGGGCGCACCGGCAGCACGCCCTGCTGTCCGTCCGCGAGCGCGAGGACGTGCAGCGGCGGCTCGGCGAGCTGTGGCTGCTGATCGCCCGCGGCAGGCACGGGCTGCGCGAGCTGACCGAGCGCGTCAAGTCCGGCGAGGCGATCGCGCCGCACATCGACGACACGCCCGCCGTCGACACCGGCGACCCCTTCCTGCGGCTCGCGCACGAGCTGCGCAAGGCGCAGGGCGAGGCGTGGAACGCCGTCCTCGACACGGCGGGCAACGTGTCCGGGGCGCACGCCGACCAGCGCGTCGACGTGTTCGTCAACCTCGCCCGCCGGATGCAGTCGCTCGCCCACCGCACCATCAAGGGCCTCGACGAGCTGGAGAACCAGGTGGAAGACCCCGACCTCCTCAAGGGACTGTTCAAGGTCGACCACCTCAGCACCCGCATGCGCCGCCAGGCCGAGAGCCTCGCGGTGATCGGCGGCGCCGCGTCCCGCCGCCAGTGGAGCAGGCCGGTCACCGTCTACGAGGTGCTGCGCTCCGCGATCGCCGAGGTCGAGCACTACAACCGCGTCAAGGTCGTCCCGCCGGTCGAGGGGACGCTGCACGGCGGCGCCGTCGCCGACATCGTCCACCTGCTCGCCGAGCTGATCGAGAACGCCACCCGGTTCGCGCCGCCGCAGACGCAGGTGCTCATCCGCGTCGGGCCGGTCGCCGCCGGCCTCGCCGTCGAGGTCGAGGACCGCGGCCTCGGCATCCCCCCGGAGGAGCGGCGGCGCCTGAACGAGCTGCTCGCCGACTCCGCCGACGTCGACTCCAGCGAGCTGCTGCAGGAGGGCCGCATCGGCCTCCTCGTCGTCTCCGCGCTGGCCCGGCGGCACGGCGTCCGCGTCCAGTTGCAGGGCAACCTCTACGGCGGGACGCAGGCCGTCGTCGTCGTGCCGAACGAGCTGGTCGGCGCCGAGGCGGACGAGTCCGAGCGGCGGGCGCCCGCCACGGCCGGGGCCGTCCCCGCCGCCGCGGGCGCGCCGCTGTCCGCGCCGCCGCCGACCGCGTCCCTCGCCGGTTCGCTGCTGGACGTCGACGACCAGGGCCGCGAGCGCAACGGCGCGGCGGCGCCGCCCGTCCCGCGCGCGTCCGCCCCCGGCGGGCGCGGCCCCCTCGCGACCGAGCCGCCGCGCCCCGAACGCCCCGCGCCGCCCGCGCGGCCCGAGCGGCTCGGCAGGCCGGACCGTCCCGCCGCCGGGGCGGGCGCGGCCCCGCAGGCGCCGACCGGCGCGCGCCCCGAGCTGCCGCGCCGCCAGGCGCAGGCGAGCCTCGCCCCAGAGCTGCACAACCCGCCCGCGCCACAGCAGGACGATCAGGAGATCGAGCACAACCCCGGGCTGATGGCCGCCTTCAAGCGAGGTGTCCGCGGAGCCCAGGAGAGTGACGGTGCCGACGACGACGCCGGCACGACGGGTTGACGGAACACCACAAGCCATGAAGGAGCGTCCATTGAGTGCTGTCTCCCCGAACCAGTCCCAGGATCTTGCTTGGCTGTTGCGGGGGCTAGGCGAGGAGGTTCCGGTCATCCGGGGCAGCGTGCTGCTGTCGTCGGACGGCATGCTGAAGGCATCGGACGGCTTCGACCGCGCCACCGCGGAGCAGTTCGCGGCGCTCGCGTCCGGGCTGTTCTCCATCGCGCGCAGCGCGGGCACGAAGTTCGACGGCAGCAACGACGTCCGCCAGGTGGTCGCGGAGCTGAGGGAGAGCCAGCTCTTCATCGCGTGGGCCGGGTTCAACTCGGTGCTGGCGGTGCTCGCGCGGTCGGACGCCGATCCCGCCGTCGTCGGCTTCGAGATGGCCCGGTTGATCAAGTCCGTCCGGCCCTTCCTGGACACCGCGGCCCGCCCGGCCGCCGCGACCGGCCGGGCCGACCGGACGTCATGACCACCGGCGACGAGCTCTGGCTCGACGACGACGCCGGACGGCTGGTGCGCCCGTACGCGGTGATCGCGGGGCGCACCCGGCCGGCCGTCCGGCTCGACCTGCTGTCCTTAGTCGTGGCGACCGGGCCGCGTCCCGCCGGCCTCGACCTCGAGCACGAGAAGGCGCTCGACCTCTGCCGCGCTCCCACCTCCGTCGCCGAGGTGTCGGCGTACCTGGGGCTTCCCGTGGCGGTCACGAAGGTGCTCCTCGCCGACCTGGTGAGCTGCCGGGCGATGACCAGCCAAGCGCCGCGGCCCGCGGCGGAACTCACCGACCGAGACCTATTGGAGAAGCTGCTCGATGGCCTACAACGAGCCTGAGGTGTTCCCCACTCAGGTCAAGATCCTGATCGCCGGCGGCTTCGGCGTGGGGAAGACGACGTTCGTCGGCGCGGCCAGCGAGATCGAGCCGCTCAGCACCGAGGAGCTCATCACGACGGCGAGCGTCGGCATCGACGACCTCGGCGGCGTCGAGCAGAAGTCCACGACCACCGTCGCGCTCGACTTCGGCCGGATCACGATCAGCCTGCACGGGATCGTCCTCTACCTGTTCGGGACGCCGGGCCAGGAGCGGTTCTGGTTCCTGTGGGACGAGCTGTCCGCGGGCGCGCTCGGCGCCGTGGTGCTGGCCGACACCCGCCGCCTTGAGGCGTGCTTCGAGGCCGTCGACTTCTTCGAGAGCCGGGGGCTGCGCTTCCTCGTCGCGGTCAACGAGTTCGACGGCGCGTTCCGCTACGAGCCCGACGAGGTCCGGGCCGCGCTCGAACTCGACCAGCGGGTGCCGATCGTGCTGTGCGACGCGCGCGACCGCCGGTCCGCGATCTCCGTGCTCCAGGCGCTGATCCGGCACCTGCTGAGCGCCGTCCCGTCCGAAGCCCCCGTCCCGTCCGAAGCCGCCGTCCCGTCCGAAGCCGCCGACCCCTCTGAATCCGCCGCCGCCGATCCCGCCGCCGCCGACACCGCCGTCCCCGCCGCACAGGGAGATGCCCCGTGATCCACGACCCGCTGTTCGAGCCGCCCGGCCACCTGCTCACCCCCGACGACCGCGAAGTCCCGCAGCGGGTGACGCGGCTGCGCGAGCTCGGCCTCGGGCAGGCGCCCGACCCCGAGTTCGACGCCTTCGCCCGCGAGCTGGCCGAGGCCGCGCGGCGGCTCGCCGACGCCGACCACGCCCCGTTCGCGATGGTCAACTTCGTCACCGACCGGCAGTTCCTCGCCGGGCTGTACGCCCCGCCCGCGCCCGGCGCCGACCCGGGCGGCGCCGTCCAGCTCGGCCGGGAGGTGCCGCTCGACCACGGCTACTGCCCGCACGTGGTGGTGCGGCGCAAGGCCCTCGTCCTGGACGACGTGTGCGACTACCCGAGGTTCGCCGGGAACCCGGTCGTCGACAAGCTCGGCATCCGCACCTACGTCGGCGCCCCGCTCATCGACCACACGGGCACCACGCTCGGGACGATCTGCATCGTCGACAGCGAGCCGCGCCCGTGGGGCCACCCCGGGCTGCACCTGATCAAGGAAAGGGCGGCGGATCTCGTCCAGATGATCCGCCGCCGCGAGGAACTGCTTCCCTAGCGCCGCGCCGCGTCCGCGGGCAGCGGGATGGAACGTGAGAACGGCGGGTCGTCCGGCGACGCGGGGACGCCGTCCTTCACGTCGAGCACGCCCGCGGCGAGCAGGCCGAACTCCGTCTCGACGCCGGCGATGTCCGCCTTGAGGAACTCCATCGCCGCGCGGGCCCGGTCGACGTCCGCCCCCGTCTCCGCGGCCCACCGCATGACCTGGCTGATCGCGAACGTGTAGGCGATCGCGCGACCGGCGAGGACGAGGTGCTCCTGCCTCAGCTCGCGGTCGAGGAAGCGCAGGTCGAGGCGGTGCGCGGCGACGGCGGGCGCGGTCAGCGCCCAGTTCGCCAGGTACTCGCTCAGCGGGCGTCCGGGCGTCCGGGCGAGGCAGTACTCGGCGAGCTGCTGGCTGAGCAGGTCGTTGGTGCCGTCGAAGATCGTGTAGACGCGGGCGTCGAGGAACGCCTGCGCGGAGATGTTCGTGGGCGACTCGCAGCGGTAGCCCTCGCCGCCGACGAGCTGCTGGTAGTGCTCCGCGGCGCTGAGCATCCGCTCGGTCGCGACGGTCTTGATCGCCTGGACGGCCGGGAACGCGCCGATCATGTCGGTCTTCATGTCCAGCGCGGTCTGGAGGTAGTGGTTGAGCGCCTGGCAGACGGCGTAGGACGTGTCGATCGCCGTCAGCCGGTACCGGGCGAAGCGGATCGCCGACAGCGGTCCCGGCCCGATCCGGCGGCGGTCGGCGTACGCGTGCGCCTCGCGGCTGATGCGGCGCAGGAACCCGCAGCCCATCGCCGCCATCATCGCCCGCGACGCCATGAGCATCTCGACCATGGGACGCAGGTTGCGGCCGTCCGCGCGGATCCGCCGGTGCTCGGGGACGACCGCGTCGATCTCGTTCAGCCCGTAGTCGATGACCTTGAGGCCGAGCGGCTCGTACGGCTGGACGGTGCGGAACCCCTCGCTGCGCTTGACGATGAAGTACCCGTACTCGCGTTCGCCGCCCTGATCGCTCTTCGCGCTGACCAGCCACCAGTGCGCGCTGCTGCTGAACGCCTGCCAGTGCTTGCGGCCGCGGATGCGGTAGCCGCCGTCGACCTCCTCGAACGTGGTGGTCATGCCCGACATGGCGGAGCCGCAGCCGGGTTCGGTCGAGGCGAATCCGGCGATCATGGGGTCGCTGCCCGCGTACTGGGGCAGCACCTCCCGTTTGGCCTCGGCGCCCGCCCAGAGGGCGATGGGCCGCAACGCCACACCCGTGATGACCGTGACGTACATGCCGAGCGGAAGGTTCCATTCGGACAGAGTCTCTACAACCCGGCACATTTCTTGATGGCTATCTCGGCCGCCGTACTCCCTCGGCAGCGTCGGGAGCAGCACACCGGCTCGCGTGAGGAGCGTCCAGTCGTCGGCGGGGAGGTTTTCCTGGGGGTAGGTCGCGGTATCGAACCTGGGGGCGATCGCTGCGATGCCGGCGAGGAACTCGCTGCTCGACATCGACTGAAGGACGTTCGTCATGGTGTCCGCTCTCACGGGTCGGCGGGTCGTGCGGGGGAAGTCGTCGGACTCCGGCGATCTATGAGCGTGTCCGTTTCGCTACAAAGAACCGACCATGCGAACCTCCTTCCCTTTTGAGACTCTCACGTCATCGTCAACCGGCTCATCACCACGTGCAAGACAGGTTTTGCTCACCGTAACCGGATTCGGCCAATCCCCCGGCGGTCCTTGTGCTAGGGACACGAACAGCAGAGGGTGTCGCCCGCGCACGCGAGCGCGCGGGCGGGCGCGCCGGGCGCGGCGGGCGTCCGGGCGGGCGCGCGGGCGGGCGCGAGGGGCGCGGGCCGCGCCGCGGACGCCTCTCCGGGCAGCTCAGCCGCATCGGCCACGTGAGACTCTCCTTCATCAGGACAAAGTTGATCGTAAACCGTTTGCGTTGTCCAGTTCCGCCATTCGCCGAAAGCCCGTCGCGGCGGCATTGGGAACGCCCTGACCTTCGGGTTCGTTGGGCCAAGGGAAGGCGAGAGCGAGGTCTCCCGCCAAAAGACGCGCAGTGCTCGCCGTGGATCGGTCCCAACGGGTCCGCGAGTCGCGCTATAGAGCCGATCCGAGATGATCAGCCTTAGTTCGACGCCGGAATCGGCGAAAGCGGACTTGAAGGCGGCGTAATCGGGTCCTGGAACAGGGCTCCGGAGGCCGCTCGCCCCGAGGGCCTGGCATGGGTGGACGGCGCGCTCCCGCACGTCCGCGAGGCCGCCTTCCAGCGAAACGTGATGCACCGGCTCGCTCCCCGACGGATTCGACACGATGGTCACGCTCGCGGACCTCCTTTGGCAGTGCCCGGCGGACCATTGCTTACGGTCGGCCCCGCGTTAGTCGTGGACCGTTTCGGCCGCCCCAAACGGGCCGACGTTTTCGCGGGCCGCGGGCGGGCGCATTCGACCTTACTTCTGAGGTCTAAAGTTCCAGGTGGACGGCAGTTCGGCGCTGCAGACCGCGCAGAAGAAGTGGCCGTCCTTGACCAGGTTGCGTTCCCGGCACTCGGGGCAGCGGCGGAAGATGATCGGGTCGGTGAAATGGCCCGGATGGGGCAGGCCCGCCCGGTCGAGCGCGTCGGCGACGGCGGGCCACGAGGCCGGGTCGGGGCAGTAGCCCGTCGACTGGTTGCTGATCTCGTCCACACGCGGGCGCCCGTCGTCCAGGACGAAGCTGATCTCCCCGGCGCTCAGCACCGGCCAGCCATCGGCGCAGGCGACATGCTCGCTGCGCCGGGGCGCGAGCCGCAGCACACCGTCCAGCCCGACGACGAACGTGAACGGCTCCGCCAACTCGTCGTCGCCCCGCGCCGCCACCCAAGCGGCGAAGTCGCCACCCGACGCGATCCGCGCTCCCTCGCTCCCGGGCCGCACCGCGGCGAGGATCTCCGCAGGCCCCACGTACTCGTATTCGACGGGCATTCGGGGGGCTCTTTTCCGGCGGAGTTTCGTCCGGGTCAGGCTAACGCTCGCCCGTCCCGTCCCGTCTGATCGGGGACGGGGCGGGCGGCGTGCGGGTCGGCTTGCTAGGCCTTCGCGTAGTCGCCGATGTTGCCCGCGAAGTCGAACATCACGCACGGTTCGTCGCCGACGACCCAGGCGTCGTGGCCCGGCGGGAGGACGAACACGTCCCCGGGGCCGACCTCGCCTTCCGAGCCGTCGCGCATGCGGACGCGCATCCGTCCCTCGACGACGTAGCCGTTGTGGTGGACTTCGCAGAGCTCGGTGCCGGCGATGTCCTTCACCGATTCCGTCCAGCGCCATCCGGGCTCGAACGTGGCGCGTCCGAAGACCAGACCCGACATGTTGAGGACTTCGAGGTGCCCCCGTGGGAAGTCGCGGCGCTCGTCCGGCTTCTCGATGCTCTTGATTTCCGTCATGATGGTCCCCCTTTCACCATCATTTCCACGCTCGCACCGGCCCTGACCTGCGTCAAGAAGTCGGGGACGCCGCTCGCCCGGACGCGGGTCAAGATTCGGCATTCGCGGTGCGGGAGCCCGCCGGATAATCGGTCGCGGCGGGGCGGGAGGGCTCCGTATCGTCGCCCTGTGAAGCTCCTTTCGGTCAACGTGGGCAGGCCGCGCGCCAACCACTGGCAGGCGCCCGCCCTGACGGGCATCGACAAGCGTCCGGTCGACGGCCCGGTCATGGTCACCGCGCCGGTCTCGGAGGACACGGGCGAGGTGGGCCTCGCCGGAGACCGCGTGTACGACACGCGCAACCACGGCGGCCCCGACCAGGCCGTCTACGCCTACGCGCGGGAGGATCTCGACGTGTGGGCGGGCGAGCTGGGCCGTCCGCTGCCGAACGGCGTGTTCGGCGAGAACCTCACCACGTCCGGGGTCGACGTGAACGGCGCCCTGATCGGCGAGCGGTGGCGGCTCGGTTCGCGGGTCGTCCTTGAGGTGAGCCTGCCGCGCATTCCCTGCGCCACCTTCCAGGGCTGGCTGGAGGAGAAGGGCTGGATCAAGAGGTTCACGGCGGAGGCGCGTCCCGGCGCGTACCTGCGGGTGATCGAGCCGGGCGAGATCCGCGCAGCCGACCCGGTCGAGATCGTCCACCGCCCGGACCACGACGTGACGGTGGCCGTCGCGTTCCGCGCCCTCACCAATGAGCCCGAACTGCTCCCGCGCCTGCTGGCCGCCGACGCCCTCCCCGAATACGCGAAAGACGTCGTGCGCCGCCGCACCAACTAAAAGCAACTACTGGCGGAGCTGATCTTTATAATCATCTCGTTAGGGCCTCGGCGATTGACCGTTGGGGCCCTAGGACCCTGGTTGCACTGAAGCGCGAATTCGTAGCCTTCGGAGTGCTCAATAGCGAATACAGCACATTCCGAAAGGTGTGGCGAATGAGGAAGAACTTGGCGACGATCGCGGTGCTCGGCGTCACGGGCGCCGCCGCGGTGGCCGGAGGAACGGTCGTACTCGCGCAGGGCGGCGACCAGCCGACCCCACGGAACGCGTCGGTCGTGGCGGCGGGGACGTCGACGCAGAAGAAGGCCCGTGCGGGCCAGCCCTGCTCGTTGGGCAAATTCTCCAAGTACAAGAAATTCGTCCGCACGGAGAAGGCGTGGCCGAACCAGCCGGGTTGGCGGGCCTCTGGCTGGGGCCCCCACTCGACGCTGCAACTCAGCAAGCAGGTACAGGTCGCCAATACTGTCAGCGGGACGTTCGGCGTCTCGGTCGAGGGGATCAGCGCCACGGTCGGGTTCAACGTGACGAAGACCTTCTCGACCACCATCGCCTACACCGCGGAACTGAAGAAGAAGGCGCATTACACCCTTCGCGCGGGCACCGTCCACAAGGTGTACGTGTTCAACGTCTACGAGAAGCGCGGTACCACTCGATTCTTCACCCCGACCGCCGTCCGCTGCGTCTGGGACCAGAAGCCGCCCCACTACGTCGGCACCGGCACCGCCAAGAAGTTCTGGACGCTCGACTACAGGCTGACCAAGGGCCGCAAAGCCTGAAAACGGAACACCGCCCCTGGAGGCGTTCACTCCCGGGGCGGTTTTCCTTCTGCGGGATCGCCGGACCTTGGGGTCCCCGGTGATGGACGTTGGGCCCTAGGACCCTAGAGGCGGGGGAACTCGAATTCATATCGTTCCAATTGCTCGATCAAGGAACCAGCGAATTCGAAGGGCACAGAGGGATGATGAAGAAATTCGCCGCGATCGCGGCGGTCGGCGCCACCGCCACGGTCGTCGGAGGGACGATCCTCGCCGCCCAGGGCGACGACCAGCCGAGCGCGCAGAACGCGTCGACCGTGGCGGGAACGTCCACGCAGGCAAAGGCCAGGGGCGAGGGCTCGCCCTGCACGATCAAGAAGTGGTCCCAATACAAGAAGTTCATCAATACCACGCAAGAGTGGCCGAACAACTCCGAGTATCGGGTCTCCGGCTATGGCCCCAACCAGCAGCTCAACATCACCGTGACCGCGCAGCGTGCCACCAGCATCCAGGGGTCGTTCGGCATCTCGCCGTCGATCATCGTGGCCACGATCGGCGGTGACGTCACAGTGACCCACTCGGTCACCAAGTCCTTTAGCGCGAACTTGCCGAAGAAGGCCCACTACTCCCTTCGCGTGGGTCGCTTCTACAAGAACTACATCTTCAACGCCTACGAAAGGCGCGGCACGATCCACTGGCCCAACCACAAGGTCTACACGTGCAAATGGGACGGCGTCCCGCGCCACTTCCTCGGCACCGGAAAGGTCAAGTGGTTCTGGACGCTCGACTCCAAGCTGGTCAAGGTCTGAGACCGAACCTGACCGCCGCCCCCGCAACGGACCGCCGCCCCCAGAGCGGTTCGCTCCGGGGGCGGCCCTTTTCACCGGCGTGATGCGACGCTAGGTCACGGCGCGGGGATTTCTCGGATCAGGCGGGACGTCCAGGGGCACCAGACCAGTCCGGGCAGGAATGCGCCGCCCGCCTCGTCGAGGTGCTCTTCGACATAGGGAATGGTGGCGTCGCACACCTCGATGGCGACGTCGAAGAAGTCCACCGTGTCAGGGTTGTAGTGGAAACTCCAGCGCGGGTTGTAGTCGGCCTGGCGCTTGAGGATCCTGCCGATGACGTGCGGCCGGTCGGTGGTCTCGCCGTTGACCAGGTCGCGGGCGTGCTGGATCTTGGCGGGGTCGGTGAGCTTGAGGACGGCCTCCTCCCGGGTGATGTCGGTGAAGACGAAGTACGCCGCCTCGTCGGCGCGGGCGGGCGGCGCGACGCCCACGGTCAGCGGCATGACCAGGGCGACGACCGCGGCCACGGCGAGCGCCCGCAGGCGCCGCTTCGCCGTCCGCAACGGGGCAGAGAACTGGAACAAGGTTCCTCCATGGGAGTCGACGGACCGGCTTGATCCGGCCCGCCCGACGCATACCCACCGTGCATGATCAACTACTCTTCGCGTCCAGATCCGGAATCCTCGCCCCTAGAGCCACGCATCGTGGATACATTGCAACGTTAAGTAATCACCGGGTCGCCCGCCGCGATGGACGAGAAGCCGGGATTGCTCCGGGTTGTCCGGGCGCTTAGCGTTCGTGGGGATGCCTACCGGGAGGGGAATCAGGGTGGACGCGTCCGTCGCACGGGATTTCTGGATGGTCCTCGAACCGATTCACGCCGTCACGTACTTCTCACCGGAATGCCTGGACGGCTCAAAGGAGATCGGCCTCAAGGGATTCTGGATGGGCTATTTCGGCAGCCGTGGCGCGCCGCTCGGCCCCGTCCCCGCCGGTGTGATCGAAGCGTCCTTCTTCGGTTTCCACCCGTCCCGCGTCCGGCGCGCGATACCTGACGCATGGAGTTTCGCGTCCCCGGACGACATCCTCCGAACGCGCAGCGCCACCGCAGCGAAGGCGCTGCGCCGAGTGGCCCCGGGGATTGAAGCCGTCGCCCCGGAAGCCATACCGCCCCTTCGCACCGTGGCGGACACAGCCGACGCGGCCGGACGTGTCCTGTTCGCGGCCAACCGCGACCTAGCCCTCCCCGAGGACCCGGTCGAGGCCCTCTGGCAATTGGCGACCACCCTGCGTGAACACCGAGGCGACGGCCACATAGCGGCCCTGACCTCCGCGGGCTTGAACGGCTTGGAAGCCAACGTCCTGGCGTCCGCAATGGACCTGGTCCCCACGGACCGGATCCGAGACAGCCGAGGCTGGTCGGCCGAAGAATGGGCGAACGGAATCGCCGCCCTGAAAACCCGCGGCCTCCTGGACGAGAACGGCATCACCCAAAAGGGCCGCACCCTGCGCACCGAAATAGAGAACCGAACAAACGCCCTGGCCGCCCCGCCCTACCTGACCTTGGACGCCCCCGAAACCGTCCTCGAACTCCTCAAACCGTTCGCCCGCGCCCTAGCCGAAACAGGAGAAATCCCCTTCCCCAACCCCATCGGCGTCCCCCGCCCCACATAACTCCTGAATCACACCAGGAACACCCGATCGCCGCCCTGATGCGGTGGCCTAATATGGGGTTCGGTTCGTGGTTCCTGGCCGGTCCATCCTGCGCCGCTTTACTGGTTCACCTATCCCCTACCACCGTGCAAGCTCCGTCTACACAGCTCGAGCTGTTCGGTCAGGTCAAGGAGGTGGCGCGAATGACCGCAAGAAAGTTCGCTGAGTGGTTCGCACGTGTCCCGCACAACCGCCGAGACACTAACCGGCGCCGCAGGGTGGACGCCCCCAGGAACCACGAACCACCAAAAGCCGACAGCGAACGTCAAGCTTCGCCTCGGACGCCTTCGGCTTCTAGCCATTCCCTGACGCTCGTCGCGTTCTCCCAGCGACGGCCGGCCTCCATGACCTCCTCGCGCGAAGCCAATACCGGCAGCGGAGCGAAGTCGTCGGGCAGGACGTCCAGCAGACTCTTCAGGCGCTCCCCCGCACGCAGGCTGATCAGCAGCTCGCACCGCAAATGGCGAGGGACGTCGGGACGGTGCGACAGGTCGTGCCATAGGGCGGGCCACAGGTAATGGACACCGTCGGGCGCCGCCGTAGCCCGCACCCATTCCGGGTCCAGCCGCTGGCTGAGCCCAAGCCCCCAGGCCCGCGCCTCCAGCCCGACCAACGAGGCCGTATCAAGAACCCTCAGCCCCCGAGGCACCGGCGCGCCGCCGCCATGCTCACGGCGATCCACGGCGTCACTCACGGGGACGGCCGCCCTGATGGACGCGCCCTCGATCACACAAGCCAGTCACCCGAAAGAACCTGCTCGCGGGTATACACCTCGTAGGCGGGCGGGATCCGACCAGCGTCCAGATACTGCTTGATGCGGCTCGCCTCCTGATCGGCGCGCCTGACGTCACGCTCACACAAGTCCGGGTTGTTTGGAGGACGAGCTCCGCCACGCACCACAGCTGCATGCATCTCGGCAAGGCGCTTCCGCGCCTCCCTGATGGGATACGACTCCATACATACACCCGTCATCAACACTGAACCCGACGCCACTACCTACACGTTCAGGTCGAACTCGCTCGCGTTCACACGGCGCGTGAACGCACGCCACGACGCGAGGTCGAATGCCAATCTGGGCCCGTCCGGGTCCTTGGAATCACGCACCGCGACCGCAGATGTGAGGCTCGCGACCTCTACGCAGTCACCGCCCTGGCCGCTGCTGTGGCTGCTCTTACGCCACTGGAGGTCCAGTAGATCCGGGATGCTCACGTGTAGTCCTCCAGAATCTTCCTGATCATCCTGAGAGACTCCTCGTTGCGGAGGGACTCTCCCATTACCAAGTCGAAGCGTACTCTGTATTCGGCAATCGTGGTTCCGTCCTCTATCACCTGGCTTATTTCAGGA
Organism: Actinomadura decatromicini; assembly: GCF_008121305.1. Lineage (NCBI taxonomy): Bacteria > Bacillati > Actinomycetota > Actinomycetes > Streptosporangiales > Thermomonosporaceae > Actinomadura > Actinomadura decatromicini. Next base: position 96,945 of record NZ_VSRQ01000012.1, on the reverse strand, counting down.
CCCTCGTGGTAGGCGAGGTCCTCACCGCCGGGCAGGCTCAACACCTTGAATGCACCGTCGAGCGCCGCATAAGTCACCGACGAGAACGGAAGTACTCGGACCTCCACTCGGGGATTTGTAGCGGCCGTATCGACTAGGCGCGACAACTGTTCTGCCATCACGGGCGGGCCGCCGACGCTGCGGCGTAAGACGGCCTCGTCGAGGACGAACCACATGCGGGGCGCGTTGTCTCGGGTGAGGAGTTCCTGTCGCTCCATGCGGGCGGAGACACGCTCGTCAAGTGCGTCGAGAGGCAGCCCGGAACTCAGGACCGCGCGAGCGTAGGCAGGCGTCTGGAGGATTCCCGGGATCACCTGGGCTTCGTAGGAGCGCATGGCGACGGCCTGTGCCTCGAAGTCGGTGTATCGCTCGAAGCCGGGTGGAGCGGCGAGGTGTTTGCCCTCTCGCTTGATCTCGCGCCACATCTGCCAGAACATCCGCTTCGGCGTCTTGAAGTACACGTCGAGGTCGTCCGCCGTGGCCTCTGACGGCGGCTTCTGGGCGGTTTCCAGCTTTTCGATCCACCCGGGCCTACAGCCGAGGGCGTCCGAGAGCTGGCGGCGTGAGAGGCCCGCGTCCTCGCGGAAGCCGCGGAGGACCGCGCCGAAGGTTCGGAGAAGCGGATCGCGCGTGTAATTGCCCTCGTCACTCGTCATGGGGGGTCTTCCTGCCGCCTCGGGGTGCGTTCTGGGGTGCGTTGGTCCCATAGCTGAGCGTAGTCGAGCGTGTGAGGGTGGTCACACGGATTCGAGCAGGTGAGCGACCAGAGGTTTTGGGATGGATGCGCAGGCGCGGCGGGACGAGCGGGAACTGGGGCGGCTTCGGGCCGACTTCGGTGGGTGGCGGATCTGGCGGGCCGTCAGGCGGGACGGCGGGCTCGGTGAATGGGTCGCCAGCCTCCACGACCCCACGGTCGGGGTCGAGCCGACGCTGATGCTTCCCAGCGCGCCCCTGCTCCGGAAGGCGCTGATCCGGCAGGCCGAGAAGGCGCGGGTCAGGAACGGGTGAACGCGGCGGCGCCATGCCGCCTATCGAACGCGGCGCGGCCGGTGGCCCTCCCCCCGGTTCACCGGCCGCGTCGTCCCACACGGAGAGGTGAGCTCAATGGAGTGGCAGAACGTGCTGCCGGTGCGGAGTGACCGGCAGGCGCACCTGGGCGAGTTGCGCGCGGCCATCGAGGCGCACCCAGGGCTCGCGTGCGGCGTCGTGGAACGGCGCGGGGTCTCTTGGATCAGTGTCGTCCGGGTGGGCGCGCCGCAGCGGCTCGTGGAGGTCGGGTGCGACTTCCTCCGGGCCGAGTGGTGGTTCACCTGGGCGGACGGGCGGACGATCGGGTCCGTGCGGAACGTGGACGGTGTCGTCGCCGTGCTCGTCCGGGAGTTGGCGTAAGGCGAACGGCCCCGCCGCGTGGACGCGCGGCGGGGCCGACTTCCTGCTAGTGGAGGGGCAGGGTCAGGGTGCTGTTGTGGAGGTCCACCTTGACCTTGGTGCCCGCCGGGTAGCGCAGCGTGTACGCGTGGTCGGTGGCGAGGACCATCAGGCCGATGCGGTGTCCGGGCTTGAACACGTAGTCGTACGGCTGCATCGTCCAGGAGAAGGTGTAGTCCTTGCCCGCCTTCACCGGAATGCTGTGCCAGATGGACGTGCGGTTGCGGACGTCCAGCCAGCCACGGGTCACAATCTTGAACGGTGTGACCGCCGTCGTGTACTTGCGGACGGCGCGGCATCCCTCGTTACCGGGGATCGAGTCGCCGTAGCACCACCTGTCGGACGTGGACACGAACCCCGAGACGCGCTCGTCCGTGCCGTAGTCGACGAGCACGGCCGACAGGTACGGCGAGCGGCCGTCGACGGAGGCGCGGAGCTTGATGCGGGCGGTGCCGCTCAGCTTCGTCGCCTTGGTCAGCGCGGGCGTGAGGTAGATCAGCCGGTTCGGGTCGGCCTCGTCCGGCTTGGCGGCGAGGTCCTCGGCCTTGCGGGACGGGTCGTCCACGAGCTGCTGCGTGCCCTTCCCGGGCGCGCCGAGGCCCTTGGCGTTCAGGCCGAGCGAGACGGGACGGGCGGACGGGTCAGGCCATTCCTTGTGCGTCTCCCAATTGCCGGGAGTGCGCTCGAGGTCGACGCGCGGCTGCCGCATGACGTCGTTGCGGACGTTGTACAGCTCGTGCGCGAACCAGAGGTTCAGGGTTTCGAGCCAGGCGCTCTGGCGAATGTCCAGCGGGTCGTCGTGGGCGCCCTGGTGAATCCACAGTTTCCGATTGACTCCGGCCTTCTTGAGGCCGTCCCAGAGCTGGGACATCTGGATCGGCTTGACGTTCCAGTCGGCGAGGCCGCTCGTCAGGAACACGCTGGCGCGGAACTTCGGCGCGCTCTTGGCGAAGTTCCGCGCGTCCCAGGTGCGGTTGTAGTCGCCGGTGACCCGGTCCATCTTCTTTTCGAGGTCGTGCATGACGGGCGCGCAGACGGCCGGGTCCTTGCGGCTGAGAACGGCCTTGGCGTGCAGGTCCAGGTCCTCGCCCTCCCATCCGTCGGGAGCGACCACTCCGCCGTTGGCGCGGTATTCGTCATACCAGTTGGAGACGCCGGAGACGGACACGACGGTCTTGAGAGCGGGGACGCGGGTCGCGGCGGCGGCGAGCGGAAGCGTCCCGTCATAGGACTTGCCCGCCATTGCAACGTTCCCGGTCGACCAGCCCGCGCTGACCTTCTGGCCGTTCTCGTCGTAGGCCGTGCCCTTACCGGCGAGCCATTCGATGACGGACTTCATCCCCTGCGCCTCGTTCGGGCCGACGGCGGTGGGGCAGCCGTCGGAGTCGCCCGTGCCGAGCGTGTCGGCGGCGACGAAGGCGTAACCGCGGGAGACGAAGTAATTGTCGTAGTACGGGAACGAGTAGCTCACCGGGCCGGGCGGGCCGGGCGGCGGCGTCCATTTCGCGAGGCGCGGATAGTCGGTGACGTCGGCCGGGTGGTAGGGCGGGTCCTGGAGGCCCCCGTAGTACGGGCTGCCCTCGATGATGGAGGCGACCTTCAGTCCGCCGTTCGTCTCCTTGGGACGAGTGACGTAAATGGACACGCGGTCGCGCTTCCCGTCCCCGTCGCTGTCCACCTTGGTCTCGACGAACACCTTTTCGCGGACGGCGTCCTTGAAAGAGAAGACGGGTTGCGTCTTGCCGTCCTTGACGACGATGTGAGGACGCGCCGTATCGGCATTGGCGGGCAGTGCGCCCGCCACGAGGCCGGTCAGGCCCGCCAGTGCCGCGACGGGCAGGAGTTTGTGTCTCAACGTCCGCTCCCCTGATCACTGAAAGAAACCTGATCAGCCTTCCGGCGGCGAACGCGGGCGGTCAACGGTAATTGTTAACAAACCTGCCGGTTGCGGCGGTGGCGTTTCGTAGGCGGGTCCGCGCGCTCCGATGAAGCCGTCAGGACCGGCGCTTTCGCCGGGCCCGGCGCTCCTCTTCCACGGCGTCGAAGAACCAGTCGGGAAGCGTGCCCTCGGCGCGGAGGAGCTTCAGTTCCGCCGGGCTCAGCCGGTCGGTGACGACGTCGACGGGGACGGCGAACGTCGCGAGCCGTCCGCTGACCGCTTCGTTCGAGATCTTCCGGGCGTCCCCGACCGTGTCGCCCCGCGTCCGGCTCCTGCTGAGGGCGTTGGCCGTGGCGCCCGCGCTGAGAATGCGCAGCGGAACCGTCCACCAGGGCGTGGCCCGGCGCGACAGTTCGGGCCGCGCCGCCTCCCACGCGAGCCGGGAGTCCTGGAGGGCGCGGTTCGGCACCCAGTCCTTCGGACGCGCGAGAGCCATGGTCGTCCTTCTTTCTGCCCTATTCCGTTATGCGATTCCGCGTCCCCGCCCGTCAGGAGACGCGGTCGATGATCAGAGGATGAAGGGACGAGGGGCCGTCGATCTCGAAAGCGCCGTCCAGGGCTTCTAGGGCGCGGGGGATGCGGGACGCGTCGTCCGCGTGCAGGGTGAGGAGCGGCGCGCCCGCGGTGACCGTGTCGCCGGGCTTGGCGTGGCAGATGATCCCCGCCGCCGCGGACACCGGGTCCTCCTTGCGGGCGCGGCCCGCGCCGAGCCGCCACGCGGCGACGCCGACGCCGTACGCGTCCAGGCCGGTCAGGACGCCGGACGACGGCGCCGTGACCGTGTGCGTCTCGCGCGCGGACGGCAGCGGCGCGGCCGGATCGCCGCCCTGCGCGGTGATCATGCGGCGCCAGACGTCCATGGCGGAGCCGTCCTTGAGCGCGTCCGCCGGGTCCTTCGCGGTGAGCCCGGCGGCGGCGAGCATCTCGCGGGCCAGCGTCAGCGTCAGCTCGACGACGTCGGACGGCCCGCCGCCCGCGAGCACCTCCACCGACTCCGCGACCTCGACGGCGTTGCCGACCGCCGCGCCGAGCGGCCGGTCCATCGCGGTGAGCAGCGCGGTCGTGCGGACGCCGTGGTCGGCGCCGATCGCGACCATCGTCTCGGCCAGCTCACGCGCGTTCTCGACCGTCTTCATGAACGCGCCGGATCCGACCTTGACGTCCAGGACGAGCGCGCCCGTCCCCTCCGCGATCTTCTTCGACATGATCGAGGACGCGATCAGCGGGATCGACTCCACCGTCCCGGTCACGTCGCGCAGCGCGTAGAGCTTGCGGTCGGCGGGGGCGAGGCCGCCGCCCGCCGCGCAGACCACCGCGCCCGCCGCGCGCAGGACGTCCAGCATCTCCGCGTTCGACAGCGACGCCCGCCAGCCGGGGATCGACTCCAGCTTGTCGAGCGTCCCGCCGGTGTGGCCGAGGCCCCGCCCGGACAGCTGCGGGACGGCCGCCCCGCACGCCGCCACCACCGGCGCCAGCGGCAGCGTGATCTTGTCGCCGACGCCGCCGGTGGAGTGCTTGTCGGTGGTCGGACGGTCGAGCGACGACCAGTCCATCCGCTCGCCGGAGCGGATCATCGCGTCCGTCCAGCGGGCGACCTCCGCGCGGGACATGCCGTTCAGCAGGATCGCCATCGCCAGCGCGGCCATCTGCTCCTCGGCGATCGCGCCGCGCGTGTAGGCGTCGACCGCCCAGTCGATCTGCTCGGGGCTGAGCGCCCCGCCGTCGCGCTTGGCGCGGATGACGTCGATCGCGTCCACCGATCACGCCCTCTCGATCAGGTCGTCGGGGCCGAACGCGTCCGGCAGGACGTCCGACATGGGCAGGATCCCCTTGGTCGTCTCCAGCAGCATCGACGCGCCGCCGTGCTCCCAGAGGAGCTGGCGGCAGCGCCCGCACGGCATCAGCGTCGTCCCGTGCCCGTCGACGACCACGACCGCGAGCAGGCGCGGGTTCTCCTCCGGGCGTCCGGGGCCGTGCAGGGCGGACACGAGCCCGCACTCCGCGCACAGGGCCACCCCGTACGCGGCGTTCTCGACGTTGCAGCCGGTGACGATGCGTCCGTCGGCCGCCAGCCCGGCGGCGCCGACCGGGAACCCGGAGTACGGGCAGTAGGCGCGCTTCATCGCGTCCCGCGCGGCGTCGCGCAGGGCGGACCAGTCGATCTCCATAAGCGTTATCGTGCCTCACCGCGCCTGTAACGGAGCCCGTTCGCGGCGGGCATTCGGAGCCGCTGGCTCGCCAGTGCCAGGACGAGAAGGGTCGTCAGGTGCGGCGTGAACGACACCAGTTCACCCGGGACGATCTCGCTCATCATGAACCAGACCAGCAGCGCGGCGGCCGCGACGAGCGACAGCGCGGCGCCGGCGTAGGCGCCCCGCAGCTCCCGGCGGCCGAGGTCGGTGACCACCTCCGGCCGCAGCCGGGTCGCCCGGAACCCCTGCCAGATCGCGACGCCGATCAGCAGCACCGCCACGAACAGCAGCAGCGCGTGGACGGACTGCCCGCCGCCGCGCACGTTCATCGCGTCGGTGTAGCCGAACAGCAGCGACCCGGCCGCGAGCCCGCCCGGCCGCCAGTTCCCGAAGATCATGGCGGCGAGGCCGATGAAGCCGCGGCCGTTGGTCTGGCCGTCCTGGTAGAGCGGGGCGGCGACGGTGACGAGGAACGCGCCCGCGAGGCCGGAGAACCCGCCCGAGATGATGACGGCCGCGTACTTCATCCGGTACACGTGCACGCCGAGCGACTCGGCGGCGTACGGGTCCTCGCCGCAGGACCGGATGCGCAGCCCGAACGGCGTCTTCCACAGGACGGCGAAGCTCAGCGGGATGAGCAGCAGCGCCACCAGCGTCAGCAGCGACATGTCGCTGGTCAGCCCGCGCACGATGCCCGCGAGGTCGGACACCAGGAACCAGTGGTGCCGCTCCAGCGAGCCGAGCCAGTCCGGGCTGTCCCAGCCGCCGATCTTCCCGCCGGACAGCACCGGCAGCGTCAGCGTGTTGATCGGATCGACCGGCGGGGACTGCCGGGGCCCGCCGCCGAGCGCCTTCGCCTCGCCCTTGTCGAAGATCAGCCCGGCGAGGAACTGCGTCAGCCCGAGCCCGAGGATGTTGATCGCGACGCCGGACACGATGTGGTCGACGCCGAACGACACGGTCGCGATCGCGTGCAGGAGCCCGCCGAGCGCGCCGCCGATGATCCCCGCGAGGACGCCGATCCACGGGCCCCACTGGTAGCCCGCCCAGGCGCCCGTCCAGGTGCCGAGGATCATCATGCCTTCGAGGCCGATGTTGATCACGCCGGAGCGCTCGGACCAGAGCCCGCCGAGCCCGGCCAGGAAGATCGGGACGGCGAGCCGGAGGGACGCGCTGACCGTCCCGCTGGAGGTCACCGGGTCCGCGTCGTCGATCACCCGGACCAGCGACAGCAGCACCAGCAGCCCGGACGCGATCAGCAGGTAGTGCGGCCACCGCAACCGCCGCCCCTTGGCGGCGGCCTTCGCCAGCGAGACCGTCTCAGCAGCCGCACTCATGATGTCTCCCCGGCGCGAGCGAGGTCATGGCCGGTGGCGAGCTCGGCGGCGACCGTCCGTTGCTGGAGGCGGATCTCCCAGCGTCTGACCAGCTCGTACACGATGACGACGGTCAGCACGACCACGCCCTGCATCACCCCGACGATCTCCTTCGGCACGTCGACCTCCTGCAGCACGTCGGAGGTCTGGTCGAGGAACGCGAACAGCAGCGCGGCGAGCGCGATGCCCGCCGGATGGTTGCGGCCGAGCAGCGCGACCGTGATCCCGGTGAAGCCGAGCCCGGCCGGGAAGTTCAGCGAGTACTCGTAGGACGCGCCGAGCAGCTCCGGCATCCCGATCAGCCCGGCCACCACGCCGGACGCGATCATCGTGTAGACGATCATCCGCCGGGCGTTGACGCCGCTCGCCTGCGCGGCGGACTGCGACAGCCCCGACACCTTCAGGTCGAACCCGAACCGGGTGTAGTTGATCACGACCCAGAACACGATCCCGACGACGATCGCGAGCGGCAGCAGCCCGTACACGTCGCCCGGCAGGTCGATCCCGATCGAGGAGAGGAAGCCGTTCAGCGAGCCGACCCGCCCGTCCGCCGGGATCTTCGGGGTCGCGACGTTGTTGCTGCCCGGCCGCAGCTCGGCGAGCCGCTGGTCGTTCAGCAGGTACGCGATCAGCCCGGTCGCGATCGCGTTCAGCATGATCGTGGACAGCACCTCGCTGACCCCGCGCGTCACCTTCAGCACGCCCGCGATCGCCGCCCACAGCCCGCCGACCACCATCGCCGCGGCGATCACCAGCAGCTGGCCGAGCGGCGCGGGGAGGGTGAGCGCGCCGCCGAGCGCGGCGGCGAGGAACGCGGCGAGCCGGTACTGGCCGTCCACGCCGATGTTCAGCAGCGCCATCCGGAACCCGATCGCCACCGCGACCGCGGACAGGTAGTAGCGGGTCGCGCGGTTGACAATGTCGACGATCGAGTTGCTGGTGGTGCCGTAGTCGATCATGCTCTGGATGGAGCTGACCGGGTCGGCGCCGGTGACCCGCAGCAGGATCATCGTGATGCCGAGCGAGATCAGCAGCGCCAGCACCGGCGCGCCGATCCGCAGCCCGAGTCCGCGCGGGCCGAGACCCCGCAGGATCGCCTTCCACGCGGGCACCGGCTCCGGCACGTCCGGCGCCTTCTTCTCGGCGAGGTCCGGGTCCTTCGGGTCGCTCATGTGGCGGCCTCCGCGCCGGTCATGGCGGAGCCGAGGTCCTCGGGGGTGACGGTGCGGGGGTCGACCTCGGCGACCAGCCGTCCCCGCAGGATCACGTGCAGGGTGTCGGACATACCGATGAGTTCCTCAAGGTCGGCGCTGATCAGCAGCACGGCCAGCCCCGCCGCGCGGGCCCGCCGCAGGTGGTCCCAGATCGCGGCCTGGGCGCCGACGTCGATGCCGCGCGTCGGATGCGCGGCGATCAGCAGGTGCGGGTCGCCGGACATCTCCCGGCCCACGATCAGCTTCTGCTGGTTGCCGCCGGACAGCGCGGCGGCGGGCACCTCGATGCCCGGCGTCCGGACGTCGTAGTCGCGGACGATCCGGGTCGTGTCGCGGCGGGCGCCGCGCCGGTCCGTCCACGGGCCGCGCACGTTCGGCCGCTGCGTCTGGTGGCCGAGCATGCGGTTCTCCCACAGCGTCGCCTCCAGGACGAGCCCGTGCCGGTGCCGGTCCTCCGGGATGTAGGCGATGCCCGCCTCGCGGCGCCGCCGCGTCGACCAGTGGGTGACGTCCTCCCCGCCGTAGCGGATCGTTCCCGAGTCGGCATGCCGGACGCCCATGATCGTCTCGATCAGCTCGGTCTGCCCGTTGCCCTCGACGCCCGCCAGCCCGACGATCTCGCCGCGCCGGATGCGCAGGGACACGTCGTCCACGACGGGGCGCCCCTCCGGGGTGAGGACGGTCAGCCCGGCGACGTCGAGCTGGACCTCCTCGGTCACGGTCGATTCGCGGAGCTCCGGGGTGGGCAGCTCCGATCCGACCATCAGCTCGGCCAGCCGCCGGGACGTGACCTCCCCCGGGTCGAGCCGGGTCGCGACCGTGGTCCCGCGCCGGATCACCGAGATGGTGTCGGCGACGGTCAGCACCTCGTCCAGCTTGTGCGAGATGAACAGCACGGTCAGGCCCTCGGCCCGCAGCTCCCGCAGGTTGCCGAACAGCTCGTCGACCTCCTGCGGGACGAGTACGGCCGTCGGCTCGTCCAGGATCAGGACGCGCGCGCCCCGGTACAGCACCTTGAGGATCTCCACGCGCTGCCGCTCGCCGACGCCGAGCGTCTCGACCAGCACGTCCGGGTCGACGTGCAGCCCGTAGGCGCGCGACATCTCGGTGATCTTCGCGCGGGCGGCGGCGAAGTCGATCCGGCCGCGCCGCCACCCGGCGCCGCGCGGCTCGGCGCCGAGCACCACGTTCTCCAGGACGGTCAGGTTGTCCGCCAGCTTGAAGTGCTGGTGGACCATGCCGATGCCGCGGGCGATCGCGTCCGCCGGGGTGCGGAAGGAGACCTGCTCGCCGTCGACCTCGATCGTCCCCTCGTCCGGCTTCTGCATGCCGTAGAGGATCTTCATCAGGGTCGACTTGCCCGCGCCGTTCTCACCGCACAGCGCGTGCACCTCGCCGCGCTCGATCGCGAGGTTGATGTCGCGGTTCGCCACCACACCGGGGAACCGCTTGGTGATCGATGTCAGCCGCACGGCCGGCACCTGCTCGGGCACGAGGGCCCCTCCTCCCGCCTCGGATCCTGGACGCGCCGCCGCCCGCCCGCCGCGCCGTGCCGGGCGCCATCGGCGGATGGCGCCCGGCCGCGCCGCCCGGGCGGACGGGAAGGTCAGGCCTTCGTCGGAACCGTGATCTTGCCGCTGACGACGTCGGCCTTCAGCTCGTCGAGCCTGGCCTTGATGTCGTCGACGTTGCCGCCGGTCGTGGAGAAACCGACCCCGTCGTTCTTCAGGTCGTACTGCTTGGTGCCGGCCTGGAAGGTGCCCTTCGCGACGCCCTCCACGAAGTCGTACACGGCGAGGTCGACGTGCTTGAGCATCGAGGTGAGGATGTGCTGCTTCGCGCCGGCGACCGCGGGCTGGTTGTACTGGTCGGAGTCGACGCCGATGGCCCACTTCCCGGCCGCGCCCACCGTGTTGATCACACCGATGCCGGCGCCGCCCGCGGCGTGGTAGATGACGTCCGCGTTCGCGTCGAGCTGGCCCTTCGCGGCCTCGTTGCCGAGCCCGGTGTCCTTGAAGCCGTTGAAGTTCGGCGGCTGCGTCAGGTACTTCGGCGGCAGGACCTTGATGCCGGGCTTCGCCTTCTTCGCCCCGGCCTGGTACCCGGCGTAGAACTTCTGGATCAGCGGGACGTTGACGCCGCCGATGAAGCCGATCGTCCCGGTCTTCGACTTCAGCGCCGCCGCCGCGCCGACCAGGTACGAGCCCTGCTCCTCGGCGAAGCACGCGCCGCTCACGTTCGCGCCCTCGACCTTGCACTGGTCGGCGTCCACGACGAGGAACTTGGTGTTCGGGAAGTCCTTGGCGACCTTGATGATCGACGCGGTGTAGGCGAAGCCGACGCCGATGACCGGGTTGTAGCCCTTGTTCGCCAGCAGCCGCAGGCGGGACTCCTTGTCGGCGTCCGGCTCGTCCGGCTTGGCGGAGATCTCCTCGGTCTGGACGCTCAGGTCCTTCTTGGCCTTGTCGAGGCCCGCGGCGGCGGAGTCGTTGAACGACTGGTCGCCGCGCCCGCCGATGTCGAAGGCCAGCCCGATCTTGAGGGTCTTCTTGCCGCCCTTGTCGGCGTCGCCGCCGCTGTCCGCCTTCTTGCCGCCGCACGCGGAAGCGGTGAGCGTCAGCGCCGCACCCGTGAGAGTGACGAGCGAAATCTTCAGTCCACGGCGCAAGGTAGCGCTCCTTCCGTTCCCCACCCACGGTCCGGCGACCGGTCCGGCCACCGAAATCGATCGGACGCTACCTCGCGAATGCGGGCAAACTTCCCGCGTGCACCGTTTCGCAACAGGTCCGTTACCAAGGCGTACGCATATCGCCACAGGTCAGCGCCCCAGGTCAGGGCATGGACGGCCGCTCCCGGCCAGCGAGGAGTCGCGGGGACGGAGATTACCCGGAGTGAGCGTGTCCGCAGGGTGAGTGTTCGCTGCGCCGGAACGCCACCCTGCCCGTCACCCCGGGTTCGTTACACCAGGTCGTGATGACGCCCGCGGCTAGGCAAGGGCGGCGCCTTCGATGGGTTCGGCGTCGCCGGGACGGCCGCCCTCCCACAGCGCGGTCAGCGCGGTCGCGCTCAGCACCCGCACGCCGACCGCGAGGCAGCGCTCGTCGACGTCGAAGTCGCCGCGGTGCAGGTCGTACTCGCCGGGCGAGCCGGGGGTGCGGACGCCGAGCCGGGCGAGCGCGCCGGGGATCGACTCCAGGTACCAGCCGAAGTCCTCACCGCCGAGGCTCTGCGGGGTCGGGACGACGCCCTCCTCGTCGATGACCTGCGCGGCCGCGTCGCGGAACATCTGCACGCTGGCCGCCTCGTTCACGGTCGGCGGGACGCCCCGGACGTACTCCAGCGACGCCTCCACGTCGTAGGCGGCGGCGACCGACTGGAGCAGCGCCTTCATCATCTCGGGCGCGCGGTGCCAGGCGTCGTCGTCGAGGCAGCGGACCGTTCCTTCGGCGATGCCGTCGTCGGGGATCGCGTTCGCGACCGACCCGGCGGACACCCGTCCCCACACGAGCGACAGGCTGGAGCGCGGGTCGACCCGCCGGGACAGCGCGGACGGCAGCTCCGTGACGATCTTGGCGAGCGCGTACACGAGGTCGGCGGTCAGGTGCGGCCGGGCGGTGTGCCCGCCGGGCCCGGTGACCTTGACGTACACCTTGTCGCAGGCCGCGGTGATCGGGCCGGTGCGCAGGCCGAGCTGGCCGACCTCGATGCGCGGGTCGCAGTGCAGCGCGAACGCGCGGTCGACGCCGACGATGCCGCCCGCCGCCATCACGTCGAGCGCGCCGCCCGGGGTCTCCTCGGCGGGCTGGAACAGCAGCCGGACGCGGCCGGGCAGCAGCCCTGCCTCGGCCTGCTGCGCGAGGAACAGGCCCGCGCCCAGCACCATCGCGGTGTGGACGTCGTGGCCGCACGCGTGCGCGACGCCGGGGACCGTCGAGCGGTAGGGGGCCTTCTCCTTCTCGTCCTGGAGGGGGAGGGCGTCGATGTCGGCGCGGAGCGCGACCGTGGTGCCGTCGGCCGGGCCGATGTCGCAGAACAGGCCGGTGCCCTTGGGGAGGATCACCGGCTGGAGGCCCGCCGCGCGCAGCCGCTCGGCGAGCTTGCGGGTGGTGCGGTGCTCGGCGTAGCCGAGCTCGGGGTGCATGTGCAGGTCGCGGCGGAACGCGATCAGCTCGTCCTCGTGCGCGGCGAGGAACGCGTCGAGCTGCGGCTGGAGCACCGCGCCGCCGAGCACCGCCGAGCCCGCGGACGCCGCGCCCGGGACGGCCGGGCTCGGCACGACGCCGCCGGTCACGGTCTCGTCGGCCGGGTCCTGCGCGGCGAGCGTCTCGGCGGCTTCCCCCGCCGCCGTGCCGCGCGTCCCCGTGCCGTGCGATCCGGTGCCGTGGGCCTCGGTGCCGCGGGCCGCCGGGCCGGTCGGCCCCGAGGCGGCGGGCGGTTCAAGGCCGGGCATCACCCCGGGTGCCGGGTGTGGTGTCATGTGCGCCCCCTGTGCGACGGCGGAGCCGAAGGGTCTCCGCCCGGTGGTGTCGGTGTTCGCGGTGTCGGTGCCCGCCGTGCCGGTGCTCGCCGTGTCGGTGTCCGCTTCGGCGCCCGCGTCCCGGCCCGCCCCGCGGCCGGTGTCGAGCCCTGTCTCACGTCCTGCCTGGCGTCGTGCATCGCGTCCGGGCTCGCGGCCCGCGTCACCTGGGTCGGGCCCCCGTCCGGCCGGGTCCTCACGCTCCGGCATGTGCGACCTCCCCCAGTGTGACGAACCTGTCCTCCGCGAGCTCCGTGATCGCGGCGTCGACGATGTTCTCCAGCGTGCCGCCCTCGGCGCGGATCGCGCGCTGCCGCTCGTACGGCGCCCCGTGTTCCAGTACCTCCCCCGCGACCTTGAGCTCCTCGGCGCAGCCGAGCCGGTCGGCGACGGGCTCCAGTTCCCTGATCAGCTCGTAGAGGTCGTCCCGCAGCGGGGCGGTGCTCCCGGAGTCGTCGGTGATCACGATGGCGTCGAGCCCGTACCTGGTGGCGCGCCACTTGTTGTCGCGGACGACCCACGCGGCCGGCCGGGGCAGCGTGTACCCGCGGTCGAGCTGCTGCTCGAACAGCGTGACCAGGCTCTGGCACAGTGCCACCGCCATGCCGACCTCGCGCATGGTGGGGATCCCGTCGAACATCCTGATCTCGACCGTGCCGAAGTCGGGATGCGGGCGGATGTCCCACCACACCTCTTTGATGCTCCTTATGGTTCCCGAACGCAGGAGCGTGTCCATGTAATCCTCGAACGCGGCCCAGTCGTCCAGCAGGTGGGGCGGGCCGGCGGTCGGGAGCTGGCCGAACACGATCGCCCGGCTGGACGCGAGACCCGTGTCGCTGCCCTTCCAGAACGGGCTGGACGCGGTGAGCGCGAGGAAGTGCGGCAGGTAGGCCGACAGGGCGTTCACGATCGGGATCGCCCTGGCGCCGTCGGAGACGCCGACGTGCACGTGGACGCCGAACGTCTGGATGCGGCGGGCGAGCCACTGCATCTCCTCGATCAGCTCGGCGTAGCGCCGGGTGGGCGCCATGACCGCGTCCCGCCAGTCGCTGATCGGGTGGGTGCCGGTGCAGGCCAGCGCGATGCCGCGGTCGGCGGCGGCGCCTCGGAGGGCGGTGAGGGTGCCGGCGAGGTCGGCCTTGGCCTCGGCGACGGTGTGCCGGATCCCGGTCACGACCTCGACCGTGGACTCCATCAGCTCGTGCCGGACGGGCGGGTTGTCGCCGTTCTCGCTGAGCGACGGCAGGGCGGCGAGCACCTCGCGTGCGTCCTGCCGCAGGTGCCTGGTCTCCGCATCGACGAGCTGGATCTCCCACTCGACGCCCAGCGTCGCCCCGTCCGATGCGTTGAAGTCAATGGCCACGGCCAACCTCCGTCCACAATCCTTGCAGGTCGTTGCGTGGCACGTGGCGCAATTCAGCCAGCGGGTCCCTAAGCCTGGACAAACGCCGGTCCAGGTCACGTGTTCGTTCCATGATGGCGTCCGTGCTCCCCGCCCTGCCGGGTCTCATGCCCTTTGCGGATCAATTGACTCATGCGGAGGGTCGGCGGGCATCCCGTGCCATACTTTTCGGTCATTGATCTTGTCTGGGGCACCATCCGATCGAACTAGTCAGTGCGTCCCAAAATACCTGCGGCGACTAAGCGTAACGGATAGGGGGCGTCCGTTACATACCGTGCATCACCGGAGTGCGCCCGGCGTCGCGTACGTCCCGCGCTTGCCGTGTTCACGTTCGGGTACCCCTTCGCCGGATACGTCGCCTAGTCTTCGGGGGGAGTCATGGGCGGTACGCGCATGCGCGTGGGGAGCGAACGGGCTTCCACGGGATCGAGGAGCGTCGGAAGCTTGCGAGCAGAGCGACGGGAGCGGACGAGCGTCCGCCGCGCCGTGACGATGATCACCGTGCCGCTGACCGCGGTCGCGCTGTCCGCGGGGCCCGTCCTCGTGGCGGCGCCCGCCACCGCGGCGCCCGCGGCCGACCCGGCGGGCCCGCTCGGCGGCCCGCAGCTCGCCGGCCGCGGCGTCGTCGTCAACCGCGCGCCCGGCGTGCCCGCCCTGCCGAAGATCAACGCGGGCTCCTATGTCGTCGCGGACGCCGACACCGGCGACGTCCTCGCCGCCAAGGACGCGCACGGCCAGTACCTCCCGGCCAGCACGATCAAGACGCTGACCGCGCTGGCGCTCATCCCGAGGCTGGACGCCGCGCGCCTCGTCCGGCCGTCGCAGCACGCCTGCGACGTGGAGGGCACCAAGGTCGGGCTGACCCCGAAGATGCAGTACAAGGTCTCCGACCTGTTCCACGCGATGCTGATGATGTCGGCCAACGACGCCGCGATGACGCTCGCGGAGGCGAACGGCGGCATGCGCAAGACGCTCGCCGACATGAACGCCGAGGCCAAGCGGATCAATGCGCACGACACCCTGGCCGGGTCGCCGAACGGGCTCGACACCGACCTCGGGCTGAACGTCCGCACCCAGCACACGTCGGCGTACGACCTGGCGCTCGTCCTGCGCGAGGGGATGCGGAACCCGGCCTACCTCTCCTACATGCGGGCGATCGACTTCAAGTTCCCGGCTCCGCCGAGCAAGAAGGAGCTCAAGAAGGGCAAGAAGGTCGGCGGGTACCCGATCCACACCCACAACCACATGCTGCCGGGCGAGCGCGAGGCGTACGCCGGGATGATCGGCGGCAAGAACGGCTACACGGTCGCCGCGCAGCAGACGTTCGTCGCCGAGGCGCGGCGCGGCGGGCACACGGTCGTGATCGCGCTGATGAAGGCGGACCGGCCGCCGTCCCCGTACGCGGCCAAGCTGCTCGACTGGGGCTTCGCGGCGCGCGGCAAGGTGCAGCCGGTGGGCGTCCTCGTCGCGCCCGGCACGCCGAAGAGCTCGGAGAAGGACCGCGCCGACGGCATGCTGCCGGACGAGCCGCTCGCGTCCGACAGCACGCACCGGGCGTGGCTGCTCGTCGGCGGCGGGACGGTGGGCGCGCTGCTCGCGATCCTCGTCCTGTTCGTGGTGCTGCGGCGGCGCAGGCGGCTTGAGGGCCTGCGGTACCGCTCGGCCGCGACCCCCGACGACCCCGGTCACTGATCGTGGTCGCTGAGGCCGGTCGCTGAGGCCGGTCGCTGAGGCCGGTCGCTGAGGCCGGTCGCTGAGGCCGGTCGCTGCGCCCGTATCGGTCGCTCGACCTGCGGTAAAGGTTCGCTCTGGGCGTCGTCGGGCGCTGGTCCGCGCGTCCGGGCGGGCTTACGCTCGCGGTGGCGGAAGGCGCGAGGGGAAGCGCGGAGGGAAGCCCGGCATGTCCGACATGTACGTCTCCACATCCGGCGCGCCCGCGCTCGAACATCCGAACGTCGCGCTGCTGAAGGACGGCTACACCGCCTTCGCCAAGGGCGACATGGGCCTCATCCGCGGGCTGCTCGCCGACGACGTCGTGCACCGCGTCCCGGGGAACGGGCCGCTCGCCGGGGAGTACCGGACGCCCGCCGAGGTGCTCGGCTTCTACGTCCGCCTGTTCGAGCTGTCCGGCGGGACGTTCCGCGCCGAGCCGTACGCGGTGATGGCGAACGAGGAGTACGGGGCGGCGCTCGTCCAGACCTACGCGGAGCGGCCGGG
Source organism: Actinomadura decatromicini (assembly GCF_008121305.1). Taxonomy (NCBI): domain Bacteria; kingdom Bacillati; phylum Actinomycetota; class Actinomycetes; order Streptosporangiales; family Thermomonosporaceae; genus Actinomadura; species Actinomadura decatromicini. The sequence goes on along the minus strand of NZ_VSRQ01000012.1, from coordinate 80,622 downwards.
GCGCGTCCTCGACGGCCGCGCCGTCGACCTGTTCCGCATCGCGGACGGCCGGATCACCGAGATCCGGACGCTGGCCGAGGATCAGTACGCCGACGACGCCTTCTGGTCCTGACCGGGCGTCGGCCGCCGCCCCGTCCCCGTCGGCTTCACCCCGGCCGGTCCCGCCCCGGTCGCCGGTTTCGGCCCGCCCGGCTCCGCCTCGGTCGCCGGTTTCGCCTCGATCGATTTCGTCCCGGCCGCCGGTTTCGGCCCCGCTGATTTCGACTCAGCTGGCTTCGGCTCGGCCGGCTTCTGCTCAGCGGGTTTCGGTGGGGACGGTTCCTCCGCCTCCGCCAGCGCGTTGACGTCCGCTCCGGGCGCGGCCTCGGCGTCGGCGGTGAGGACGACGCGGCGGGTCGCCGTCCACGCGGCGACGAACAGCACGAACCGGGACACCAGGTTGATCCACACCATCAGCCCGACGAGGACGGCGAACGCGCCGTAGACGGGGTTTCCGGTCGTCCGGGCGAGGAGCAGCGAGGCGATCTGCTTGAGGACCTCGAAGCCGACCGCGCCGAACAGCGCGCCGCGGATGATCCGCCGCCACGGCGCCCGCGTCCCGGACAGCCGGGTGAACAGCACCAGGAAGATCACGGTGTTGAACGCGGTCGCGCAGGCGAGCGACAGCAGCCGCAGCGCGGTGCCCGCGCCGGGGACGTCCTCCAGCCCGACCCAGCCGAGGACGGTGTGCGTCGCCGACGTCGTGACCGTCGAGACGGCCATCCCGCAGATCAGCACGACGCCGAGGAAGGCGAGGACGGCCAGGTCCCACACCCGCTTGACGGCGAAGTTCCCGCCGCCGCCCGGCTCGTACCCCCACATGTCGCGCAGCGCCTCGCGGAGCACCTGCACCCAGCCCTGCCCGGTGACGAGCAGCGCGGCGAGCCCGATGATCCCGACCGTCGTCTTGGACTGCGCGATCTGCTCGACCTGGAGGTCCTCGGAGAGGCCGGGGAGCAGCGAGTTCACCGCCCGGACGAAGTAGTCGCGCGCCTCGTTGCTGATCCCGACGAGGTAGCCGAGCAGCGCGTACGCGAGCGCCAGCAGCGGGAAGAACGACAGGAAGCCGTAGCAGGTCAGGGCGGCGGCGAGCCGGTCGCCGCGGCGCTCCCGGTAGCGTTGCAGCGCCCTGCCCTGGTGATCGACCCAGCGCCACCGCGCGCGGGCCGCCCGCAGCGCGTCCTTCGCGCCGCCGAACAGAGCGTCGGCCTTCCGCTGGACCCCGCTGATCGCCTGGCGCATGTCGGCAACGTACCCCGATGCGGTAACTCGATGCGGCAGACCGTAATCGAGTGGTAAACGACCGTGGGTGACCAGCGCGGACGGGTCCCGGCGGGATCAGCCGCCGAAGACGAAGTCGCGCTGGGGACGCCACACGCCGTCCAGCCCGTGCTCGTACAGGGCGAAGCCCCACACGTCGAAGTCGGCGCTGTAGGACGCCAGGTCCTTGAACGCGCGGTCCATGACGTCGTCCGGGAGGTGGTGGGCGATCGTCACGTGCGGGTGGTACGGGAACGGCAGCGGGCGCGCCAGCGGCCCCGACAGAACCCTCGCCTGGACGCGCTCGCAGCCGCCGATTCCTTCGGCGAGCGCGACGAACACGACCGGTGACACGGGTCGGAACGTTCCGCTGCCGCGGAGCTTGATCTGGAACGGACGCTCGGTGCGCGCGATCTCCCTCAGGTGCTCCTCGATGGCGGCGAGCTCGGCGTCGCCGACCTCGGTCGGCGGCAGCAGCGTGATGTGCGTCGGGATGGCGTGCGCCATCGGATCGCCGAACGAGGCCCGCCTGGCCTGGAGGAACGCGCCGTGCGGGTCGGGGATCGGAATGGCGACGCCGATCGCGCGGACGCCCTCGCCGGGCACGGGGGGCGCGGCGGCCGCGGAGGGCGCCTCGTTCGGGCCCTCCGCTGCCGCGTCGCGGGGCGTCCCGGTGGGTGCGGGGGGCGTCCCGGTGGGTGCGGGGGGTCGCCCCCCCGCATCGTCGCGCGCCGGACGGTCAGCGGCCACGTCCCACGAATCCCACCCGTTCGCGCACGGTCTCCATCGTCCGCGCGGCGACCTCGGACGCGCGGTCCGCGCCCCGCCGCAGCAGCTCGTCGAGGTGCCGCTCGTCGTCCAGCAGCGTGAGCGTGCGCTCCCTGATCGGCGCGAAGGTGTCGAGGACGACCTGCGCGAGGTCCTTCTTGAACTGCCCGTAGCCGGAGCCCGCGTAGCGCTTCTCCAGGTCGGGGACGGAGGCGCCGTCCAGCGCGGAGAAGATCCGCAGCAGGTTGGTGACCCCGGCCTTCTTCTCCTCGTCGTAGACGACCTCGGAGCCGGTGTCGGTGACCGCGCGCATGATCTTCTTGCGCATCGGGCCGGGCTCCTCCAGGACGTCGATGATCCCCTGCGGGGAGGACGCCGACTTGCTCATCTTGGCGTCCGGCTCCTGGAGGTCGGTGATCTTCGCGGCGCCGGGCGGGATGTGCGCCTCGGGCAGCACGAACGTGTCGCCGAACCGGTGGTTGAAGCGCTGCGCGAGCGTCCGGGTCAGCTCCAGGTGCTGGCGCTGGTCCTCGCCGACGGGGACGCGCAGCGCCCGCTCGCCCTCGCCCGGCTCGGGCGAGTACAGCAGGATGTCGGCGGCCTGGAGGATCGGGTAGGTGAACAGGCCGACGCTCGTCCCGCTCGTGCCCTGCTTGGACGACTTGTCCTTGAACTGGGTCATCCGCCCGGCCTCGCCGAACCCGGTGAGGCAGCCGAGCACCCAGGCCAGCTCCGTGTGCTCCGGGACGTGGCTCTGCACGAACACCGTGGCGCGGTCGGGGTCGAGGCCCATCGCGAAGAGCTGGGCGGCGGCGACCAGCGTCCGGCGGCGCAGCACGGCGGGGTCGTGCTCGATCGTGATCGCGTGCAGGTCGACCACGCAGTAGAAGGCGTCGTGCGTGTCCTGCATGGCGACCCACTGCCGCAACGCGCCCAGGTAGTTGCCGAGGTGGAACGAGTCGGCGGTGGGCTGGATGCCGGACAGCACGCGCGGGGTGAGCGCGCCGCCGGGCCGGGACGCGCCGGGAGCGGCGGGGCTGGACGCTTCGGACATGTGCACGGACCGATTCTCTCAGGCGCCGCCCGAGGCGCCGCCGCGGGTGGCCCCACCAGGCGCCCGGCCCGCCGCCCGCCCGCCCGCGCCGCCGGTCGCGGGACCGGTGGCGGAGCCGGAGGCGGCCGGGCCCGTGCCGGCGGGACCGGTCGCGGCCTGGCCGGTGGCGGCGGGGCCGACGGCCGCCCGCGGGGTCGCGGGCGGGGTGCCGGGCGGCGCCGTCACGGTCTGCGGCGGCGTCGCCCGCGGGGTGACGCGCACGCGGGCCACCCGGCGGCCGTCCATCCGGGCCACCGCGAGGCGGTGCCCGGCGGCGTCCACCGAGTCGCCCTCGGCGGGCACGCGGCGGAGCACCGCCATGATGTGCCCGGCGACCGTCTCGTAGGGCCCGGCGGGCAGCCGGATGCCGGTCTCGGCGGCGAAGTCGTCGAGGTTGAGCAGGCCGTCGACCTCGACCACGCCGCCGTGCAGGCGCCGCGCCTGCGCGTCCTGGACATCATATTCGTCGCGGATGTCGCCGATGAGCTCCTCCACGAGGTCCTCCAGGGTGACGATCCCGGCCACGCCGCCGTACTCGTCCATGACGATCGCCAGGTGGCAGCCCTCGCGGCGCATCTCCGACAGCGCGGGCAGGACCCGCTTGGACGGCGGCAGGAACTTCACCGGCCGCACCAGCTCGCCGACCGGGGCGTCCGCCGCGGGCGGGTCGGGGGCGAGCAGGTCGCGGATGTGGACGAACCCGATCACCTCGTCGTGCGAGTCGCGGCAGACCGGGAACCGGGAGTGCGGGCTCCCGGCGGCGGCCCGCGCGGCGTCGGACAGCGGTTGCGCGGCGTCCAGGAACACCACCTCGGTGCGCGGGACGAGCACCTCCCGCAGCGGCCGCTCCCCCGCCGCGAACACCTCCTCGATCAGGGCGCGCTCGTCCGGGGTGAGCTGGGTGTTCCGGGCGACGAGGGCCCGCATCCGCTCGGCGGTCAGCTCCTCGCGGAGCGCGTCCGGGTCGGCGCCCGAGAGCCGCACGACGAGGTCGGCCGCGCCCGACAGCAGCCACAGCAGCGGCCGCGCGGCTCCCCGGGGCCGCCGCGACGGCGTCCTGTCCATGAGTTCAGCGTTCCCCGTCCCGTGTTGCGGATAGCCTGGCCTGACCCCGCCGTAAGAGAGTCGTCTCATGGAGGTCCATTCGTGAAGCTGCTCGTCACCGGAGGCGCCGGCTACATCGGCAGCGTCGTCTCCGCTCTTCTCCTGGAGGCGGGGCACGAGGTCGTCGTGCTCGACGACCTGTCCACCGGGCACGAGGACGCGGTGCCGGACGGCGCCCGGCTGGTGCGCGGCACGCTCCGCGACACGGCGGCGGACGTCCTCGCGGGCGCCGGGTTCGACGCCGTCCTGCACTTCGCCGCGAAGTCCCTGGTCGGCGAGTCGGTGCGGAACCCCGGCCTGTACTGGGACAAGAACCTCGGCGAGTCGCTGGCCCTGCTGGACGCGATGCGCGTCGCGGGCGTCCCGCGGATCGTGTTCTCGTCCACGGCCGCGACGTACGGCGAGCCGGAGTCGACGCCGATCCTGGAGACCGACCCGACCCGTCCGACGAACCCGTACGGGGCGTCGAAGCTGGCGATCGACACGACCCTCGCCGAGTACGCGCGGCTGCACGGCCTCGGCGGCGTCTCGCTGCGGTACTTCAACGTGGCGGGCGCCTACGGGCGGCACGGCGAGCGGCACACGGTCGAGACGCACCTGATCCCGAACGTGCTGAAGATCGCCCAGGGGGACGGCGACGCCGTGAAGATGTTCGGCGACGACTACCCGACGCCGGACGGGACGTGCATCCGCGACTACATCCATGTGACCGACCTCGGCCGTGCCCACCTGCTCGCGCTGGACGCGGCCGCGCCCGGCTCCCACCAGATCTTCAACCTCGGCAGCGGGACGGGCAACTCCGTCCGCGAGGTCGTCGAGGCGTGCCGCGAGGTGACCGGCCGGGAGATCCCGACCGAGGTGGCGCCGCGCCGCGACGGCGACCCGGCGGTGCTGGTCGCCTCCTCCGAGAAGATCCGCGCCGAGCTCGGCTGGAAGCCCGAGCGGGACCTGCGCACCATGATCGACGACGCGTGGACGTTCCTGCGCTCCCGCTGACCGGGGCGCTCGAAACGGCGTTCGCGGAGGCGTTCGGGCGCGCGCCCGAGGGCGTCTGGCGGGCGCCGGGACGGGTGAACCTGATCGGCGAGCACACCGACTACAACGACGGGCTCGTCCTGCCGTTCGCCATTTCCCAAGGGATTTCGGTGGCGGGGGCGCGGCGCGACGACGGCGTGGTCGAGGTCCGGTCGCGGCAGGCCGCGACCGCGGTGTCCGCGCCCGTCGACGGCGGGACGGTCGCGTCCGAGGGCTGGCCCGCCGACCGCGCGTGGGCCGCGTACCCGGTCGGCGTCGCGCGGGTGCTGCGCGAGCGCGGGACGGGCGGCGCGTCCCTGCTGATCGACTCCGACCTGCCGCAGGGCGCGGGCATGGCGTCGTCGGCGGCGCTGGAATGCGCGACCGCGCTGGCGCTGTGCGACCTGCACGGGGTGCGGATCGACCGTCCCGAGCTGGCCCGGCTGGCGCAGCGCGCCGAGAACGAGCAGGCCGGAAGCCCCTGCGGGCCGATGGACCAGGCGGCGTCCCTGCTCTGCGGGGCCGGGCACGCGCTGCTGCTCGACTGCCGCAGCGGGCTGTCGTCGCGCGTCCCGTTCGACCCGGCCGCCGCCGGGCTGGCGCTCCTCGTCGTCGACACCCGCGCCGCGCACGCGCTGACCGGCGGCGAGTACGGGCGCCGCCGCGCCGAGTGCGAGGAGGCGGCCGCGCTGCTCGGCGTCCCCGCGCTCCGCGACGTGACGGACCTGCCCGCCGCGCTCGGCGCGCTCCGCGACCCGGTGCTGCGGCGGCGCGTCCAGCACGTCGTGACCGAGAACCACCGGGTCGAGGCCGCCGTGGGCCTGCTCCGCGCCGGGGCCGTCGCCGAGCTGGGCGCGATGCTGAACGCCTCGCACCTGTCGCTGCGCGACCAGTTCGAGGTGTCCTGGCCCGCGGCGGACGCGGCCGTCGACGCCGCGCTGCGCGCCGGGGCGCGCGGCGCGCGCATGATCGGCGGCGGGTTCGGCGGGTCGGTGCTCGTCCTCGCCCCGGCGGGCCGGGCCGACCGGGTGAGGGACGCCGTCGCCGCCGCCTACGACCGGCGCGGCTGGGCGTCCCCCCGGTTCATCGACGCCGTCCCGGCGGGGGGCGCGGAACGTCTCAGTCCTCCGCCAGCGCTGCCCTGATGTCGTCGCGGAGGGTCGCGGCCTCCTCGGCGGGGCCGGTCTCGTCCAGGGTGGTGAAGCCGTCCACGGCGGCGGACGCGTGCTCGGCCGCCTCCTGGAGCCGTCCCGCCTGGGCGAGGATGCGGGCCTGGTCGTAGGACAGCAACGCCGTCTCCCAGACGCGGGCGGGCTCGTTGTCGGCGGGCAGCCCGGCCAGCGCGGCGCGGGCCGTCTCCGCCGCCGTGACGGCGCCCTCGCGGTCGCCGGTCCACAGCAGGCACATCGCGTACCGGCGGCGGGTCCGGACGACGCCGTACGGGTCGCCCGCCTTCTCGTACGCGGCGGCCGCCTCGGCGTACCGCTCGGCGGCCTGGGCGTCGCGGTCGAGGTCGGTCAGGACGTCGGCGGCCTCGTTGAGGAAGTGCGCGACGGCGTCCGGACGCCCGGCCTCGGCGGCGTCCCTGGCGAGCGCCTCGAACGACGCGGCGGCGTCCGCCTCGCGCAGCTCCTTCTGCGCGTGCGCGAGGATCAGGCGGCAGCGGCGCTCCGCGTCGGGGTCGCCCGCGTCCACGAACCCGGGCAGCGCGGGCAGCGCCTCCTCGGCGGCCTCCGCCGCCTCCAGGTGCCGGCCGGTCGACAGGTAGGCGGCGGCGAGGTCGACCCGCAGGTGGACGGCCCGCATCGGCATGCCCTCGGCCGTCCAGCCCGCGATGCCCTCGACCAGGTCGGGGATCGCGTCGCCCGGACGGTCCCGGGCCAGCAGTGCCAGCCCCCGCTCGGTGTGCGCCGCCGCACGCATCGGGGACGGCCCCGCGAGCGCGCCGAGCGCCTCGTCGAACAGCGCGAACGTCTCCTCGTCCGCGCCGCCCTCGCGGCGGGCGAGCGTGCGGGCGAGCAGCAGCGCGGGCGCGGCGACCTCCTCCCGGTCCTCGGACCGGCGCGCCTCCCCGGCCGATTTGCGCAGCGCGGCGACCGCGTCGTCCACCTGCCCGGACATCAGCAGCGCCTGCGCGCGGACGAACCAGTACTCGCCCGCCCGGTCGGCGCCCTCCTCGTCCAGGACGACCCGGTCGAGCACGGCGAGCGCCTCGGCGGGCCGCTCAAGCTCCACGTGCGCGGTCGCGAGCCGGAGGAGCGTGCCGATCGTGTCGCCCTCCCCGCTCGGGTTCGCCACGAAGTACTCGGCGGCGGCGGCCATGTCGGCCAGGCCGCGCCCCTCGCCCGCCTTCGCGCGCATCGCGCCGAGACGGCTGAGCACGCGGTGCCGGTTCGCCTCGTCGCCCAGCTCGGCGAACCGCGCGAGCGCCCGCTCCCAGCAGTCGACGGCGGCCTGGTCGCGGTTGGCCACGGCGTGCTGGACGCCTTCGCCGTCCAGGCGGCGGGCCCGTTGCAGCGGCGTCGGCTCGGCCGTCTCGGCGAGGACGTCGAACCGCCGCCACGCCGCCATCGCGCGGTCCAGGCCGGGACGGTTGCGCCGCGCGTCGGCGATGCCGAGCAGCGCGTCGAAGTCGTCGATCGAGGCGAGGTCGTCGCCGGGCCCGCCCTGCGGGACGCTCTCCGCCTTCGGCGCGGGCGCCGGGCGCCGGTGGTGCGCGGCCAGCGGGACGTAGTCGAAGACCTCCTCGCCCGCCAGCGTCGCGCGCACCTTGTCGCCCTGGCAGGACGTCCCGTTCCGGGCGTCGAACCGGGCGGCCAGCTCGGTCGCGCGCTCCGCCAGCTCGGCCCGCAGCTCCGGCACCGGCACGTCCGCCGCCGGGCCGTCCTGGGCGGCGCGCCGCCGGACGGTCAGCCCGCCGTGCCCCGCCGCCTCCACCCGCGCGAGGACGAGCGCCGCCGCCGCGCAGAACTCCATCTCCGCGTGCGTGCTCGGCGCCTTGTCGAGCCACCCGACGTGCCGCTGGAGGATCTCCAGCCCGCGCGCCTCGTTGCCGGTGACCGCGCAGAACTCCAGGTGCTCGGCGATGTCGCCGAGGTCGGCGAGGCGTCCCCGGTGGACCCGGTAGGCGCGGCGGTGCGCGTCGGCGGCCTGCTCGGGGCGGTCCGTCCGCAGGTAGACGGGCAGGAGCGTCGTCTGCATCGACTGCGGCTGCTCGTTGCAGGACAGCCGCGCGCTCAGCACCGGCGCCGCCACCTCGAACGCCTCCTCGTACCGGCCGGCCTCCACCAGATGGCGGGCCATGCCGGTCGGGTCGCAGCCCTCGCAGTCGGACAGCTCGTCCCGCTCGGCCGCGCGCCACTTCGTGTACCACTCGTCCGCCGAGCCGTCGCCGACGTGCCGCGCCACGATGTTGCGGTAGTGGTAGACGGCCTGGAGGCTGTGCCCGCCCGCCTTGTAGCGGCGCTCCATGTCGTCCAGGACGGCGTAGGCGCGGTCGAGCGGGATCTCCGGGAACAGGGTCAGGGAGCTGACGGCCGCCTTCATCTGCCACATCAGCCCGTGCGTCTCGTCGAACCGGGCCGGGTCGCGGTCGTGGTCGGCGAGCGTCCGGCTGAACGTCGCGAACGCCTTCAGCGGCTCGCCGCCGTACCGGTACGCGTTGGTCAGCCGGACCCGGACCTGGAACGCAAGGACCTCGTCGCCCGCCGCCTCCGCGCGGCGGAGCGCGTCCTCGACGAGGACGGTCCGGGCCTCGCCGTAGGGCAGTTCCGCCGCCCGGCCCATCAGGGCGGCGACGTCTTCGCTGGGATCGCTGGTCACTCGGGAGCCTCCGGGGAGTGGACGGCCCATTCCAGCAGGCCGATGAAGGAACGGTTCAGCACCGCCGTGTCGGCGGGCCGCAGCGGATGGTGGCCGAGCAGCAGCGCCTGCCCGTAGAGCGCCTGGACGGCCAGCTCGACCAGCTCGGTCCGGTGGGTCGTCTCCGCGCCGCCGCCGGTGTCGCCGTCGCCGAGGGACGTGACGCGCCGCGCCAGCGGGTTGCGGTAGTTCAGCACCAGTTGCGGTCGCTCCACCCCGGCGCTCGCGCCGACCGCGCCGAGGACGTCGGCCCACAGCTCGTCCGCCTCCTCCCGCGCACGCTTGAGCTCCTCGCGGAACTGCGCGTCGCGGCTGGTCAGGAACAGCGCGGGCAGCGACGCCGGGTCGAACTCGCGGACCACGACCTCGCAGCCGAGCCGCTCCACCGCGCGCTGCGCCGCCGCGATGAACGGCCGCAGCGCCAGCTCCGTCGCCGGGTCGAGGACGCCGAACGTCGTCGTCAGCTCGGCCGCCTCCAGCCGGGACAGCCGGACGTCCGGGTCGAGGTCGGGCAGCCGCTCGATGATCTCCGTGTCGTGCACGTAGCCGCCGTTGACGAGCCCGACGCCCTGCGCGCCCGCCACCGCCGACAGCCGGCGGAACTCCTCCACGCTCGCGGTGTAGCGGCCGTCCGGGTGGCGGCGGCGGAACTCGCTCAGCGTCATCGGACCGGCGGACGTCTCGTAGTCCAGCCACCGGTCGACGATCCGCAGCATCTCGTCGTCGTGCAGCGCCATCGCCTTCACGCCGAGCTGGTGCAGCCGCAGGAACGCCCGCAGCCGGGCCGGATCGGTCTCGGCGAGCCGCACGAGCCACTGCCGCAGCGCGCCGCCGAGGCCCTGCCGCGCCGAGTCGAGCAGCTCGTCCTCGTAGAGGGCCTCGCGGCTCGCGGTAGGGCGCAGCTCGCCCGCGTCCACGACGCAGCGCGCGAAGAACGCCCACTCGGGCAGCAGCCCCTCGACGCCCTCGGCCAGCAGCATCCGCTTCAGGTACACGCGGTGGGACGCGCGGGCCGCCGGGGACACCGGTTCGGGCAGGATGAACGCCACGCCCGTCAGGCCCGCCTCGGGCACCTCCAGGTCGACGACGTCGAACGGCACGAAGCCGTAGAGGTCCTCGCAGTACCGCTCCAGCGCGCGGCGGCGCGACGCCGGGTCGCGGTGCCGCACCTGCCAGGGCGGGCCGTCGCCGGTGATCGGCACGCCGTCCACGACCAGCTCCACGGGGAGCAGCGACCCGTAGACGCGGGCCAGCTCGGCCACGACCGGCGGGCTCAGCAGCTCCGCCGACCCCGGCCGGGCCCGCAGCGTGACCGTCGTGCCCGGCTCGTCGCGCTCGCCGGGCTCGACCCGGTAGCTGCCCTCGGAGCGGCCCGTCCAGCGGACGGCGCCCCGCCCGTCGCCGGGGCCCCGCGCGGACCTGGTCACGACCTCGATCTCGTCCGCGACGAGGAACGCCGACAGCAGGCCGATGCCGAACTGGCCGAGGAAGTCGTGCCGGGCGAAGCCCAGCTCGTCCCGCTTGGACGAGCGGCCGATCGTCGCGAGCAGCGTGTGGACCTCGTCGGCGGTCAGCCCGATGCCGTCGTCGTGGACGCGGAGCGTCCCGCCCGAGGTCTCGATCTCGACCCGGCCGCCGTCGCCGCCGCGCGCGGTGATCGCGTCCACCGCGTTCTGCAGCAGTTCCCGCAGGTAGACCCGCGGGCTCGCGTAGAGATGCCGGCTCAGCAGATCCACCACGCCGCGTAGATCGACCTGGAATGCCTGTTCCGCCACGGGCGCGCCTCCCCGATCACCATTCTTGGCGATCACACCCTAGCGACCGATACCGGCGCACACAGATCATTTGCCCCCTAGACCGGCCGGACGCGGGGAAGGGCTCCGAGGCCCGGCGCTAGCCCTCTCCGGGGAGGTTCGCGAGGCGTTCCCGCACTTCGCGGACCCTGCTCGGGGCGTCGATGCCGATGAGCAGATCGAGCGCCTCGGAGTAGGCGGTCCGGGCCTCGGACGGACGTCCGGCATGGCGGTGGACGTCGCCCAGAATGGTGAGCATCGTGGCCAGCCCGGCCTTTCTGCTCTCGGTCTCGCGGTGGAAGGCGACGGCGGGCCCGAGCACGTCCACGGCGTCGGCGTACCGGCCGAGACCGTCGTAGGCCAGTGCCAGATGCCAGGCGCACCAGACGACCTCGTCGCGGTCGCCGCGCCGCTCGCCCATCGCCATCGCGTGCTCCAGGACGCGGGCCGCGTCCGCGTATTGACCTAGCCGGCGGTGCGCGTCGGCGATGTGCGCGGCCAGCCAGATCTCGCCCGCCGCGTCGTCCCGCGCCCGGTAGATCGCCTGCGCCTCGGCGTAGCGGTCGAGGGCCCGCTCCGGCTGGTCGAGATCGCATTGGAAGTCGCCGAAGTGGACCAGCACCCACGCCTCCTTGCCGGGATCGTCCATGGAGCGGACGACCTCGAGCGCCCGCTCGTACAGCGGCGGCGCCTCGTCCCCGCGCCCGAGGATCCGGCGCGCCTCCGCGAGGTGGATCAGCGATCCAAGCTCCGCCGGGGCGTCCCCGCGGCGCCGCGCCGCCGCGACGGCGAGGTCCTTGACCGCCTCCATCTCCTCCCAGTGGGCGCGGTAGAACAGCAGGCCGTAGAGCGACTCCGCCATTCCGACGACGAGCTCGTCCTCCCCGGCCTCGGCGGCGGCGCGGAGGTTCGCCTGCACGTTGAGGGACTCGCCGGCGAACCACGCGATGGCCTCCGCCGGAGGCTGCTCGTGCGCGCCGGGCCGCGACATCCAGTCGCGCAGCCTGTCGCCGTACCAGGCGAGCGAGCGCCGGAACGCGGCGCGCCGGTCGGACGGCGACTCCTCGTCCGCCAGGCGCTCCCTCGCGTACAGCCGCAGGAGGTCGTGGAGCCGGTAGCGGTCCGCGCCCGAGACCTCGACCAGATGGCGGTCGGTCAGCTCGCCGAGCATGCGCTCGGCGTCCTCGTCGTCGACGCCGGCGGCGCGGGCGGCCACCCCGGCGGTGAAGTCCGCGCCCGCGAGGACGCCCAGATGGCGGAAGAGCCGCGCCGTGTCGGGCCGCAGGGACCGGTAGCTGAGTTCGAAGCTGCCGCGCACCCCCCTGTCCTCGCCTTCGAGGCGGGAAATACGCCGGTTCTCGTCCATGAGGGCGGAAAGATAGCGCGCCAGCGAACCGCGCCGCATCACGAGATGGGCGCCCGCGATGCGGATCGCCAGCGGAAGCCCGGCCAGCAGTTCGACGATCCGCTCCGCGGACGGCCGGTCGGCGGCCACGTCCGCGGGGCCGACGATCCGCTCGAACAGCCGGAGCCCGTCCGGGTCGGGCAGCGGTTCCAGGCGGAGCCGGTCGGCGCCGTCCACCGAGGCCAGCGTGCTGCGGCTGGTCACGATCACCGCCGTGCCGGGCGACTCGGGCAGCAGCGGGGCGGCCTGCCGCGCCTCGGACACGTTGTCGAGCAGCAGCAGGCACGGGCCCTGCCGCAACCGCTTCTGGTACTCGATCCGGCGCAGCCGGGGGTCGCGCGGCAGCTCGTCGCCGGACAGCCCGAACGCCGCCAGCACCTCCACCATGGCCGCGTCGGCGGTGGGCGCGGCGGCGACGTCCACCCGGATCCGCGCGTGCGTGAACGTGGCGGCGAGCCGGTGCGCCACCTCGTTGGCCAGCTCGGTCTTCCCGACCCCGGCCATCCCGTGCAGGACGACCAGCGGGCACGTCTCGGTCAGCCGGTCGGTGAGCAGGGCCTTCGCCCTCGCGATCGTCTCGTCCCGGTCGGTGAAGTCCGGCAGCGACCGGCGGAGGTTCGTGTGCCCGGACGAGAGCGCGGCGGCCGGGCGCGGAAGATCGATCAAGTGGTTCAGGCCGAGGTCGCGGCCCCAGGGCGTGCCGCGCGCGGCGTCCGCCCAGCGGTCCAGCGGGACGACGGTGAGCACCGCGTTCCCCTGGGCCGCGTGGTGCTCCGACACCACGCCCACGGCGAACGCGCCGCCCGCCGGATCCTCGGCGAACACGACGGCGCCGGACATCCCCCGCCATTCGCTCAGCCCGCGCCCGCCCGCCGGACGGGGCATCGACCTGCTCCGCAGCTCCAGCAGGTTCGCGCGCAGGTTGGAACCCGTGGGGATCTCGCCGTCCACCTGGGCGCTCTCGCGCAGCCGGACGCTCCCCGGCCGCCGCTCGCGCTCCTTCCACCGGGGGAAGCCGATCGTCCAGCAGGGGGCGAGGACGCTCGTCCGCGACCGGTCGACGCGGGCGAACCGGATCGGGGGGACGTCGACCAGCGGCGGGTCCCCCGTCACCGCCAGAAGGGCGATGTCTCCGGCTTCGTCCACCATGACCGGCTCGGCCGGATGCTCCGACTCGTCGAGCAGGCGGACGAGCAGCACCCCGGCGTCCAGGACGTTGTGCGCCGCCGACAGCACCCACCGGCGGCCGACCAGGAAGCCGGAACCGACCGTCCACCTGCCGCCGGGGCCGTGCCGCAGGACCTCGACGGCACGGTCGGTGAGCTCGGGCATCTCAGGGCTTGACGCCGAGTCCGCGGGCCACCTTGATCGGACGCCCGTCGTCGTCGCGCGGAGCCTCCAGCGTCACCGTGACGCGGTGGATCTCCTCGCGCCGGTAGGAACCGTCGCCGCCCAGCTCAACGACCCAGAATTTCGCCTTGCCCGAACCCCCGGCCTGGCGCGTGACTCCGACGTGGAATTCGAGCTGGATCTGCCCGACGTCGAAACCGAATTCCGCGCCCTCCCCCGCCTCCAATGCCTCCAGCAATTCGGCGCGGAGCGCGGCGATGCTTTCGGAAAGTCCGAGCTGCCCCATCAATTCCCCCTGTATCCGCGATTCGCCGAGGTGCGGCGGCGCTCCCCGCGACGCGGACGCCTTGCCGCGATCCTCCACGACCTCCGTCACCCTGCGGAACGGCTCGGAGACACAAGGCCGGACAAGGCCAATTCACGCGGACGCGAACGAGCCCCGGACCGGTCGTGGTCCGGGGCTCGTGTTCGTTCGTTCGCGCGCCGGGTCAGATGAGGCCGAGCTTGCGGACGGCGTCGCGCTCCTCCGCCAGCTCGTTCACCGAGGCGTCGATCCGGGCGCGGGAGAAGTCGTCGATCTCCAGGCCCTGGACGATCTCCCACTTCCCGTCCTTCGTCGTGACCGGGAAGGACGAGATCAGGCCCTCGGGGACGCCGTAGGAGCCGTCCGACACGACGGCCATGGACGTCCAGTCGCCGTCCGCCGTGCCGTTCACCCACGTGTGCACGTGGTCGATCGCGGCGGACGCGGCCGACGCCGCCGACGACGCGCCCCGCGCCTCGATGATCGCCGCGCCGCGCTTGGCGACGGTCGGGATGAAGTCGTTCTCCAGCCAGGACTTGTCGTTCACCGTCTCGGCGGCGCTCTTGCCCGCGATCTCCGCGTGGAAGAGGTCCGGGTACTGGGTCGCGGAGTGGTTGCCCCAGATCGTCATCCGGCGGATGTCGGCGACCGAGACGCCCGCCTTCTTCGACAGCTGCGCGAGGGCGCGGTTGTGGTCGAGGCGCGTCATCGCGGTGAACCGCTCGGCCGGGACGTCCGGCGCGTGCTGCTGCGCGATCAGCGCGTTCGTGTTCGCCGGGTTGCCGACGACCAGGACCTTCACGTCGTCCGCCGCGCCCGCGTTGATCGCCTCGCCCTGCGGCTTGAAGATCCCGCCGTTGGCCTCCAGCAGGTCGCCGCGCTCCATGCCCTTCGTCCGCGGCCGGGCCCCGACGAGCAGCGCCACGTTCGCGCCCTGGAACGCCTGGTTCGGGTCGTCGAAGATGTCGGTGCCGGCGAGCAGCGGGAACGCGCAGTCGTCCAGCTCCATCGCGGTGCCCTCGGCGGCCTTCACCGCCTGCGGGATCTCCAGCAGCCGCAGCCGGACGGGTACGTCCGGGCCGAGGAGCTGCCCCGACGCGATGCGGAACAGCAGCGCGTAGCCGATCTGGCCCGCGGCGCCGGTGACGGTGACGGTGACTGGGGTGCGCGTCATTTCCTTCTTCATCCTCTGCTGTGACTCTGCTGGTGATGACCTGAGGCTGGTGATGACCTGAGGCTGGTGATGACCCGAGGCTGGTGATGACCTGAGCCCGCCGCCGCGCGGGTCCTCTCGCCGTTCTCTCGCCGTCGAGATAGTCCGGGGCCAGGCTATCGCGCGCCCCGGCCCCGCCACCGTCCAGGTGCGCAACCCGGCATGCCCCGCACACGGAAGGCCGCCCCGGACGACGTCCAGGACGGCCTTCGAAGACCGGGCGCGGTCAGCCGTTGATCTTCTTCTGGAGGTTGGTGTCGAGCGCCTCCAGGAATTCCTGCGTCGTCAGGAAGGGGGTGTCCCTGCCGACGAGCAGGGCGAGGTCCTTGGTCATCTGGCCTGCTTCGACCGTCTCGACGCAGACGGCCTCAAGCTTGCGGGCGAAGTCGACGACCTCGGGCTGGTTGTCGAGCTTGCCGCGGTGTTCGAGGCCGCGGGTCCAGGCGAAGATCGACGCGATCGGGTTGGTCGACGTCGGCTTGCCCTGCTGGTGCTGGCGGAAGTGCCGGGTGACCGTGCCGTGCGCGGCCTCGGCCTCGACGGTCTTGCCGTCCGGGGTCATCAGGACGGACGTCATCAGGCCCAGCGAGCCGAAGCCCTGCGCGAGCGTGTCGGACTGGACGTCGCCGTCGTAGTTCTTGGCGGCCCAGACGAACCCGCCCTCCCACTTGAGCGCCGCCGCGACCATGTCGTCGATGAGGCGGTGCTCGTAGGTGAGGCCCTTGGACTCGAAGTCGGACTTGAACTCCGCCTCGTAGATCTCCTGGAAGATGTCCTTGAAGCGGCCGTCGTAGGCCTTGAGGATCGTGTTCTTCGTGGACATGTACAGCGGCATCCCGCGCTCCAGCGCGTACCGCATCGTCGCCCGCGCGAAGTCGCGGATGGACGAGTCGTAGTTGTACATGCCCATCGCGACGCCGCCGCCGGGGAAGTCGGCGATCTCGAACTCCATCGGCTCGCCCTCGTCGGACGGCGTGTAGGTGATCGTCACCTTGCCGGGGCCGGGCACGACGAAGTCGGTGGCGCGGTACTGGTCGCCGTGGGCGTGGCGGCCGATGATGATGGGCTTCGTCCAGCCGGGGACGAGCCGGGGGATGTTGGAGCAGATGATCGGCTCACGGAACACCACGCCGCCCAGGATGTTGCGGATCGTCCCGTTCGGGGACCGCCACATCTTCTTCAGGCCGAACTCCTCGACGCGGGCCTCGTCGGGGGTGATGGTGGCGCACTTCACGCCGACGCCGTGCTCCTGGATGGCCTTGGCCGCGTCCACCGTGACCTGGTCGTCCGTGGCGTCACGGTGCTCGATCCCCAGGTCGTAGTACTTCAGGTCAACGTCGAGGTAGGGCAGGATCAACTGGTCCTTGATGAATTTCCAGATGATCCGGGTCATCTCGTCGCCGTCGAGCTCGACGACCGGGCCCGCTACTTTGATCTTGGGCATGCTGCTGCTGTCCCTTTCCTACACCTGGCCAGCTAGTGAGCTGTTCCTCATCCTGCCGCGGGCGAGGGGCGGTGTCGGCCGTCCGGTTCGCGCCGGATGAGAAGAGACTCAGTCCTTGTAAGGCTCAACTGGCAAGGCTAGCCGAGCCGCCCGGAAGGTCTGGACCCGGCCACCGCCAACCCACCCTGAAACGCCCGCTGACCTGGGGCGATGCCCTACTTGGGTGAACCTTCCCGGCGTCCGGCGAGGATGAGCCGCGCGCCGCGCACGACCATCGTGAGCAGGATCAGCACCCCGAACGCCCCGGCGAGGATCAGCCCCGGCTTGTTCATCGGCGGGATGCTGAGCGCGACGAACGCGACCATCTCGCCGAGGATGACGAGCGTCCAGCAGTCGATGGAGCGGCTGCGGACGGCGAGCGGCCCGAGCTGCGACTCCGGCAGCAGGAGCCGGGCGAGCGCGCCGAGCAGCAGCGCGGCGGCCATCAGCCCCGACCCCTTGCGGAAGTAGTTGAACGCGCACAGCGTGAGACCCGCGCCCACGCCGCTGAGCACGAGCAGGTAGGGAAGCTGCGCGAGCCAGTGCGGCGCCGCCTCCCTGCGGCGCGGGGCCCTGCGGCGGCGCCTGCGCACCTCGGTGCTCATGGGCTTCACGGTATAGCGATTCGGCCCACCGCACGACATCGGGCGGACCACCGTCCCCAAGGGGTGGGACGGATGGGGCGCGGGTGATGTCCGAGAGGCCGGAATCCCTTGCGCCATCGTGCCTACTCGCCAGTAGGAGGGTGTGACCACACGGCGCCCGGGTAACCCGGCAGACAGGGGTCGCTAACTAGCTGGGAGGACTGCCGTGGAGGGGCCGTTCATGCGGATCGAGGACAGCGGGCTGGTGGTGCCGCTGCGCCCCGACGTTACGACGGTCGGGAGAGGGAGAGGAGTGGATATCCGCCTCGACGACCCGAGTGTGTCCCGCTTGCACGCTGAGATCGTCCGACGCGGTCCGTACGTCTACGTGGTGGACATGGGCCTGTCCCGCAACGGGACCCGCGTCAACGGGCGGCCGATCGCCCGCCGAGTCCTGGAGGACGGCGACGTCGTGAGTTTCGGCACGGCGCGCTGCCGGATGGGGGGCATCCCCCGTGAGGAGGTCGACCCGGACGTCGAACTGCGGCGCGCGGTCGCGCCGGAGCTCACCCGACGCGAGGTCGACGTGCTGACCTCGCTGTGCCGTCCAGCCCTGTCCGACGAGGCGTTCGTGGCCCCCGCCACGGCGCGCGACATCGCCGGGGAGCTGGTCGTCACCGAGGCCGCCGTCAAGCAGCACCTGCTGCGCCTCTACCAGAAGTTCCGGATTCCCGAGGGCGCCAACCGGCGGACCAGGCTCGCCAACGAGGTCATCGCGATGGGCCTCGTCCGGCCGCTGCCGCCGGTGCACGTCCCGCAGGGCCGCCCTCCGATGGACGGCCGCGTACCGGGGGTCCGGGGCACGGCCGAGACGCGGCGGGCGGGCGCGCCGCACGCCCACCACACCGGCGCCCGCCCGGCGCCGAGCCCGGCGGGACGGAGGGCGAGCTGAGGTAGGTCCGCGGTCGCCCTCGACGGCAGCGCGACTGGAGGGCGATCGCTTGACGGGTCGTGCGGGGCCGCGCAAGTGACGGCGTGGCTCCGTCCGGCGGAGAACGCGGACGGGAGCCGCCACCGGGGTGCTGGTGGCGGCTCCCGCTCGTTCACGCCCGCCGTCTAAGCGAGGCTCTTCTCCGCCGCCTCGACGACGTTGGCGAGCAGCATCGCGCGGGTCATCGGGCCGACGCCGCCGGGGTTCGGCGCGACCCATCCGGCGACCTCGCGGACGTCGGCGGCGACGTCGCCCGCGAGCTTTCCGTCCACCCGCGAGACGCCGACGTCGAGGACGGCCGCGCCGGGCTTGACCATGTCCGCGGTGATCAGGCCGGGGACGCCCGCGGCGGCCACGACGATGTCGGCGGCGCGGGTGTGCGCGGCGAGGTCGCGGGTCGCGGTGTGGCAGAGGGTGACGGTCGCGTTCTCGGTGCGGCGGGTGAGCAGCAGGCCGAGGGAGCGCCCGACGGTGATGCCGCGCCCGACGACGGTGACGTCGGCGCCCTTGATCGGGACGTCGAACCGGCGCAGCAGCTCGATGATCCCCTTCGGGGTGCAGGGCAGCGGGCCGGGCTGCATCAGGACGAGCCGTCCGAGGTTGGTGGGGTGCAGGCCGTCGGCGTCCTTCGCGGGGTCGATGAGCTCCAGGACGCGCTGCTCGTCCAGGCCCTTCGGCAGCGGGAGCTGGACGATGTACCCGGTACAGGCGGGGTCGGCGTTCAGCTCGGCGACGGCTTGCTCGACGTCGTCCTGGGACGCGGTGGCGGGCAGGTCGCGGCGGATGCTCTCGATGCCGACCTCGGCGCAGTCGCGGTGCTTCATGTTCACGTACGAGTGGCTGCCGGGGTCGTCGCCGACGAGCACGGTGCCGAGCCCGACGCCCACGCCCCGGTCGCGCAGCGCCTCGACGCGGGTCTTGAGGTCGGAGCGGATCTCGGCGGCCGTGGCCTTGCCGTCCAGAATCTGTGCGGTCATGCGTACCTCCGCGTGGCAGGTCCCGTCCTCCACCCAGGCGCGCGGTGTACGGACTGTGGTTCGCTCCCCGGTGGTGCCCCACCTTGACCGCGCCAGTCGCGTGAGCATCCATCGTAGTCGGCCGTCACGCGGAGTGGCTCGCGGAAATCGGCGGCGAGTGGCCCTGCCGGTCGCCGCCGGGACGCTCGTAGCGTGGTCCGCATGACCGACGCATGGTTCGAGCGGCCCGTCCTGACCGGGCGTTACGTGCGGCTGGAGCCGCTTTCGCGGGAGCACGCCGAGGGGCTTTTCGCGGCGTCCAAGGATCCCGCCATCTGGACGTGGACGAGCGAGCGGCAGCCCGCGACCGCCGAGGAGATGGCGGCCTGGGTGGACGGCGCGCTCGCCGACCACGCGCGGCGCGCCCGCGTGCCGTGGGCGCAGATCGACGTCGCTACCGGGGAGGTCGCCGGGTCGACCTCGTACCACGACGTCGCCCCGGCGCATCGCGGGCTGTGCGTCGGGCACACGTGGCTCGGCGCGCGGTGGTGGCGGACGGGCCTGAACACCGAGGCGAAGCTCCTGCTGATGGGACGCGCGTTCGACGAGCTCGGGGCGATCCGGGTCGGGTGGCACACGCACGTCCGGAACGAGCGGTCGCGGGCGGCGATCGAGCGGCTCGGCGCGTCGTTCGAGGGCGTCCACCGCAAGCACCGGATCCGCGCGGACGGCTCGATCCGCGACACCGCCGCGTACGGGATGACCGACGACGACTGGCCCGCGGCGGCCGCCGCCCTGCGCGCCCGGCTGCGGTGAGGCGGGTCAGTCCTCTTCGGAGCGGCCGCGCCAGGCGATCACGCGGTCGGTGCCGTGCCAGCCGAGATGCGCGGCCAGCATCGCCGCGAGGATCGCCGCGGCCAGCCCGATGAGCTGCCGGGACTCCATCAGCAGCGCGTCCGCCTGGGACACGGAGCCGAGCATGAGGGACATCAGCAGATCCATCGCGCCTCCAACACGCAACCACCCGCGCCAGGGGGGACACAGGTCATGCGGAGGCGCGGTTCGCGCCGAGGCTACCCGGAGGAAAAAGCAAAAAATCCGGCGCTAAACCCGGTGCGGCGGTGTTCTGCGCCACACCGGGCCTGCCCGTCGAGCAGTGCGATCAGTGGTAGAAGTGCCGGACGCCGGTGAAGTACAGCGTGATCCCGGCCTTCTCGGCGGCGGCGATCACCTTGTCGTCGTTCACCGAGCCGCCCGGCTCGACGATCGCGCGGACGCCCGCCTTCGTCAGCACCTCAAGGCCGTCCGGGAACGGGAAGAAGGCGTCGGACGCGCCCACGGCGGCCGCGGCGCGCTCCTCCCCCGCCCGCGCGACGGCGAGCTTGGCGGAGTCGACCCGGTTGACCTGGCCCATCCCGACGCCGACCGTGGCGCCGTCGGCGGCCAGCAGGATCGCGTTCGACTTGACCGAGCGGATCGCCCGCCACGCGAACGCCAGGTCGGCGAGCGTGGCCTCGTCGGCGGCCGGGCCTGTCTTCAGCTCCCACGCGGACGGGTCGTCGCCGGGCGCGTCCACCTGGTCGACGCCCTGGAGCAGGACGCCGCCGTCGACGCGCCGGTACTCGGTCGCCCCGGCGGGCGCGTCCGGGCAGACCAGCAGCCGGACGTTCTTGAACCGCTCCTTGAGGACGGTCACGGCCTCGTCCTCGAAGGACGGCGCGACGACCACCTCGGCGAAGCTCTCGGTGACCTGCCGCGCCATCGCCGCCGTGACCGGCCGGTTCGCCGCGATCACCCCGCCGTACGCGGACACCGGGTCGCACTCGTGCGCCTTGCGGTGCGCGTCGGCGATGTCGGCGCCGACCGCGATCCCGCACGGGTTGGCGTGCTTGATGATCGCGACGCACGGCTCGGCGAAGTCGTAGGCGGCGCGGCGCGCGGCGTCGGTGTCGACGTAGTTGTTGTACGACATCTCCTTGCCGTACAGCTGCTCGGCCCCGGCCAGCCCGGTCTCGCCGGGCGTGCGGTACAGGGCGGCGCGCTGGTGCGGGTTCTCGCCGTACCGGAGGGTGTTCGAGCGCTCCCAGGTCGCGCCGAGGAAGTCGGGCCAGCCGGTCTCGGCGGCCGTCTCGTCCGGGGCGTGGGCGCCGGCGAACCAGGACGCGACCGCCACGTCGTAGGACGCGGTGTGCGCGAAAGCCTGCGCGGCCAGGCGGCGGCGCTCGTCCAGCGTGAAACCGCCCGCGCGGACGGCGTCCAGGACCGTCCCGTAGGCGGACGGGTCGACGACCACGGACACGCTCTCGTGGTTCTTCGCCGCCGCCCGCACCATCGTCGGGCCGCCGATGTCGATCTGCTCGACGCACTCGTCCGGCGTCGCGCCCGACCGCACCGTCTCGGCGAACGGGTACAGGTTCGCGACGACCAGGTCGAACGGCTCGACGGCCAGGTCGTCGAGCTGCTGGAGGTGGTCCTCCTTGCGCCGGTCGGCGAGCAGGCCCGCGTGCACCATCGGGTGCAGGGTCTTGACCCGGCCGTCCAGGCACTCGGGGAACCCGGTGAGCTTCTCCACCTTCATCACCGGCACCCCGGCGGCGGAGATCCGGCCCGCCGTGGACCCGGTGGAGACGATCTCCACGCCCGCCTCGTGCAGGCCCCGGGCCAGCTCCTCCAGCCCGGACTTGTCGTACACGCTGATCAGCGCGCGCTTAATCGCCACCCGACTCACCGGCCGAGCTCCCCTCTTGATCGGATTCCGCGGACGAGCCACTGCCGCTCGCGTCGCCACAGGTCCTGCACTTCATCGAGACCCGCCTGCCGTGCGCGGTCCAGCCGTCGCGGGCGAGCCGCCCGACGACGTCCACGAGGAGGCTGCGCTCCACCTGCTTGATCCGCTCGTGCAGGGAGTCCTCGTCGTCATGCCACCGCACGGGGACGGTCTCCTGGGCGATGACGGGACCGGTGTCCACTCCTTCGTCGACGAAGTGCACCGTACAGCCCGTCACCTTCACGCCGTACGCCAGGGCTTCCCGTACGGCGTGGGCGCCGGGGAAGGCGGGCAGCAGCGCGGGATGGGTGTTGACCGTCCGGCCGCCGAACCTCGCGAGGAACAGCGGGCCGAGGATCTTCATGAACCCGGCGGACACGACGAGATCGGGCTCGTACTTCGCGACCGTCTCGGCGAGGGCGGCGTCCCAGTCGGCGCGGGACGGGAAGTCGCGGACCCGCACCGTGAAGGTGGGCAGGCCGGCGCGCTCGGCGCGCTCGGTCCCCCCGATATCGGGACGGTCCGCCCCCACGGCCACGACGGTCGCCCCGTAGGCTGGATCCGCGCACGCGTCGAGCAGCGCTTGTAGGTTGGTCCCCGCGCCGGAGACGAGGACGACGAGCCGGGCGGACACCATGACTCCCCAGTGGACGTAGCTTGGGACACCACGCAGCCTATCGGGCGGGCTCGACGGCGCCCGAACCCACGTCGGCCGCGTTTCGGCGTCCGGGCACGGGACCCGCGCCAACGGACCCGCCGACTGACACGCCAACGCACACAGGGCCAGGAGGAGACGAGACGTGAGCGAGCACCAGGGCCGTCCGGCCCCGCCCGAAGACCGCCCCGCTGGGCGGCCGGTGGGAGAGCCGCCCGCGGGCCCTGACCTCATGCCCGGCGGTGTGCCCGGTGGCGTGCCCGGTGGCGTGCCCGGTGGGACGCCGCCGGAGCGGCACCGCACCGGATGGCGCGCGCTGTGGCTCGGCGGCATCGCGCTGATCACCGCGTTCTTCTTCTACCCGCTCGGCCTGGTGCTCGGGATCGCCGCGCTCGTCGTCGGCATCCGCGCCCGGCGGGCGGCCCGGCGCAGCCGGGGGGCCGCTCCCGGGGCCGTCCCGGGGATCGTCCTCGGGTCGATCGGGCTGGTGTTCTCGATCCTGTCGGTGTCGCTGACCGTGTACCTGTGGTCGGAGCTCAGCGGCTACCAGAGCTGCGTCAGCGGGTCCAACACGACCGCCGACAAGCAGGCGTGCCAGGACAAGTACTACCCGCGGATCGAGAAGAAGCTCGACCTGCCCGCCGGGAGCATGGACAAGTACGGCGACCTGCTCTAGTCCCCGTTTCTAGTCGTCGGGGCGCTCGTCGGGCTCCTCGCGCAGGACGTAGATCGCGCCGCCCCGGTTCTCGGTGCGGCTCGGGTCCTCGCGCGGCGGCGGGACGCGGTCCGGCGGCGCCTCCCGCACGGGCTCGTCCGCCTCGTTCATGGGATCGTCCATGGGGTCGTCCATGAGGTGGCCTTCGAGGACGACCGTGCCGTCCCGGGGCGGCGGGGCGGGCGCGGGCCGCTCCTCCTCGGCGAGGTCCGGCAGCGGGTCCAGCGGGCGGCGGGGCCGCCGCCGCGGCGCGAGGACGGGGTCGGCCTCCTCGAACTCCAGCGGATCATGCCCGAACGGCGCCTTCGGCGGCGCGGCCTTCGGCGCGGGTCTGGGCGCGGGTTTCGGCGCGGACGCCTGCTCCGGATAGTCGCCCAGAACCGGTGCGGACAGCGGCACCGGCAGCGGCGCCGGAAGCTCCCGCATCCCCTTCCGCTGCCCCGCCGACTCCTTCGCCGCCCGCTTCTCCGCCTTCTTCTCGGCCTTCTTGCGCTTCCGCTTCGCGGGCGGCGCGTCGGCCGGGCGGCGCAGCACCATCCAGTTCGCCACCCACGCCGCGATCGCCGCGGAGATCCCGACCTCCAGCGCCGCGAGCAGCCCGACCTGCCAGGCGGACGGCCCGACCGTCTCCATCCGCCCGTCCCCGAGCGGGCCGCCGGACAGGGCGCTCAGCAGCGCCGCCACCGCGCCGGTCAGCGCCCCGGACACGAAGCCCCACAGCGGCGCACCCTCCGACACCGGCGTGGGCATCGACCTGATCGTGAGGACGCCGCCGACCGCGCCCGCCGCGAACGGCGCGGCCAGCGCGAGCAGCGACAGGGCGGGCGCCGGGCCCGGCTCGGGCAGGGCCGCGAGCGGCGGGAAGGCGGGCACGGCGTTCAGGAAAACGCCGGTCGGGGAGACGCTCGTCCCGGCGCCGACGGAGAAGCCGGGGCCGACCGCGTACGCTATCCCCCAGATCACCGCGTTCGGCAGGAAGGTCAGCTCGACCAGCACCAGCAGGACGCCGCCGACCACGCCGGGGGCGAGCATGTCGTAGAGGTGGTCGGCCTCGGTCATGTGCATGGCGAGCGACACCCCGACGAGCAGCGCGCCCGAGGCGAGCAGGACGCCGAGCGACCCCGCGACGCCGATCACGAGCGAGCGCGGCCGGTCCGGCAGCAGCCGCAGCAGCGCGCCGAGCCCGGACCTGACCCGCTCCCCGCGCGCGTCCGCCGCGACCTGCG
Source organism: Actinomadura decatromicini (assembly GCF_008121305.1). Lineage (NCBI taxonomy): Bacteria > Bacillati > Actinomycetota > Actinomycetes > Streptosporangiales > Thermomonosporaceae > Actinomadura > Actinomadura decatromicini. The sequence goes on along the minus strand of NZ_VSRQ01000012.1, from coordinate 56,041 downwards.
CCGCGACGACCGCGCGGGCCGCGCCGAGCCCGCCCGCGATCACCGCGACCAGGAAGCACGCGACGAGCGCCTGCCACGCCGAGGGACGCACCTCCGGGGACGCCGCCGCCAGCGCGAGCAGCCCGGCGAGCGCCGCGTACGGGACGGCCAGCGCCACCGCGACGCGCACGACCTCCGTCCGCGGCCGGTGCGGCAGCCCGGCCGCCCTGATCATCCAGCCGCCGCCCCGGTAGAGGAGCGCCCCCGGCAGGACGAGGACGCCGAGCGGCAGCAGCCCGACGCGGCCGTGCCCGTAGGAGAAGCCCGCGTGGTGGGAGACGAGCCAGAAGTTGACGGCCGTCCGGAACACGCCGGACATGCCGTGGCCGAGCGCGGTCTTCGGCGCGGCGATCCAGCCGATCAGCGTGATCGTGGTGAGGACGGCGAGCCCGATCCCGATGCACCACAGCGCGGCGACGAGCCCGGTCACGTACAGCGGCCGGGACGCGCCGGGCGCCTGCCCGCGCGGCCCCTCGCGGCCCCCGCGCTCCGTGCGCTCCCCGCGATCCGCGCGCCGGGCGGTTCGTCCGGCCGCCGCCGCTCCGCCGGTGCTCCGGTCCGGGATCCGGGCGGGCGGCTCCCGCTTCGGGCGCTGCCCGGGGGTCGTGTCGGTCACCGGTCCATGCTGGCACCACGTCCGGTTCCCGGCGGGCCGCCCGCCCGGCGTGTCGCCTTTGTCATTTCGTGCGCCGCCGCCCGTCCCGGGAGAGGCCGCCGGAACGCGAAAGACGCCCGGCCGGAACGTCCCGGCTCAGGCGTCTTTCGACACGATCCTGACGCGCTTCCAGGGTGGTCCCCAGGAGAACGGGTCAGCGGTTCTTCATGATCTCCCGCATCAGGACGGCGGTCTCGCTCGGGGTCTTGCCGACGCGGACGCCGACCTTCTCCAGGGCCTCCTTCTTCGCCTGCGCGGTCCCGGCGGAGCCGGACACGATCGCGCCCGCGTGGCCCATCGTCTTGCCCTCGGGCGCGGTGAACCCGGCGACGTAGCCGACGACCGGCTTCGTCACGTGCTGCTCGATGTAGGCGGCGGCGCGCTCCTCGGCGTCCCCGCCGATCTCGCCGATCATGACGATGCCGTCGGTGTCGGGGTCGTCCTGGAACGCCTGGAGGGCGTCGATGTGGGTGGTCCCGATGACGGGGTCGCCGCCGATGCCGACGCAGGTGGAGAAGCCGATGTCGCGCAGCTCGTACATCATCTGGTAGGTCAGCGTGCCCGACTTGGACACGAGCCCGATGCGGCCGGGCGTGGTGATGTCGGCCGGGATGATGCCCGCGTTCGACTTGCCGGGGGACGCGATGCCGGGACAGTTCGGCCCGATGATCCGCGTCTTGTTGCCCTTCTTCTCCGCGTACGCCCAGAAGTAGGCGGTGTCGTGCACCGGGATGCCCTCGGTGATCACGACGCACAGCGGGATCTCGGCGTCGACGGCCTCGACGACGGCGTCCTTGGTGAACTTCGGCGGGACGAACACGACGGACACGTCGGCGCCCGTCTCGGCCATCGCCTCCTTCACGGTGCCGAACACCGGGAGGGTCGTGCCGTCGAACTCGACGGTCTGCCCGGCCTTGCGGGCGTTCACGCCGCCGACGACCTGCGCGCCGGACGCGAGCATCCGGCGCCCGTGCTTGGTGCCCTCGGAGCCCGTGATGCCCTGCACGATGATCTTGCTGTTCTCGGTGAGCCAGATGGCCATTGCTCATGCACCTGCCGCGAGTTCGGCGGCGCGCGAGGCCGCGTCGTCCATGGTGTCGACCTGCTGGACGCCGGGCAGCGCCGCGTCATTGAGGATCTTGCGTCCGAGCTCGGCGTTGTTGCCGTCCAGCCGGACGACCAGCGGGCGGTTGACGGTCTCGCCGCGGTCGGCCAGCAGCTGGTACGCCGACACGATGCCGTTGGCGACCGCGTCGCAGGCCGTGATCCCGCCGAAGACGTTCACGAACACCGACTTGACGGCCGCGTCGGACAGGACGATCTCCAGCCCGTTCGCCATGACCTCGGCGGACGCGCCGCCGCCGATGTCGAGGAAGTTCGCGGGCTTCTGCCCGCCGAACTTCTCGCCCGCGTAGGCGACGACGTCCAGCGTGGACATGACGAGGCCCGCGCCGTTGCCGATGATGCCGACGCTGCCGTCGAGCTTGACGTAGTTGAGGTCCTTGGCCTTCGCCGCGGCCTCCAGGGGGTCGGCGGCGGCCTTGTCCTCGAACTTGTCGTGGTCCTGGCGGAACGCGGCGTTGTCGTCCAGGGAGACCTTGCCGTCGAGGGCCTTCACCTCGCCGCCGGCGGTGAGGATCATCGGGTTGACCTCGACCAGGGAGGCGTCCTCGTCGAGGAACACGGCCCACAGCCGCTCGATCAGCTCGGCGGCGCCGTCCAGGGCCTCCTGCGGGAGCCGCCCCCGCTCGGCGATCTCGCGGGCCTTGGCGCGGTCGACGCCGTCCAGCGGGGAGACCGGCACCATCGCGAGCCGGTCGTGCGGCACCTCCTCGATCTCCACGCCGCCCTCGACGGAGCAGATGGAGAGGAAGGTGCGGTTGGCCCGGTCGAGCAGGAAGGAGAAGTAGTACTCCTGCGCGATCGCGCTGCCCTCCTCGACGAGGACCTTGTGGACCGTGTGGCCCTTGATGTCCATGCCGAGGATCTGTTCGGCGAGCGCTTGCGCCTCGTCCGCCGAGTCGGCCAGCTTCACGCCGCCGGCCTTGCCGCGGCCCCCGGTCTTCACCTGGGCCTTGACCACGACCTTCGAGCTCCCCGCGGCGAACAGCTCCGCCGCGATGTCCCGGGCTTCCTGGGGAGTATGGGCGACCTTGCCGGTGGGCACCGGTACCCCGTACTCGGCGAAGAGTTCCTTCGCCTGATGTTCAAACAGGTCCACGAGGCGTCCTTTTTGCGGATCGACAGCCGAATGACCACAACGAGTGGGGGTTACACGGGTGTCCGTGCGGCCGGCACTCTGCGGTCCGCTCCGTCGATGCAGCCTAGTCAACCCTCTTCCGTGATGAGGCCGCCGGGTCCCGTTGTCAGCGAGTGTTACCAAACCGCGGGTGTGTCCCCCCTAGGGGGAGGGCACGAGTGGCACGTGAGGAGGATGAACCGAATGACGTAGTTTGATGTACTTATTTTCGCTGCGACGATGAAGAGCGGGCGGCGGCAGCGGTAAAGGGGGGCGAACACATGGCGATGGCGGAGGAGCGTGACGCGCCCGCCGCGCCCGCCGACGCGCCCGTCCCCGCCCCGGCCGCCTCCGTCGAGGCGGCCGTTCTCGTCCCGCCGCCGACGCGGCCGGAGAGGTCCGAGCGGCGGCGCCCCCCGGCGGGCGGACGGACCCGGCGGCGCGCGGGCGCGCGCACGATCCGCCGCGTCACCGCCCTGCTCATCGCCGCCGCGATGGTCGCGACCGCGGGCGCGAACGTGCCGGACGGCGGCGGCTCCGGCTGGGCGAGCCCGGGGCTCGTCGGCGGGGGCGGCTGGCCGTTCACGAGCGTCCCGCTGTCGCCCGACCAGGGCGACGGCGCCTCCTACCTGCCGGGCAGCTCCGTCGTCCGGCTCGCGGACGGGCGCGTCCGGCTGATGCCGGCCGGCGGGGAGACGCCGATCACCGTCGACCCGTCCGACCCGAGGGTCGCGCGGGCGGTGCGGTCCGACAACGCCTGGCTGGCGTCGGGCGGCGTCCCGACCGGCGGGCCCGACCCGGCCACCGGGGCCGACCGGGGCTACCGCGACATGGCCGCGCGGGCGCTGCTCGACCTGCGGCTGCTGACCCGTCCGAACGGGGCGTCGCTCGCGTCCTGGTACGCCCAGTGGCGGTACTGCTGGCCGCGCGACTCGGCGTTCGCCGTCGCCGCGTTCACCGTCACCGGGCATCCGGCGGAGGCGCGGCGGGTGCTGCGGTTCCTGGCCCGCGCGCAGAACGAGAGCGGCATGTGGGCCGCCCGCTACAACCCGGACGGGACGGCCGTCGCCGACGGCCGCGCCCCGCAGCTCGACTCGCTCGGCTGGGTGCTGTGGGCGACGTGGTTCTTCAGCGTCCAGGCCCGGTCGTCCGACGCCCGCTGGGACATGCCGGGCGACCTGTGGCCGATGGTGCTGCGCGCCGCCGACCACCTGTCCCGGACGCTGGACGCCGAGGGCCTGCCGCCCGCCTCGTCCGACTACTGGGAGCGCGACCACCGGCGCGAGCGCGACCCGCGCCGCCCGACCCTCGGCGTCGTCGGCCCCGTGCTCGCGGGCCTGCGCTCGGCGGCCGACCTCGCGCGGACGCGCGGCGAGTCCGCCAAGGCCGCCGAGTGGCGGCGCGCCGCCCAGCGCGTGTCGGACGCCGTGGCCAGGCAGTTCGCCCCCTACGGGTATCCGCGCTCGCCCGTCCCGCACGGCTCGATGGACACCTCGGTCACCTTCATCGCGCCGCCGTTCGCGCCCGCCGACGCGACCGTGACCGCCGCGATCGCCAAGGCGCAGGCGAGGCAGAAGCTGCCGAACGGGGGCGTCCTGCCGGGCGAGGGCTGGTCCGGCAACCCGGACGTCGCCTGGACGCCCGAGACCGCCCTGTTCGGCCTGAACGCCGCCGCGTCCGGCCGGACGGACGAGGCGGCCACCTGGCTGAGCTGGCTCTCCGCGAACCGCACGTCGATCGGCGTCCTGCCGGAGAAGGTCGGCGCGACCGGCAGGCCGGCGGGCCCGGCGCCGCTCGGCTGGACGGCGTCGATCGTCCTGCTCGGCCTGACGGCGATCGAACGGCCGCTGCCCGTCCCGCCGCCCTAACGCCGCCGGATCAGGCGGAGTGCCACTCGTCGGCGAGGACGGCCCAGATCTCGACGTCCCGCCGGGTGCCGCCGAGCAGGTACGACTCCCGCAGGACGCCCTCGCGCGTCATCCCGAGCCGCCGCGCCACCGCCGAGCTGGACGTGTTGCGCCGGTCGCAGTGCCACTCGACCCGGTGCATCCCGCGCGCCCCGAACGTCCAGTCGATCATGTGCCGGGCGGCCGTCGTGATCAGCCCGCGGCCGCGCGCCTCGGCCGCCAGCCACACGCCCAGCTCGCACACCCCCATCGCGGCGTCGAACGTGCGGAACAGCGTGCCGCCCTGGAGGACGCCGTCCGTCCAGATGCCGTAGATGCGGCCCGCGTCCCTCGCCTGCTTCTCCGCGTAGGAGTCGAGGTAGGCGCGGGCGGTGGCCTCGTCCACGATCAGCCGCCCCCACGGGATGTACTCGACGATGTCGTCGCGGACCCGCGCCACGTGCTCGGCGAACTCGGCGGCCTGCCACGGCTCCAGCGGGCGCAGCTCGGCGTCGTCGGCGAGCCTGTGAGCGAACATGGGGCCTCCCGGGGGTTATGGACTGACCGTCTGCCGTATACCGTATGGCCGATTTCAGCCGCTCCCGGTCGCGTGATCGCCGGGCGGACCCGGCATCCTGGGACGCATGACGATCAGCACGCGGGCCCTCGGCGGCGACTTCCCCACGCCCATCACCGACCGCTACTTCGAGGACTACGAGACCGGCGCGACGTACGAGTACGGGCACGTCACGCTCACCGAGGACGAGATCGTCGAGTTCGCCCGCCGGTTCGACCCGCAGCCCATCCACATCGACCCGGACTTCGCCGCCACCGGCCCGTTCAAGGGCATCATCGCGAGCGGCTGGCACACTGGCTCGATCATGATGCGGCTGTTCGCGGACCACTTCCTGTCGCGGGTGGCGAGCCTCGCCTCCCCGGGCGTGGACGAGCTGCGCTGGCCCGCGCCCGTCCGTCCGGGCGACACGCTGCGGCTGCGCGTCGCCGTCCTGGAGGCGCGGGCGTCGCGGTCCAAGCCGGACCGGGGCATCGTCCGCACCCGCGCCGAGCTGCTCAACCAGGACGACCAGACCGTCCTGCACACGCTCCCCGCGAACCTGCTGGCGCGGCGGCCCTAAAGCTTCTCGATGGTGGCGTAGCGCAGGACGAGCGTCCGGACGCCGTACTCGCCGCCGAAGTCGACGCTCGCCTTCTGCCCGTCGTCGTACACGGACACGACCGTGCCGAGCCCGAAGGCGTCGTGGGTGACCTTGTCGCCGGGCGACAGCGACGGGACGGGACGGTTCCCCGGCGAGCGCACCCCCGGCCGGGCCGCGATCCGCGACATGGCCGACCCGGACGTCGAGGACGCCTCCCGCTCCCACTCGACCAGCGGCCGCGGCACCTCGCCGAGGAACCGGGACGGCGGGTTCACCTGCGGCGCGCCCCACGAGCTGCGCATCGCGGCCCGCGAGACGTAGAGCCGCTGCCGCGCCCGCGTGATGCCGACGTAGGCGAGGCGGCGCTCCTCTTCGAGCTCCTTGGGGTTGCTCATGGCGCGCAGGTGCGGGAAGACGCCGTCCTCCATGCCGGTGAGGAAGACGACGGGGAATTCGAGGCCCTTGGCCGTGTGCAGCGTCATCAGCGTGACGACGCCGTCGTCGGTCTGCTCCGGCTGCTCGCCGGGCGGGACGGGCCCGCCCTTCGCGCCGCCGGGGATCGAGTCGGCGTCGGCGACCAGCGCGACCTGCTCCAGGAACTCGGGCAGCCTGCCCTCGGCGGGCTCGCCGTCGAGGCGCTCCTCGAACTCGCGGGCGACGGCCTCCAGCTCCTGGAGGTTCTCGATGCGGGTCTCGTCCTGCGGGTCCTTGGACGCCTGGAGCTCGGCGAGGTAGCCGCTGGCCTTGAGCACCTCCGCGACCAGGTCGGCGGGGGTGAGGGTCTCGGCGGCGGCGCGCAGCTCGTCCAGCAGGGCGACGAAGTCGCGGACGGCGTTGAGCGAGCGGGTGGCCAGGCCGGGCACCTCGTCCGGGACGCGGAGCGCCTGCCAGAACGACATGCGCTCGCGGGACGCGTACGCCTCCACGCACGCCTCGGCGCGGTCGCCGATGCCGCGCTTCGGCACGTTCAGGATGCGGCGGAGCGAGACGGCGTCCTCGGGGTTGGCGAGGCAGCGCAGGTAGGCGAGCGCGTCGCGGATCTCCTTGCGCTCGTAGAACCGGACGCCGCCGACGACCTTGTACGGCAGCCCGACGCGGATGAACACTTCCTCGAAGACACGGGACTGCGCGTTGGTGCGGTAGAACACGGCGACGTCGCCCGGACGGGCCTCGCCGTCGTCGGACAGCCGGTCGACCTCGCGGGCGACGAACGCGGCCTCGTCGTGCTCGTTGTCGGCCACATAGCCGACGATCTTGTGCCCCTCGCCCTGGTCGGACCAGAGCTTCTTCGGCTTGCGGTCGGCGTTGCGCTCGATGACCGCGTTCGCGGCCGACAGGATCGTCTGCGTGGAGCGGTAGTTCTGCTCAAGCAGGATCGTCGTCGCGTCGGGGTAGTCGCGCTCGAACTCCAGGATGTTGCGGATCGTGGCGCCGCGGAACGCGTAGATCGACTGGTCGGCGTCGCCGACGACGCACAGCTCGGCCGCGCCGACCCCCTCCACCTGCTCCTCCTGGGGGGACGCCCCCCCAGACCCCCCGGCAACCGAGATGGGGGCGGTCAGCTCGCGCACCAGCTCGTACTGCGCGTGGTTGGTGTCCTGGTACTCGTCGACGAGGACGTGCCGGAACCTGCGCCGGTAGTGCTCGGCGGCCTCCGGGAAGACCTGGAGCAGGTTGACCGTGAGCATGATCAGGTCGTCGAAGTCCATGGCGCCGGCCTGCTGGAGCCGCGCCTGGTACATCTCGTACGCCTCGGCGAGCGTCTGCTCCATGTGCGTGGACGCCCGCGCCTTGAACGTCTCGTAGTCGATCAGCTCGTTCTTCAGGTTCGACACCTGCGCGCTGAACGACTTCGGCGGGTACCGCTTCGGGTCGAGGTCGAGCTCGCGGCAGACGAGCGCCATCAGCCGGTTCGCGTCGGCCTGGTCGTAGATCGAGAACGTCGTCGGGAAGCCGAGCCGCTTGGCCTCGCGCCGCAGGATGCGCACGCACGCCGAGTGGAACGTCATCACCCACATGGCGCGCGAGCGGGGCCCGACCAGGGCGTCCACCCGCTCCTTCATCTCGGCCGCGGCCTTGTTCGTGAAGGTGATCGCGAGGATCTGGCCGGGATGGACGTCGCGCTCGCCGAGCAGGTGCGCGATCCGGTGCGTGAGTACCCGCGTCTTGCCGGAGCCCGCGCCCGCGACGATCAGCAGGGGGCCGCCGGAGTGCAGGACGGCCTCGCGCTGCTGCGGGTTGAGGCCGTCGAGCAAGGGGTTGGCTTCGGTCTTCGACATCATGTGCGAGTCTACGGCGCGCGGCCGACGTTTTCGGCGTCCCGCCGATCCTCGTGCGTGGCAGGACGTCCACCAAGGTCACCAGTCCGGATGAGGACAACCGGGTCAGGAAACCCCTTTCCCGCTTGACTCGGTCTTGTGACCAGCGGAGCGTGAATCGAGGGGAGAGGTTCGCGTCCCGCGCCGGGGACGCGACGGCCCGGAGCTTCCACGACCGGATCACTTCGGTGCCGCACGCCCTCCCGCGACCGCGTAGGGCCAGCAGGGGTCCACGCACGGTGATGGGAAAGGTGGAGTCGATGACGGTCCACCAGGAGCAGTCCCACCTATCGCAAGGCCGTCCGGCAGGGGGAACGGAGGTCCCCGAAGCGCATGCCGGACGGCTCGCGCCGCGGTTCCGAGTCGAAGGGGCGGCCGAGGCCGACACCCGTCCGGTCGAGCGGCCGGTGCCGATCCCGGTGCCGACCCCGACCGGGCACAGGTTCCTCATCTACAAGCAGGACCCGTCCGTGACCGAGCTGGGGGTCAGGCCGGTGTTCGTCCCGACGGTCGTGCTCAACGGCCCGGCGGACGCCCGCGTCCAGACCGACCTGTCCGGGGTCACGCCGGTCGCCCGCAACGCCGGGGGCGACTTCATCTTCACGCCCAACACGCCGCAGTTCGACTGCGCGCACGCCTTCGCGGTCGTCCGGCAGACGCTCGCGATGTACGAAAGGCACAACGGCGGGAACCCGATCCCGTTCGCGTGGAACGTGAACGGCAACACCGACCGCATCACGGTGTTCCCCCACGCGGGGACGGGCGCGAACGCGTTCTACACCAGGACGTCCAAGGCGCTGAAGTTCCTCTTCTTCACGCCGCAGGGCCAGCCGCCGTCGAACGTGGTGTTCACGTGCCGGTCGCTGGACATCGTCTCCCACGAGACGGGCCACGCGATCCTGGACGGGCTCAAGCCCGGCTGGCTGTCGGCGGGCAACCCGCCGCAGACGGGCGGCCTGCACGAGTCGTTCGGCGACCTGACCGCGATCTTCCTGACGCTGGCGCAGCCGGACCAGGCGGAGGCGTTCGTCGCGCTCACCAAGGCCAACCTGCACGACAAGTCGTTCCTGCCCGCGCTCGCCGAGGAGTTCGGCAGGGCGCTCGGCATGTCGACCGGCCTCCGCAACGCCGACAACGACCTCACGCTGAGCCAGGTCAGCAACGAGGTCCACGCGATCTCGCAGGTGTTCACCGGCGCGGTGTACGACGTGCTGGCCGACGTCTACGCGTTCGAGCTCGGGCGCAGGCGGCGCACCGAGGACCCGACGATCGTGCTGATCGACGTGGCGGCGCGGCTGTGCCGGCTGCTGTTCGACGCGATCGTGGCGTCCCCGGCGACCGGCGCCAGGTACGTGGACGTCGCGAACAAGCTGCTCCAGGTCTCGGCGGGCCGCGGCGACCCCGCGATCTACCGGACGTTCATCCGCAACCGGTTCGCCGTCCGCGAGATCACGACGGCCCCGACCCCGCTGACCGACCTGATGAGCGGGGTGATGCGGATGTCCGACGCCGAGTACACCGGCGACGGGCAGGACGTCACCGAGGTCGAGGCGCACGACGAGCTGTCCGCGAGCCTGCGCGCCGAGCAGGACAGGTCGCGCTGCTGCGGCACGATGCAGATGCCCGAGTACCAGTTCGTCCCGCCGGAGCGGCTGGCCAAGCGGGGCCCGCTGGAGGACGATGACATCCTCCGAGGCGAACTCGACGAGCTGCGCCGCGCGTTCAAGTAGCGCAGGGTCGAGCAGCACGGGGTCGAGCAGCACAGGGTCGAGCAGCACAGGGTCGAGATGGTGGGAAGGCGGCGGGCGGAATGCGCGTGAAGGTCGAGAGCACCGGCGGTTTCACCGGCCGGGACACCGTCGTCGCGCAGTACGACACCGCCGACCTTCCCGCCGCGCGGGCCGGGCGCGTCCGCGCGGCGGTCGACGCCCTCGCCGCCGCGCGCGAGCGCGGCGACGAGGGCGAGATCGGCGCGGACCTCCCGGCCTACCGCATCACCGTCTCCGGCGCCGACGCCGCCGGGGAGCCCCGCGTGTACGAGGTGCGCGGCGACCCGACGGCGGGCGCGCCGTCCGTCCTCGGCGACCTCCTGCCGGAACCGGGGCCGGACGGCTGACCGCCTCGGCTCAGCGCGTCTTGCGGTGCTCGAACGCGGACTCGGCGGCGGCGTGGACGGTCGCGAGGTCCGCGCCGGTCGCGGCCATGGACGCGGCCGCCACCGCGCCCTCGACCAGCGGCGCGTCCGCGAGGAGCAGGTCGTCGCGTTCGGCGTCCTCGATCAGCGTCCGGGCGGTGAGGACGGAGCTGCCGAGGTCCGCGAGCAGGAGAACGCCGTCGCCGCCGTCCGCCGCCGCGACGGCGGCCTCGGCCAGGTCGATGCTGGTGCCGAGCCCGCCCTCGGAGTCGCCTCCGGCGGGCTCGACGACGGCCTGCCCGACGCCCATCGCGCGGGCCACCTCGGCGACGCCCTCCGCGAGCGTGCGGCTGTGCGAGATGATCACGATCCCGACCACGGTCAGCCCTCCCCCGTGACGTCCGCGAGGGCGCCCAGGATCAGGGCCGTGGACGCCGCGCCGGGGTCCAGGTGCCCGACGCTGCGCGCCCCGAGGTAGCTCGCCCGCCCCTTCCGCGCCTGCATCGGGACGGTCTCCTCCGCCCCCTTCGCCGCCGCGTCGGCGGCGGCGCGCACGCATCCGGCGAGGCCGGAGCCGTCCGCGAGCGCCGCGTCGTAGGCGTCGGCGGCGGGGCCGAGCGCGTCGACCATCGTCTTGTCGCCCCGCTCGGCCTTGCCGAGTTCCTGGATGCCGTCGAGCGCGGCGCGGAGCGCGGCCCCGAGGGCGGCGGCGTCGACCTCCTCGGCGTCGCCGAGGGCCTTGCCCGCGCGGCGGAGCGCCGTCCCGTAGAGCGGGCCGGACGCGCCGCCCGTCTTCGACACGATCGCCCGCCCCGCCGCGATCAGCACCTTCCCGGGTGGGACGTCGTCGCCGGGGAGCGCTCCAACGGCGGCGCGGAAGCCCCGGTCGAGGTTGTGGCCGTGGTCGCCGTCGCCGATGTCCGCGTCCAGGCGGGAGAGGCGGTCGGCGTCGGCGGTGACCAGCTCGGCGGCGTGCCTGATCCAGTCCGCGAGGTCGGCGCTCCTCATCGTCCCCACCGGAGCCCGGGGGTCTCGACGGGCGCGTCCCACAGCCGGACCAGCTCGGGCGTCGCCCGGCACACGCTGATCATGCAGCCCGCCATCTCCAGGCTCGTGACGTACGGTCCGACCAGCGGCCGGACGACGGTCGCGCCGTGCCCGGCGAGCCATTCGGCCGCCGCCGCGTAGGCGACGTACTGCTCGATCAGCGGCGTCCCGCCCATGCCGTTCACGAGCACGAGCACCTCGGAGCCGGACAGCGGCATGTCCGCGTCGATCGCGGTCAGCGCGGCGTCCACGATCTCCGTCGCGGTGCCGATCCCGACGCGCTCGCGGCCCGGCTCGCCGTGGATGCCGATACCGAGCTCCATCTCGTCCTCGCCCAGCTCGAACGTCGGCGTCCCGGCGGCGGGAACGGTGACCGACGACAGCGCCACCCCGAACGACCGGCTGCGCTCGTTCACCTCGCGCGCCACGGCGGCGACGGCGTCGAGCGCCGTGCCCTCCTCGGCCAGCGCGCCCGCGATCTTCTCGACGAAGAGGGTGGCGCCGGTGCCCCGCCGCCCGGCGGTGAACGTGCTGTCCTCGACGGCGACGTCGTCGTCGACGAGCACGGTCGCGACCTCGATGTCCTCGTCCTCCGCCAGCTCGGCGGCGAGCTGGAAGTTCATGACGTCGCCGGTGTAGTTCTTGACGATCAGGAGCACGCCCGCGCCGCCGTTCACCGCCATCGTCGCGGCGATGATCTGGTCCGGCACCGGGGACGTGAACACCTCGCCGCAGCAGGCGGCGTCCAGCATCCCGTGGCCGACGAAACCGGCGTGCAGCGGCTCGTGCCCGGACCCGCCGCCCGACACCAGGCCGACCTTCCCGGCGCGCGGCGCGTCCCCGCGCACGACCGTCCCGCTCCCCGGATCGACGCGCAGCGAGGGATGCGCGGCGGCGAGGCCGCGCAGCGCGTCGGAGACCACGTCCGCCGGGGCGTTGATGAGTTTGCGCATGTCTCAGCTCTACCCTGGCTAACGCCAGCATCCCAGACCTAATCCCCGATCTTCCTACGAAACACCAGATAGTGCGCACATCGCCGGTGGCGTCGGCCAGGCCGGGGGGCCGGTCACGCGAACTGTTCACAGACTTTATCGTTGAAGCCGTGACCACTGTTCTGGACGACGGCGAGCTGCGGCGGATCCTGGTAGTCATGGCACACCCCGACGACGTCGACTTCGGCGCGGCGGGCACGATCGCGGGCTGGACGGACCGCGGCATCGAGGTCGTGTACCTCATGGTCACCGACGGCGACGCGGGCGGCTTCGACGACGACGTCACCCGCGCCGAGATGGCGGCGCTGCGCCGCGACGAGCAGCGCGCGGCGGCCAAGTGCGTCGGGGTCGGCGACGTCCGCTGGCTCGGCTACTCCGACGGCAGGGTCGAGGCGACGCTCGACCTGCGCCGCGACATCGCCCGCGAGATCCGCCGGGTGCGGCCCGACCGGGTCCTGATGCCGAGTCCCGAGCGCAACTACGAGCGGATCCACCCGAGCCACCCCGACCACCGGGCGGTGGGCTCGGCCGCGCTCGACGCCGTCTACCCGGACGCGCGCAACCCCTACGCCTTCCCGGAGCTCCTCGCCGACGAGGGCCTCGAAGCCTGGACGGCCCGCGAGGTCTGGCTGAGCGGCGGCCCGTCCGTGAACCACTACGTCGACATCACCGCGCACTTCGACCGGAAGCTGAACGCGCTGCGCGCCCACGCCAGCCAGACCGCCCACATGGGCGACGGCCTGCCGGCGATGCTGCGCGGCTGGCTGTCCGCGAACGCCGCCGCCGCGGGGTTCCCCGAGGGACGCCTCGCCGAGGCATTTCAGGTCGTCGACACCGCTTGACGAAACCGCGTGAAGATTACGCATGAAACGGCTTGAACCAGTATTGAGACCTCACGGTCCAAATACATTCCCTCACATGCCGTAATCGTCCCCAGTCCGGGCATGTGGCCCTCTGTGACAGGACACGGGGGGTCGTCATGCCGCATGAGATCGAGGCCACCGCCACGTCCAGGGCCGCGCCCGACGTGATCTTCAAGCACCTCTGCGTGGCGGAGAGCTGGGACGAGTGGGGCGGGTTCTGGGTGCGGGCCGCGCGGCGGGAGGAAGCGGGCACCGAGCATCCGAACGGGATCGGGGCCGTCCGGCGGGTCCGGCCGCGCCGCGAGGAGGTCGTCGCCTGGGACCCGCCCCGCCACTACGGCTACGTCGTGCTGACCGGGCCGCCGCCGCGCGGGCTCCGCGCGGACGTGACCCTCGAACCGCACGCCGCCGGGACGACGCTGATCCGCTGGCGCGGCGCGTTCGACGGGTTCCCGGGCACCGGGCCGTTCACGCGGGCGGTGCTGCGGCGCAGGCTCCGCGCCTACGCGCGCCGGGTCGCGCTGCACGCCGAGCGCTGCGAGCCGGGCTGCCCGGCCCGCCTTCCGGGCGCGCTCTAGCCCGTCCGGCACCACCCCTCACCGGGGAAGTCGCACGAATTCGGGGGGATCGATGCGACGTCACATCATCGTGCTCGCCGTCGCGGCGGGCGCCACGGCACTGGGCGTCACCGCCCACCGGGTCGTCACGCACGAGCCGGAGCGGGAGGGCGTCGTCGCGGGCGCGACGGAGTCGGCGCGGGCGGCGGCGGCCAAGCGCGGGACGGCGATGTCGAACCTGCGCCCGTTCGACGCGGCGGCGCTGCGGCAGAGCGTCCGCGCGTACGTGGGGGGACGTCCGGGCAAGGCCGGGGTCATGGCCACCGACCTGCGCACCGGGCTGTCCTTCGGGGAGAACGAGAAGGGCGACTTCGTCACGGCGAGCGTCATGAAGGTCGACATCCTGGCGAGCCTCGTCCTGCAACGGCAGGGCGGGCGGCGGAGCCTGCCGGGCGACCAGCGCGAGCTGGCCGGGCACATGATCCGCGAGAGCGACAACTCGGCGGCGGACGCGCTGTACTCCGCCGCCGGGGGCAGCGACGGCGTCCGGCGGGCGAACCAGCGGCTCGGGCTGCGCGACACGACGCCGTTCGCCGGGTCATGGGGTTCGTCGCTGACCAGCCCGTCCGACCAGGTGCTGCTGCTGCGGACCCTGGTGTCGGAGACGAGCCCGATCGGCGCGCCGGGACGCGGCTACATCCTCGGCCTGATGGGCTCGGTGCTGCGCGAGCAGGCGTGGGGGGTCAGCGCGGCGGCGCGCCCCGGGGAGCGGGTGGCGCTCAAGAACGGCTGGACGCCCGTCTACCACCAGGGGCACGGCTGGGCGGTGAACAGCGTGGGCCGCATCACCGGCCCGGACCACGACTTCCTCGTCGCCGTGTGCAGCGGCGACAGCCCGACGATGGAGGCGGGCGTCGCGACGGTCGAGCACATGGCGGCCATGGTCGTTGGAACGCTCCGCACCTCACGGCCGTGATCGCCCACGGCCGTGGTCGTAGTCGCGGTCGGGGTCATGGTCGCGGTCATGGTCGGGGTCGCGGTCATGGTCGGGGTCACGGCCGCGGACCGGGGCGGCGGGCCGGCCGCCCAGCGGGCCCGGCCGTCAGGCGTGCAGCTTGCGGGTGAGCTTCTTGCCCTCGGTGGCGGCCACGGCGACGCAGGTCACCTCGCGGTCACCGGCCCGCCACGAGTCGGCGGTCGGGTAGTAGTAGGAGGTCGCGAGCCCGTTCCGCGCCGGGTCGCGGTTGATCCGGGGCGCCATCAGCCGCTTGCACTGGGCCGAGGCGACCGTGGCCATCGTCTTGTCGGTGGGCATGCCGCCGTCGGGAAGCTTGAAGACGGCCATCACCTCGCCGTCGTGCGGCCCGTTGCACGGGACGATCTTCACGCTCTCCACCTCGACCGGCTCGCCCGTCGCGGTGGTGTTCGACGAGCCCTGGTCGTCGTTGATGCAGTCGCCCGCCTTCATCTTCTTCGCGTCGATCTTCTGCGGCTTCGTCGCGGACGTGGTGGGCGACTTCCCGCCGGTCGTGGACGAGCCGTCCCCGCGCAGCGCGTAGATCGCGATGCCGCCGACGAGCCACAGGCACGACAGGACGATGCCCGCGATCGCGAGCCCGCGCCCCTTCGCGCCGGTCCGCGAGATGTTCCGCAGCGCGACGAACCCGAGGACGAGGCCGACGATGCCGAAGCAGCCGAGGAGCCCGGTCACGAACGCGGCGATCGCGAGCCCGCTGGTCTTGCCGCCGGCCGGCGCGCCGTGCGACGGCGACGGCGGCGGCGGGCCGTAGCCGGACCCTCCGCCGGGGCCGCCGGGCATGGGCGGAGGCGGCGGGGGCGGCGGCGCGGAATAGGGCGACTGCTTGCTCAGATCCGGCTGGCCGGGTACCGGCGGCGGATTATTACCGGGCGGTGGATACGTCATGAAGAGGGACTGTTGCACACCCCGGCGCGCTCAACGATCATCATGACCAGAATCGGATATGACGATTTGCTCACACTTGTCCAAATACAGGTTTACCAGCGGAAGTGCAGTGGGCATTAGTCACTGTTGGCCTCGGGCGAGTCGATCTCAGACCAGGCGGCGGGCGGCGGCCCACCGCGACAGCTCGTGCCGGTTCGACAGTTGCAGCTTCCGCAGCACGCTGCTGACGTGCGTCTCGACCGTCTTCACCGAGATGAACAGCTCCTTCGCGATCTCCTTGTAGGCGTAGCCGCGGGCGATCAGGCGCAGGACGTCCCGCTCCCGCTGGGTGATCTGGTCCAGCTCGGGGTCGACGGCCGGGACGTCGGTCGCGGCGAACGCGTCCAGCACGAAGCCCGCGAGCCGCGGCGAGAAGACCGCGTCGCCGTCCGCGACCCGTCCGATCGCGTCGGTCAGCTCGGGCCCGGAGATCGTCTTCGTGACGTAGCCGCGGGCGCCGCCCCGGACGACGCCGATCACGTCCTCGGCCGCGTCCGACACCGACAGCGCCAGGAACTTCGACGGGACGGACCCGTGCAGCCGCCGCAGCACCTCGATCCCCCCGCCGCCCGGCAGGTGGACGTCCAGCAGCACCACGTCCGGCCGCGCCGCCTTGATCACCGAAACGGCCTCGTCGACGTCGCCCGCCTCCCCGACGATCTCGACCCCGCCGCCCAACTCGGCCTTGACACCCGTCCGGAACATCTGGTGGTCGTCCACCAGCACGACCTTCTTCAACGCCTCACTCATGCTGTGCTCCTTCGAGGGGGGACGACCTCCCGCGAGTCGCTCCGCTCACGATTTCTTCATCTCCAAACGCACTTCCGTGCCCTCGCCCGGCGCGGTGCGGACGGTGGCCTTGCCGCCGTTGCGCTCCATACGTCCGATGATGGACCCCCGGACGCCCATCCGGTCGTCCGGGACCTGGTCCAGGTCGAACCCCTTGCCCCGGTCCCGAACGAAGATCGCGATCTCGTCGCCCTCGACCTCCGCGTACACCGACACCGACGGCGCCTCCGCGTACTTCGCGGCGTTCACCATCGCCTCCCGCGCGGCCTGGAGCGCGGCGCCGAGCCGCTCGTCCAGCGCGGTGTCGCCGACGCAGACGATCTCGATCGGGACGCCGTGGTCGTCCTCCACCTCCCCCGCGACCTCCCGGATCGCGGCGGCGAACGTCTGGTCGGGGTCGGCGCGCGGCTGGTAGAGCCAGGTCCGCAGCGTCCGCTCCTGGGACCGGGCGAGCCGCTGCACCTCCCGCGTGTCGTGCGCGTTCCGCTGGATGAGGGTCAGCGTGTGCAGCACCGAGTCGTGGATGTGCGCGGCCAGCTCGGCGCGCTCCTGGGAGCGGATGCGCTCGTGCCGCTCGGCGTCGAGGTCCTGCCAGAGCCGCACCACCCACGGTGTCACGATCACCGCGACCCCGGTGAGGATGATCAGCATCGCGATGACGACCGAGCGAGCCTGCGCGGCCTCCACCTTCTGCGCCACGAAGCCGCCGATGCCGCCGACGACGAGCAGCAGCCCGAGCAGGCTGCGCAGCCACCGCTGGCGGAGCGGGAGCGTCCAGCGCTGCCGCTGGTCGCGGTCGGCCTGCTGCCAGAGGATCGCGGCGCCGACGCCGCCGACCGCGAACGGCCACAGCGCGAACTGGAGGAGCCCGCCGCCCGCGCCCCACGGCAGCGCGACCAGGCCGAGCATGACGGCGCTGTAGGCGAGGAGCTGGCCCCAGTCGCGTCCGGTGCGCCGTCCGGCCTCCTGCTCCGGCCGCTCCGCCTTCGGGACGAGCAGCCAGAACGCGGCGTACGCGGCGAAGCCGAGCCCGCTCGCCATGGTGAGCAGCACGAACGCGACGCGGACGATCAGCACGTCCACGCCGAGGTGCCCGGCGAGGCCGCGGGCCACCCCCGCGACGAGCTTGCCCTCCGCCGCCCGCTCCAGCCGGCGCGGCGGGTCGGACGGCCCGGGCACCGGCGCGGCGGGCGCGGGCGGGGGCGCCGCCGACGCTCCGCCCGGCCGTCCGGCCGCCTCCTCGCTCATCGCCGCCCTTCCCAAGGTTCTCCCACGTCACCGATCGTCACACGGCCGCCGGTGATCCGCATCAGGGGCGGACCCCCGGCTTGGCTCAGGGTCGGATCAGGGACCTCCCGGATACCCCGGGCCGGGCCCGGCACGCCACCATTGCTGGCATGGACACCGGACAGGCCGGAACAGAAACGGGCGCCACCGCCGCCGGCGGCGGACACGCCACCACCTACGACCGGATGGCGCGCGACGCGGACCGCCGCGTGCTGGCGGGCGTGTGCACCGGACTCGGCCGGTATTCCGGCATCGACCCCGTCGTCTTCCGCGTGGGGTTCGCGGTCCTCGTCCTCGCGCACGGGCAGGGCGTCCTGCTCTACGTCGCGGCGGTGCTGCTGATGCCGGGGAAGCCGGGCGAGTCGTCGCTCGCGGAGCAGTTCTTCAAGCGCTGGTTCGACGCGCAGGCCGTCCTCTCGATCCTCGGCGCGCTGCTGGCCGCGGGCGTCGTGTTCAGCGTGTTCGGCGGGCTGTCCGCGGACGCGATCGCCGTCCTGGTGGTGTGCGGGCTGGTGCTGCTGGTGGCGCGCTCGCGCGGCGTCGACCTGGTGGCGGCCGCGCGGTCGGTGCCGGAGCGGCTCACCGGGCACCCGCCGGAGCCGGCCGCCTGGGGGACGCGCTCGGAGTCCGTCCCGGCCGGCGGCGTCTCCCTCTACAAGGACGGGCCGCCCGCGGACACGCCGCCCGGCGTCCTCCCCGGGGGGATGATCGATCTGGCCGCGTACGGGACGGCGCGGGCCGAGGCCCAGGCGCGGGCGGACGCGGAGCCCGCCGTGGAGCCCGCCTCGGAGCCCGCCGTGGAGCGCGGCCCCGTGAAGCGGCGGCGGGGCGAGCGGGGCGCCTCGCCGGTCACCGCGATCGCGCTGCTCGCCGCGATGGCCGCCGGGGCCGCGATGATCCCGGTCGCCGACCGGTACCCGGCCCCGGACTCCTGGCTGATCGTCATGGCGCCCGCGCTCGCCGTCATCGGGTTCGGGCTCGTCCTCGGCGGCTGGGTCCGCACCCGCGGCCTCGCCACCGCCGGGACGGTCCTGACCCTCGCGCTGCTGTCCACGTCGGTCGCGGGCGAGGCGCCGAGGAACGCCGAGTACGGCGAGATCGAGTGGCGGCCGACCGACGTCGCGCAGACGAACCAGGTGTACCGGGTCGGCGTCGGGCAGGGCGAGCTGAACCTCACCGCGCTGCCGATGGCCGCCGGTGAGCGGGTCTCGATCGACGCCCGGGTGGCGCTCGGCGGGCTGCGGGTGACGGTGCCACCGACCGCGCGCGTCCTGCTGGACGCCCGGATCTCGCTCGGCGACCTGCGGATCGGGGAGCGGACGACGAGCGGGCCGTACGCCAGGGCCGTCCAGACGCTGGAGCCGGAGGTCAGGGGGACCGGCGAGCCGCCGGTGATCGTCCTGCGGATCCGCGGGAAGGTCGGGGACGTGGACGTGCGCCGTGGCTGACCCCCGCGACCCCGCGCGCCGCGACCCCGAACACGGCGAGCCCGCGCGCGGCGGGCGCCGCCGGTTCGACCCGGCCGGGCCCGTCACCGGGCTGTTCTTCCTCGCCCTCGCGGGCGTGTTCCTCGCCGACGGCCTCTCGGACGGGCGTCCGCTCGGCGCGACGGTCCTGGTCCCGGTGGTGCTGATCGGGCTCGGCCTGGTCGGGACGGTCCGGGTGCTGACCCGCGGGCGCCGCCGCGACCTCCGCTGACGTCCCCGCGGGCCGCCCGGCCGCGCCGCGTCGACGCCGAGTAGCCTGACCCCGACGGCAAGTGACCGGCGGGAACGAGGTGTGATGTCAGGTCGGCCCGGCGCGGCGGAGGCGGAGGGCGCCGAGGTGCTGCCCGGCTCCCGGTCCGCGCTCGACCCGGGGCGGGCGATCAAGCCGGGACGGCACGGGCTGTCCCCCGAGACCGTCGCCGGGATCCAGCGCGAGCGGCTCATCGACGCCTTCGTCGAGGTCGTGTCCGAGCGGGGGTTCGGGCACACGACGATCAGCCGGGTCACCGAGGCGGCGGGCGTCACCAAGAAGACGTTCTACGCCCACTTCGCCGACCTGGACGAATGCTTCCTCGCCGCGTACGAGCGCGGCATGGGCATCCTGCTGCGCCGCATGACGGAGGCGTACGAGGCGGCGCCGACCTGGCCGGACGGCGTGCACGCGGCGCTGCGCACCATGCTGGCCCTCCTCGCCCGGGAGCCGAGGTTCGCGCGGGCGTCGCTGGTCGAGGTGAACGCGGCGGGCCCGCAGGTCAGGCAGGCGCGCATCGACAACCTCGCCCGCTTCCGCACGTTCTTCTCCCCGCCCTGCCCGGCCCCCCGCCCGGTTCCCGGCGAGTGCGGCGGGTCGTCCCTCTCCAAGGAGCAGGTCCCGGTGGCCGTCGTGGACGCGATCGTCGGCGGGATCTCCAGCGCGATCCACGTCCAGATGGAGACGGGCGAGGCGGCGGAGCTGCCGTCGCTGCTGCCGTCCCTCACCTACTTCGCGCTGCTGCCCGTCATCGGGCGGGAGGCGGCGTCCCCCTACCTGGCGGACGACCGCTGAGCCGGGACGGCCGGGGGCGTCCCGCCCGCGTGCAGGCTGACCGCGAACGCCGGGCCGGGGTTCGTCAGCGTGTGCGGGCCCGCGTGCACCCTGACCCGGTTGGCCCGTAACGGCCGCTCGGTGACGCCGCACTCCGCGATCGTCACCTCCGCCAGCTCGCCCGCGATCAGCGTGCCGACCTGGGCGTGGACGGTCGCGCCGGAACCGGGCGGCCAGGTGGTGAGCCACGTCGCCTCGTCCAGCGGGACGTGCACCGGGCCCGCGGCGTCGAAGCGGACGAGCCGCCACCACGGTCCGGGACGTCCGGCGAGGTCGCTGACGCGGACGGCGAGCTGCCCGACGGTGGGCGGGCGGGCGGCGATGACGCGGCCGTGCGGATCGTCCTGGCCGCGCATGGTGAGATCGGGAACCATCGGAGGTCCTTCGTGTACGGATGTCGGCTGGAAAGGGAGAGCGGGTTCAGCGACAACACGAAGGACACAGCGCGCTGGCCACGCGGCCCAGGGCCACGGGGCTCTCGGAGAGATTGCGCGCGAACATGCGTACAAGGAGACACGCGGTCACCGAACCTTGTCAAGCCGATCACCGCGCGTCCATCCGGAAGCCGCCCCGCGCGCGGACCATGCGTCCGGTAGCGGATCAAGGAACACCCTGATCAAGGGGCCTGACGAAGGGGCGGGGACCGATGGACCGTCGAACGGACCGGGATTTCGATCGGCGCGGCGTGCTGCGCGGCGGGCTCGTCACGACCGGCGGGGCGGCGCTCGCCCTGCTGACCGGCGGCCCGGCGGCGGCGCTGCCGGGCCGCCGCGAGGCCCCCGCGCTGCTGCGCGGCGGGCGCCCGCGCCTCACCCACGGCGTGCAGAGCGGCGAGGTCACGGCGCGCGAGGCGGTCGTGTGGGCGCGGTCGGACCGGCCGGCGCGGATGCTGGTGGAGGTCGGCCGCCGTCCCGACCTGCGCGACGCGCGGACGCTGCCGGGGCCCGTCCTCACCCCCGACACGGACCTCACCGGCAAGGCGTTCCTGCGCGGCCTGCCGTCCGGCGAGGAGCTGCACTACCGGGTGCGGCTGGCGGACCTCGACCGCGGCCTCGCGTCCGAGCCGGTGGCCGGACGCCTGCGCACCGCGTCGACGCGGGCGCGCGACGTCCGGTTCGTCTGGTCGGGCGACCTGGCCGGGCAGGGCTGGGGCATCAACCCCGAGTTCGGCGGCTACCGCATCTTCAAGGCGATGTCCGGCGTCGACCCCGACTTCTTCCTGTGCAGCGGCGACCTCGTCTACTCGGACGGCCCGCTGACCGAAACGGTGAAGCTCCCGGACGGGCGTACCTGGCGCAACATCGTCACCGCTGAGAAATCGGCCGTCGCGCAGACCCTCGCCGAATATCGCGGCCAGTTCCGCTACAACCTGGAGGACGCCAACCTCAGGGCGTTCAACGCGCACGTCCCGATGCTCTACCAGTGGGACGACCACGAGACCCTCAACAACTGGTACCCCGGCGAGATCCTCGACCTCCCGCAGTACACCGAGAAGCGCGTGGACGTCCTCGCCGCCCGCGCCCGCCGCGCGATGTTCGAGTACACGCCGACCGCCGTACGCGCGGCGCGCGGCGGACGCCTCTACCGCAAGGTCTCCTACGGTCCGCTGCTGGACGTCTTCATGCTCGACATGCGCACCTACAAGTCGCCGAACGACGCGAACACGTCACCCACCCAGCGGGACGGTCTGCTCGGCAGGGAGCAGTCCGCCTGGCTCAAGCACGAACTGCGGAACTCCCGCGCCACCTGGAAGGTGATCGCGGCCGATCTGCCCATCGGGCTGGTCGTCCCGGACGGCACCGCGCAGGAGGCGGCGGCGCAGGGCGACGACGGCGTCCCGCTCGGCCGCGAGCGCGAGATCGCGGACCTGCTGTCGTACGCGCGGCGGCACCGCGTCCGCAACATGGTGTGGCTGACCGCGGACGTCCACTACACGGCGGCGCATTACTACGACCCGGCCAAGGCTTCTTTCAAGGATTTCGATCCGTTCTGGGAATTCGTGTCGGGCCCCCTGAACGCGGGCGCGTTCGGTCCCAACAAGCTCGACGGCACGTTCGGTCCGGTGGCGAAGTTCGTCCAGGCGCCGCCGCACGCGAACACGTCCCCCGCCGAGGGCTTCCAGTTCTTCGGCGAGGTCGAGATCGACGGGGACGCGGCGACGCTGACCGTCCGGCTGCGTGACCTGGACGGCCGCGCCCTGCACACCGAGACGCTCGTCCCCCGCCGCTGACCCCTCAGCGGTTCAGGATCAGGAACGCGATCCAGGTGAGAACGAGGGTCACCGCGAGTGATCCCAGACATCCCAGTCGGGACGAGAAGAACACCATGCGATGGCCCATACCCTCCGAAAATCCCGATGTCGGCCGATCATGAACGGGCCATGACCCCCGCCTTACCCAGCGGGAACGGTGGACCAGCAAACGAGGACGTTTTCCGGCGAAACCCGGAATACCTTGACGTGCGGCCATTACCGTCTGTTGAGAGCCGCCCACGGAACGGGGCGGACAAGGCGGAACGCTCCAGGAGGAGCAATGACCCCCGAAAACCGTACAGACACGACAGAAGCCGCCCATATGGACGAGGTGGACGTGAACCCCGCCGTCCACCGCGCGACCGAGCCCGACGAGGAGGAGATCCTCACCGAGCTGTACGGCGCCCCGGACGCGGACGGAGTCTTCCGCGGCGCGGGCGCCGACGAGGACGACGCGTCCGGTGAGGAGGACGCCGGATGAGCGCCACCGGGATGATCAAGGAGGCCCGCAAGTCGCTCGGTCTGTCCGGCCGTCCCAACAAGATCACCAGGGAGTACGCGGACAGGCACGGGTCCGAGTTCGAGTCGGCGTCCTGGTGCGACATGGCGGTCACCTACTGGGCGCGGCACAGCGGCAACGCGGCCGCCGTCCTGCTCGGCGGCGACCGCGCCTACACGGTCTGGCACGCCGAGGACTTCAAGAAGGCCGGACGCTGGCACGCGGGCACGACCGCCAACGTCAACAGGGCCAAGCCCGGCGACATCGTGTTCTTCGACTGGGGCACGACCGACCGCATCTCCGCGGTCGACCACGTCGGCGTGGTCGAGAAGGTCCTCGGCGGCGGGCGGCTCCAGACGATCGAGGCCAACACCGACGACGCGGTCAAGCGCCGCGTCCGGGCGGCCGGGGTCATCGCGGGGTACGGGCGTCCGGCCTACGGACCGTCCGCGCCGCCGAGGCCGACGTTCTGGGACGTCCAGTCCACCGTCGCGCTGCGGCGCGTCCGGGTCCCGTGGGGGTCGCCGGTCCTGCGCGAGGGGTCCAGCGGGGGCCGCGTGAAATGGCTCCAGGACGCGCTCAACGGCCTCGGTTCCAGCCTGAACGTGGACGGCGAGTTCGGCCGCGACACCAAGAGCACGGTCGTCGACTTCCAGAAGGACCACCGCGACGAGAACGGCGACAAGCTCTCGGCGGACGGCGATTACGGCGACCACACGGCCCGCGCGCTGTTCCTCGCCCACGGCGGCGCGCCGAAGGACGCGGTCTGACCTGGCGGTTCTCCGCCGCGTGCGGAAGCCTCCAGCAGTTGGGCACACCTCGGTAAATAAGCGGGCCGAGGACTAGTACAGAATTCAACCCCGGCATAGGTTCGTATGGTCGCCTTCCGTGGAGGTGGCCTCGATGACTTGGCCGGATCAGCGTGCCCCTCCCCAGGGGCGTCTCTCCGTAGAACGGACTCTGTCCACCCCGAGACGTCCCTGGGAGAAACGCATGCCACGTATCCGTGTCGAGGTCGACGGCGCGACGTACGAGGACGACGTCGAACCTCGCCTCCTACTGGTCCACTATCTGCGCGAACGGCTGGGCAAGGTCGGTACCCCGGTCGGGTGCGACACCAGCAACTGCGGAGCCTGCACCGTCCTGCTGGACGGCGAGAGCGTGAAGAGCTGCTCCGTGCTGGCCGTCCAGGCGGACGGCGCCGACGTCACCACCGTCGAGGGCCTCGGCGCCGGCGGGACGACGCACCCGATGCAACGCGCCTTCCACGAGGAGCACGCGCTCCAGTGCGGCTACTGCACGCCCGGCATGATCATGGCATCGCTGGATCTGCTGCGGGAGAACCCCGACCCGTCCGACGACGAGGTCAGGGAGGGGCTCGAGGGCAACCTCTGCCGGTGCACCGGCTACCAGAACATCGTCAAGGCCGTCCGGCGCGCCGCCAAGGAGATGCGCGAGCCGGCCGAGCGGGAGGTGACGTCATGACCGGAGCGAAGCGAGGATCATGGCGTCGCCCTCCCGGGGGTCTGGGGGTCGCGCCCCAGGAAAGGAGCAGGCCGTGACTGTGCAGGAGGGTAGGGCGGAGGTCGGGTCGCCGCGTAAGCGGTCGGAGGACGCCCGGCTCATCACCGGCCAGACGCGCTGGACCGACAACCTCGCCCCGGCCGGGACGCTGCACGTGGCGTTCCTGCGCAGCCCGTTCGCGCACGCGCGCATCACCCGCGTGGACACGTCGGAGGCGGCGCGGAGCCCCGGCGTGGTCGCGGTGTTCAGCGGCGCGGACTTCGCCGACGAGCAGGGCTCGCTGCCCTGCGCGTGGGTCGTGACCGAGGACATGAAGCACCCGGACCACCCGCCGATGGCGGTGCGTGAGGTCCGGTACGTCGGGGAGCCGGTGGCGTGCGTGGTGGCCCGCGACAAGTACGCGGCGGCCGACGCGCTGGAGGAGATCGACGTCGACTACGAGCCGCTGCCGCCGGTCGTCGACATGAACGAGGCCGTCGCGGACGGGGCCGACCTCGTCCACGAGGAGCTCGGCACCAACAAGTCCTACACGTGGGTGTTCGAGAACGGCGACATCGACGCCGCACTTAGGGACGCACCCGTCGTCATCGCACGCGAGTACGTCCAGCAGCGGTTGATCCCGTCCGCGATGGAGCCGCGGTCGGTGCTGTGCGTGCCGGAGGCCGACGACTTCACGCTGTACTCCGCCACGCAGATCCCGCACATTCTGCGGCTGATGCTGGCGACCGTCACCGGAATCGCGGAGCACCGTATCCGGGTCGTCGCACCGGACGTCGGCGGCGGCTTCGGCTCCAAGCTCCAGGTGTACGGGGAGGAAGTCCTCGCCCTTCTGCTGGCGCGGCGGCTGGGACGTCCCGTCAAGTGGACGGAGTCGCGCAGCGAAGGCAACATGACCGTCCACCACGGACGCGACCAGATACAGCGGCTCACGCTCGCCGCAGAGCGCGACGGACGAATCCGCGGATTCAAGGTGGATCTGCTGGCCGACATGGGCGCGTACCTGATGCTCGTCACGCCGGGCATCCCGCTGCTGGGCGCGTTCATGTTCAACGGCATCTACAAGATGGACGCGTACTCGTTCACCTGTACCGGCGTCTTCACCACGAAGACACCGACCGACGCCTACCGGGGTGCGGGCCGTCCAGAGGCGACCTACGCCGTCGAGCGCATCATGGACGAACTGGCCGCCGAACTGGACCTCGACCCCATCGAGGTACGGCGGCGCAACTGGATCGCGCACGAAGAGTTCCCTTACGACACGATCGCGGGGCTCACCTACGACTCGGGCAATTACGAGGCGGCGACGGACAAGGCGCTGGAACTCTTCCAGTACGACAAGCTCCGCGCGGAGCAGGCCGAACGTCGTGAAAGGAACGACCCGGTCCAGCTCGGCATCGGGGTGTCGACGTTCACGGAGATGTGCGGGCTGGCCCCGTCCCGTGTCCTCGGTTCCCTGTCGTACGGGGCGGGCGGCTGGGAGCACGCTTCGGTGCGCGTCCTGCCGTCCGGCAAGGTCGAGGTGGTGACGGGTTCGTCCGCGCATGGGCAGGGCCACGAGACGGCCTGGGCGCAGATCACCGCGGACAGGCTCGGGGTCCCGTTCGAGGACGTGCGCGTCCTGCACGGCGACACCGCCATATCCCCGAGGGGAATGGACACCTACGGGTCGCGTTCGCTCGCGGTCGGCGGGGTCGCGCTGTACTCGGCGTGCGAGAAGGTCGTCGACAAGGCGCGCAAGGTTGCGGCGCATCTGCTGGAGGCCGCCGAACAGGACCTTGAGTTCTCCGACGGACGGTTCAGCGTGCGCGGCGTCCAGCAGGAGGGCAAAACGATCCAGGAAGTCGTGCTCGCCGCATGGGCGGCACACGATCTGCCAGAGGGGATCGAGCCCTCGCTCGACTCCGACGCCACATTCGACCCTGACAACTTCTCCTTCCCACACGGCACGCACCTGTGCGCCACCGAGGTCGACACCGAGACGGGAATGGTGAAGATCCGCAAGTACGTGGCCGTGGACGACGTAGGGAAGGTCGTCAATCCGCTCATCGTCGAGGGGCAGGTGCACGGCGGCCTGGCGCAGGGCATCGCGCAGGCCCTCTTCGAGGAGGCCGTGTACGACGAGGAGGGGAACTTGACCACGACCACCATGGCGGACTACCTCGTCCCGTCCGCCGCGGACCTTCCGGAGTTCACCACCGACCGGACGGAGACGGCCGCGACGTCCAACCCGATGGGCGTGAAGGGCGTCGGAGAGGCGGGCACGATCGCGTCCACCCCGGCCGTCGTCAACGCGGTCGTGGACGCGCTGCGCCCCTTCGGCGTGAAGGACGTGCCGATGCCGTGCTCGCCCGAGCGCGTCTGGCGGGCCATCCGCGCCGAACGGAAACCGGACACCGCCGAGCCCGGCGCGGGCGGCGGCCTCGGATCCGCCGGAGGTGCCCAGTGATCCCCGCCGCGTTCGACTACGCGCGCCCCCGCTCGGTCGACGAGGCCGTCCGGGCGCTGGCCGACGCGGGCGAGGACGCGAAGGTCCTCGCCGGGGGGCAGAGCCTGATGCCGCTGCTGCGGCTGCGGCTCGCGATCCCCGACGCGCTGATCGACCTCGGCCGGATCGCGGCGCTCCGCGAGATCCGCGACGACGGCGACGCCGTGGTCATCGGCTCGATGGCCACCCACCACCAGGTGATCCGCGACCCGCTCGTCCGCGCGCACCTCCCGCTGCTGGCGCGGGCCACGGAGACCGTCGCGGACCCGGCCGTCCGGCATCGCGGGACGTTCGGCGGCTCGCTGGCGCACGCGGACCCGGCGGGCGACCTCCCGGCCGTCGCGCTGGCGCTGGACGCGGTGCTCCTCGTCCGGTCCCCGCGCGGCGAGCGGGAGATCCCGGCGGCGGAGTTCTTCGTCGACTGGATGACGTCCGCGCTGGAGCCGGACGAGCTGCTCGTCGGCGTCCGGGTGCCGAAGCTCGGGCCCGGCTGGGGCGTCCACTACGAGAAGTTCCACCGGACGGCGCAGGCGTGGGCGATCGTCGGCGTCGCGTGCGCGGTGCGCCGCGACGGGGACTCGGTCGCGGAGGCCCGCGTCGCGCTGACCAACATGGGGCCGTCGCCCGTCCGGGCCGGCGCGGTGGAGGACGCCGTCCGCGGCCGTCCGCTTTCGGACGATTCATTCCGGTCCGCGGGCGAGCGCGCCGCCGACGGCACGGAGCCGCCGTCTGACCTGCACGGATCGTCGGAGTACCGGTCGCATCTCGCGACCGTGCTGACCGCGCGGGCGCTCGCGGCGGCCGCCGCGGCCTGATTGCACGTCGCGTGGCCGGGTACCCGTCCGGGTGCCCGGCCCCGACTGGCGGGCTGCCCGGCCACCGCCGTAAGGTCGCGTGACGGGCAAGTTCTCCGGACGATAAGGACAACGATCATGGAGCTCGACCACGATTTCGCCGTCCCCGTGCCGGTGGAGCGTGCCTGGTCGGTGCTGCTCGACGTGGAGCGGGTCGCGACGTGCATGCCGGGCGCGACGCTCGACTCCGTCGAGGGCGAGGAGTACAAGGGCCGGATGAAGGTGAAGGTCGGCGCGATGACCATCACCTACCGGGGCACGGCGCGGATCGTGTCGGCGGACGAGTCGGCCCGGACGGTGACGCTGGAGGCGTCCGCGAAGGAGGCGCGCGGCTCGGGGACGGCGTCGGCGACCGTCCAGGCGAAGCTGCACGAGGAGAAGGACGGCACGACCCGGGTGACCGTCCACACGAAGCTGAACGTGACGGGACGGCCCGCGCAGTTCGGCCGCAACATCCTGTCCGAGGTCGGCTCCAAGGTCATCGCCCGTTTCGCGAAGGCGCTGGCGGAGGAACTGGAATCCCCCGACAAGCCTGAGCCCGAGGCCAAGCCCAAGGCCGAGACCAAGAAGGCCGAGCCCAAGGCGGAGACCAAGAAGGCCGAGCCCAAGACGGAGACCGCACCCGAGGCCGCCGCCCCGCCGGAGACCCCCACTCCGATCGAGGAGGCACCGGCCGAAAAGACTCCAGCCGAAAAGACCCCGGCCAAGAAGGCAGAGGCCGAGAAGGCACCGGCGGACGAGGCTCCCGCCGAGGAGCCCCCCGCCGACAAGGCCAAGGACGACAAGGCCAAGGGCAAGGCCAAGGCCGTGGACGCGGAGAAGCCCGCGGACAAGCCCGGCCCGGCCACCTCGGAGACCCTGGCCCCCGTCTCCGACATCACGCCGCCGGAGCGCAAGGCCGAGCCCGAACCCGAGCCGGTGGAGCGGAAGCGGGAGCGTCCGCTGCGCGTCGCCCGCGACGACGACGCGATCGACCTGCTGGAGGTCGCGGGCCCCTCGGTCGCGAAGCGGGCGGTGCCCGCGGTCGGCGGGGTCGTCGCGGTGCTGCTGGCCGTCCGGTTCCTGGCGCGCAGGCGGCGCGCCGGTCGGCGCCGCTGGCGCTGACGCCCGGCCGCTGACGCCCGGCCGAAGAGAGCGGAAAGCGCGGGTCAACGATCCGCCGCCGGACGGCGGCGTCGGTGGCCCGCGCCGCCGCGCGTGCCGTCGGCTTGTCCCGTGGACACCATCGAGCTCCGCCGGATCGCGCGGATCGAGGACGGCAACTGGTGGTACCGGACGCGCCGCGACGCGCTGTCCGCGGAGCTGCTCCGGTTCAGCGTGCCGGGGACGGCCGTCGACATCGGCGCGGCGGCCGGGACGTCCTGCCGGGTCCTCGCCGAGCACGGCTGGCACGCCACGGCGATCGACATGAGCCCGGCGGCCGTCGAGCTGGCCCGCGCGCACGGCGTGGAGGCGTACGAGGGCGACGCCCGCTACCTGCCGCTCCCGTCCGCCGGGTACGACCTGGCTCTCGCGCTGGACGTCCTGGAGCACGTCGAGGACGACGAGCGCGCCGCCGCCGAGATCGCCCGCGTGCTGCGTCCCGGCGGGACGGCGCTCGTGTCGGTCGCGTGCGACATGGCGCTGTGGTCGGCGCACGACGTGGCGCTCGGCCGCGTCCGCCGCTACTCGCGCCGCGCGCTGATCGACCTGATCGAGGGCGCGGGGCTGGTCGTGGAGCGGGTGTGGAGCCGAGGCGTGCTGCTGCGTCCCGTCCTACGCCTCCGCAGGCACCGCACGGCGCGGCGAGAGGACCTGGCGCCGCTGCATCCGCTGGTCAACGAGGTGCTGCGGCTGTCGGCCGTGCTGGAACGATGCCCACCAGTATCCGGCTGGCCCGGGACGCGCCTGTTCGCCCGCGCCCGCCGCCCGGGGTGATCAGACGGTGCCGTCCGGCCAGTCCTGCGGCTCGGCGACCCATCCCGCGAGCAGGACGAGCCCGCTCGGACGGTGCCGGGCGAGGAATCCGAACGGCCGGTCGAACCGCACGTCCAGCGCCCGCGCCTCCGCCATCGGCGCGCCCATGACCGCCGCGGACATCGCCGTGACGGCCGCGGCCCGGAACCCCTCGGCGCTGAACGTGGCGTTGACGTCCTGCACGGCCTGCGCGATGGCCAGCGGCACCGGGCTGATCCCAGGGAGATGGCCGCGCGGGTCCGGCGTGGAGACGGTGGCCAGTCCGAAAACCCCAGCCCGGGCGAGCATGTCATGCGAAGCCGCGACATCGAACCGCGCAGCGGTGACGTTCAGCCTGGTCCCGGGCTCGAACGCGGCGATCGTCCGAACACGCACACCGGGCGTGGCCTTCTCCACCAGCTCAGCGCCCTGACTCGCCGGGTACCGCCCGTCCGTGGCGGCCAAGGCGTGGCCGACGACCTCGCCCGCAGGACGTCCGGGCTCGCCCAGGCAGAGGATCACGTCGACGTCGTCCTCGCCGTGCACGGTCAGGAGCGTGACCGGGCCCGCCGGGGTCGTCTCGGCCAGGGCGAGGCGGTCGACCTCCGGCGTGCTGACGAACAGGCCCGCCGCGGGGCGGTCGCGTCCCGCCCACGGGCCGTCGTCCGGGACGAGCGGCGCGTCCTCGAACGGCTCCCGCCAGCGCGTGGCGATGCTCAGCGCGGTCGCGAGGATCAGGCCGGTGTCGTCCCGCACCTCGACCGGCATTCCGGTCAGCCGACCACCCGTGTTCCGCGTGACCCATTCGTCCAGCCGGGCTTGGTCGGCGGCCGGGTCGCCGGTCAGCTCGCCGCGCGCGTCGGCCGGGACGGCATCCCGCCACCACTGCTCGACGGGCAGGTCGGCCAGCGTCCACACGCCGAGCGCGGCCGTCGCGGCCGTCCCGCCCGCAAGCAGGGCCAACAGGTCGCGCGCGTGCCGCTCCGCTCCGGTGGCGTCGACCCCGACCGCCTGCTGGAGTTCGCTTCGCCCGGGCTCGCGCGCGGCGGCGGCGAGGAACGCGAGCAGCGGCCACGCCCCCGCCCCGGACAGCACGGTCGTCGTTCCGTCGCAGGCGTCCCGCGCCCAGCGGGCGGTCAGGTCGTTGGACGCGCGGACGAGGTCACCGATCGCGGCTCCGGAAGTCACTCTCCCGATGGTTGGGGAACGTCCCGGCGCGTGTCAAAGCGGGTCACCCGCCGAGCACGTCGCCGAATACGCGGTCGACGACCCGCGACGACGCCTGCCCGTCGTCGTGCGGGCAGTACTTCACGAAGAAGCGGTCGTAGACGTCCGCGTAGCGGTCCTCGCCGTCCGGGGCCTGGAGGACGGCGTCGGCGACGTCCGCCGAGGTGGTCACGACCGGTCCGGGCGCGTCAGCCTCCAGGTCGAGGTAGAGGCCGCGGACATGGTCGCGGTAGCGCTCCAGGTCGTAGGCGTACACCACGATCGGACGTCCGAGAATGGCGTAGTCGACCATGGCGGACGAGTAGTCCGTGACCAGCACGTCCGACGCCATGTACAGCTCGGCGATGTCGGGGTAACGGGACACGTCGATGACGAACCCGTCCCCTGCGTGACGCTCCTTGTCCGTGACGAAATGGTGCGCCCGAATGAGGAGCACATGGTCGTCGCCTAGGACGTCCCGCATCGTGCGGATGTCCAGCTCAAGGGAGAATCCCTGCACGCCAGGCGCGTGGAACCGATCGTCGCGCCAGGTCGGCGCATAGAGGACGACCTTCTTCCCGTCAGGGATTCCGAGACGCTTACGGATTTCACCCCCGACGCTCTCCCATTCGGGCGTGCTGAGGACGTCGTTGCGCGGATATCCCGTCTCCAGGACTTCGCCTTCATACCTGAACGCGCGCTGCATGGTCTGGGTGGCGAACGGGCTCGGGGACAGCAGCACGTCCCACCGCGCCACCTCGCGCTCCACCAGGTCGAACCGTTCCGTGCGCCGGTAGGGCATGTCCCTGAGGTCGTAGCCGAGACGCTTCAACGGCGTGCCGTGCCACGTCTGGACGAACGTCTGCCCCTCGCGCTTGACGCACCACGGCGGCAGCCCATGGTTGGTGACGATGTAACGGGCGCGGGCGAGAGCGCGGTAGTGCTCACGACTCCCGGACAGGACGGTCCTGGCTTTTCCGTCCACTGCGAACTGCCCGTCCTGGGAAATCCACACGCATTCCAACTCCGGCTTGCGGCGCATCAGTTCTTCGTAGACGGCCTTGGGGTTGCAGTTGTACTGCGTACCGCCGTGACTGTCGAACACCGCGACATCAGCGACCGGGCTCCGCAGATACACCGGATAGTCGTGCTGCTGGAGGAGCACCTGAGCGCGCGCACCACGTTCGTCTTCGTCCAGACCAGGACGGCTGCGCAGGAACAGCGCGTCCTTCTGGTGGACACCGACCTCGAACTCGTGTGTTCCGGCACGGTGCCACTCAGGGAGGCGGGATATCTTCTCCCGTTCGACCACGACCGACACCTCGCCGGTCTGCGCGCGCGCCAGCACGTCCCACGTTCCGGTGCTCAGCGGGAGGTCGGTCCCGAACACGGTCATCGTCGCGGGGTTGAACGCGGCGGTGAAGCGGAGGCCGTCCCAGGTGACGGGCACACGGTGCTCGTCCCCGGACCTCCGGCGGCGCAGGACAAAGTAGTCCGGCTTGGTCTTGGGGCAGGCGAAGTCACCGGAAAGAGTGAGGAGCCCTTGCTCGTCCCACTCCGCCTTGGTCACTACGGGACGAACACTGCGCTCGATCCCACGCAGGTTGCCGAAAGCGGTGCGGGTCAACGCGAATTCACGTCCGCGCCCTGGAAGGACGTAGCGGACGGCGGCCACGTTGCTGGCGACGGTCAGCCGGATCGGCCCGCCCTCGCCCGTGAGCCTGATGTCCCAGTCGATGAGGTCGCGCAGATGCGGTCGTCCTGGATTTCCGACGTCGTCCGGCACGGAGACGAGGGACTGCATGGGCAACGTGGCCGTGAAGTCGAATCCGGTGCCGCCCGCCATGCGCAGCACGGACGACTGGCGCAACGTCACCTCCCCGTGAACCTCGGCACCGCCGCCGCCGTGTCGCCGCGCCGCGACGACGGCGGCCCCGGTGCCGAGTGCCCTTCGGGTCCATCCGGACAGTTCCAGCACGTCGCCGGTACGCCGGATGCGGGTGACGACGGCCTTGGCGCGCTTCACGTGGACGACGAACACGTCGTCCTCCCCCGCCGCCGGTTGGACGGCGACGTGCTCGTCCACCTGGCGGGCGGACGTCCAGCGCACGGCCGGGGCGGTCGCGGGCAGCCGCTGGACGGCCTTGCGCCCCTGCGCGGTCACCTCCACGAACAATTCGTAGGTCGCCGTGCGCCATTCGTCGCCGTCCAGGAGGTATTCCGGCTCCACCCGGACCGAGAAGCCGGACTCGTCGTAGGAGACGGACGGCTGGTCGGAGCGGATCGTCGCCTCCGGGCACGCGATCCGCTCCACCGGCAGCCGGATCTCCTTGCCGGTCTTCACGTCGCGCATCCAGACGCGGATCCGGGAATCGCTCACCGAGGACACGTCGAACCTGTCGAAATGCGCGTGCCCTTCGACGATCAGGGTGTCGACGTCCCATTCGACGCGGTCGACGTCCGCGAAAAGGCGGATCTCGTCGGTGACGTCGTACACGTCCGCGGGAATGTCGCGTTCCACACCGTCATTCTTCGCACCGTGGAAGAACGGGTACTCGGCGTACCAGCGCTGGCGGACGCGCCCCCGCCGCACGATCGGAACGTTCCTAAGACCGGCCTCCTCGAAACGGACCACCTCCAGCAGTTCCGGCAGCATCCGCTCACCGAGCAGATACGTCTCCAGCCGCCTTATCGACGCCAGTCCGGCGGCGGCCGTACGCCCGGCGAGTTCGACATAGGCGGCGCCCAGTTCGCCGAGGCGCTCGCGCTCCTGCCAGGTGGCCTCCGGAAGGGCGAGGATCAGCGCGCGGACGTCCAGATCCAGCGCGTACCGGTCGTGGAAGGACAGCAGTTCCGGCGCGTGGTCCCCGAGGAATTTCCGGACGGCCGTGATGAGGCTCATCCGCTCGGTGATCTCCGCCGGGTCGTACCGGGCGCGCGTCGCCGTTCCCGTGCGGTCCCGCCGGTAATAGACGGTCGTGTCGAGAACGTCCACCGCCGAGGCGAGAACCTGCGTCTGCGCGGCGGTGAGCGCGTCCTGGGTCGTCGCCGGAAGGTCGAAGCGGTGCGCGTCCCAGAAAACGCGGCGGAAGACCTTGTTGCACACCGTCCTGTCCTGGAGAAGGGCGGGATGGCGGGTGACGTGCGTCTTCTCCATCGTCGTGGCATAGGGCACGGCGTGCAGCGGAGAAGGGCGCGCCTGGTTCCCGTCCACGTACATGACGTTTCCGCCGACGAGGTCGGAACCCGTCCTCTCCAGCGTGCCGACCATCAGTTCGCACGCATATGGCGGGAGCGCGTCCTCGCTCTCGACGAAGGCGAGATAGCGGCCCTTCGCCTGCTCCGCACCGGTGTCGGCGGCCGACAGTTCACCGGACGCCCGGAGCAGCGCGAACCGCTCGTCCCGCTCGGCGAATTCCTCCGCGACGGACGCGCCGCCCAGGTCCGCGCCTCCCCGTTTCGCGCCTCCCCGTTTCGCGCCGTCCCGTTTCGCGCCATCGTCGGGTTCCTCGTCCACCAGGAGCACTTCGATGTCGTGGAGCGTCTGCCCGGCGAGCGATTCCAGGCAGTCCTCGAAATGGTCCCCGGTACCGCGGAAGGGGACGACGACGCTGATCTTGGCGGGGTTGCGCTGAGGTGACACTGTGGCTCCGTGATGGGGTTCTTTCAGTGGGCGGACCGGACGACCCGGTCCAGCACGCGGGCGGCCGCCTGGCCGTCGTCGTGCGGGCAGTACCGGGCGGCGAAGGCGGCGCGGGCCGCCCGGAACCCGGCGTCGAGCGCGACCGGCTCGCGCAGGGCGTCGACGACCTCCTGCGTGGTGCCGAGCAAAGGCCCCGGGGCCTCCGCCTCGAAATCGAAATAGAAACCGCGCACGTGGTCGCGGTACCGCTCCAGGTCGTAGGTGAAGAACACCATCGGCCGCCCGGTGGCGGCGAAGTCGAACATGGCCGACGAATAGTCCGTCACGAGCACGTCGCTGACGAGGAACAGTTCTGAGATGTCGGGGTAGACGGAGACGTCGACGACGCAGTCGCCGGGCCGCAGCCTGGGCTTGTCGGTGACGAGGTAATGCGTGCGCAGCAGCAGGACGTGGTCGTGTCCGAGCGCCGCCCTGAACCGGTCGAGCTCGAATTCGAGCCGGAACGCGCGCTTGCCGATGGCGTGGTGGAAGTCGTCCCGCCACGTCGGCGCGTAGAGGACGACCTTCTTCCCCTCCGGAACGCCGAGCCGCTGCCGCACCGCCGCCGCGATCTCGGCGCGCCGCGGGCTGCTCAGCACGTCGTTGCGCGGATATCCGCTGACCAGGATTTCGCCGTTGTAGCCGAAGGCGCGCCGGAACAGCGGTACGGAGAAGGTGTTCTGCGAGAGGAGCACGTCCCACTGCGGAACGTCGTACTCCATCCAGTCGACGCCCTCGGTCCGTTTGTACGGCATCTGCTTGACGTCGTAGCCGAGCTTCTTCAGCGGCGTGCCGTGCCAGCACTGGACGTACGTCTGGTCGTCGCGTTTCACGAACCATTCGTGCTGCGACCAGTTGCCGAAGATGTAGCGGGCGCGGGCGAGGGCCTCGTAGTGCTCCCGCGACCCGGCGAGAACGGTGCGCGCGCCGACCGGCTTGCCGAACTGGCCGTTCTCGGTGACCCACACGCATTCGAGGTCCGTGCCGCGCCGCCGGAGCTCGTCGTAGATGCCGCGCGGATTGCACGAGAACTGGCGGCCCTTGTAGGCGTCGAAGACGGCCAGCTCGCGGACGGGAAGGTTCCGGTGCCGCCGGTAATGCCCGGACTGGATCCGGCTCTGCGCGTAGGCGCCGCGCTCGTCGTCGTCCAGGGCCGTCTCGACCAGGAACTGCAACTGGTCGGTCCGCTGCGCGCGGATCGTGACGATGTGCAGGCCCGCCTCGAACGGCTCGGGAATGTCGCGGAGCGTGTGCCGCCTGATGACGACCGGCCGTTCCCGGCCGTCTATCACGGTGGCCGCGTCCCACCGGCCGGAGATGAGCGGGCGCGTCTGCCCCAGCACCCGCATGCGCGCGGGCGAGAATTTGGCGGCGAACCGGCTGCCCGCCCAATGCAGGGTGACCGTGTGCTCTTCGGACGACCGCCGCCGCCGCAGGATCAGCGATTCCGGCCGTTCCAGCGGATCGGCGCACGACCCGCCGAGAAGCAGCGCCCCATCGGACGACCACGACATCTCATCGACGACCAGAACCTTTTCCCGGACGACGATCCGCATCGTGCTCCGCCGCGACCTCGCCAATTCCAGTTTGCCGGTCGCGGTGGCGAAGGCGGCGCCCGCAGCGTCCTCGCCCAGGTAGGGCTTGATGCCGCCCGGGAGGGTGACGTCCCAGTCGCCGGGCCGCAGGCTCAGCCTGTCCAGCGGCAGCCTGGCCCGGAACCGGCCGTCGCCGCCGACCGGCTCGATCGGCCCGGTCACCGCGCCCCGGCCGGCCCTCGGCGCGGCCATGATCTCGGGACGCTCGCTCAGCGGGGCGCGGCTCCAGCCGTCCAGCCACAGCTCGCCGTCCTCCACCCGGGCGCCGGTGATGGCCGCGGCTGTGCGCCTGACCTGGAGCACGAACCGGTGCCGTCCCGCGACGCCCTGGACGCGGACGCCCGGCGCGCACTCCCGGTCGCGCGGCCACAGCAGGGAGGTGAGCCGGGGGTTGCCGAAGCGCGCGCGCCGCCGCGTCCCGCCGTTGACGATCTCGACGCACGGCACCCAGTCGACGTCCCGCCAGCGCCCGTACATGCGCAGCGTCGCCGGGTCGATGTCCGCGACGAACCCGGACCAGTCGTAGGACACCGCGGACTGCCGCGACCGCGCCGTCACGTCCGGCCTGCGCACCCGCGTGACCGGGACGCGCTTCAACCCCCGCTTGTTCGACGCCAGCAGCCACACCCGGATGCGCGACCCGTCCTCGGTGGAGGAGTCCAGGTGCCGGATGTAGGCGTGGCCCTCGATGCGGAGCCGTCCGTCCACCCACGCCGACCGGTCGATCGCCGCGACCGGTCGCAACTCGGCCGTCACGTCGTACACGTGGCGCGGGACGGCCCGCTCCTCGTCCTCGAAGAACGGATATTCGGCGTACCAGCGTCGCCGCAGACCGCGCCTTACGCGCGGCGCGTCCCCGGGTTTCTTGAGCTGGACGAACCGCAGCACCTCCAGCAGTTCGGGCAGCATCTCCCTGCACAACAGGTGCAGTTGCAGGCGTGTGACGGCCGGGAACCCCTTCAACACACGCGGGGAGACCCTCCGCGCGAGGTCCGCACCGATGGAGACGAGTTCTTCGCGGTTCTCGTCGTCCGTCTTAGGCAGGGCCTCGAACAGCACACGCAATTCGATGGGGATGAGGGCGTGCTCGTCGTAGGCGTTGAGGAGCCGTGGCGCGTACTCGGCCATCCCGTCCCGCAACACACGGGCGGACGCCAGGCGCTGGGTGATGTTGTCCCAGTCGTAGCGGTCCTCGGTAATAGAGCCGGGGCGCTTGCGCCAGTAGTAGACGACCTCGCTCAGCAGGTCGACGGAACGGGCCAGCGCGTGGGCGCGCATCGTGACGGGCGGGTCTTCGTAGTAGCCCCTGGGGAATTCCAGGGCGGTACGGTTCCAGAAGTCACGCCGGTACACCTTGTTCCAGGGCGTCCGGTCGCGCATGAGCAGCGGCTTGGACGACACGTGCGTCCGCGAACACGAGTCGGTGAAAACGCGGTCGTGCAGGTGGGACTGCCACGTCCGGTCGGCGTCCATACGGTGGACGTTGCCCGACGCCAGGTCGGACCCCGTCCGCTCCAACGATCCGACCATGCGCGCGTAGGCGTCGCGTTCGACGATGTCGTCGGCGTCCGCGAAAGCGAGGTACTCCCCCTTCGCCTGACGCACCCCGGCGTTGCGCGCTGGGCCCGGCCCCTCGTTGTCCCGCGTGACGAGCCGGAAACGGGGGTCCCGCGCACACATCTCCTTGGCGAGAACCGCGCCGTTGTCGGTGGAACCGTCGTCCACCAGGATGACCTCAAGGTCGTGCAGCGTCTGCCCCGCCAGGGACTCCAGGCATTCCTGAAAGAACTCCTCCGTGTTGTGGAACGGGACCACGACGCTGAGCTTCGGGAACATGGGGCCTCCTCCTCGCCCCACGAGCATGATGACGCGATGTGGTCACCCGAAAGCGCATCGCGATTGCCAGGCCGTCCTCTGACGCAGACTTGACCCTGCATGCCCGCGCTTTACCGGCCGCTGAACGTCCGCGCGGTCCGAAAAACCGGCTCAGGCGGGCCGGACGCCCTCCGCGATCCCCGCCTCCGCGACGGCGGACCGGATGCTCGCGGCGAGCGTCCCGAACTCGTCCGCGCGCGGCGACGCCGACCGGAAGCCGAGCCCGATCCGCCGGAACGGCGCGGGCGTCGCGAACCGGTGCAGCCCCAGGTGAGGCGCGCGGCGCGTCTCGACCGGCAGCGCCGTCTCCGGGACGAGCGTCACCCCGAGCCCGCCCGACACGAGCTGCACGAGCGTCGCGAGACTCGTCGCGTACGTGGCCGCCGCCGGACGCGCGCCGACGTCCCGGCACACGTCCAAAGCCTGGTCGCGGAGGCAGTGGCCCTCGTTGAGCAGCAGCACGTCCAGCCGCGACAGCGCCTCCCGGTGCACGCCGTCCGGCCGCTCCAGGTCGCCGAGGTCGAAGTCGGCGGGCGCGACGAGCACGAAGTCCTCGTCATAGAGAGCCAGCTCGGTCACCCCGGCCGCGGGCGTGGGCAACGCCAGCACGACAACGTCGAGCCGCCCCGCGAGAAGCTCCGCGACGATCGGATCGGTCCGCTCCTCACGCACCGAAAGCTCCAGATCAGGGAACTCTTTCGCGAGCCTGGGCAGCACCACGGGCAGCAGATAAGGCGCAACGGTCGGAATAACACCCACCCGCAACGGCCCGACCAAGGGACCCCGGACCGCGTTGACTTCGTCCACCAGCCGGTCCAACTCGGAGAGCACGACCTCCGCCTGCCGCGCGACCCGCTCCCCAGCGGGCGTCAGCAGAACCTTCCGCGTCGTGCGCTCCACAAGCCGCGCCTGAACGCATTCCTCCAACGAGGCGACGGCCCCGGACAGCGCAGGCTGACTGATCCGCAGCGCAGCAGCGGCATCCCGAAAATGCAGATGCTCCGCGAGCGCCACAAACGCCCGCAGCTGCGCCACCGTAGGTCTACTGTTCGCCATCCCGCCAGCGACTTTACCCGTGCCCCACCCAACCCCTCACGCCACCCCAGCCCATCACGGGCCGACGCTCAGGATGCGGCGAAGCCGCCGTTCTTGATCTGGACGACCAACACGGCCAACTGCTCCCGGCTCACGACCAAGGGCAGACTTTCGGGGTCCTTGCTGTCCCGGACGCCGATCCCCCGCGACAGGTCAGCCAACTCCACGCAGTCAGAGGTTCCGTGAGTGTGGCTGTAACTACTCTTGCGCCAAGCCG
Source organism: Actinomadura decatromicini (assembly GCF_008121305.1). Lineage (NCBI taxonomy): Bacteria > Bacillati > Actinomycetota > Actinomycetes > Streptosporangiales > Thermomonosporaceae > Actinomadura > Actinomadura decatromicini. Next base: position 16,326 of record NZ_VSRQ01000012.1, on the reverse strand, counting down.
CCATAGGACTCACCCATCCGGTCTAGGTGCTCACGCGACTGGTCTTCGTTCCACGCACGGGCCGCAAGACGCTGAAAGCGCGTCGCGACTTCGGCGGCCTCTGTTTGATCGTCGATAACTCGACCCAGACCCAGTGCGTTTCCAGAATGAGCCGCCAGGCGACGGCCCGGCAACGTGAAGCACCAGTACGAACCATCCACGCCGGTATGCGGCGTAGCCGACATCGGAAGTATACGGATGGAGACGTGGCGCAGCTTGCTCATTTCCACCAGCCTGGCCCACTGATCGGCCATGACCTGAGGCGTTCCCATTGGGCGGAGAGCGACCTCGTCCATGACGACCCATAGATCGGGCTGGCCGTCCAAGATCGCCGCCTGGCGCTCCATCCGTCGGCCAACGGCGGTTTCGATGTCCTCGATGAGCCCGGCGTCGTGGCCCGCGCCGAGCAGGCTCCTCGCGTAGTCCTCCGTCTGCAAGGGGATCGGGATCACGTTGCCGGAGTAGATGCAGTGCTGCGTGGCCCTGCGCTGGTAGCGGTCAAGACGGGACGGGGCGTTGGCGTCGATGCCGAGTTTGGCGTAGCCGAGCCAGATCTTGAAGACGCCGCCGGTGTTCCAGGCGGCGTCCAGGGCCTTGCATTCGTTCGTGCCGAGTTGCTTGTCGCCTGACTCGTACTTGGAAACCTGGCCGATCGAACAGCTCAGGATCTTCGCCACGTCGGCCTGGGTCGCGTTGTGCCGAGTGCGCAGGAACCGTAGGTAGTAAGCCAGGAAGCCATGGATGGACTCGTGCGGGTCGGGGGATGGGCGGACCACGGTCGGGACACCTCCGCACTTCCTCGTTTTTCTGATGTCTGCGGCAATGATGACAACCATAAGTCGTCGCCGTCAATCTGTTGCGCGGAAATCACGGGAATGACCGACGGCAGAGGCGATCACGGAATGGGAATCGACAAATTCCGCAAGGATGACTTCATAGACGAAACGGACCCCCTCCCGGCCGTCGGGCCGCCGCGCGGGCGATGGGCGGAGCCTTATCAGGCCCGCGAGAACGGCCTGTGGACGGTGCACCTCCGCAATCCCAAGTCGATCCGGAAGCGTGACAGCCGTCTGGTCGCCACGCTCACCGCGGGCGACCTGTTCACGCTGGGCGGCCTCATGGCTGAGCAGGACGCCCTGGCACGGGAGTGCGAGTGGTGAGCGCCCTGGTGGAGGGGACGTCCGCCGGTCCCCTGGCACTCCGTCGCGGGTTCCTGGCGACACCCGACGTGCCACGGCAAGGACGTCTCATCGTGGAGGCGCAGACCCTCCAATGGGAGCTCCCCCAGAGCACGGTGGACGACGCGGTCCTGGTCGCATCGGAATTGCTGACGAACGCAGTCCGCGCTACCCCGAATGCACCGATCAGTCTCCGCCTGGCCCTCGTGGAGGAGGGTCTCCGTATCGGGGTCTGGGACTCGTCCCAGGAAAGACCGAAGACGTCCGCACCCGACCTGAGGATGCCGACCCAACGCATTCCGGATAATGCGTCCGACCCAGGGGGGTGGGGCCTAGGCATCATTGCCTCCCTGTCCAAGTATTACGGCTGCCGCCCAGAACACGAAGGAAAATGCGTGTGGGCCGTACTCGACATAGAACCACCCCACGAAAACGACATCCCGTCATAGGGGCGCGGGGCCGAGGCGCCCTAGCGCCGGCGCGAGCCCCTGGTCACCCTCGGCAAACTCAGGGTCATGATCTGAATACAGAGGGTAATGTCGGGCGGTGACGCATCTCCGACCGGAACTGGAGGACGATCATGCGCGGCACCGTACGCACCACCGGAAGACTCCTGACCGCTGCCCTCATCCTGATGGGCGCCCTGGCCGTGGGCGGCCCGGACGCCCTGGCCCGCGCCCCGCAGACCTACCGGATCGTGAACGCCGACGAGGGCGAGTCGGCGAAGAACTTCCCCGGGATCAACCCGTCCGCGCCCACGCCGATCATCGTCGACCGCAGCCACGCGGGCGACCACGAGGTCTGGCGCATCACCGGGACGGGAAACGTGTTCACCATCGACAACGTGGGCTCGGACAACCGCGCCGTGGTGCGCGACGGCCGACTGGTCGGCCTCCACGAGGGATCGACGACCTGGGCCATCCGGCGGGTCGCCGAGGGCCGGTACGTCATCGAACTGCCCGGCCGGAATCTCGTCTGGACCCAGGACGAGGACAGGGCGGTACTGGAGCCCGCGGGCGCCGAGCACGGCCAACTGTGGGAGATCGTCCCGGCCACCGACTGACCCGCCCCGGAGCCGAAGGGCGGCACGGCCACGGTCGCGCCGCCCTTTACCGTGTGAGGCGCTACACTTGCCCGCCACGGAGCTAGAAGTCCGTTTTGGGCGTATCAGTGTGATGTGCATCTACCGCCGAACCGCGCCCCTCGGTCATGAGTCGCTCTCATCCCTGGTCACAGCGTCGCGCGCGCCACAGATAGGCAATGCCTATCAGTGAGATGAGACAGATTGATTTCTCTTTTCAGCTAGGTCGGGGCACGCTGAGTGACATCAGCCGCTCGGAGCAAACGCGGCTTTCCCGCGCCTCACCTGCGGAGGCGCCCCGCAACTCATGACGAAGGAGCATTCGTGCTTACTGTCGGTGACCAGTTCCCCGAGTACGAGCTCACCGCCTGCGTCTCGCTGGACGCCGAGCACGCGTTCGAGACGATCCACCACAAGTCCTACGAGGGCAAGTGGCGCGTCGTGTTCTTCTGGCCGAAGGACTTCACGTTCGTCTGTCCGACCGAGATCGCCGAGTTCGGACGGCTGAACGAGGACTTCGCCGACCGCGACGCCCAGGTGCTCGGCGCGTCGGTCGACAACGAGTTCGTCCACTTCGCCTGGCGCAAGGACCACCCGGACCTGCGCGAGATCCCGTTCCCGATGATGGCCGACGTCAAGCGCGACCTGTGCGAGTCGCTCGGCATCCTCACCGAGGACGGCGTGGCCCAGCGCGCGACGTTCATCGTCGACCCCAACAACGAGATCCAGTTCTCCATGGTGACCGCCGGTTCCGTCGGCCGGAACGTCAAGGAGGTCCTGCGGGTCCTGGACGCGCTGCAGAGCGACGAGCTGTGCCCCTGCAACTGGAACAAGGGTGAGGACACGCTCGACGCCAACAAGCTCCTCGCAGGCGCCGGGGCCTGACCCGATCACCGGATCGACAGCGGCCGGTCACGCGCCTTCGTGACCGGCCGTTCGCACGGATTCACAGGAAAGGACGGACGAAGATGAGCGTTGACGCGCTGAAGAGCGCCCTCCCGGGATACGCGAAGGACACCAAGCTCAACCTGGGCTCGGTGACGTCCACCTCGCAGCTCACCGACCAGCAGCTGTGGGGCGCCGTCCTGGCCAGCGCGCTCGCCACCCGGAGCACGGTCGTCATCAGGGAACTGGCCGAGGAGGCGGGGGACCACCTGTCCGCGGAGGCGTTCGAGGCCGCGAAGGCCGCCGCGTCCATCATGGCCATGAACAACGTCTACTACCGCGCCACCCACCTGATCGGTGACGAGACGTACGCGACCCTTCCGGCGAAGCTGCGCATGTCCATCATCGGGCGTCCCGGCGTGGACAAGACGGACTTCGAGCTGTGGTGCCTTGCCGTGTCCGCCGTGAACGGGTGCGGACGCTGCCTGGAGTCGCACGAGAAGGTCGTCCGGGAAGCGGGCCTGTCCCGTGAGCACGTGCAGGAGGCACTTCGCATTGCGGCCGTGGTGAACGCCGCCGCCGCGACGCTCGACGCAGAGGCAGCTCTGGCCCCCGCCACCGTCTGACGACGAAAACGCCAAGGCCCGGACGCTTCCGTCCGGGCCTTGCTCATGTCGTCATTCCCACTCGATGGTGCCCGGGGGCTTGGACGTGATGTCCACCGTGACCCGGTTGATCTCCCTCACCTCGTTGGTGATGCGGGTCGAGATGCGCTGGAGCAGCTCGTAGGGGAGCTTGGCCCAGTCGGCGGTCATCGCGTCCTCGCTCGTCACCGGACGCAGCACGATGGGGTGGCCGTAAGTACGGCTGTCTCCCTGGACCCCTACGGAGCGCACGTCCGCAAGCAGGACCACCGGGAACTGCCAGATGTCACGGTCGAGGCCAGCGTTGCTCAGCTCGGTCCTAGCGATGAAGTCGGCATCGCGGAGGATGTCGAGGCGCTCCTTGGTGACGGCGCCGACGATGCGGATCCCGAGGCCCGGCCCAGGGAAAGGCTGCCGCCAGACGATTTCGGACGGCAGACCGAGCTGCTCACCGAGCGCACGGACCTCGTCCTTGAAAAGCGTGCGCAGCGGCTCCACCAACTGGAACTGGAGGTCGTCCGGGAGACCTCCGACGTTGTGGTGCGACTTGATGTTGGCCGCGCCCGTGCCGCCGCCCGATTCGACGACGTCGGGGTAGAGGGTGCCCTGGACGAGGAACTCCACCGGCTCGGCAGCGTCCTCGCCGACGACCTGGCGGGCCGCCTCCTCGAACACCCGGATGAACTCGCGGCCGATGATCTTGCGCTTCTGCTCGGGGTCGGCGACGCCGTCGAGGGCGGCGAGGAAGCGCTCCTGCGCGTCCACGACGTGCAGGTTCACGCCGGTCGCGGCGACGAAGTCCTTCTCGACCTGCTCCGCCTCGCCCTTGCGCAGCAGCCCGTGGTCGACGAACACGCAGGTCAGCTGGTCGCCGATGGCCCGCTGGACGAGCGCGGCGGCGACCGCCGAGTCGACCCCGCCGGACAGCCCGCAGATCGCCCGCTTCGTCCCGACCTGCCGCCGGACGGCCTCGATCGACTCGTCCGCGATGTTGACCATCGTCCAGTTGGGACGGCAGCCCGCCCCTTCGTACAGGAACCGGCGCAGCAACTCCATGCCGTGCTCGGTGTGCATGACCTCGGGGTGGAACTGGACGCCGAAGAAACCACGTTCGCGGTCTTCCATGCCCGCGACAGGGGTGACGTCCGTACTGGCGGTGACCTCGAAACCGGACGGCGCCTGGCTCACGAAGTCGCGGTGGGACATCCACACCGCCTGCTCATGCGGCAACCCCGCGAACAGCATGCCCGGGGACGTCACCGCTACGGTCGCCCCACCGAACTCGGCGACATTGGAGTTCTCGACCGTCCCGCCCAGGGCCTGGGCCATCACCTGGTGCCCGTAGCAGATGCCGAACGTGGGGACGCCGAGGTCGAACAACCCGTCCGGTGCGTTGGGGGCGCCCTCCTCGTAGACGGACGACGGCCCGCCCGAGAGGATGATGGCCTTCGGCCGCTTGGCGAGCATCTCCGCCGCCGTCATCGTGGACGGCACGATCTCGCTGTACACATGGCACTCGCGGACGCGCCGGGCGATGAGCTGCGCGTACTGCGCGCCGAAGTCGACGACGAGAACGGTGTCGAAGGACTGGTCTGCGGCCACCAAGAAACGCCTTTCGCACGGGCCGGAACGATTCCCCCAGTCTACGGGGCCCCCGCCTGCGACCGGTCGCGCGCGTCCCGGCCGCCGGGCGCCGGGCCGGACCATGAGCACGCTTCGGACGAGACCATCACATGGTGCGATCGTCCTATAACGGTCGGCATCCATTTACCTTGATCACACTCGCTGCAGCACTTCGCTCTGATACCTGTTGATAACGCACTGTGTTCACTTCGTTCCCGTCCGCAAGCGTCCTCCCTAGGAGTGCCGTGAAGCTGCTCGCCGCAACCGTCCTGCTCGCCGCCGCCGTTCCGGCGCTGCCGTCCACCACCGCCTCGCCCCCGCGCCCGGTGCGTCAGGAGGCGGTACGCCAGGAGGCGGCGCGCACGGGCGACTGCGTCAAGGCCGACGTGTCCCCCGCCAACGCGCGCCTGCGGCCCGGCAGCCCGCACGTCAGGGACCGCAACGACCTCTCCCTGGAGCAGGCCGCCAGCGTCGAGCAGAACCTCAACCGCATCCTGGACGGCCTCGGCCTCGCCCCCGAGCAGAACCCGCGTGGGCAGTCGACCGGACGCGACCTGCGCGGCGCCTCCCCCATCACCATTCCCGTCTACTTCCATGTGCTGCACGACGGTTCGTCGGGCAACGTGTCCGCCGCGGCGATCGGGAGCCAGATCGACACGATGAACGCGTCCTACGGCGGACAGAACGGAGGCGCGAACACCCGCGTCTCGTTCACCTTGCGTGCCGTGACCCGCACGGACAACGCGGACTGGTTCAACGACCCCGAGCGCTACGAGCGGACGTACAAGCCGAGACTGCGGCAGGGCGGCAAGAGCACACTGAACCTCTACAGCGCGCGCATCGGGGGCGACCTCCTCGGCTGGTCGACCTTCCCCTGGAAGTACAGCGCCGAGCCCAAGATGGACGGTGTCACCATCCACTACGGCAGCATGCCGGGCGGATCCATCGAGAACTTCAACAAGGGATTCAGCGCCACGCACGAGGTCGGCCACTGGCTCGGGCTCTACCACACGTTCCAGGACGGCTGCGGAGGGCAGGGCGACCGCGTCGCCGACACCCCCGCAGAGCGCGACCCCACCAACGGCTGCCCCGCCGGTAAGGACACGTGCCCGTCCAGTGGCGAAGACCCCATCCACAACTACATGGACTACAGCTACGACACGTGCATGACGTCCTTCACCGCCGGACAGGGCGGCCGTATCCACAACGTGTGGACGGCCTACCGCGCCTAACGGCTGGTTATGCGTTTCGCGTCTTCGGGAGGCAGTCTTCGGACTGCCTCCCTTAGCGTGACGCCCGACATGACGTCCGCGCGTGGCTCGACCCAGGCCACCACCCACTCAGGGTCCTTCTTCGACAACTCCCGCAACACCCACCCGAGGGCCTTGCGGATGAAGAACTCCTTTTCGTTGATGAGCGCGTCCCCGAACCGGTCGATCCTGTCCAGATCCGGTGCCCCTGCACGGACGCCCGCGAGCAGGGCGAGCATCGCCGTGCGACGTATCCACATGTAGGGGTCGCTGACCCAGGCGTCCAGGACCGTCCCCAGGTCGGGATACCGGACGACCAGGCCGCCGACGATTTTCTCGGCGAGATGGTCCACGTACACCCAGCTCGACGACTCACGGATAAGGCGTTCACCCAGGGCGATGTCGGGTGGCTCCAGGAGGGCCGCTCGCTTGGCGAGTACCTCCATCGCGGCCATGCGCGCCTCATGCACGGGACGGCCTTCGTCTGTCACGTCCCAGAGCTTCTGCGCCAGCGCGATGAGTTCGTCTCGGGTCGGCTTGGTCTTCACCGCCGACAGGGCGACCTTCCGCAGGGCCGGGACGGTGACGCCGATATGCACGAAGTCGCTCTTCAGATAGCGCTTCTCGCTCTCGGCGCGCACCGGATCGGCCTGTGCCCGAAATTCGGCCAGGAGCCGTTCCACTTCCCCGTCGACGTCCACGCGGGCCACGCTACGCCGCCGCGCTAGGGTGCCGCATTCAGCGTTGAGCGACCTGATTCGTTCAGGTTTGCCAAAGACGCCTTGGTTGTTCGCATCCAGGCTGGTTCCAGCGATGACTCCGCTCCCCTGCGCGCGCTCCCGCTCGCGTCACCCCCAAGGAGTTTCATGAAACGCGCCGGAATCGCGGCCGTTCTCGGTCTGGCCGCAGCCGTCACGACGTACGCCCCCACCGCCCCCGCCACCCTCGCGGCGCCGACGGCGCCGTCCAACCTGTGCGCCGACCAGTCGGCCCAGGCCCGCGTCCGCGCCGGAACCCACGCCGTCGAGCCCAACCAGCCTGGGACCGCCCAGGTAGCGGCGATGGAGAAGGACTTCCAGAACCGTCTTAGCAAGCTGCGGAACAAGAAGACCTCGGCCATCACGGTCCGCGTGCACTTCCAGGTCGTCTACGGAAGTGCGGGCAACGTGCCCGACGCGACCCTGAACAAGCAGATCGACGTCATGAACAGCGCCTACGCGGGCAGCGGCGTGACGTTCACCCTGGCCGAGATCAAGCGGACGCAGAACTCCGCCTGGTTCTCCGACCCGCAGGCCAACGAGGCCGCCATGAAGAACGCCCTGCATGTCGGCAACGCCCAGGACCTCAACTTCTACACCGCCGACCTGGGCAGCAGCCTCCTCGGCTGGGCCACGTTCCCGAGCAGCTACCGCTCGCAGCCCAAGATGGACGGCGTGGTCATCCACTATCAGAGCGTCCCGGGCGGCACTCTCGGCAACTACAACGAAGGTGACACCGGCACCCACGAAGTGGGTCACTGGATGGGGCTGTACCACACGTTCCAGGGCGGCTGCACGGGCGCTGGAGACGAGGTCTCCGACACCCCCGCCGAGCAGAGCCCGGCCTCGGGTTGCCCAACCGGCCGCGACACCTGCACCTCGCCTGGGGTCGACCCGATCCACAACTACATGGACTACAGCTACGACTCCTGCATGACCGAGTTCACGGCGGGCCAGACGGCGCGCATGCAGAGCCAGTGGTCCGCATACCGCGCGTCAGGAAGCTGACCCGCACCCCGGCCGGACGGTCATGACCGTCCAGCCGACGATCGACCCCCGCTAGAACGGGCCGGGTGGGCCTGACCGGCCCACCCGGCCCGTTCTGCGCTCGGAGCTCACCGACTTTTCCACAGAACCCCGTTCTAGTGCCGTGTCGTCGTCGCCCCGCCGAGAATTCAGGAGTCGAGTTCGGGGAGGCGGCGGCGATGTCGGATTCAGCGGGGACGGCGGCGTCAGGTGATGTCGATGATCGGGAGCTTCAACGCTCCCGGCGCGTCGGCCGGGACGGCCGGGTTCTTCGGCGGGACGGGGTTGAGCCGCCGGTACGGCTCGCCCAGCGCGGGGCGGAGATCGTCCTCCGACCGGTTCGGCCAGAGCGACATGGCGCGCTCCGCCTGCGCCGTGATCGTCAGAGACGGGTTGACGCCCAGGTTGGCGGAGACGGCCGAGCCGTCCACGACATGCAGGCCCGGGTGCCCGTACACGCGGTGATATGCGTCGATCACCCCCGACTCGGGCGAGTCGCCGATCGCGCACCCGCCGAGGAAATGCGCCGTCATCGGGACGTCGAACAGGTCGCCCCAGGTGCCGCCCGCCATCCCGCCGATCTCGTCGGCGATCAGCCGGGTCGCCTCGTGCCCCTCCGGGATCCACGTCGGGTTGGGCTCGCCGTGCCCGGCGGACGAGTGGACGTCCCAGCCGAACGGGCCCTTCTTCGGGCGCAGCGTGATCGAGTTGTCGCGGGTCTGCATGACCAGCGCGATGACCGTCCGCTCCGACCAGTGCCGCACGTCCGCGAGCTGCATCAGGTCGCGCGGGCGGCGCACCGCCTCGCGGACGAACTTCAGCAGGCGGGGCTTGTGCTTCTCGCCCGGACGGTCACCGTCCACGAGCAGGGTTTGCAGACCTGCGAGCAGGTTGGAGCCGCGCCCGTACCGGACGGGCTCGATGTGCGTGTCCGGCGCCGGGTGGAACGACGACGTGATCGCGACGCCCTTGGAGAAGTCGGGCCCCGGCTTGCCGTTCGCGCGCCCGCCGCCGAGGATCGCCTCCGAGTTGGTGCGGGTCAGCGCGCCGAGCCGGTCCGACAGTCGCGGCAGCGCGCCCGTCGCCTTCAGCTTGTGCAGGAGCTTCTGCGTCCCGTACGTTCCGGCGGCGAACACGACCTGCTCGGCGGTGAGCGTCTTGCGGTTGCGGCCGAACGAACCCGTCCGGACGATGTCGACCTCATAGCCGCCGCCCTGCCGCGGCCTGACGGACGTGACGCGGCTGAGCGGCATCACCCGCGCGCCCGCCTTCTCCGCCAGATACAGGTAGTTCTCGGTGAGCATGTTCTTCGCGCCGTGGCGGCAGCCCGTCATGCACTCGCCGCACTCCAGGCAGCCGCGCCGCCGCGGGCCCGCGCCGCCGAAGTACGGGTCGGCGCTCTCCACTCCGGCGCCCCGTCCGAAGAACACGCCGACTGGTGTCTTGACGAACGTGTCGCCCTTGCCCATCCGGTCGGCGACACGCCTCATGATCTTGTCGGCCTCGGTGGTCGTCCGGTTCTGCACGACGCCGAGCATGCGCTTCGCCTGCTCGTAGTAGGGCGCGAGCTCGTCCTGCCAGTCGGTGATGTGCGCCCACTGCCGGTCCTTGAAGAACGGCTCCGGCGGGACGTACAGGGTGTTGGCGTAGTTGAGCGAGCCGCCGCCCACGCCCGCCCCGGCCAGCACCAGCACCCGGCTCGACTTCGCCCCGCGGATCAGGTGCATCCGCTGGATGCCGGTGAACCCGAGCGCGGGCGCCCACAGGTAGCGGGCGATGCGCCAGTTCGTCTTGGGCAGCGCCGGATACCGCGACCCGGGCGCCCCGGACGGGTTCGTGTCGAAGCGGCGGCCCGCCTCGATCACCCCGACCCGATAGCCCTTCTCGGTCAGCCGCAGCGCCGACACGCTGCCGCCGAATCCCGACCCGACCACGAGCACGTCGAAGTCATGCTTCACGGGCGATCCCTACTTGATCCGCAGCTTCTTCATGAGCTTGATCCCGGTCGCCATCATGTCGGCGAACCGGTCGTAGCCGATGGCGCCCGGCGGTTCCAGGTCCATGATGTGCTGGCTCGCGACCGTCTGCGCCTCGGTGAACTTCAGCAGCCCCTCGGACCCGTGCCGCCGTCCCACACCGGACTGCTTCATCCCGCCCATGGGCGAGTCGTAGGACGCGTAGGCCGCGCCGTACCCGTCGTTGATGTTGACCGTCCCCGCCTGGATGCGGGCGGCGAGACGGCGCCCCTTCGCCAGGTCCTTCGTCCATATCGAGGCGTTCAACCCATAGGGCGTGTCGTTCGCCCGCTCGACGACCTCGTCCTCGTCCCGGTACTTGTAGACCGCGACGACCGGCCCGAACGTCTCGTTGGCGCACAGGTCCATATCGCCGTCGACGTCCGCGAGGATGGTCGGCTCATAGAACAGCGGCCCTACGTCCGGACGGGCCTTGCCTCCGGCCAGAACGGTCGCGCCCGCCTCCACGGCTTGGTCGACGTGCCGCGTCACGGCGTCCAGTTGCCGCTTGTACGTCAGCGATCCCATCTCGGCCTGGAAGTCCAGCCCGGCGCCGAGCCTCATCCCCTTCACCAGCTCGACGAACCGGGGGACGAACCTGTCGTAGATGTCCTCGTGAACGTACATGCGCTCGATCGAGATGCAGAGCTGCCCGGCGTTGGTGAAGCACGCGCGCACGGCGCCCCGCGCGGTGCGCTCCACGTCGGCGTCCGGCAGGACGATCATCGGGTTCTTGCCGCCGAGTTCCAGCGAGTACCCGACCAGCCGGGGCGCGACCTTCTCCGCGATCGCCTTCCCGCCGCGCGTCGACCCGGTGAACGACACGTAGTCGGCGTTCTCCACGAGCGGGTCGCCGATGTCGGCCGGGTCGCCCACGACGATCTGCCACAGATCGCGCGGCAGCCCGAGCTCGATCAGCAGATCGAGCACCCACAGGCTGGACAGGCAGGTCTGCGTGTCCGGCTTGTGGATCACCGCGTTACCCGCCATCAGCGCGGGCGCGATATCGCTCGCCCCGAGCGCGAACGGATAGTTCCAAGGCGCGATCAGCGCGACGACGCCCTTCGGGTGCCGCAACTCATGGACGCGCGTAAGACCCGGCATCATGCCCTGCCTGCGCCGCGGCTTCAGCAGCTTCGGGGCCCGCCGCGCGTAGTAGAGCGAGCAGAGCGCCACGTCGAGGAACTCCTCCATCGCGTGGCGGCGCGCCTTGCCGGTCTCCAGCTGGATGACGTCGAGGATCTCCGCGCGCCGGTCGACCAGCGCGTTCGCCAGCCGCAGGAACGGCTTGACCCGCTCCGCCGCCGGCAGCGCGCCCCAGGCCCGCTGCGCCGCCCGCGCCCGCTCGTACGCCTTCCGGACGTCGTCGGCGCTGGACAGCGGAACGGTCGCGAGGGGCGCACCGGTGAACGGCCCGGTGATCGTCGCGGTCTCGGCGCCGTTCGACACCACGTGCGAGACCAGCCGGTCGATCAGAGTCTGCGGCAGCGTGCGCTCCGCCGCGCCTTCGGCGGAGACCGTCGGGGATGCCATACAGGCAGCGTATGACCCCCCGCCCTCTCTTGGCTACCCGCAAGTAACGCAGCCTGCGGAGTGATGTGCCCCACGCGCCAGCGCAGTCTCCATCCCCCATTGACACCTCAACCTGACCGGACCGTTCCAACTCAGGTCGAATTACGCAACCGACGGACTGACCATGCTTACCCGGTGTATTCCGAAGAGAGAATCTCGCTCCACGCCCGCGTCACCCGTCCCCCGACCACGCCCGACCCAGGAGAACCGAAGCCCACCGACCACAACACAACATGCAGCCCACCGACCACGGCACAACATCCAGTCCCCGGGCTCAGAAGACCGTACAAGGGGGCGAGGGACGTATCGAAGGCCACACTGGGAGGGAACAGCACATGACGGACACCCACGGTGACAACCGGCCCGAGGGTGACTCGACCGGAGCGGGGGGCCTCCACGCTCCGCGCCCGTCCGGCGGCGGCACTCCGCCGCGCCGGGATCGCCGGGAGCAGACCAGAACCGCCCTGCTCACCGCCGCCGAACGCCTATGGGCGGAACGCGGCATCCACGGCGCCTCTCTCGATGACATCGCGTCGGCCGCGGGCCTCACCAAGGGCGCCGTCTACTCCAACTTCGCGGGCAAGACCGACCTGCTGCTGGCCCTGATGGAGCGCTTCACCAGCGATCCGTCCCGCAGCGACGTCTGCGACGAGATCCGCACCGCCGAGGAGGACGCCGACCCCACCGACCGTCCCACCCGCCACGCCCCCGACGACCGTCCCCGGCGCCTCGCCCTGCTCCTCGTCGAGTTCTGGCTCTACGGCATGCGCGACTACGCCGCGGGCTGGCGCATCGCCGACTGGTACGCCGAACGCCGCGCCCAGATGGCCAGCGAACTCGAACCCACCGACGGCCTGGCCGCCGACGACCGCGCCGCCCTGGCCGTGGCCCTCGACCTGGGCGTCGCCTTCCAACACCTGCTCGACCCCGCCCGCGTCCCCGCCCACCTCTACAAAACCGGCAAAACCCTAATGCTCGGCACCCCCTGACCCGCTGGGCACTCCCGCGTCGGACGCCTTCCACGCCTGAACCCCGGCGGGGGCGCCGAGGCGAGGCACAGAGTTCAGCGAGCGGACTGAGTCATCGGGATCGGGGCGGGCCTCTCATCGGGCTTGGAGGCGGGGGCGGTGCGTAGGGGGTGTTCGGTGATCAGCCAGGAGATGGTCAGCCAGGTGGCGCTCACCGCGGCTACTGCCAGGAAGATTTTCGCGGTGCCGTGGGCTACGGCGTCCAGGTAGGCGGGGCCCGCGGCGGGGGTGCGGCCGTCCAGTGAGCGGGTGAAGATCGCGCCGAACGCGGCTATGCCCAGTGAGCCGCCGATCGTGCGGAACAGGGTGACGGTGCCGGAGGCCGCGCCTATGTCGGTCATGTCGACGCTGTTCTGCGCGATGGTGACGGTCAGCTGCATGGTCAGCCCGAGACCGAGGCCGAGCAGCGCCATGGCGGCGCCCGTGGCCAAGCGGCCGGTTCCGGCGTCGACGGCGGACAGCCAGACCGCGCCCGCGGTGAGCGCCACGCCGCCCAGGACGGGGAAGATCTTGTACCGGCCGGTCCCGCTCATCACCCGTCCGACGAGCTGCGTCGTGAACAGGATCGGGATCATCATCGGCAGCAGCAGGAGCCCGGACGACGAGGCGGACGCGTCCTGGACGGTCTGCTGGAACAGCGGCAGATAGAGCACCCCGGCGAACATCACCACACCCGTGACCAGCGACAGCGCGGAGGCGAGAGTGAAGTTGCGGCTGGCGAACATGCGCAACGGGATGACTGGGTCGGCGGCCCGCCGCTCCGCCAGCACGAACATCGTCGCACCCGTGATCGCCAGTGCGGCCAGGCCACGGATCGGTCCCGAGGTCCACGCGTACTGGACGCCGCCCCACGTCGCCGCGAGGACGAGCGCCCCGATGGTCATCGCCAGCGCCCCGATCCCGGCGTAGTCGATCGTGACCTTCCGGCGGGTCGCGGGCAGGTCCAGGAGCATCGCCGACCATCCGAAGGCCAGCAGGCCGAGCGGCAGGTTGAGGTAGAAGGCCCACCGCCAGCTCAACTGGTCGGCGACCATCCCGCCGAGCAGCGGGCCGCCGATGGTGCCGATCGCCATGACCGCCGCGGTCATCCCCTGGTAGCGGCCCCGCTCCCGAGGCGGCACCAGCGCGCCGATGATCGAGAACGCGCCGACCATCAGGCCGCCGGCCCCGAGCCCTTGCAGCGCGCGGAACCCGATCAGGGCGGTCATCGACCAGGCCGCCCCGGACAGCAGCGACCCGACCAGGAACACCGCGATCGAGGTCAGGAAGACCGTCTTGCGGCTGAACAGGTCGCCCAGCTTGCCCCACACCGGTGTGGAGATCGCGGTCATCAACGTGTAGGCGGTCACGACCCAGGCCATGTGGTCGAGGCCGCCGAGGTCCCGGACGATCGTGGGCATCGCGGTGCCGACGATCGCGTTGTCGAGCATCGCCAGCAGCATCGCCAGCATGACGCCTAACAAGATGACGCGGATTTCGCGTCCGGTGCGGGCGAACGCCTGCGGTACGGCCGTCGTCGTCATGGCCGATCACCTCCGAAGCAGAATGGAAACGAGCATACTCGTGGTCTCATTCAAAAACTATAACGACTCTACTCTGAGAGTGGTTCTGCGCGCAGCGCTAGACTGGCGGCATGACCGAGGCGACCATGGGGCGCAGGGAGCGCAAGAAGGCACGGACCAGGCAGGCGATCGCCGACGCCGCGCTGGAGTTGTTCCTCGAACGCGGCTATGACCAGGTCAGCGTCAAGGACGTCGCCGAGGCCGCCGATGTGTCGACGAGCGGCCTGTTCAAGCACTTCCCGACCAAGGAGTCCCTGGTCTTCGACCGGGACGACGACATCCGGGCCGCCCTGGTGTCGGCGGTGCGCGACCGTCCCGAGGGCGTCCCGCCGCTGGACGCCCTGCGCGACTGGCGACTGGCCCGGCTCCGCGAACGCTCCGCCGACCCGCGAACGGCCGCGTTCGCCGAACTCGTCACCAGCACCCCGGCCCTCCAGGACTACGCCGACCGAATGTGGCTGGACCACGAGAGAGAACTGGCCCAAGCCCTGACCGAAACAGAGCCGCAAGCCCCGGCCCCGGACGACTCGCCGCGCGGAGGCCCGGACGCGAGCACTCCGCAAACGGACGCCACCACGCAGACGGATCTCGGCGCGCAGGCGCATGACCCGGCGCAGACGGATGACACGGCGTGGCCCGATGTCGCCGCGCGGACGGATCACGCGGCGCGGGCGGAGGTTGCGGCGCGGGCTGTTGCGCGGTTTGCGTTGGATCGGCTGCGGCCGCGTGGGCAGGACGATCCGCGTCGCGTGATCGAGGCCGCGTTCACCTTGCTGGCCAACGGGTGGCCCGCTCCCGAGCTGAGCCGTCCGGCGTCCGACCGGGCCCCGGCGGTCGCACGGTCCGCGGCCCCGGCCGGGCCCCCGGGCCTGCGCGAACGCAAGAAGGCCCAGACCCGGCGGGCCATCATCGAGGCCGCGGTCGCGCTGTTCACCGAGCGCGGCTACGACAACGTGGGTGTCCGTGAGATCGCCGATGCCGCCGACACCTCGATCGCGACCCTGTTCAAGTACTTCCCGGACGGCAAGGTCAGCCTGGTCTTCCCCGGCGATCGGGCGGCCAGGATCGCGTCCCTGACCGACGCCGTCCACGACCGGGCGCCGGGCCAGACCGTCCTGGACGCGCTGCGCGGCCTCCTCTCCCAGCGCGGGCCGTTCAAGGAGGACCCCACGCCCGCGGAGCAGCGCGTCCTCGACCTGGTGAGCGCCACCCCGGACCTGCGCGACTACGCGCTCCGCTCCTGGACGAACGGCCAGGACGCCCTCGCCGCCGCCATCGCCGAGGAGTCGGGCCTCCCCGCCGACGACCTCACCGCGCGGCTCCTGGCGCGCTACGTCCTGCAGATCCCCGACCTGGCGCGGAACACCCCCGACCCGCGCCGCACCCTCGACATCGTCATCGACCTCCTCAGCCGAGGCTGGCCCGCCTGCCTCCACGAGTCCTAGCCCGACCAGCCCAACCAGCCCGGCCGCCCGGCGATCAACTCAGAGCCACGGGGCCGTGGTCACCAGTCCCAGCCCGACGATCGACCCAGAACCATAGGGCGGGCTGTGGTCACCAGCCCGGCCGCCCGGCGATCGACTCAGAGCCACGGGGCCGTGGCCACGAGTCCCAGCCCGACGATCGACCCAGAACCATAGGGCGGGCTGTGGTCACCAGCCCGGC